>CAZABP010000068.1:0-21415 GCA_964483245.1 uncultured candidatus Brocadiaceae bacterium | reverse complement strand
GGGCGGCGGCGTCGCGCTGCTGCGCGCGCAGCCCGCACTCGAAGCGCTGAAGCTCGAAGGTGACGAGCGCATCGGCGCCGACATCGTCAAGCGCTCCCTCGAGGCCCCGCTGCGGCAGATCGTGCGCAACGCCGGCGTCGACGGCTCGATCGTGGTGCAGAACATCCTCGCCAACAAGAGCGCGTCGTATGGCTACAACGCCGCGACGGAGGTCTACGAGGACCTGAGCAAGGCGGGCGTCATCGACCCGACCAAGGTCGTCTGCTCCGCGCTGCAGAACGCCGCGTCGGTGGCCACGCTGCTGCTGACGACGGAAGCCCTCGTGTCGGTCGCGCCGGAGAAGAAGAAGAGGGGCGGCGGCGGCGGGGGGGATATGGGCGACATGGACGACATGGAGTACTAGGCGAGACGTCCGATCCCGATCCCCATCCCGAACCCGATCCCCACGTGCGGGATAGGGTTCGGGTTCGGGTTCGGGCGATCGGGCCCGGGAACGGAATCGGGATCGGGATCGGGATCGGGATCGGGATAGCGCTCAGACGGAGCTGTGCGAGCGCGGAAACTCTGGCGCGCGCTGTACCGGTACACCGGGTGTCAGACACCTACGCCGCGGGCTACGCGAGCAGCGCGAGCATGCGCTCCTTCACCGACAGCGCGTCGACGACGTCGCTCGCAGCCGCGCGGGAGGAGCAGAGGAAGACGGGGCCGAGGTCCGGGTCGGTCGTGAGGCGGCCGTGGGAGCCGCGGACGAGGGAGGGATCGGTGGGGATGACGTCCATCAGGTAGCGGAAGCCGAGCTTCTTCTGCAGCAGGCGGCGCGCGACGTGCAGGCGGGGGAAGCGGAGGGTGGGGTCGAGGAAGAGCTCGCACGGGTCGTAGCCCGGCTTGCGATGGATGTCGACCGTGGGCGCGAAGTCGGGGCGGTGGCGCTCTTCGAGCCAATAGGGGTACGCGAACCAAGCGCCGCGGTCGGCGATGCAGACGAGCTCGCCGGAGCGCGGGTGGTCGATCGCGAGCGCGTGTTGGGCGGAGCGGTCGAGGACCTGATCGATGCCCGGGATGGTGGTGAGCAGGCGGCGCGTCGGCTCGAGGTCGGCAGGGGAGGGGATGTAGACGTGCGCGATCTGGTGGTCGGCGACGGCGAAGGCGCGGGAAGCGCCGGCGTCGAGCAGCTCGCCGTGGCTGGTGTGCTGGACGCGCAGCAGGCCGGCTTCGCGGAGCAGGCGGTTGATGGGGATGGCGTGCGTGACCGGCTCGATGCCGTACTCGGAGAGGACGATGACGTGCGCATTGGCCGCGCGCGCGACGGCGATCAGGCGCGCGCACTCGGCGTCGACGGCGCGCACGGCGGCGCGCGAGCGCGGATCGTCGGGCCCGTAGCGCTGGTGGTCGTAGTCGAGGTGCGGCAGGTAGACGAGCGCGAGCGTGGGGTCTTCGCGCGCGATGACGTCGAGGGCGGCGTCGGTGATCCAACGGGTCGACGCGATGCCGGCGCGCGGGCCCCAGAAGTCGAACAGCGGAAACGGACCGAGGTCACGCTGCAGGCGCGCTTGCAGACCGGGCGGCTCGGAATAGAGGCCGGGCAGCTTGAGGCCGTCGGCGTGGTACTCGGGGCGCGGGGTCACGCTGTAGGCGACCGGCGCATACATGTTGAACCACCAGAACAGCTTGGCGCAGGTGAACCGCGGGTCGCTCCGTGCGGCGGCCTGGTAGACCTTCTCGCCGCCGACGAGCTGGTTGCTCTGGCGCCAGAACATCACCTGCGCGAGGTCGCGGAAGTACCAGCCGTTGCCGACGATCCCGTGGCCGCGCGCGTCGAGCCCGGTCAGGAAACTCGCCTGCACGGTGCAGGTGACGGCCGGAAACACCGTCCGCAATGGCGCGACGAAGCCGTGCTGCCCAAGTCCCGCCAGCACCGGCGCGTCGGCGAGATCGCGCCGGCGCAGTCCGACGACCAGCAGCACGAGCAGCTTCACGGACGCCCGCTCCGGTCCCAGCGTTGCAACATGGGGCAGGATCCCGCGTGACCGCTCAAGAACTGCACGCTGCGCATTCGATCAACGTCGAGAACTGGAACAGGGGGAACCCAAGAAGGGAAGCATGCAACACGAACTGGTCGCAGCACTGCTCGCACTGTGCTGCGTTGCGCCACAGAGCGGCGCACAGGAGGAGGGGACCCGGCCACAGCCGCGTCCACGCACCGAACAGGCCGATCGCAATGGCGATGGCAAGGTGGGCCCGCGCGAACGCCGCGCCGAGCGCTGGGAGCGCTTCGAGCAACGCAATCCGGACGCCGCGGAGAAGCTGAAGGACCGCGCCGACCGCAATGACGACGGCAAGGTCGGGCCACGCGAACGCGCGCAGGCACGTCAGGAGATCCGCCAGGAAGTCCGTGACGGCTGGACCGCCGAGTGGCAGTCGTTCGCGCAGCGCAACCCGGAGATCGCGGCCCGCATCCGCGCCAAGGCGGACACCAATGGCGACGGCACGATCGACACCGCCGAGCGGCGCGCCGCGCACGCCGCGTTGACGCAGTGGCGCCGCGAGCACTGGCAGCAGGACTGGGAGCACTTCGTCGAAGAGCACCCCGAGGCCGCCGCGCGCCTGCGCGCGCAGGTCGACCGCAACGGCGACGGCACCGTAGACGCCGAAGAGCGCCAGCAGGCGCACGAGCGGATGCAGCAGTTCCGCGCCGAGCGCCGTGAGCGCTGGCAGCAGTTCGCCGAGAAGCACCCCGACGCCGCCGAGCGGATCAAGGACCGCGTCGACACCAACGACGACGGCAAGGTCGGCCCGGGTGAGCTGCACCGCGCGCGCCACGATGCACACGAGCGCCGTGACGCCCGCCGCGATCGCCGCGAAGAGTTCCGGGAGAAGCACCCGGAGGCTGCGGAACGGCGGCAGGAACGCGCTGACCGCAACGACGACGGCAAGGTCGGCCCCAAGGAGCGCCACGACGCGCGCAAACACATCCGCGAGAAGCGCCAGGAGAAGCGCTGAACCGCCTGCCCGCTGCGCGGCGCTGCACTCGCGGCGCCGCGCGCGCGGCGTCCGAAGATCGGAGACACGCGGGCGAGCAAGGTTGTCTGCGGCGCGTGCCCGGCTAGAAGATCCCGCTCCGCGCCATGAACGCACCGGAGAAAACCTCCTCGCAGCTGCCGCCCCCGTGGGACCGGATCTTCAGCCTCGGCACGCGGCTGTTCGTCTGGGGCGCGTTCTTCGGCGTCATCTACCTGCTGCGGTCGTTCTTCCTGCTCGTGTTCCTGACGTTCGTGTTCGCCTACATCCAGGCGCACGGCGTCCGCGGGATCGAGCATCGGATCCCCAACCGTGCCGCACGCGTCGTGATCGTGTTCGTGATCCTGCTCGCGTCGCTGATCGCGATCGGGTTCTTCGTCGTCCCGCAGCTCGAGGCGCAGGCCCGCACGATCGCGGTCGACTACAAGAAGTACTTCCACGACATCGACAGCTCGCTGATCCCCTGGCTGCAGACGAACCTGCGCATCCAGCTGCCGGCGGACTTCCGCACCGAGGCCGTGGTCGCCGACCTGCTCGGGCTCGGCTCGGAAGGGGACGGCAAGGCGGCGATGCAGCACACGATCGAAGCCCTCAAGAGCATCGGCGGCACGCTGCTCGGGATCGGCTCGGCGTTCCTGCTGTCGCTGCTGTTCTCGTTCCTGATCGTGCTCGACCTGCCGAAGCTGTCGCGCGCCGTGCGCGGGCTCGCGCACACGAAGGTCGGGTTCATCTACCACGAGGTGGCCGACAACGTGGTCGGGTTCAGCACCGTGCTCGGCCGCGCGCTGGAGGCGCAGCTGTTCATCGCGCTGCTCAACACCGCGCTGACCTCGATCGGGCTGTGGGCGATGGGACTGCCGAACATCGTGTTCCTGGCCACGATCGTGTTCTTCTGCAGCTTCATCCCGGTCGCCGGCGTGTTCCTCAGCTCGACGCCGATCTGCATCGTCGCGGTCCAGATCGGCGGCTTGCAGCTGATGCTGATCGCGATCGGGTTGATCCTGCTGATCCACTTCGTCGAGGCGTACATCCTGAATCCGCGGATCTTCGGGCACCACCTGCACATGAACCCGGTGCTCGTGCTGATCGTGCTGACGATCGGCGGCAAGCTGTTCGGGGTGTGGGGGCTCGTGCTCGGCCTGCCGATCGTCAACTACATCTTCGGCTACGCGATCCGGCGCAATCCGAAGGAGACGCCCGCGATCGCGGCGTGAGCGGGGCGCTGCCGCGCACGGTGCAGGGGGACTCCTCCTAAACCCACTGCCGCCGCACGTACACCGTCCCGGCGCGCACCGGCTCCGGCCAGATCTGGATCAGGTAGCGCTCCGCCCCGCGCTCGCGCTCCGCATCCGCGGTCGCGAGTCCCCGGCAGGCGATGCGTGCGGCGTAGCTCCCCGGCGCCAGCTCGAACGCCGCATCGCCGACCAGCAGGTGGCCGCTGCCGAGCTCGAGTCCGCAGTCGTTGACCTGGTCCCAGTCCTCGAGCTCGTCGTCCGGCGGTCGCCGCGACAGCACGACCGTCACGTGCACCACGCCGTCGCGGAGGGTTCCGATCCGCAATTGGCCGGGCGCGACGACCAGCAATCGCTCACGCTCCTCCTCACTCCAGTCGTGCCATGGCTCCACCACAGCGGTGCGATCGCAGAGCAGGATCTCACAGCCGCGCGCGAGCAGCAGCAGATGGCGCTTCATCGCATTCCTGATCAGCAGTGCCGGTCGGACAGGCCCGGTCGGAGGATGCGGTTAGCATCGGCGCGCGGCGCGGTCACCGACTGCCGCAGTCTTCCCTGGACGAGCCCTGTGCGAACCACCACTCTCCGAGACGGCCGGGAGCTCCCGGTCATCGGCCAGGGCACCTGGACGATGGGGCAGGATCCGGCGCTGCGCGCGACCGAGGTCCACGCGCTGCGCCTGGGGCTCGACCTCGGGATGACGCTGATCGACACGGCCGAGATGTACGCCGACGGGGGCGCCGAGCGCGTGACCGGCGAAGCGATCGAGGGGCGGCGCGAGCAGGTGTTCGTCGTCAGCAAGCTCCTGCCGCAGAACGCCTCGCGCCGCGGCACGATCCGCGCCGCCGAACAGAGCCTGCGGCGGCTGCGCACCGACTGGATCGACCTGTACCTGCTGCACTGGCAGGGCGAGCATCCGCTGGGCGACACGTTGGCGGCATTCGACGAGCTGCAGCGTGCAGGCAAGATCCGCGCCTACGGGCTGTCCAACTTCGACACCCATTCGCTCGCTGCCGCGCTCGCGCTGCCGCACGGCGAGCGGATCCTGTGCGACCAGGTCTACTACAACCTGCTGCACCGCGGCATCGAGTGGTCCCTGCTGCCGCGTTGCCGCGAACAGCGGATCCACCTGATGGCGTACACGCCGCTGGCGCAGGGACGCCTCGACGCGCCGGCGCTCGCCCGCGTCGCCGCCCGGCACGGCGCGACGCCGGCGCAGATCGCACTCGCCTGGACCGTGCGCGACGACGGCGTGGTGACGATCCCCAAGAGCTCGTATCCCGACCGCGTGCGCCAGAACGCAGCGGCCGCCGACCTGACGCTGACGGAGCAGGACCTGGCCGAGCTGGACGCGGCGTATCCCCCGCCCGCGGGCGAGACGCCGCTGGCGATGGTCTGACGACCACCCCGCCCCGCGCTACGCCCCGGCGCTGACAACGACGATCCGATCCGGATGCAGGTGCGCGCGCGCGACGCGCAGCAGGTCGTCGCGCGTGACGCCACGAATCAGCTCCGGATAGCGCAGCATGTAGTCGAGCCCGAGGCCGAACCGCAGGCACCGTGAGGCGTAGCGCACGAGGTTGCCGTTCCGTTCGTAGGTGAACACGACGCTGCCGACGAGGTACTCCTGCACGTCGTGCAGCTCCTGCTCGGTCGGTGGCTCGCTGCGGATCCGCTCGATCTCGTGCAGGAAGCCATCGATCGCCTTCTGCCGGTGCTCGGCCGAGGTGCCGATGTAGGCCGCGAAGCACCCCGGCTCTTCCCCGGCCGAGCTCGTGATCGAGGCGTGCACGCTGTAGCAGAGCCCCATCTCGTCGCGCAGCTTGCGTGCGATCCGCGACGTGAACCCGGGCCCCGTGCCGAGCACGTGGTCCATGACCAGCAACGCATAGAAGTCCGGGTCGGTGCGCCGGATCCCGGGGTGTCCGACGTAGACGTGCACCTGCTCGCGTGGCATCGGCACGTGGACGTCGCGCCGCGCCTCCGGCATCGCCACGCGCGGCAGCGCCACGTGCTCGTTGGTCCCCGACGGGAACCGCCGCGAGAGCTTCTCCATCCGCGCGAGCGCCGAGTCGACCGGCTCCGGACCTGCGACCGCGAAGCAGCCGCGGTCGGCGCGGAACCACGTCTTGTGGAACCGGCGCAGGTGCGCGGGCGTGATCTTGGCCAGCGACTGCGGCGTGCCACGCGGCGGGCGGCCGTTGGGATGCTTGCCGAACACCTCCTTGCGGAAGCGCAGGCTCGCGACGGTGCGCGGATCGTCGAGGTCGGCCCGGATCTCGGTCGCGATCTCGTTCTTGACGCGCGCGACTTCGCGCGGCGGGAACTTCGGCTGCGTCACCATCTCGACCAGCAGGTCGAGCGCGCGCGGCGCCGACTCCGCCGGGCAGACGACCGAGCCGCCACTGGCGCCACCTTCGAGGACTGCGCCGAGCGCCTCCACCGCCTCGGCCATCGCGACGTTGGAGCGGCGCTGCGTCCCCTCGTCGAGCGTGTCGCCGACCAGATGGGCGAGCCCGGCGTCGCGCGCGTCTTCGTCGCGCATGTCGACGTCGAGCATGACGCCGGCGGCGAACGTGCCGGAGCCTTCGTTCTGGATCGCGACGAGGTTCAGACCGTTGCGCGCGCGACGCTCGCCGACGCGCAGCCCGGGGCGGAGATTCATCGCGACCTCCGCGCCGCGGCGCGGCGCTTGCCTGCCGGCTTGCGCTTGGACTTCGCCATGCGCGGGCGCGGTCGCGCCGCCGTCGCGGCCGCAGCCTTCGCCCCGTGCGGCACCGACCAGACGACGTTCCAGCCGTCCTCGCGGAACCAGCGCTCGGCGACACCACGCACCTGCTGCGGCCCGATCTGCGCGTAGCGGTCGAGCACGTTCTGCAGCAGACGCCAGCCCTGCTTGCCGAGCGACTCGAAGCGCCCCAGCCGCGTCGCCGTGTCGAGCGCCGTCTCCGACTCGAACAGAAAGCCGGAGCGCAGATGCATCCGCGCGCGGGCCAGCTCGGCCGGCTTGATCGGACCCTGGATCAGCTTGGCGATCTCTTCGCGGATCAGCGCTTCGACCCGCTCCGGCCGCGCGCCGCCGACCAGCTCGGCGCTGATCCAGAACAACCCCGGTTCGCGCCGCACTTCGTTGTAGACCGACAGGTTGCTCGCGACCTCCTCGTCGAGCACGAGCCGCCGGTACAGCCGGCTCGTCTTGCCGGAGCCGAGCAGGACCGAGATCACGTCCAGCACGAAGTCGTCCTCTTCGCCGAGCGTGCAGGTGTTGACCGCGAGTGCGATCCGGCTCACGTCGCCCGGCGCGCGCAGCATCGCGCGGCGTTCCCCCTGCTGCGGCGGCTCGCTCAACACCGGCGCGCGCGGCTCGGCGCTGGCCGGCAGCTGGCCGAACAGCTCCTCGATCCTGCGCACGGTCGCATCGGTCGCGAAGTCGCCGACGACGACCAGGAACGCGCGGTTCGGTCCGTAGTGACGCCGGTAGTAGGCGCGCATCCCATCGACCCCGACCCGCTCGAGGTCCTCGCGCCAGCCGATGACCGGGTGGTGGTACGGATGCACCTGATACGCCAGGGACTCGAGGCCGTGGTAGACGCGGCGCCACGGGTCGTCCTCCCCCATCGCGAGCTCTTCGAGCACGACGCTCTTCTCCGCCTCGAACTCGGCCGGATCGAGCAGGCAGTGGTGCATCCGGTTCGCCTCGATCTCGAGCGCGGCCTCCCAGCGGTCGGATGCGAGGGAGAAGTAATACGCCGTGACGTCGTTGTCGGTGAATGCGTTGTTGTTGCCGCCGAGCTTCGCCGTCGTCAGATCGATCGTCCCCTTCGCATAGCGATCGGTCCCCTTGAACATCATGTGCTCGAGGAAGTGCGACAACCCGGTCTCGCCCGGGCGCTCGTCGCGCGAGCCGACCTGATACCAGATCATCGAGGCGACGACCGGCAGCGCGCGGCGCTCGAGCAGCAGCGCGCGGAAACCGTTTTGGAACTGGATCTCGTGGACGTCTTGCTGCATGCGGGTCACTCTCCGGTCTGCGCGAGCGTGCGCAGCGACTCGACTTCATCCGGCGTCAGGAAGCGCCACTTGCCGACGCCGAGGCCGTGCAGCGTCAGCTTGCCGATCCGGATCCGCTTCAGTGCGGTGACCGGATAGCCGAGCTTGCCGAACACGCGCCGGATCTCGCGGTTGCGTCCTTCGCGCAACGTCACGTGCAGGAACGTGCGGTCACCGCCCTGGCGTTCGATGCGGAGCTGCATGCCGCCGGTGCGGCCTTCCGCGAGCCAGACGCCGCCGCGCGCCTTGGTCAGGTGCTCGGGCGTGAGCCGGCCGCGGATCAGCACGGCATAGGTCTTCGGCACCTCGTGGCTCGGATGCGCGATCGCCTGCGCGAAGTCCCCATCGTTGGTCAGCAGGATCAGGCCCTCCGACTCGGCGTCGAGGCGGCCGATCGTGTAGATGCGCCCGCGCACCTCCGGCATGAAGTCGACCACGCGGCGGCGCTGCTCGTAGCGCGCGTTGGTGCAGACGACGTCCTTCGGCTTGTTGAACAGCACGTAGACCGGCTTCTCGGGGCGCACGCGCACGCCGTCGCAGCGCACCTCGTCCTGCTCGGGATCGATGCGAGTGCCGAGCTCGCGGATGACGCGGCCGTTCACGGCGACGCGCCCGCCGGTGATGTACGAATCGGCGGCGCGGCGGCTGCAGACGCCGCTCGCGGCCAGGAAGCGGTTCAGCCGGATTCCTGGTTCGAGCGGGGCTGCGCCCGGCAGCGGCTCGACGCGGATCGGGGGGCGGGACTTCGGGCGGCGCGGCGGGCGACGGCCCGGGGCCTGGGTGCGAGCCGGTTTGCCGCGCGGCTCCGGACCGCGCCGGCCGGAGGTGGGGCGGGCCGGCTTGCGCGGTGGCTTGCGCGAGGGCTTGCGTGGGGGTCGGCCGGATCCGGGGCGGGAGGGTTTGCGCGCAGCCATGGCTCAGCTCCGGCGTGGCTCCGCCCACAGCAGGTCGAGGCTGCCGATCGGCGACAGGAACACGGTTTCGACACAGGCCGGGACGAGCACGCTGTCGCCGGACTGCAGCGGCAACGGCGCATGCTCCCCGAGACTGCGCCAGCCGAGCGCGCCACGACCGCGCAGCATCGTCAGGATCTTGCAGGTGCCGCCGGTCTCGAGCGTGCGCGGGCCGGCGATCTGGTAACGGCGCACGGCGAAGTGCTTCTCGCGCAGCAGCCAGGTGCCGCCATCGTCGGTCGGCTGCGGCGTCGCCGGCACTCCGGCAGGCGTCGCGCGGATCACGGCGCGCGCCGCGTCGGTGTGCAGCTCACGCGGGCGACCCCAGTCCCACAGGCGCAGCGTGACGTCCGAGTTCTGTTGGATCTCGTAGAGCACGACATCGGGGCCGATCGAGTGCACGGTGCCGGCGGGCACCGGGATCGCGTCGCCGGCGCGCGGGCGGATCTCACGCAGCAGGTCGGCGACGGCCGGCGTGCCGGCGACCGCGGCGAGCTGCTCCGGCGTGACGCCATCGCGCAGCCCGCAGAGGATGCGGGCGTTCGGTCCGGCAGCGAGCACGATCCAGGCCTCGTGCTTGCCCCAGTCCCCGGCGGCCGCGGCGGCGTCGTCGTCGGGATGGACCTGGATCGACAGCGCCTGCGCCGCATCGAGGAACTTGATCAGCAGCGGGAAGCGCCCCTGCGGCGTCGGCTCGATGCCGCGCCCGAGCAGGGCCTGCGGATCGTGCTGCATCAGCTCGTGCAACGTCGTGTCGGTGCCACGCAGGCGGCTCGCGCCGTCGGGGCGGTCGTAGACCTCCCAGGTCTCGCCGACCGCCTCGCCGCGCGGGAGCGGGATCCCGAGCAGGGATTCGAGGTGCCGCCCGCCCCAGAGCTTCGGCAACACCTTGCGTTCGAGCAGGGTCGGAATCGGCGCGGGCATCGACGGGCGCAAGCTAACCGGGCGTGCGGAGACGGTCTACGCAGGAGGCTCACGCCTCGGTTGCATCCTGTGCACGCGCGAGCAGGTGGCGGGCCTGCGTGATCGCATCGGCGTCGGCGCCATCACCGGTCGACATCGCGGCGAGCTCGCGCTCGATGCCGGCGGCGTCGAGCCGCTGCACCTGCGTGCGCGTGCGACCGCCGCGGACCTGCTTGCCGACGAGGAAGTGCGCATTCGCGAACACGGCCACCTGCGGCAGGTGCGTGACGATCAGCAGCTGGTGGTGCTGCGCGACTTCGCGGAGCTTGCGGCCGACCTGCAGGCCGAGGCGGCCGCCGATCTCGGCGTCGATCTCGTCGAACACGACGAACGGGACGCGGTCCTGGTCGGCGAGGCACTTCTTGATCGCGAGCACGAGCCGGGCGAGCTCGCCGCCGGAAGCGGTCGCGGCGAGGCTGCGGAACTGTTCGCCGGTGTTGATGCGGACCTCGAGCTCGACCGGCGCCGGGCCGGATTCGGTCGCGGCTGTGAGCAGCGTGGCCGGGTCCGGGTCCGCGAGTGCGACGCGCAGCCGCGTGCCGGGCATCCCGAGGGCTGCGAGCTCGCGCTCGACGGCGGTGGCGAAGCGCGGCGCGGCCTTGCGGCGAGCGGTCTGGAGCTGCTCGCCGGCGGTCGTGAGCTCGCGGTGTGCGGCCTGCAGCTCGCGTTCGAGCGCGGCCGGACTGCCGGCGCCCTCCTCGAGCTCGGACAGCTCGGTGCGCAACGCGGTGAGCGCGGCGAGGAACTCCGCCTCGGTCGGACCGAAGCGCGCGAGCCCGCGCCGGAGCTCGGCGATCCGGTCCTCGACTTCGGCCAGGCGCGCGGGGTCGAGCTCGAGCCGCGCCAGGCCGGACTGGATCCCGCGGACGGCGTCGCCGAGCAGGGCTTCGATCTCGGCGAGTGCGGCGGCGGCCGGCGCGAGCTCGGCGTCGATCCGCGCCGCGGCGCCGATCGCGCGGGCGGCGCGCGCGACCAGGTCGGTTGCGTTCGCGTCGGCGTCCTGCAGGGCGTCGGCGGCTTCAGACAGCCAGCCGCGCAGCCGGTCCTGGTGGGCGAGCAGCGCGTGCTCGGCGTCGAGGCGCGCGACTTCGCCCGGTTCCAGGCGCAGCTCCTGCATCGCCGCGAGCTGGAAGCGCAGGAAGTCGAGTCGTTGCGCGCGCGCCCGCTCCTCGCCGCTCGCGCGCTGCAGCCGCGCGTCGGCCGTGCGCGCCACGCCGAGCGCCGCCGCGAACCGCAGGCGCAGCTCCGTGCAGCGGGCGAAGTGATCGAGCGTCTCCGCCTGGATCCCGGGCCGCATCAGCGCCGTCGAGCCGCCCTGGCCGAGGATCTCGAGCAGATGCGCGCCGATCTCCTTCAGCGCCGTCAGCGTGCTCGGGCGACCTTGGATCCGCACGCGGCTGCGCCCCTGCGTGTCGACGTGGCGCGTCACGAGCAGCAGGTCTTCGTCCAGCGGGGCGCCCACCAGCTCCTCGACGCGCGCGCGCACGGCGGCCGATCGCGCCCCTGGCTCCAGGCGGAACTCGCCATCCACCTGCAACTCGTCGGCGCCGTGGCGCACCAGGCCAGCGGGGGCCTTCTCGCCGCGCAGCAGCTCCAACGCGCGGACGATCAACGACTTGCCGCCGCCGGTCTCGCCAGAGACCACGTTCAGCCCGGGGCCGAGCCGCAGCTCGGCCTGTTCGATCAACGCGAGGTCGCGGATGTGAAGCGCCTGCAGCATGGCTCGCGGCGCATCATGGCAACGGCGCAGCGCACTCCGGGAAAGAAATCCGCGCGCGCGAACGCCGCCGCGTAGGTGTCTGACACCTGGTGTACCGGTACACCCGGTGTCAGACACCTACGCGGCGGACTAGAGGCGGTAGAGCATCAGGTAGACGATCACGCCCGTGACGGAGACGTACAGCCAGATCGGCGCGGTGATGCGCGCGAGGCGGCGGTGGCGGGCGCGGCGGTCTTTGAGGCCGGACCAGATGGTGAGCAGGATCAGCGGGACCTGCACGGCAGCGAGCACGATGTGGCTGATCAGCAGAGGGAAGTACACGGCGCGCAGCCAGCCCTGGTGGGTGAACTTCACGGGCGGCGCGGAGAGATGGTAGGTGAGGTAGCTGGCCAGGAACGCAGCGGAGACGGCGGTGGCGCTGAGCATCAGCTTGATGTGCAGGCGCTCGCGGCGGCGCTTGATCGCGATGAGGCCGGCGACGATCAGCACGAATGCGCAGGCGTTCAGCGTGGCATTCAGATGCGGCAGCAGCGAGACGACTTCAGGTGGCATCGCGGACGGTCCGGCGCAGCGTGACGAGAACGGCGAGCAGGAACGCCACGGCGGCGAAGGCGACCGTGATCCCCAGCGCGAGCCCGGCGGACGGCAGCCCGTGCAGGATGGTCGCGTCGCCGCTGTAGAACGCGCGCCGCAGCGCGGCGACGCCATACGTCAGCGGGTTCGCGGCCATGACGGCGCCGAGGACTGGATGCGCCCCCTGCACGGGGAACATCGCCCCGGACAGCAGCCACATCGGCATCAGCACCAGCATCATGATCCCGTGGTAGCCGGCAGTGCTGTCCATGACCCACGCCAGCGCATACCCGAGCGACGTCAGCGCGAACGCGAGCAGCAGCAGCACGCCGACCGCGCCGAGCGTGCTCGCGAATGTCAGCCCGATCCCCGCCAGCGGCGCGAGCGCCAGGAACAGGGCGCAGTGGATCATCGCCAGCGCGGTGCCACCGAAGACCTTGCCGAGTGCGATCGCGGCCCGCGGCGCCGGGCTCACGAGCACACCCTGCAGGAACCCCTCCTTGCGGTCCTCGATGACAGTGATCGTCGCGAACACGGCCGTGAACAGCGCGATCATCGCGAGCGTCCCGACGAAGAAGTACTCCCCGTACCCGATCCCGCTCCAATCCGCCCCGGCCACGCCGAGCCGCACCTGACGCAGCGCACCCGCGAACAGCAACCAGAACAGGATCGGCTGCCCGAGTGAGCTGGTCACGCGCGCGCGGTCCTTGAGGAACCGCACGAGCTCGCGCCGCGCGAGCGCCCCGGTCGCGGCCAGCATCACGCGTCCCCCCAGAAGCGATGCCCGGTCTTCTCCATGAACACGTCCTCGAGCGACGGCCGGTGCAGGTTCAACTGCACGATCCGCGCACCCTGCTCCGCCATCAGCCGCGGCACGAGATCCGGCACCCCGCCCCCCTGCACGCGCACGGTCCCGCCGGCGACGCGCGTGGCGACCCCGAACTGCGCCTCGATCGCTGCCGCGAGCAGCGCCGGCTCGGTCGTTTCGACCTCGAGCACCTCGCCGGACAACGACGCGCGGAGCGCCGCCGGCGCCCCGGCCGCGACGACGCGCCCTTCGTGCAGGATCGTGACCGCGTCCGCCTGCTCCGCCTCCTCCATCAGGTGCGTCGTGAACAGCACGGTCACCCCATCCAGCCCACGCAGCAGCCGCCACAGATCCGCGCGCGCTCCCGGATCGAGCCCGGTGCTCGGCTCGTCGAGCAGCAACAGCTCCGGTCCGTGCAGCAGTCCCTTGGCCAGCTCGGCGCGCCGCTTCAGCCCGCCGGACAACCGCTCCACCCGCTCCCCCGCGCGATCACCGAGCCCGGTCGCCGCCAGCAACTCCGCAATCCGCACCCGCAGCGCCGCCCCGCCTAGCCCGTACATCCGCCCGCCGTACCACAGGTTCTGCGCGACCGTCAGCTTGCGATCGAGCGCCGGCGACTGGAACACGACGCCGATCCTCCGCCGCAGCGCCGCACGGTCCCGCTGCAGGTCGAGCCCGAGCAGCGTGACCTCACCGCGCGGCAGCGGATACGCGGTCGCCAGCAGCTTGAACAGCGTCGACTTCCCCGATCCGTTCGGGCCGAGGAACGCGTGCACCGTGCCACGCGGGACTGCGAACGACACGTCTTCGAGCGCAACGCGCGTGCCATAGCGGAACCCGACGCCACGCGCCGTGACGGCGCTCATACCTCGACCCGGTCGAGCACCATGACCGCGAACAGCAGCGGCAGATACAGGATCGAGACGTGGAAGCACAGCCGCATCGCCGCATCCGTCCGCGTCCAGGCCGCGAGCAGCGTCGCGACGAAGAACACCACGCCGAGCGCGGCCGCGGCGACGACGTAGAGCTGGTTCGAGATCCGCATCGGATACACGAGCAGCGATGCGACGACCAGCGCCGCGCACCACACCACCATCTGCGTCGACGTGCGCCGCCCGCCCGGGTCCTCGACCGGCAACATCCGCATGTCGGCAGCACGGTAGTCGTCGCGATACCGCCACGCGATCGCCAGGAAATGCGGCACCTGCCAGAAGTACAGGATCAGGAACAGCACCAACGCGCGCGCATCCACGGTCCCGGCCGCGGCGGCATAGCCGACGACCGGCGGCAGGGCCCCCGGCACCGCGCCGACGATCGTGTTCAACGTCGTGCGCCGCTTCAGCGGCGTGTAGACGAACACGTAGCTGAGCAGGATCACCAGGCTCAGCAGCGTGGCGAGCCAGTTCGCCGCCGCGGCGACCAGCACGAGACCGGCGGCGGCGGCGACCGCGCCGAACAGCAGCGCTTCGCGCGGCTGCAGCCGGCCGCTCGGCAGCGGCCGTGCGCGCGTGCGCTGCATCCGCAGATCCAGCTCCCGCTCGAGCCACATGTTCCACGCGTTGCCGGCCGCGGCCACCAGCAGCGTGCCGAACGACACCGCGGCGAGGCGCAGCGGCGCCACCGGTTCGCGCGCGCCGAGCAGCATGCCGGCCGCCACGGCGAACACCGCGAGCGCCGACAGCCGCAGCTTGCCGAGCTCGAAGTACGCGAGCAGCCGGTGGCTCGGCGCCATCGGGATCGAGCTCACGCGTCCGATCCTTCGATCGGCATCGGCTCGACGTTGCGCACCAGGCGATACAGCAGCAGCGCCACGCAGAGGAACAGCACGGCGCCGACGACCACGTGCAGCGTCGTCACGGCGGCGCGGCCGAGATGCTCGATGTTGGACGGATCCTTGACGCGGCGGACCATCAGCGTCACGAACCCGAGCAGCAACTGCACGGACATGACCACGACGACGACCCGGCCCAGGCGCTGGAACGCCGGCACGGCGGTGAACTTCGCAGCCGTGTAGAGCCCGGCGAGCAGCAGGCCGATCGCGACGAAGAACGCCAGCCCGACGTGCGTCCAGACCAGCTCCGCGAGCCGCGTGTGACGCGCCATCGCTCCGATCAACAACTGCGCGAACACCAGCACCAGCGACACCCCAGCGAGCCGCCGCGCCATCGCGGCCATGCCGGCCGGGGCGCGCACGCGCAGGTGCCAGGCAGGTGAGACCGCGAACGCCAGCAGCGCGGTCACGCACAGGAACACCTGCGCCAGGACCCCATGCGTGATCGACGTCGCCCACGGCAGATTCTTCAGCACGCCGACGCCGCCGATCACCCCTTGCGCCACGACGAGGATCCAGGCCCAGACCGCGAGGTGGCGGACCCAGACGCGCGGCTCCCGCAGCAGGATCCACACCGCGAGAATCGTCGTCAGCAGCCCGACCAGCGCGCCGAACACGCGATGGCCGTGCTCGAACAGCCCATCCAACCCCATGTCCGGCGGCCAGAACGAGCCGTTCGCGAGCGGCCAGTCGGCGAACGCCATCCCCGACCCGGTGCTGGTGACCATGCCGCCCAGCACGATCAGCAGCACGACGCTCACGACCAGCAGCAGCGCGAAGCGGTACATCGCGCGCGGCTGCGGCAGCGCCGGCTCGGCGGCTCGGGGATCAGCAACGGCGGGGGCGGTCATCGGGCGGCGGACCCGGCCCAATGCGGTTGCCGGGCCGGACTTTCGGGGCCGCAGAGCTTAGAGCCTGTTCCTGAAGTTCGCGTGTCGCGTCGAAGCGCAGCCGGCCGAACGCAGCCGGGATCGAGGAACAGGCTCCCAGTCACCCGGCCCGCATCCCCGACTCCCGCTTCGCGGTGCAGACGCGCGCGCCGTACATGCAGCAGCCCGGCGCGACCTCAGGTCGCTCCGGGCCATGTCCTTACCGTGCTGCGCGAGTCGCCGGCTACTTGCTCGGCATCGGGACCGCGGCGTCTTCGAACGCCTCCCACATCGGGCGCTCCCAGTCCTTGATCCCGAGTGTGTCGGTGACACGGTCGAGGCCGGCGCGCGGGTCGCGCGTGGCGACCGCGATGAGCTGCCGGGTCTCGTGGTCGATCGTGTCCCCCTGCAGCGCGACGGCCGAGTTCAGATGCGTCAGCGCCGCGCCGACCTCACCCATGCGCAGGTAGCAGATGCCGAGGTTCTTGTTGACCGCGGCGAGCAGCGCATCCGGCGCCCCGGCGGTCGGGGCCAGCGACAGCTCCGAGATCGCCTCGTGCCAGCGGCGCTTCTCCATCAGCTTTTCCCCCTGGTAGAGGTGCGCGAGGGATGCCGTCGTGACGGCACCGCCCTGCAGCGAGAAGTCGACGATCTCGATCCACGGCTGGTCCTGGAACGTGTTGCGCACGATCCCGGTCAGCCACATCCGCGTGTAGAGCTTGACCTCGTACAGCTCATGGACGCGCGCGTTCTCCTTGGAGAAGAACAGGTTCCCGAACATGTCGTCGTAGGCCTCACGCCGCCAGATCGGCTGCTCGTCGGCCCAGGCGTAGAAGTTCGCGAACTGCGCCGGCACGAACTCCGTGAAGAACGGGTTGCTGACCCTGCCGACCGAAACGAACTGGACCGGGAACCGGATCCAGACGTTGCGGAATGCAGCCGGCGTGGCGCGCACGTGCGTCAGCGTCGTGTCGATGATCGTGACTTGGTCGCTGTACTGCTGGTGCTGCCCTACGGCGATGCCGGCCAGCGCAGCGGTCAGGGCGATAGGAAGGACGGTCTTCATCTCCGGGTGTCCTCAGTCGGTAAGGCGTTCCATCAGCTTGCGGAGCGCCGCCTCCAACAGCTCATCCGGCACCTCGTCACCGCTGCGCACCAGTTCGCGCAGGAGCCGGATGCGTTCGGTCCGCGGCAGCGGCCGTTCCATCAGCTCCCGGACGATCCGGTCGACCTTGTTGTCAGACGTGGTCATGCGACCGCAGCGGCGTCGGGCTGCCGGTCCGTCGGGCCGGAACTCCCCTAGCCAGGCCGTCTATCGGAGCTCCTGGGCGCGCAGCTTGACCGCGGTGTGGCCGGTCGGCGGCGCGGTGGAGGAAATGCCGGTCCGGCTGGCCGCTCGCGGTTGGTGCTATCCTTCGACGGCTTCCCTGTCTCCGCGGGGCCGGGTCCGCTCCCCAGGCCCGCCCCGTTCCACGACGTTCCTCTCCCCCGACCGATGAAGCTGCCAGCTCCGATCCGCACTCTGACCTCCGCCTGCCTGCTGTCCGCCGCCGTCTGCGGCCAGGTCGTCATCAGCGAGGTGAACCTGACGCCACAGAACGCCAACGACGATCAGTGGATCGAGCTGCGCAACCTGGGCCCGAACAAGGTCGACCTGGACTCCTGGACCGTCTACCAGGCGACGAAGACTGTAGGCCGCGTCAACAACTACTGGTTCGGGTTCCCCAAGGGGACGGAGCTGCAGAGCGGTGCGTATCTGCGTCTGCACTGGATGGTGCCGGTCAAGCCGACGACGCCGACCGACCTGTACACCGGCGACACGATCTACCACTTCATGTTCGGGTACGGCGCGGAGCCGCTCGACCCGAAGGAGGGCGCCCTCGCGCTGCTGAACAGCCAGCAGAACCTGGACATGAACGACCCGAAGTTCTTCCGCGACTGGGTGTCGTGGGGGTCGGGGAGCTTCAAGCGCGAGAACATCGCCGCGGCCGCCGGGCAGTGGGTGCTCGGGGACTTCGTGCCGGCACCGCAGCAGAAGGACAGCATTGCGTGGACCAGCTTCCGCGACGCGAGCCCGACGCCGGCGACGATCTGGTTCCGGGACCGCTCGCCGACTTCGGGTGCCGACAACCATCCGGCTGCGGCGCTCGGTGACTTCGGTACGAACTGCGCCGCCGGCGCATCGCCGGCGCCGAACCTGTACGTCGGCTCGGCCGCGACGCCGGGCAACCAGGACTTCGGGTTCCAGGTGCAGAACACCAGCGCCGGACAGATCGTCGCGCTGTTCCTCTCCGCCTCGCCCGGCGACGGCTCGATCACGATCGGCCCGTGCAAGCTGTGGGTCGAGGTCGTGCCGCTGCCGATGATCTTCAGCCTGACCGGCACCGCGCCGAGCACGACGTTCTCGTTCCCGATCCCGGTCAGCGGGATCTCGAACTTCGTGTTCTATGGGCAGGCCGCCGTGCTCACGAGTCTCGGCGACTACGGCCTCACGCAGGGCGTCAAGGTCACGGTCGGCACCTGATCAGGGAGGGTTGGAGTCTGACTCCAACCGTCCCTTTTCAGGAGGGTTGGAGTCTGACTCCAACCGTCCGAGAAAGGCGATCGCGGACGTGCCCCAGGTGCGGAGGTCGACGCGTAGCTCCGGCTCGAAGTCGGCGGTGTCGAGCGCGCCGACGCGGAAGTGGAAGCAGAGCATGCCGCGCGGCGCGAGCCGACCGGCCAGTTCGCGGGCGAGCGAGGCGGCGCGCACCGGGTCCTCGGCGACTGCGGCATACGGAGGGTCGTAGAACACGAGGTCGGGCGGGCGTTCGTGCGGCTCGCCGGCCTCGTCGACCTCCCCCTCGGGCCGCAGCATCGGTGGCCGCCAGGCATCGCAGCGGATGACATGGCAGCGGCGCTGCAGCTCCGGCCCGAACTGCTCGAGGTTCTGGCGCAGGACCGACAGGGCCTGGTTGCTCTTCTCGACGAACAGCACACGCGCCGCGCCGCGGGACAGCGCCTCGATCCCGGAAGCCCCGGTGCCGGCGAACAGATCCCACACCTCGGCGTCGACGACGCGCTCGCCGAGGATGTTGAACAGCGCCTCGCGCACCTGCCCCAGCAGCGGCCGCGTGCCGACGCCGCGGACGGTGCGCAGGATGCGCCCGCGATGTTCACCGCCGATGACCTTGACCGTCATGCACCGACCCCGGGTTAGATTGGCGGCTCGAGGAACCGCCGTATGGAATTCGCCGGCAACATCGTCGCGATCGTCACTCCGTTCCGCAACGGCGCCATCGATCGAGCGGCGCTCGCTGCGCATGTCGAACGCATGCTCGAGGGTGGCGTCAGCGGCATCGTCCCTTGCGGCACGACCGGCGAGAGCCCGACCCTGAGCCACGACGAACACGACGAAGTCGTGGAGCTGACGCTGGCCGCAGTGCGCGGGCGCGTGCCGGTCATCGCCGGCGCCGGCAGCAACTCGACGCGCGAAGCGATCCGCCTGACGAAGGCGGCCGAACATGCCGGCGCACAGGCCGTGCTGAGTGTGAATCCGTACTACAACCGCCCCTCGCAGGAAGGGCTCGTCGCGCACTTCCTCGCGATCGCCGACGCCACATCCTTGCCGGTGATGCTCTACAACATCCCCGGCCGCACCGGCGTGGAGTTGTCGATCGACACGATCGCCCGGCTCGCCAAGCACCCGAACATCCGCGCGATCAAGGAGGCGACCGGCAACGTCGATCAGGTGACGCGGATCCGCGCCACCAGCGACCTCGCGATCCTGAGCGGCGACGATGTGTTGACGCTGCCGATGATGGCGCTCGGCGCGAGCGGCGTGGTCTCGGTCCTCGCCAACGTGCTGCCGCGCGCGATGACGGAGCTCGTCGCCGCGGCGCGCAGCGGCGACTTCGCGACCGCGCGCGAGCGGCACGAGCGGCTGCACCCGTTGATGAAGGCGCTGTTCGTCGAGACGAACCCGGTCCCGGTCAAGGCGGCCCTGGCGGAGCTCGGCTGGATCGCGCCGGACGTCCGGCGTCCGCTGGTCGAGCTGCAGCCAGGAAGCCTGGCACAGGTCCGGGCGGCACTCGCCAGCACCGGGGCGACCGCCCGGCGGTAGAGTTCCCGCCGGTCAGCCCGACCCAACAAGGAGGATCGATGCGAATCCCGACCCGTTCCATCGCCGCGGCGAGCCTGCTCGCGGCCGTCCTGCCAGCACAAGCCTCGAGCCGCGCGCTGCCAGACGCGACGTTCGCCGACACCTGGAATCTCGTCGGGCTCGCCACCGACGACTTCCAGGCGCTCCGCGGTTCGACGCTGCTGATCGAGATCTGGCGCACCTGGTGAGGACCTTGTGTCGGCCAGATCCCGCACCTGAACAGTCTGCATGACAAGTTCGGGGCGCGCGGCCTGGTCGTCGTTGGCGTGTCCAACGAGCGCAAGGAACTGATCGCGAACTTCCTGTCCGAGCACGGCGTCCGCTATCCGATCCTCCGGATCGAAGGGGACACGTTCGAGCAGACCCTCGGCGCCAACGGCTACCCCTCGGCGTTCCTGGTGAACCCCAAGGGGGACGTCGTCTGGTCCGGCCACCCGGCCGAGCTCGAGGAATCGGACATCGTCCGCCACCTGAGCGGCGCCAAGCCGCCGCGGCTGAAGCTCCCGGCTTCGTTCACGTCGCTGCAACCGCTGTACGACCAGGGCGCGTTCGGACTGGTGCACCGCGAGCTGAAGGCCCTGATCGACGCCGGTCTGCCGGAGGACGATCTCGCGGTTGCCAAGCGGGTCATCGCCGCGATCGAGCAGGAGAGCCGCGGCCTCGAAGAGGCGGCCTTCGCAGCGGCCGAGAAGCGCGACTACCCGGAGGCCTGCGCGCTGCTGGAGCGACTGGTCGGGCAATTCGACGGGGTCCGCGATCTGGCCACCGCGAAGCAGAAGCAGAAGGAGCTGCTCGGGGACGCGAAGGTGCGCAAGGAGATCGAGGGCTGGGCGAAGCTCGAAGCTGCACGCAAGCTCGAGGCGGCGCACGACTACCGCAAGGCGTCCGCGGCCTATGGGGCGATCCGCCGCACCTACGCGAAGACCCGCGCCGCCTACGAGGCGGAGATGGCCGAGCTGCGGATCAAGCACAAGGGACTGCTGAACTTCGACCGGGGCTGTGCCGACTGCCTCGAGGCCGGCAAGCCCTGCGCCAAGCACGACAAGAAGCGGTGACCGGCAGCCGGGGGCGGGAAGCCCGCCCCCGCTGCCACCCGGGCGAAGGATCCGCGCCCACGCAGTAGCAGTCGTTTCACAATGCCTCCGCGGCTGCGGCCGGCCCCCGCACCCGAGGGCGGCGTCGCGAGATCTGCGGCGAATCCACCGATTCGCCTACGCTCTCGCTCCTTGCCCTCGGCCGCGCTGGCTCGGCCTCGCC
>CAZABP010000067.1:0-22487 GCA_964483245.1 uncultured candidatus Brocadiaceae bacterium | reverse complement strand
GTCCGGGCCGGTTCGACCGCCAGGTGCTGGTCGATGCGCCGGACGTGGATGGCCGCGAGGCGATCCTGCGCGTGCACGCGCGCAACAAGCCGCTGGCGCCGGACACGGACCTGCGGCGGATCGCGCAGGGGACGCCCGGGATGTCCGGTGCCGACCTAGCGAACGCGATCAACGAGGCGGCGCTGCTCGCGGCGCGGCGCGGTTCGCCGGTCATCGAGCAGAAGGATCTCGAGGACGCCGTCGAAAAGGTCGTCGCCGGTCCCGAGCGCAAGAGCCGGCGCATGTCGGACGACGACAAGCGGCGCGTCGCATTCCACGAGGTCGGCCACGCGCTGGTCACGTTCCACACCGGCGGGCGCAACAAGGTGCACAAGATCAGCATCGTGCCGCGCGGGCGCGCCGCGCTCGGCTACACGATGCAGATCCCCGAGAGCGAGCAGTTCCTGCTGACCGAGCGCGAGATCGTCGACGAGATCCGCGGCCTGCTCGGCGGGCGTGCCGCCGAGGAGGTCGTGTTCGGCGAGGTCTCGACCGGCGCCGCGAACGACCTCGAGCGCGCGACGACGCTGGCGCGGCAGATGGTCTGCAGCTTCGGCATGAGCAAGGAGATCGGCCTCAGCCACCTCGCGCGGCCGGCCGGGCCGCGGTTCCTGGAACCGGATCCGAACACGCTCGAGTGCAGCGACGAGACCGCGCGGCTCGTCGACCACGAGGTGCGGCGCATCCTCGACGAGGCGCACGCCGACGCGCTGCGGATCCTGCGCGCGCGGCGTGCGGACCTCGACCGGATCGCCGGCGTGCTGCTCGAGCGCGAAGCGATCGACGGGCAGACGTTCGTGCAGTTGCTCGGGGGGGAGGCGGCGTAGGGGAGGGCAGGGACACAGCCTGTTCCTGGATCCCGACTGCGTTCGACCGGTGGCGGCGGCCGCCGCGGCCGCCGGACGGCGCCGGCGCGACCCGGGGACTCGGGAACCGGCTCTGCGATTCAGACGGCGACGCAGTCGACCGGCGTGAACCTGCCCAGGATCGGTTGGCTCGGCGTGCGCAGCCAGCGCTCGAGGATCGCGGCGTAGACCTGGCGGAAGTCGATGCGGTGCTTCAAGCTGCCGCCGCCGCCTCCCTGCAGGTCGGTCAGATCCGGCGGCTCGCCGTGGAGTCCTGGTCGTACGTTCGGACCGAACAGGAGCATCGCGCCGGCGGCGCCGTGGTCCGTCCCACCGCTGCCGTTCTCGGTGACGCGGCGGCCGAACTCGCTGAAAGCGACGGTCAGCACGCGGCCGGCGAGGCGATGCTGCTCGAGGTCCCGCTGGAACGCTGTGATCGCCCCGTCGAGCTCCGCCATCAGCGCATCGTGGCGCGGCTTCTGGCCGGCATGCGTGTCGTAGCCGCCGTGAAAGACCCAGCACACGCGCGTGCCGAGGCCGGCGGCGATGACGGCAGCAACCGTGGCGAGGGAACGCCCCAACGCGGATCCGGGGTACTCGGCGGCCGGCCTGTGCGCGGCCACGGCCGCGCGGATCCGGTCGCTGCAGGCGTTCGCGAGCGCGCTGGTCCTCGCTGCATGCACGAGCTGCGGATCGTCCGCGCCGGCGCGTTCGCGCTGCAGCGCGCGGTATGCCTCGACCAGCCGCGCGTCCCCTTGGAAGCGGAACGTCTCCGGCCTTCCGATCGAGATGCCGCGGCAGCGGTCGCCGAGCAGGGCGAGCGGGCTGGCATCGCCGCCGATGGCCACCGCACTCTCTGCCGGTGGGTCCGCCGGCAGCCCGGCGTCGCACCAGCGGCCGAGCCAGCCGGTCCGCGCCTGCTTCGGCTCGAGGTCGGCCGTATGCCAGATGTCGAGCGACGTGAAGTGGCTGTAGTTGGGCCGCGGATACCCGACGTTCAGGACCGCAGCGAGCTGACCACGATCGTACAGCGCCTGCAGGCCGGCGAGATTCGGGTGCAGACCCAGGCGGTCGTTCAGCTTGCGCACGTTGCCGGCAGGGATGCGCGTCGCCTGCCGCGCACGGCCATAGGCATCATCAGCGTACGGCACCAGAGTGCTGAGGACGTCGTTGCCGCCGCTCTGCTGCAGCATCACGAGCACCCGGTCGTCGCCTCCGGTGCCGGCGACCTGCCAGGCTCGAGGCCACAGGCAGGCGGCGGCGCCCGCGGCGCTGCCGGCCAGGAAACCGCGGCGGGTGATGCGGGCGCGTTCGGATCGGGTCATGTCGGCTCCCGAGGAATCAGTTCAGTTGGTATTCGGGCAGCGTGGTGAACAGCAGCACGAGCGCTCGGCTGCGCTGCGCCGGCGGCAGGTCGCGGTGCGGCGGCGCCGACAGCAGCCGGATCAGGTGCGTTCGCTCCGGGGCCTGCAGCGGCCGCGCCAGCAACAGGTGCTCGAGTGCCGCCACGGCTGCGGCCTGATCGCGCAACGTGACGGGCGCCGGCAGCGGCGCACCGTCGCGTGCCGGTGCCGCCTCGAAGTTGCGCAGCAGCGCGGCGACGGCGTTGTGCCGGACCAGGATCCGGTTCGTGTCGAGCCAGCTCTGCCCTTCGAGCCAGCCACGCACGTTGGGAGGATCGAACAGGCGCTGGCCCATGTCACCGAGTGCTGTGTCGATCTGACGGTAGTCACGGACGCTCAGGCCGAGCGTGCGGATCGTGCCAATCACCAGCTCGATCGGGCTCTTGACGTGGTGGCCGAGCGAGCGCTCGGAATAGAACTCGCGCGACCGGAACAGGTTTTCGAGCAGCGGCGCCAGCTCGTACTTCTGCGCGCGCAGCAGCGCGGCCAGGCGAGTGATGGTGTCCGGATCCGGCTGCTCATGGGCGAAGAACCGGAACAGCTTGCCGGCGATGTGCCGCGCGGTCGCCGGCTGCTGCAGGATCAGGTCGACGAACTCCGGCGGGCCGAATGCGCCTTCGCGGCCGAACAGATGCTTGACGCCGGCGTCGTGCAGCGCCGGCCGGAACCGGTACTCGAACGTGCGCCGGTCCAACGTCGCGCCGGTCAGTGCGCGCGCACCCTGTTGGATGTCCGCCTCGGTGTAGCCGGCCCCCTCGCCCATCGCGAACAGCTCCATGATCTCGCGCGCGAGGTTCTCGTTCGGTCTGCCCTTGACGTTGCGATCGGCATCGAGATAGCGCAGCATCGCCGGGTCGCGTGCGATCGCGTGCAGCAGCTCGCCGAAGTTGCCCGCTGCATGTGTGCGCAGCAGGTCGTTCTGGCGCTGCATCGCGAGCGCGTCGCGCACGGTCCGGTACTCGACGGCGAAGTGCCCGTGCCAGAACAGCGTCAGCTTCTCCTGCAGCGCGTGCGTCGTCTCGACCATCGCCCGCAGCCACCACTGCCGCAGCGCGGCGATCTGTTGGCGCTCGGTGCGCCTGCGCCGCTGCATCACCTCGCGCCGCTGCGCTTCGCTCATCGCGCGCAGCTCGGCCGGATCCGGCCGCGCGCGCTGCAGTTGCAACGGCCCCGGCCCGTGCGGTTGGAGCTGGAAGTCGAGGACCTCGGCGACGGCCGTGTGCAGCCCGAGCGCGTGCAGGCGCGCGATCTCGGCCGCGGTTCCGCCGAAGCCGGCGCGGTGCAGCAGATGCCTCGCCATCGCCGGCGTCCACTCGGCGGCCGGCAGCGGTTCGAGACCGAGCTGCGCCGGCAGTGCAGCGGAGAGCAGGAGCAGGTACGGCAGGCAGCGCTCGGGTTTCATGGCAAGCTCGCTGAGGCGCCTCACGGGATCACCCGCGGCGCGTCGCCATGCGCCGCGACGGGAGTCGGTGCGATGGCCAGCACGGTCGGTGGCACCACGAACGGTTCCAGGCCGGTCAGGGCCGGCTTCAGTGCGCCCGCCGCGCGCAGCACGAACCAGACGATCGGCAGCACGCCGCCGGCGACGAACACCACGACGCCGATTCCGCGCAGCCAGGTCAGCGTCTGGAACGTCGCTCCTTCGAGATACGCCTGCGACCGCGCGAACGCGTAGCCGTCCTGCATCACAGCCAGGAGCTGGTCGATGCCGGCCGGGAACAGATCCAGCACGACCATCAGCGCGATGCCGATGTTCAGCGACCAGAACGAGGTCCGCAGCAGCGCGGGGCGCCAGACCTCGGGTCGCACGAGCCAGCGCGCACAGAACAGGATCGCCGCCAGCGCCAGGTTCCCGTACACGCCGAACAGCGCGGCGTGACCATGGTTGACGGTCAGGTACGTCCCGTGCTGGTAGTAGTTGACGATCGGCAGGTTGATCGCGAAGCCGAAGACGCCGGCGCCGAAGAAGTTCCAGAAGTTGACGCCGATCAGGAACAGGAACGGCTCGGCCAGGCCGAACGTCGCTGCCGGCTGCCCGCGCGCGCGGCGCAGCTTCTGCTGCGGCAGATGGCGGAACCGCCACGCCTCGAGCGTCAGCAGGATCAACGGCACGACCTGCAGCGTCGACAGCACGCCGCCGAGCGCGACCGTCTCGATCGACTTCGCGTTCCAGTAGAAGTTGTGGCTGATCCCGATCAGGCCGGAGCCGAGGAACAAGACGGCGGCCAGATAGACGACCCGGGCGGCGACCGCGTGGCTGACGAAGCCCATCAGGTACAGGAAGTACGCGACCAGGATCGTCGTGAAGACTTCGAAGAACGCCTCGACCCACATGTGGATCGTGCACCAGCGCCAGAAGTCGGCGATCACGAAGTTCGTGTCCGGACCGGCGACGAATCCGGCCGAGAACATCAGGATGATTCCGGCGATCGCGTAGACCATCCAGTTCGGCAGGGACCAGGTCTCACGCCGCCGCAGCACCGGCCAGACGCCACGCACGACGATCACGAACCAGAGCACGAAGGCGCCGTACAGCGCGTACTGGAACAGCCGGCCGAGCTGCACGAACTCCCACCCCTGCAGGCCGAGCCAGCGCCATGCGTCGCCGAGCAGGCCGTGCACGCCGAGCGGGATTCCGATCACGGTGCCGGCGCCGACGAACACCAGGCACCAGAACAGCGCGTTGACGGCGCGCAGTTGCCCGCGCGGCTCCGGCCGGCAGATCCAGGGCAGCACCCAGATCGTGGCGCCGAACCAGCACAGCGCGATCCACAGGATCGAGAGCTGCGAGTGCCAAGCGCGCGTGACCGTGATCGGCAGGATCCGCTCGAGCGGGAGGCCGAGGGTCTGCCAGAGCCCGACGTAGTCGGCGATCGCGAGCAGACCGGCGACGACCTGGAACAGGAACAGCGCCGCAGCCACGACGAAGAACCGGTAGCAGGCACGCTGCGTCGCGGTCGGACGCGCGGCGTCGACGTCGGTGGTGGTCGCCAGCGGCGGCGTGCTCGCAGCCTGCGCCTCGAGCACGGCTTCGCGGTCGAGCTTGCCGTAGAAGTAGAACACGACGCCGAGCGCGAGTACCAGCACGAGTGCGCCGATCACGCTCCACAGCGTCACGCCCGCCGTCGGCAGATTGCCGGCGAGCGGGTCGTACGGCCAGTTGTGCGTGTAGCTGTAGTCGAGACCGGGCCGATGCGCGGCGCACAGCCACGCACCCCAGAAGAAGAACGCTGTCAGGTCACGGATCTCGGACGGGTCGGAGATGTAGCCGGCTGGCCGGAACACTTCGCCGCGTGCGAGTTCCCCGCCGTGACCGAACTTCTCGCCGTAGTAGATCACCAGCCGTTCGAACGCGGCCCGCTGCGCGGGCCCGACCGTGACGGTGTTGGTCTCTTCGTCGTAGCGGTTCGTTGCCAGCGCGGTCTGCACGAGGCCGCGCACCATCGCGTTGCGGGCAGCCGCGTCCGGCACCCGCTCGCGCCACGACGCGTCGATCTCCTCGTGCATCCATCGCGCGGTCAGGCGCAACGCCTCAGCCGTGAAGTCGGGACCACGCAGGCCGCCGTCCCCGAGGAAGCTGCCGTAGTCCATCAGGCCACGGCGCAGGAAGACCTGCTGGCCCCGCGTGATGCCGGCCCCTTCGAACAGCAACCGGCCTCGTTCGTCGCGGAAGTCAGCCAGCGGCGGCGCCGCCGAGTAGGTGCCGACGCCGATCCAGCCGACGACCATGACGCTGACCACGAAGATCAGCAGGAAGACCTTCCACCAGTGCTGCCGCTTGTCGATCCATCGGATGACGTTCACAGTCGCGCTCCAGGTCGATGCCGCGCAGGCGCGGCGCGTTCCCGAGTAGGTTACCATTCATGGCATTCGTTCCTGTCGCATCATGTATCCAAAAATGTAACTACAACGTGCCGGGAGGGGCGTCGTGAGCCTGGCCGAAGCGGTGCGCAACCTCCGGCGGGACCGGCGCCTGACGCAGCGTGCGGTCGCCGAACGCGCCGGCCTGCCGGTGTCGTACATCTCGCGGATCGAGACCGGGCGGATCCAGCCGACCGTGGGCACGGTCGGCAAGCTCGCGCAGGCACTCGGCGTCGGCGTCGCGGAACTGTTCCAGCCTGACCCGGCTCGTCCGGCGCCGCAGCACCGCTGCCCGGTCAGCCACTCCGGGGAGTGCATCGGACGGCTGATCCGCGAGCAGAAAGGACTGCCGCCCGGCAGTCGGACCGCGCGCTACGGCCGGGAGGAGCTACGCCTGCTGCGCCTGGCCGACTACCTGATCCTGCACGGGCCGCAGCCGGTGCGCGCGGCCCTCGCGACGATGCTCGACGCGTTGATGCAGCAGGCGGCGTCGCCGCGTCGGGGCCGGAAGCGGTGAGCCGCAAGCGCGCGGAATCCGCCGTTGCGGCGACGACGTGGAACTGAAGCAAAGCCGGCGACACCGGCGACGCAGCCGAGCGGCACGAAGTCGAATCGGTTGCTGAGGCCATGAGGACGCGCTGCGAATCCTCATGCCCCCGCCCATCGCCGCCGCCAGCACGAGTTCGGGCTAGTGCAGCCTCAGTGGTACGGGATTGCTCACGCCAGCAACTCCGCTCGAGTTCTGGTCGAGCATGAGGCACGCGTGATGCAAGGTCAGCTCGAAGTTGCCCCAGTTCGCCCCCGGAAGGCGGAAGGTTGCAAAGGCGCGGCCACCGACGTCGAGCTGACCCATGCTGGCAATCAGCGGTATGGTGTTGGGGTACGCGAGCGTGTAGCGCGTGTACTCGTCGAGATTGAGCGGAACATGGAGCGAGCCGAGCCGAACGCCGGGCCTGCAGCCGGATGTGCTGCCGAGCACGATGTAGAACCTGTGGGCGAACTCACTACCGGCCGAAACGACCAGTCGCTGAGCGCCACCGGCAGCGGTCGAGATCGAATGGACGTCTGCCAGCAAAGAGAGCGGAGCGGTGGAGACAATGCGGATGGCTCCCGCGCTCGAGGCAGGCTCGTACGGCGCACCAGCGACGAAGTCGGGCACGCGGTCGCCGTTCACATCGCTGACGCCGGCCACCGCCCAGCCCAAGGATGCACCTCCGAATGACAGCAGGACACGTCCTGACCTGCCGGACAGGATCGTCACGCATGCCGCTGACCGGGACGGCGTCCAATCGTCAACCGAGCCGACGAGCACGTCCGCACGGCCGTCGCCGTCGACGTCGCCGACCGGGGCGAGCGCTCGGCCGAGCGAGAGATCTCCGCTCCCGTAGATTCCATGGAGTCGTGACGCCTGCTTGAACGAGTGGAGCAGGAGGTAGCCGGTTCTCGAGTTGGCTCGGCTGCTCCATGGCGCCCCGGCAGCGATGTCCGCGTGACCATCGCCGTCGACGTCTCCGGGCACGCAGACTGTGGTTCCGAGTCCCACACAAGTCACGTCTCCAAGCACGGTCTGCAGCAGATACCCCGTGCGTGTCGAGTACACGTCGACGGCGCCGGCATCGCTGGCACGAGTGTCATCGTGGGATGCGCCGACGACGAGTTCTACATGACCGTCCCGATCCAGATCCGCAGCGGCGAGCGCGCTTCCGAGATTGCGATCGGGCATCGAGCCCTGGATGCGCAAGAGGTGAGGTGCACCAACGCGCTGCGCGAGCCAACGACCCGAGTAGACGTCCACGCGACCCGAGAATTGGTTGTCTCCTGGAGCGGATACGGCGAGATCCGCATATCCGTCGCGATCGAGATCACCGACGCCGGCAAGCGCAGAGCCGAACGCTTCACCAGGGGCCGAACCCATGACCGTGGCCAGCTCGCGACCGTCGCGTCCCGAGTAGACCACGATCCGCCCGGCATCGGGGCCGCCAGCCGCCGTCGCTGGCGCCCCGACGACAGCGTCGGCGGTCCCATCGGAATCGATGTCCAGCGCGCCGCAGACGACTCTCCCGAACTGGTCATGTAGAGCGCTGCTCATCCACTTGTGGATCAACTCGCCAGTGTCGCCGGAGAACAGATACAGGCATCCCGGCTGGCCGTACGGACCGACGCCTCCGACGAGGACGTCTGTCGCGCCGTCCCGGTCGACGTCTCCTGCCGCGCTGACCGCGGTGCCGAAACGTTCCCGCGCGCGGAGACCCGTCAGCGTGAGGATGGTGTGCTCGGCCGGCACGGACCGTTCTGGTGCGGGTAGGGGGCCCTGCGGAAGGGTCATGAGAAGGTAGATCGCAACCAGCATGTCCTCTGGATCGGACGCTGCCATCAGCAGACGTGAGCAGTTTGCCGCGCGCACAGGTGGGTTACGTGTCGTGAGACGATTCCCAGCACGCCCGGCCAGCCAGAGTTCGCTGTACTCGAGGTGTGCGTCGATGACCCGACGCCCTCACCCCCCATCCATCGCCGCCGCCAGCAGATCGCCCGCCGGGGCCAGCGACGCCGGCGTGCAGAACGGCAGCAGGCAGCGGTCGGCGAGTGTGACCGAAACCTGCAACCGCTGCGTCGCCTCGAGGAACCGGATCGACACGTGCGCCTCGCCGTGCTGCAGCTCGAGCTCGCACGGCTGCGTGCAGACGACCGGCGCCGGATCTTCGGCGTAGTCGATCGACGCGCGCAGGCGCCGCGCCAGCCAGTCGCCGAGCAGGTGCGCGGCGGCGACCGCGCCGCCGGCGCCGTGCAGGATCCGCACCTGCGTAGGTTCCGACTCCTGCCAGTCGACGTGCTCGAACGCCTCGGCCAGCGCGCGCCGCCACGGTCGCAGCCGTAGCCAGGCGAGGTCGACCGGCGTGATGCCCTGGATCGCCTGCAGCCGGGCGCGGTCGCTGCGCGGGTGCGAGAACCGCGAGGAGTCGACGACGACGTGATCTGCGAGCCGCGCCATCGTGGCGAGCTCCCACGCGTTGTCCGGCATCCCGCGCGCCCAGAAGAGCTGCACCGGCAGGTCCTGCACGAGCAACGGGCGCAACAGCCCCGGCAGCTTGCCGAACTCCCCCGCGCCGCAGCTCAACGTCAGCAGCTCGACGACGACGATCCTCTCGGTGTCGGCCGGGCGCAGGCCGATCCCGAGGTGCGCCGTCAGCGCCTCCGCGCGATCGCTGCGCAGGATCAGAAACGCGCGGCACGGGTGGCGCAGCAGCACGCGGTCGATCGTGTAGATCAACGCGTCCTCGTCCGACGCGTCACCGACGACGATCAGGTTCGCCGTGATCGCACGGCCGAGCGGCAGCTCCGGCTCGTCGTGTTCGAGCGAGGTCCACAGGGCGGCGTACTCACGGTCGATCCGCGTCAACCCGACCGGTTTCTCGGCGGCGAGCATCATGGCCGGCGCCACTTCCGGCCCAGCCCGAGCAGCGCATCGGCGGGCTCGGGGCCCCAGGATCCGGCGTCGTAAGGATGCGGCTCGCTGCTGTCCTCGCGCCAGCCGGCGACGATCGAATCCACGATGCGCCAGGCCTGTTCCACTTCGTCCCGGCGCGCGAACAGCGTCGGGTCCCCGATCATCGCGTCCAGCAGCAACCGCTCGTAGGCGTCGGCGCTGCTGCCGCCGAACGTCGTGCCGTAGCGGAAGTCCATCCGCACGTCGCGCAACCGAACGTCCGGGCCCGGCACCTTGGACGCGAAGCGCAGCGAGACCCCTTCATCCGGCTGCACGCGGATCAGCAGCATGTTCGGATCGGGCGGCCGATGGCTCTCGAACAGATGGTGCGGCGGCCGCTTGAAGTGCACCGCGATCTCGGAGACGCGCCGTGGCATCCGCTTGCCGGAGCGCAGGAAGAACGGCGTGCGGCCCCAGCGCCAGTTCTCGACCTCGAGCCGGACGGCGGCGTAGGTCTCGGTCTGGCTCTCGCGTGCGACGGCCGCCTCCTCGCGGTAGCCGGCCACCTCGTCGCCGCCGGTGAAGCTGCGGTGGTACTGCCCGCGCACGGTCGCGGCCGGCACCGCCTGCGGCGTGAACGAGCGGATCGCGCGCAGCACCTTGACCTTCTCGTCGCGCACGGCGTCGGCCGCGAACGAGACCGGCGGCTCCATCGCCACCAGCGTCAGCACCTGCAGCAGGTGGTTCTGGATCATGTCGCGCAGGATCCCGGATTCCTCGAAGTACGCGCCGCGCGACCCGACGCCGATCGACTCCGCGACCGTGATCTGCACGTGGTCGACGTAGCGTTCGTTCCACAGCGGCTCGAAGATCCCGTTCGCGAACCGCAGCGCGAGGATGTTCTGCACCGTCTCCTTGCCCAGATAGTGGTCGATGCGGAACACCTGCCGCTCGCGGAACGCGGCGTTGACCTGCGCGTTCAGCGCGTGCGCGCTCTCCAGGTCGTGGCCGAACGGCTTCTCGACGACGACGCGCGCGAAGCCATCCTGCTCCGCCGAGAGCCCGCTCGCAGCGAGCTGCGCGAGGATCTCGGAGTACGAGCTCGGCGGCGTTGCCAGGTAGAACAGCCGGTTGCCGCGCGTGCCGAGCTGTTGGTCGAGGGCTGCGAGCCGCTGCCGCAGGGCTCCGTAGCCGGACTCGTCGGAAAAGTCGGCGCGGTGGTAGTGGATCCGTGGCGCCAGGTCGGTGAACGCCGACGCCGCACCCTCGCGGCCGTGCATGCGCACCCCCTCGGCCAGCTCGGTGCGGAACTGCTCGTCGCTCTTGGGCCGGCGCGCGAACCCGACCACGGCGAACGACGACGGCAGCAGGCCGTCCCGCTGCAGTCCGGCCAGCGCCGGCACCAGCTTGCGCTGCGTCAGGTCGCCGGTCGCGCCGAAAATCACGAGCACGCACGGCTGCGCACTGCGCGCGCCGGCCAGCTCGTCGCGCAGCGGGTTGACCATCAGGACAGCGCGAGCATCCGATCGAGCGGCACGCGCGCGCGCGCGATCAGCTCCGGCGCGAGCTCGATCCGCGGCTGCAGGTCGCGCAGCGCCAGGTAGACCTTCTCCAGCGTGTTGCGCTTCATGTGCGGGCACTGGCTGCAGGAGGAGCAGGCACCGCGGTCGGCAACCGGCGCCTCGATCAGAGTCTTGTGCGGCGCCGCCTTGCGCATCGTGTAGAGGATCCCGGACTCGGTGCCGACGATGAACTTCTGCGCCGGGTCCTGCTGCACGAACTCGAGCAGCCGGCGCGTCGAGCCGACGAAGTCGGCGTGCGCCAGCACGTGCTGCTCGCATTCCGGATGCGCGATGAACTTCGCCTCCGGATGCTGCGCCTTGAGGTCGACGACCATCCGCTCGCTGAACGTGACGTGCACGATGCAGGTGCCGGGCCAGAGATCCATCCTGCGCCCGGTGCGGCGCATCAGCCAGGCGCCGAGGTTGCGATCCGGCGCGAACAGGATCGGCCGGTCGGCCGGCACGCTGCGGATGATCTGCTCGGCGTTCGACGACGTGCAGATGATGTCGGACTCCGCCTTCGCCGCGGCCGAACAGTTGATGTAGCTGACGACGTAGTGCTCGGGATGGCTGCGGCGCCAGGCGGCGAGCTTGTCGCCGGGGCAGGAGTCGGCCAGCGAGCAGCCGGCCTCGAGGTCCGGCACGATGACGACCTTGTCCGGGTTCAGGATCTTGGCCGTCTCGGCCATGAAGTGGACGCCGGCGAACAGGATCACGTCGACGTCCTTCGCGTCGCGCGCGCGCCGGGCGAGGTCGAGCGAATCCCCGAGCACGTCGGCGACATCCTGGATGTCCGGCTCCTGGTAGTAGTGCGCCAGCAGGATCGCCTTGCGCGAGCGCTTGAGGCGCTCGATCTCGGCGAACAGGTCCAGCGTCGGATCGATGTCGACTGCGGTCATCGGGGCCGAGCATCATCGGCCGCGCCGCGCGGCGGCGCAAACCACGCGTCCCGGCATTGTCCGGCCGCAGCCGGCTGGCTAGAACCGCCCGCCCCCCGTCCCGCCTGCGCCGATGCCGCCGACCGCCGAACCGCCGACGCTGGAGAGCCTGCTCGCCTGGCTGCGGCGCCCGCGCCAGCCGCGGCTGCCGCACGGGGAAGCGGTTGCACAGTTCCACCGCAGCCATCCGCGCTACACGTTCCTGAGCTCGCTGCCGCATGGCGCGCAGGTGCTCGATTTCGGCGCGGGCGAGGGGTCGCTGGCCAACTATCTGCGCTGGCCCGGTGCCGACCGCAGCGACCTGGCGCTGTATGCGTACTCACTGGCGGATGCGCCGGGCTTCGCGCGCTATGCGGCGCGCGAGATCGGCCGGTTCGAGGAGGCGCCCCCGTCGTTCGGCGGGCGGAAGTTCGACGCGGTGTTCGCCTGCCACGTCGTCGAGCACCTGGAGGACCGGGCCGCGCTGGCGCATTTCCTGGCGGAGCGCACGTCCGCGCAGGCGCGGCTGTATCTCGAGTGGCCCTCGGCGCACACGACCGAGCTGCCACCGATCGGTGCGTTGCGCGAGGCGGGATTCGACGTCGTGATCTCGAACTTCCACGACGACGCGACGCACCGCGAGGTGCCGTCGCGCGAAGCGCTCGCGGCGGCGCTCGCGCCGGCCGGATACGCGGTCGAGGGTTCGGGGTTCGTGCGGCTGCCGTACTGGGAGGAGGAGCTGCTGGCGCACGCCGTGCGGACGCGGGACGCGGTCGAAATGTGCGCGGCGTATTGGTCGCACACCTCGTGGTCACAGTATCTGGTGCTGGCGCGCGGCTGACGGCCGGCCGCGCCGGCGCATCTTGCTCTCAGACCTGGATTTGTGGTTTCCCGGCCAGCCGGAAATTCGCCGGTGGGCAGCTCCTTTCTTCGAGACCGATCCGATGACCAGACGATTTCCGCAGACTCTCCTGCTCACGTTCGCTGCACTCGTGCCGCTCATTTTGGTGCCGTCCTGCGGGGGCGGGGGTCCGACCGTTTCGGTGGCGGACCGCAAGGAGGCGGAGACCCTGTTCAACACGCTGTGCGTGACGTGTCACGGCCAGAGCGGCACGGGCGATGGTCCGGGCGCCGTCGCGCTGGACCCGAAGCCGCGCAACTATACCGACAAGGCCTGGCAGGCTTCGGTCACCGACGAGGCCCTGCGCACCATCATCGTGCGCGGCGGCGCAGCCGTCGGAAAGAGCGTGAACATGCCCGCCAGCCCGCAGTTGAAGGACAAGCCAGGCGTCGTCCAGGCGCTGGTCGAGAAGGTCCGCTCGTTCGCGAAGTGAGCTGATCCACGGTGGACGCGCCCACGCCCGCCGCAACCACTCGCACTTTGGCAACCGATCACGATCGCCGCGGCGCCTGCGGGCGCCGCGCAACTACCCGTACCTGGAGATCCGAGCATGTTGTCGACCCGTTCCTCACGATCCTCGATCGCGGCAGTCGCGATCCTCGCTGCGTCGTTCGCTGCCTGCGGCGGCAATGGCGGCACATCTGCCTCGCTCGTCGAGCTGATGAAAGCCCGCGGCCTCAGCGAAGCCGACGTCACGGCGGCGCTGAAGACGTACACGCCCAATCGCAAGTACGACGAGTACCTGACGTTCGCGTCCGGCGGGCACGGCGGCCAGGTCATCGTGATCGGCGTGCCGAGCATGCGGATCCTCAAGTACATCGGCGTGTTCACGCCGGAGCCGTGGCAAGGCTGGGGCTACGGCGACCAGAGCGGGGACGTCATCTCGCAGGGCAACCGTGACGGGCGGCAACTGACCTGGGCCGACGTCCACCATCCGGCGCTCAGCGAGACGAACGGCGACTACGACGGCAAGTACCTGTTCGTCAACGACAAGGCGAACCCGCGCATCGCGGTCATCGATCTGAACGACTTCATGACCAAGCAGATCGTCACCAGCGAACTGATCGAGTCGGACCACGGCGCCGCGTTCGTGACGCCCAACAGCGAGTACGTCATCGAGACGGCGCAGTACCCGGCCCCGCTCGGCGGCGGCTACGCGCCGATCGAGGAGTGGAACGAGAAGTACCGCGGCGCGATCATCTTCTGGAAGTTCGACAAGGAGGCCGGCCGGCTCCTGCCGGATCAGTCCTGGGCGATCGAGCTGCCGCCGTACTGTCAGGACCTCGCAGACGCCGGCAAACTCGACAGTGACGGCTACGTCTTCCTGAACTCGTTCAACGTCGAGCGGTCCTACGGCGGCACGCTGGAGAACCGCCCGCCGATGGAGTCCGGCGCGTCGCAGAGCGACATGGACTACCTGCACGTCATCGACTGGAAGAAGGCGGAGCAGCTCGTGCAGCAGGGCCGGACCACGACGATCGCCGGCATGCGCGTGATCGCATTGGCGACCGCGGTCGAGCAGGGGCTCCTGCACTTCGTGCCGGAGCCGAAGAGTCCGCACGGCGTCGACTTGACGCCGGACGGCAAGGAGATCGTCGTCGGCGGCAAGCTGGACACGCACGCCACGGTCTACTCGTTCGCCAAGATCAAGCAGTTGATCGCGGACAAGAAGTACGCCGGCAAGGACGACTACGGCGTGCCGATCCTGCCGTTCCAGGACGCGATCCGCGGCCAGTGTGAGATCGGGCTCGGGCCGCTGCACACGCAGTTCGACGGCAACGGCTACGCCTACACGTCGGTGTTCATCGACTCGATGGTCGCGAAGTGGTCGCTGGCCGATCTCAAGGTCGTCGACAAGATCTCGGTCCACTACAACATCGGCCATCTGGTCACGGCCGAAGGGGACACGGTCAGTCCGGACGGCAAGTACCTGATCGCGATGAACAAGTGGGCGATCGACGCGTTCAACGGCGTCGGTCCGCTGCTGCCGCAGAACTTCCAGCTCATCGACCTCGGCGGCCAGAAGCTCCAGCTCCTGTACGACATGCCGCTGCCGCTCGGCGAGCCGCACTACGCGCAGATGATCAAGGCGGACAAGCTGAAGCCGGTCGAGATCTACTCACCGATCGGCACCGACCCGATCGCGCACAAGGTGGATCCGAACAACGCCGTCGCGAACAAGCCGCGGATCGAGCAGCGCGACGACGGGGTCCACGTGTTCATGACGGCGGTGCGCAGCCACTTCACGCCGGACATCGTCCGGGTCAAGGAAGGGGACATCGTGCACCTGCACATCACGAACGTCGAACAGACGAAGGACGCGACGCACGGCTTCGCGATCGGCTCGCACAACATCAACCTGAGCCTGGAGCCGGGCGAACACTCGAACGTGACGTTCAAGGCGGACCGCGCCGGGGTGTTCCCGTTCTACTGCACCGAGTTCTGCTCGGCCCTGCACCTGGAGATGTGCGGCTACCTGCTGGTGGAACCGAAGTGAATCGGCGCGCAGGGGTTGCGTGCCCCTGCGCCCCCCGGCTTCGATGCCAGCCAGATGCGGCCGACGTTCCGTGCCATCGCCGCGGCCGCGTTCGTGGCCGCGGCATGTGACCGCCCGCTGCCGGACGACGGCGAGAACGCGCGTGCGCGGCCGGCGCCGCCGCGTCCGGCACAGGGCGTGGATGTCGCGGCCGGCGACGCGCTTCGCGCTGCGGTCGCCGCGGCAGCGCCTGGCAGCACGCTGCGGCTCGCGGACGGGGTACACGAGGGTCCGATCGCGATCGACAAGGCGCTGACGATCTGGGGCTCGGCGGAGGCGGTGATCCGGACGAGCGGCACGGGGACGACCGTCGATGTCGCCGCGGCCGGCGTGCGGCTGCTCGGCTTCACGGTGGATGGCAGCGGGGGGCGCTTCGAGCTGACCGACGCGGCCGTACGCGTGCGCGCCGACGACGTGTTGCTCGAGGGGCTGCAGGTGCGGAACGCGCTGTTCGGGATCCTGGTCGAGCAGTCGAACCGGGCCACGGTCCGCAACAACTTCGTCGCCGGCAACGGCGAACCGGCGCTCGGGCTCCGCGGCGACGGGATCCGGTTGTGGGAGGTACGCGACTCCGTCGTCGAGCAGAACGAAGCCCACGACTGCCGCGACGTCGTGGTCTGGTACTCCGAGCGCTGCCGGCTGCTCGGCAACCACGTGCGCGGCAGCCGCTACGGCACGCACTTCATGTACTGCCACGACATCGAGGTCGAGCGCAATACGTACGCCGACAACGTCGTTGCAATCTTCGTGATGTACAGCCATCGCGTGCGGCTGCGCGACAACACGCTGGCCCGCTCCGGTGGTGCCGCCGGCATGGGGCTCGGCGTCAAGGAGTCGGACGGCCTCGAGATCGAGCGCAACCGGATCCTGTTCAACACCAAGGGGATCTACCTCGACAACTCGCCGATCGATCGCAACGAGCACAACCGGTTCCGGCACAACGAGATCGCGATGGGGGAGGGCGCCGTCGTGTTCCACGGGCCAGCGGCCGGCAATGAGTTCACCGGCAACTCGCTGCACGACAACCATGCGCAGGTGCAGGTCCAGGGTGGCGGCGATGCACGCGCCGCGGTCTGGAGCGGGAACCACTTCGACGACTACCAGGGTTACGACCTGGATGCGGACGGTCATGGCGACATCGCGTACGAGCTGCGCAGCCTGTCGGGGGAGCTGACCGCCAAACAGCCGGACCTGCTGTTCTTCCGCGGGATGCCGGCGCTCGACCTGGTCGAGATCACCGGGCGCGTGCTGCCGATGTTTGCGCCGACTACCGTCATCGTGGATCCGAAGCCATCCATGGCGGCGCCGGCGGAGGTTCCGCGTGCGCGTTGAGCTGGACCGGGTGCAGCGGCGCTTCGGCCGGCTGCAGGTGTTGCGCGAGGTCTCGCTGATGCTCGAGCCGGGGACGCGTTGGGCGTTGGTCGGCCCGAACGGGTCCGGCAAGTCGACGCTGATCCGGATCGTCATGGGGATGCTCGGCTACGAGGGCAGCGCGCGCGTCGACGGGCGCTGTCCGTTCCGCGAGCGCAGCGTGTTGATGGCCAGGATGGCGTATGTGCCGCAGGTGGCGCCGCGGCTCGCGGTGACCGTGCAGGAGATCGGTCGCGCGGTCGCCGAGCTGCGCGGGATCGATCCGCAGGAGATCCATGCCGTGGCGCGCGAGCTCGCGCTCGACCTCGACGCAGTCGCGCGCCAGGAGCTGCGCAACCTGTCCGGTGGCATGCGCCAGAAGCTGCTGATCGCGCACGCGCTGGCAGCGCGCGCGAGTCTGCTGGTGCTGGACGAGCCGACGGCGAGCCTGGATCCGGCGAGCCGCGATGCATTCTTCCGGCTCGTCGAGCAGCAGGAGCCGCGCCCGACGATCCTGCTCTGCTCGCACCGCCTCGAGGAGATCCGGCGGATCGTCGACCGCGTCGCCGTGCTCGACGAAGGGCGGATCGCGCATGCTGGGGATGTCGCTGGCTTCGTGCGGCGCGCGCGCCGGGCGGTCCTCGAGGTGCGTGTGCAGGACGGCGCCGCCGCCGCATGGCTGTCGGAACGCGGCTTCCGCGCCGGCAGCCAGGGTTGGTGGTCCCGCCCGGTCGAGGATGGTGAGCGCGTGGCGCTGCTCGGCTCGCTGACACGCGAGCTCGGGCCGAGCATCGACGACCTGCTCGTGCGCGATGCCGAGCTGGTCGACCCGCAGGAGGAGGTCGGATGCAACCGCTGAAAGTCGTGGCTGCGCTGCTCGGCGTGGCCGTTGTCGCCGCCGTCGCCGGCGTGATCTGGTTCGCGGTCGCGAGCACGCGCACGCTGCCGGATGGACCGGTGCCGCCGGTGTGGGACAAGACCGCGTGCGAGTTCTGCAAGATGCACGTCGGCGAGCCGGCATTCGCCGCGCAGTTGCAGACGCGTGCCGGCGAGGTCTGGTTCTATGACGATCCCGGTTGTCTGTTCGAGCATCTCGAACGCGACCGTCCGGACGTGCACGCGATCTGGTTCCACTCGATGCGGCAGGAGGGCTGGATCGCGCGCGACGACGTCGCGTTCGTCCCGGCCAGTCCGACGCCGATGGGATTCGGCCTCGGCGCGGTCCGTGCCGACGGCGCCGATCCGAATGCGCTGACGTTCGAGCAGGCAGCACAGAAGCTGCGCACGCAGGAGCACCGGTGAGGACGTTCCTGGCGACCGCGCGCCTCGAGCTGGCCGAGACCCTGCGCTCGCGCTGGCTGCTGTTCGCGATCGCCGTCTACGCCGTGCTGGCCGGCGTGTTCGTGCTGGTCGGAATGCGCGAGTCGACCGTCATCGGGTTCACCGGAATGGGGCGCGTGTTGCTCGCGTTCAGCCACGCGCTGGTGCTGCTGCTGCCGTTGCTCGGCCTGCTCGCGACCGGTCAGGTCGTCAACCGCGCCCGTGACGAAGGGGCGCTGGAGCTGTGGTTCAGCCACCCGGTCCGGCGCGGCTCGTGGTTCGCCGCGGTCTCGGCGGTCCGTCTGGCGGTGCTCGCCGTGCCCCTGGTCTTGTTGATGCCGCTGCTCGCGCTGTTCGGCTGGATCGCGTTCGGGCAGGGCGTCGAGTGGGGCTTTCTGCTGCGCAGTCTGCTCGCCAGCACGGCGTTGTTGACCGCCGCGGTCGCGACCGGGCTCGCGGTGTCGGTGTTCGTGCGCAGCCAGACCCGCGCGCTGACGGCGGTGTTGCTGGTCTGGGCGCTCGGGGTCGCGCTGGTCGACTTCGCGCTGATCGGCCTGATGCTGCAGTGGCGGCTGCCGCCGGAGGCGGTGTTCGCGCTGGCGGCGCTGAATCCGGTCCAGGATGCGCGGCTCGCGCTGTTGTCGGCGGCGCAGCCGGAGCTGGCGACGCTCGGCCCGGTCGGGTTCTTCCTGTCGGAGCGGATCGGCAGCGGTGGGCTGCTGCTGCTCGGCGTCGGCTGGCCGCTGCTGCTGGCCGGCACGCTGTGGGTCCTGGCGCTGCATCGGTTCCGCGCCGGGGATCTCGTATGAGAATTCAGGTGACGCGATGAAAGAGGTTGCGACGACGTTCTGGGAGTACCTCGGCACCCCGTTCCGCACGCGCACGCGCGTGCTGCTGGTGCTGCTCGCGATCCCGCTCGTGCTGACGTTCTGGTTCCCGCTGTGGAAGATCACGATGATCGCGCCGCAGTATCCGGCCGGGCTCGAGCTCGAGATCTATTCGTGGAAGCTCGAAGGGGGCCGCGAGGGCCGGGACCTGGCGGAGATCAACATCCTGAACCACTACATCGGGATGCAGAAGATCGCGCGCGAGGAGCTGCGCGACCTGGATTGGATCCCGCCGGCCATCGGCATCGTGATCCTGCTCGTGCTGCGGACCGCGGCGATCGGCAACGTGCGCTCGCTGATCGACATGGCGGTGATCGGCATCTACCTGAGCCTGCTCGCGTTCGGCCGGTTCGTCTACATGCTGCACCGGTTCGGGTCGGATCTCGACCCGTCGGCGCCGATGGACGTGGAGCCGTTCATGCCGGCCGTGTTCGGCAAGAAGCAGATCGCCAACTTCACGACCTGGAGCCTGCCCGCCTTCGGGTCGTACATGCTGTTCACGTTCGTGCTCGGCGTTGCGGCGCTGGCGCTCTACGAGCTGTGGCGCGGGCGGCGGGACTTCCTGGCGCAACAAGTGACCCGAGTTGTGAGCGGTTGATCAGCGGCTCTTCTTCGCAGCCGCCGGACCGCGCGTGGGTTCGCGTTTCGCCGCGCCGCGCGCCGGACGCTTCTTCGCCGGACCGCGCGCCGCCTTCGCCTCGATCAGCTCGAGTGCGCGCTCCAGCGTCAGCGCCTCCGCGCTCTCCCCCTTGGGCAGCGTCGCGTTCGTCTTGCCGTCAGTGACGTAGGGGCCATAGCGACCATCCAGCACGCGCACTGCGGTGCCGTCCGGCTTGGCTCCGACCTCCTTCAGCACCTTGGCGCTCGCGGTACGCCCGCCCCGACCGCGCGCCTTCGGCTGCGCAAACAGCGCGAGCGCCTGCTCCAGCGTCACGGTCAGCGGTGTGTCCGGTTCGGGGATGCTGCGCGTCTCGGTGCCCCACTTCAGGTACGGCCCGTAGCGTCCGTCCGTCGCGAGGATCGGCAGCGGCTTGTCTTCCTTGGCGCCGGGCGGCACGCGCTCCCCCAGCTCGCGTGGCAGCGCGAGAACTTCGAGCGCCTGCTCCAGCGTCACGGTCTCCGGCTCCATGCCGCGCAGCAACGACGCCATCTTCGGCTTCTGCTTCTTCGGCCAGTCCTCCGGCGTGCCGAGCTGGAAGTACGGCCCGAACCGGCCGACCTTGACGAAGACCTGGAACCCGGTCTTCGGATCGGTGCCGAGCGAGCGGGGACCCTCGACGTTGCGTGCGATCAGCTCGGCGGCGCGCTCCGGCGTCAACTCGTCCGGCGCGATCTCCTCCGGCAGCGTCACGCGCAGGTCGCCGCTGTCCGGCGGGAACAGGTACGGCCCGTACCGGCCGACGCGGACCTCGATCCGCGTGCCGTGGTCATCCAGCGTCATGACGGTGCAGACGTCCTGCGGGGTGGCCTCGGCGTTGGCACGCTCGAGCGTCTGCACCAGGCCCTGGTGGCCGTTGCCGGTGTAGAACGAGCGCAGGTAATCGAGCCGCTCGCGCCGGCCTTCGCTGATCTCGTCGAGCTCCTCCTCCATCCGCGCCGTGAACTGGTAGTCGATCAGCCAGCTCAGGTGCTGGTCGAGCAGCTTGACGACCGCGAACGCCGTGAACGTCGGCACCAGCGCGGCGCCCTTCTTGAAGCAGTAGTCGCGCGCCAGGATCGTCTCGATGATCGATGCGTACGTGCTCGGCCGGCCGATCCCGCGCGCTTCGAGCTCCTTGATCAGCGACGCCTCGGTCAACCGCGCCGGCGGCTGCGTCGTGTGGTCCTTGCCGCGCAGATCGGACGCGGTCAGCTTCTCGCCCGCCCGCACGTCCGGCAGGATCCGCTCCGCCTCGGCGAGCGCCGCCTCGACGTCTTCTTCCTCTTCGATGTAGGCGAGCCGGTAGCCGGGGTACTCGATCGTCTTGCCGCTGGCCTGGAACCGCGCGTCGGCGATCGAGACCGCGAGCGACGTGCGCTGGCCGCGCGCGTCCTTCATCTGGCTGGCGACGGTGCGCTTCCAGATCAGGTCATAGACGCGCTGCTCGTCTTCGCCCATCTCGCCGGCCAGCGCGCTCGGCGGCGCGAACGCTGCGCCGGCCGGCCGGATCGCCTCGTGCGCCTCCTGCGCGTTGCGCACCTTGGTCGCGTACTTGCGCGGCTGCTCCGGCAGATGCTCGGCGCCGAACTCGCGCTGGATCAGCTCCCGCGCGGCGCGCAGCGCCTCGTCGCTGAGCGTCGTCGAGTCGGTGCGCATGTACGTGATCCAGCCGTTCTCGTACAGCCGCTGCGCGGCGCGCATCGTGCGCTGCGCCGTGAAGCGCAGCTTGCGCGCCGCCTCCTGCTGCAGCGTGCTGGTCGTGAACGGGGGATACGGGCGCTCGGTGTACGGCTTGCGCTCGACGTCGGCGACAGTGGCCGGCTCGTGCACGAGCTGCGCCTGCAGCCGCCGCGCCGCCGCCTCGTCGAGCAGGACGACCTGCTTGGCGACGTCGGGCCGGAGCTGCCCGGTGTCCGGATCGAAGTCCTTGCCGGTCGCGACGCGCTGCTCACCCAGCGCCACCAGCGTCGCGTCGAACGAACCCTTCGCGCCGGCGTCGAACGTCGCCTCGAGGTCCCACCAGGTCGACGCGCGGAAGCGGATCCGCTCCTGCTCGCGCTCGACGACGAGCCGGATCGCGACGCTCTGCACGCGCCCGGCCGACAGCTTCGGCTTGATCTTGCGCCACAGCAGCGGGCTGACCTCGTAGCCGTACAGCCGGTCGACGAGCCGGCGCGCCTCCTGCGCCTCGACCAGGTCGCGGTCGATGTCACGCGGCTGCGCGAGCGCCTGCTGGATCGCCTTCTTGGTGATCTCGTGGAACACGAGCCGCTTGATCGGGACCTTGGGATCGAGCTCCTCGACCAGGTGCCACGAGATCGATTCCCCCTCGCGGTCTTCGTCGGTCGCGAGGTACAGCTCCGGGGCCTCCTGCAGCAGCTTGCGCAGCTTGCGCATCTGCTCACGCTTCTCCTTCGGGACGATGTAGAGCGGCTTGAAGTCGTGCTCGATGTCGATCCCCAGGCGCGCCCACTTCTCCCCTTTCAGGTCCGGCGGGATCTCGGCGGCGCTGCCCGGCAGGTCCCGGATGTGGCCGATGCTGGCCTCGATGACGTAATCGGAGCCGAGGAAGCGCCCGATCGTCCGCGCCTTGGCCGGCGACTCCACGATCACGAGGGGCTTGCCGGTCTTTCGCTTGCTCGCCATCGGTCGGGGCGGGGTTATCGGACGCTCGCTCCGGCAATGTCAAGTCTGCTGGAAGTCGTTTCCCGAAGCCTCCGCGGCTGCGGCCGGCCCCCGCACCCGATGGCGGCGTCGCGAGATCTGCGGCGAATCCACCGATTCGCCTCCGATCTCGCTCCT
>CAZABP010000066.1:0-23156 GCA_964483245.1 uncultured candidatus Brocadiaceae bacterium | reverse complement strand
GAAGGGCGGCCGTAACTATGACGGTCCTAAGGTAGCGAAATTCCTTGTCGGGTAATTTCCGACCCGCACGAATAGCGGCACGACTGCTACACTGTCTCGACAAGAGGCTCGGCGAAATTGTAGTTGTGGTGAAGATGCCACATCCCCGCACCAAGACGGAAAGACCCCGTGAACCTTTACTGCAGCCTAATACTGGGTCTAGGTGCGCCATGTGTAGCATAGGTGGGAGACTGCGAAACGGAGGCGCCAGCCTTCGTGGAGTCGTCAGTGAAATACCACTCTTGGCGTATTTGGATTCTAACCCGAGACCGTTAGCCGGCTCGGGGACAGTGTTTGGTGGGCAGTTTGACTGGGGCGGTCTCCTCCAAAAAGGTAACGGAGGAGCGCAAAGGTACCCTCAACGCGGTTGGCAATCGCGTGCAGAGCGTAAAAGTACAAGGGTGCTTGACTGCGAGACATATAGGTCGAGCAGGTGGGAAACCAGGCTTTAGTGATCCGGTGGTTCCATGTGGAAGGGCCATCGCTCATCAGATAAAAGGTACTCCGGGGATAACAGGCTGATCACGCCCAAGAGTCCATATCGACGGCGTGGTTTGGCACCTCGATGTCGGCTCATCGCATCCTGGGGCTGAAGGCGGTCCCAAGGGTTGGTCTGTTCGCCCATTAAAGCGGTACGTGAGCTGGGTTCAGACCGTCGTGAGACAGGTCGGTCCCTATCTGGTGTGGGTGCAGGACAGCTGCGGAGACTCTTTCTTAGTACGAGAGGATTAGAAAGAACGAACCTCTGGTGCACCTGTTGTCGCGCTAGCGGCACAGCAGGGTAGCTATGTTCGGAATGGATAAGCGCTGAAAGCATCTAAGCGCGAAGCCGACTCCAAGACGGGCTGTCCCGTGAGACGCCTGGAAGACTACCAGGTTGATAGGCCGGCGGTGTAAGCGTGGAGACACGTTCAGCTTACCGGTACTAACCAGTCGAACGGCTTGACCATATTACCACCCGGGATTTCCCGGCTCGTCCAAACTCTCACCCGACACGTCATCACAAGCGCATTCCCGGTGCCTATACCCGGCTGGAAATACCCGTTCCCATCCCGAACACGGTCGTCAAGCAGCTGGGGCCGATGATAGTGGCAACGCGAAAGTAGGTCAGTGCCGGGACATTTCTTCAGCATGCAGGCCTGGATCGAGGATCCAGGCCTGCATCGTTTCCGGTCCGAGCGCGGTCCGCACCGTGCGCCTCGCGCTGGATGACCGATGCGCTGGCCTTGGAGTGCCCTGCTCGTGGTCAGCCTGTGCGGTGTGGGCGCGGTGGCGTTCGGAGCGGTGGAGCTGGTGCTCGCCGCGCTGCTGACGCCGATTGCCTGGCTGCGGGATCGCGTGGTTCGTGCCAGTCCGCTGCAACGGGTGGCGTCCAGCGTTCGCACCATGCTCGATCAGGCGCGCCTCGCGGAGGGCGCATGGGTCGCCGCATGGGTGCGGCTCGGGATCGGATTCGGCAAGGGTCCGCAGGTCGCAGCGATCGCCGACGAGGACCCACGGCCGCGGGCGCTGGTCTTGCTGCCCCGTCCAGCACGCTCGGGACGGGACGGTTCGTGGGTCGTCCTCGAACGACTGCAGCAGCTGCGGCGCGCATGGTCCATCGATGCCGTCGTGCTCGTCGAATCCGCGGACGATCGCCAGCCCCGGGAACTGGCGGAACTCTGCAACTCAGTCCAGGCCCTCTCACGCAGTTCGGGTGGCGGGCGGAGTCCGCGGGGTGTAGCTGCGCCGCACCGGCTGGTGCGTGACTACTCCTCTCCCCGCCTGCGCCGGCAGCTTGCGTGCGCAATCGCAACCCGGTCTGCCGACGTAGTGCTCGTCGAGTACGCCGAAATGGCGTACGTCGCGCGCGGCCTGCTCCAGCGTCTGCCTGCCGTTTACGTCTGCCACGAGTCGCTGCTCAGTGCGGCTTGCGAGGACTTCGCTGCCGGGCACGACGGCGCGCTCGTCGAAGGCATTGGCCGCGCGGCCTGCTTCGAGGCACGGGTCCTGCGCGAAAGTGCCAGTTGCGTGGCGCTGTCGGGACACGACGCGGACGTGCTCTCGCGGGCCCTGCGGATGGCGCGGCCCAGCGTGGTGCCGAGTTCGATCACGGTTGCAGCTGATGTGCAGGCGAACCCGGGGTACGAGCCGCTCGCCCTGTTCGTCGGCAGCTTCGCCCATGAACCGAACCTCGCCGCCGTGGACTGGTTGCTCCGCGCGATCTGGCCGGAGGTCGTCGCCGCGCTCCCTGGCGCACGGTTGGCGGTCGTCGGCCGCGGGGCCGAGAGGTTGCGTCCGGAGCCCCTGCCGGCCTCCGTGGTCCACTTTGGCCCTAGCGACGATCTCGACGCATGGCTTGCGCGTGCAGCCGTGGTCGTGGCACCTCTGCGCGGTGGTGCGGGGCTGCGGGGCAAGCTGCTGGAGGCTTGGGCCCGCGGCAAAGCAGTCGTAGCGACTCCCCTTGCTGCTCGCGGATTCGACGTCGAGCATGGGATGCACTGCCTGCTGGCGGACAGTGCCGCCGAGTTCGCAGCTGCGATCCGCACCTGCCTGCAAGACGAGCAGTTGCGCCGGCGCCTCGGCGAACACGGCCTCGCCTATGCCCGCAGCAACCACGATCCGGTTCTCCTCGCCGCACGGTTCACTGAGCAGATCACCGGGGCTCGAGTGCACGCGCAAACGCGTGACGGCGTGGCATGATCGGCGTCCTGTTCCTCGGTCGGGTGGACCCGCATGCAGGTGCTGCGATCGATGCCGCGCGGGCGAGTCTTCCTGCCGTTGAGTGGACCGTCGTTGTGGCTCCGCAGGATGCCGCGGACGCGTTACGGCAGTCAGCTGCGCGGGACTCGCTCCCGGACAAGCCGACCGGCAATCGACTTGCTGCGCTGCGTTCGCTGCGCGCGCGGCGGTTCGACGTGGCAGTGCTGCTCTGGTGCGGCCGCCCGGGTGAAGCGCGGCTGAGCGCGCACGGGCTGCTCTGCGGCGCGCGCCGGTACCAGGTATTCCTGCCGGATGCCGGCCTCGTGCCGCTGCGCGCGACCGACCGCCGGGTCTGGTCCGCGCTGTGGCAAGGGCTGCGTCGCGGGCCGTGCGCGCCGGACTTGGTCGCTGCCGGCTTCTTCTGGTTCTGGGATCGGACGATCGGCCGGCTGTGGACGCGGAGTGTGGTGCGGCGCGCAGGCCAGCGGGTCAGGGCGCGCTTGCGCGCGTCGGATCCAGCTACGGCTGCTGCAGCTCCGGCGCACCCGGAGGCACTTCCAGCGTCGAGACCCCGCGGCTGAGCCAGCGCGCGAGCAGGGACGGGCTCGCGATGCAATCCAGCACGCAGCCTTCCTCGGTGTAGCTCTCGTCGAGCACTGTCGTATTGCGGCGGATCTCGGAGTGCAGACCGGAGGCCGCATGCGGCACGAGGATCCGTACCCGGCGACCGCACTCGGCCATCAAGTCCTGCAGTCGCTGCTCGAGCTCCGCGAGCCCGATACCGGTCCGTGCCGAGATCTCGAGCGCCTCCGGTGCACGCTGGTACAGCGGTGCGACGAACGAGCGATCGGTGACCTGGTCCATCTTGTTGAACAGGTGCAGGCGACGGATTCCGGACGCACCGAGCTGGTCCAGCACTTCGTGGACGGTCTCCAACTGGCTCACGGCTTCAGGGCTGGAGCCATCCACCATGACGAACAACAGATCCGCCGTCAGCGCTTCCTCGAGCGTGGCGTGGAAGCTCGCCACCAGCTGGTGTGGGAGGTTGCGGATGAACCCGACCGTGTCCGAGAGCAGCACAGTCCGGCCGCCGGGCAGTCGCCAGGGCCGGGTCCGCGTGTCGAGCGTCGAGAACAGCCGGTTCTCTGCAAGCACCTCGGCATCGGTCAGCCGGTTCATCAACGTCGACTTGCCGGCGTTCGTGTAGCCGACCAGCGCGATCGTGAACAGGTCCGCGCGTGCACCGATCATCCGCGTGCGGTGCCCCTCGATCCGGCGCAACTGCCGTGTGATCGAGGCGATCCGGGTCCGGATGTAGCCGCGGTCGAGATCGATCTGCTTCTCGCCGGCGCCACCGCGCATGCCGATGCCGCCACGCTGGCGTTCGAGGTGGGTCCACATCCGCTTGAGCCGCGGCAGTTGGTACTCGAGCTGCGCCAGCTCCACCTGCAGCTTCGCCTGCGGCGTGCGCGCATGCGTCTCGAAGATGTGCAGGATCAACTCGCTGCGATCCATGACCGGGATGCCGATCGCGCGTTCGATGTTGCGTCCCTGCAGCGGTGCCAGCTCATCGTTGCAGATCAACAGCGCCGGCTTGCTGCGTTCGATGATCTCGACGATCTCGTCGAGCTTTCCGCTGCCGACGTAGGTGTGCGGATCCGGGTGCCGCCGGTGCTGCGCGAGGCAGCCGGCGACCTCGAACTCGCCGGTGTCGGCGAGTTGCTGCAGCTCGATCAAGGCTTCGCTCGCCGGGCGCGCGTCCCCATGCGGCAGGATGCCGAACAGCAGCGCCTGCGGGCGCGGCCGCCCCTGCTCCTGCTCCTGCGCGTGCGAGGCCATCAGCGGCGGGGGTCCGATGCGGCCACGAGCTCGCGCTCGGACACGGCGACGTGCCCGTCAGGATCGAGCTGCAGGCGGATCTGCCGGCACCAGTGCTCGTCGTCACGGTGCGGAAAGTCGCGCCGGAAGTGCGTCCCTCGGCTCTCCTCGCGCGCGAGCGCTGCGATCGCGATCAATGCCGACGTGGTCAGCATGTTGGCCAGTTCGCAGGCTTGGCGCGTCCGCAGCGTCCCATGCGTCAGGTAATGCAACCAGAACCCGATCCGATCACGCGCCTCGGTCAGACCCTGCGCCTCGCGATCGAGACCGACCAGCCGCCACATCATGCTCTTCAAGCTGTAGAGCATGTCATCGAGCTGGATCCGCGGGCCATGGACCGAACGTGCCAGCGGGTCTTCCCAGCGCGGCAGCTCGATGCCGGACGCGTCCCGCGCCTGCTCGGCGGCCGACAATCCGGCAGCCCGTCCCATGACCGCGCCCTCGAGCAGTGAGTTGGACGCGAGCCGGTTGGCACCGTGCAGTCCCGTCGATGCGACTTCGCCGGCGACCAGCAGTCCCGGCAGCGACGTCTGCCCGTCGAGCGTGCTCTCGATCCCGCCGATCATGTAGTGCGCGCCGGGACGCACCGGCACCGGATCACGCGCGATGTCGATGTCGAACGCGCCGCAGATCCGCGAGATCGACGGGAACAACGCGTGTGGATCACCACGCACGGTGCTCAGGTCGAGATAGACGTGCGTGTCGCCGGTGGCCACCATCCGCTGCAGGATCGCGCGGCTGACGACGTCGCGCGGGGCCAGTTCCGCATCCGGATGGATCCCGGTCATGAACCGTTCACCGTTGCGGTCGCGCAGCACGGCCCCGGCCCCGCGCACGACCTCCGAGATCAGGAACCGCGCCGCACCGGCGATGTACAGCGTCGTCGGGTGGAACTGCACGAACTCCATGCCGCTGACGCGCGCGCCGGCGCGGATCCCCAGCGCGACGCCGTCACCGCACGCCCCGTTCGGGTTCGTCGTTTCGCGGTAGACCTGGCCCGCGCCGCCGGACGCCAGCACGACGGCGCCGGCCTGGATCGCCAGCTCGTCCGTGCGATCGAGCAGGACGGCACCGACGCACCTGCCATCCTCCACCAGCAGATCCCGCGCGAACGAATCGCTCCGGATCGTCACGCCGCGCTCCGCGCGCGCCCGCGCGAGCAGCGCCTGCTCGATCGCGATTCCGGTGCTGTCACCGTGGCTGTGCACGACCCGCGCGACCGAATGCCCCCCTTCCCGGGACAGAACGTAGCGGCCGGTCGGATCCCGATCGAACTCGGTGCCGATCTGCACCAGCCAGTCGACGACGGCTGGAGCGTCGGCAACCACCTGCCGCACGACCGCAGGGTCCGCGAGCCCTGCGCCGACCCGCAACGTGTCGCGCTCGTGCAGTTCGAAGCTGTCGTCCTGCCCGAGTACGGCGGCGAGGCCACCTTGCGCCCAAGCCGTGTTGGCGTCTTCGAACGGCGTCTTCGCCGCCATCAGCACGTTGGCGCCGGCTGCTGCCGCGTGCAGCGCGGCCGTCAGACCGGCGATGCCGCCGCCGATCACGAGCACGTCGGTGCGCAGGACCGGCGTGCGTCGCGTGTCGAACGCGCCGAGCGAGCGGGTGAAGCGAGGCCTGCGGTGCATCGCTGCCGGCGGCGCTCAGGCCACCGACGGCGATGCCGTGCCGGTCGTCTCGCTGGACGGATCGACCGCGGTCTCGTGCCCGAGCCAGAGCACGAGCGGACAGGCGATGAAGATCGTCGAATAGGTCCCGGCCAGCATCCCGACGATCAGCGCGAACGAGAAGCCCTCGAGCGAGCTGCCGCTGCCGCGGTTGATCACGAACTGCGCGATCACGACGAACAGCGTCGCGCCGGTCGTCAGGATCGTGCGCTGCATCGTCTGGTTGATCGACAGGTTCAGCAGCCCGGCAAACGGGGTTCTGTTGTCACCCAGCCGCTTGGCGTCGCTGATGTTCTCACGGATCCGGTCGAAGATGACGATCGTGTCGTTGACCGAGTAGCCGACGATCGTCAGGAATGCGGCGATCATGCTCAGATCGATCTCCGCGTTGACGATGCCGAGCGAGTTCGCGATCACGACGGCGATGAACGCCACGAGCACGTCGTGGATCAGCGCGGCGACGGCGGCGACGCCGTAGCGGTACTCGTGGAACCGCAACCTGATGTACATGACGATCAGGAACCACGACAACACCATCGCGGCGATCGCCGCATTGCGCAGCTCGCCGACCATCCGGCCGCCGATCTCCTCGGCTTCCGGGATCGGGTTCGACAACGAGACCGGCTGCCCGCTCGCGTCGAGGAAGTTCTCACCGATCGCGTCGCGCACCTCGAGGAACACCTGGTCCGGCGTCGAGGCCGACGCGGTCTGGTATTCGACGAACACGTCGCGCGACTGTGCCTGGTCGTCGGCGTTCACGGCAACTCCCGTCAGCGAGCCGGCCAAGTGCTCCTGCAACGCCTTCACTTCGACCGGCGTCGCGAAGTGCAGCATGATCTCGCCGGCTTTGACCGAGGTGACCTCCGGGAGACTGCGCACCGCGGCCTTGTCGAATGCCCGCGACACCAGCAGCCCGTCCAGCGCCTCGTGCAGCATCCCGACGTACGGCGGCACGAACTCGCGGTTCTCCCGCTTCGCCTGCTCGCGTGCCTCGTTGTAGCGCGCGAGCTTCTCGTCGTTCAGCTTCAGCTTCAGCCCGAACTCACGCGCCTTGCCGTCTTCGACGCCGCCACTGGTGTTGATCAGCGGGTTGGGGAAGTCCTGGTTGAACTCGTCGTGCTTGGCCAGCCGGTCCCGCAGCTCCGCCGCCGTGATCGGCTGTTCGAGCACGACGCGCAGGTTGGCGCCACCGGTGAAGTCGAGCCCGAGCATCCGCTCCTTGTCGACCGACGTGAACACGTAGATGAGCCCACCGAGGATCACGACGAGGCTGGCCGCGATCGCCGGCCGCGCATAGCTCAGGTAGCGCAGCCGCAGGTTGCGGAACCACTCCGCGGCCCGGAACTCCTTCATCGCCCCGGTCTCCAGCAGGTAGTGGAACACCAGGCGGCAGATGAAGAACGCTGTGAACAGCGACGTCACGATGCCGACCATCAGCGTGACCGCGAAGCCACGGATCGGCCCGATTCCGATGTTGTAGAGCACGACGCCGACCAGGAACGTCGTGATGTTCGCGTCCAGGATCGTGACCATCGCGCGGTCGAACCCGGCCGTGACCGCCTGCAGCAGTGCCTTGCCGCGTTTGACCTCTTCCCGGATGCGTTCGTAGATCAGGATGTTGGCATCCACCGCCATGCCGATCGTCAACACGATCCCGGCCAGTCCGGGCAGCGTGAACGTCGCCCGGATGAACTGCATGATCCCGAGGATGAAGAACACGTTCAGCGCCAGCCCGATGAACGCGACGATCCCCGACATCCGGTAGTAGTACGCGATGAACACCAGCACGAGCAGCGCGCCGACGACGATCGAAATCAGTCCGAGCCGGACCGACTCGGCGCCCAGCGTCGCGCCGATCGCGATCTTCGACACGCGGGTCGGCCGGACCTTCAGCGACCCGGTCTTCAGCACCTTGACCAGGTCCGCCGCTTCCTGCTGCGTGAACCCGCCGCGGATCTGCCCCGGGCCGAAGATCCGGCTCTCGAACGTCGGTGCCGACGTCACGTATCCGTTCAGGATGATCGCCGACTGCTTGTTCAGGTAGCGCTCGGAGAACTCCGCGTACGCGTCCCGGGTGTCGGTGTTGAACTCGTACGTGACCGCTGGCAGCCCCGCCTCGTCGCGCGTCGCGCGCACCGACGTCGAGTCGAGTTGTTCCCCCTTGAACCCGACCTCGTGCATGTTGATCGGCACGTACTCGATCAGGAACACACGATCCCCGGCCGAGGTCGGATCGATCTTGTCACGCGACGTCCGGTTGTGCTCGGCGATCTCCGCCTCGACCCGCGCCAGCATCTCGTCCGGGCTGGCGCCGTACTGCTCCGGCGTGAACAGCGGCACCGCGTACGACCCCGACGCCTGCGACATCGCATGGTCCCAGACGTGCTTGTTCTTGTAGCCCGGCCGGATCTTGCGCGGGAACCACTTCAGTTTGTCGACGCCGACCAGCACGCCGCCTTGATCCGGCTGCAGTGCATGGAACTTGCGGATCTCGTCCGGATCCGCGGCGAGCAGCGTGCGCATCTCGCCGTTGTTCTGGTCCAGCCAGTCGGTCAGCCGCTTCTTCTCCTCCTGCAGGTTGAACTGGACGCCATCCTGCCGGTAGTCGTCGGTCGCGACCGCGCGGAACTCGAGCAGGCCGAGCGTGCTGATCCGCTTCTCGACCGCCTGCGCCTCCGCCTCGCTCATTGCCGGCAGCTCGATCAGGATCTGCTGATCACCACGGCGGGCGACCAGGACCTCCTTCACGCCTTCCGGGTCAGCCCGCTCGGCGATGATCGAGACCATCTCGTCCATGACCGCGTTGCGGTCGACGTCCGGACGCAGTTCGTTGTTCTGGATCGCCAGATCCAGATCCGCCTCGTAGATCAGCTGCGTGCCGCCCTTGAGGTCCAGCCCGAGCTGGAACGGGTACGACAACATCAGCCAGATGGCGATCGCCGAGACGATCAGGACGAAGATCGACTGGCTGCGTGCGTTCTTGAGGAGGCGCGGTTTCTCGATCATTGCGATTCGGCCCGAGTCCCGCCGGTCAGGCGGACGGGCTCACTGCGGTCGGCGGGGGGGCGGTGCGACGGGCCGGCACCGGCGACGGCCTTCACGCTTCCGATTCCGGCTTGGTCGGTTCGCCGCGCGGCGCCAGGCCTGAGCCCTGGCCGGAACGCGGACCGCGCACGCGAGCGAAGTTGCTCTTGAGGCGCACCGCCTTGCCGACGCGGTCGCGCAGGTAGAACAGCTTCGCGCGGCGGATCACGCCGCGCTGCTTCACCTTCACTTCCTTGACGCGCGGCGAGTGCAGCGGGAACACCCGCTCGACCCCCTCGCCGGCGACCAGCCGCCGCACCAGCGCGGCGCGCCGAATCCCCGACCCGCGGATCGCGATCACGGTGCCGGAGAACACCTGCACGCGCTCCTTGTCGCCTTCCCGGATCAGGTAGTGGATGTCGACGACGTCTCCGACCCCGAAGTCGGGGATCGTCGGCTTCATGTGCTCGAGCTCGAGTTGGCGAATCAGATCCATGGTCACAACCTCTGCTGGGATTCTTCGTCGTTCTGTCCGGTGGCACGCGCGCGCCGGGCTGCGGTCAAGGCCTCGGCCTGCTGCTGCCGCCAACGGGCCACCGCCTGGTGGTCGCCGGACAGCAGGACCTCCGGCACCGCCATGCCGCGGTAGCTGCGTGGCCTCGTGTACTGCGGGTAGTCGAGCAGGTCCTGCTGCTGGAAGGACTCGACGACCGGCGACTCGGCGCAGCCGAGCACGCCCGGGATCAGCCGGACCGCCGACTCCAGCACCACGAGGGCCGGCAGCTCGCCACCGGCGAGCACGTAGTCGCCGATCGAGATCTCGTCGTCCCATGCGATGCCCTGACGGATCCGCTCGTCGAAGCCTTCATAGCGACCGCAGAGCATCAGGATCCGCTCCCGGCCAGCGAGCGCAGCCGCATCCGCCTGCGCGAATGCCCTGCCGCGCGGGCACAGCAGGATCCTGTGGCACCGGCCATGCCGGCGCTCTGTGTCTTCGACTGCCTCAAAGATCGGCTCTGGCTTGAGCACCATGCCCGGGCCGCCGCCGAAAGGGCGGTCGTCCACCGTGCGGTGTGCGTCGGTCGTGAAGTCCCGGAAGTTGACGAGCTCGACGCGAAGCTGGCCTTGTGCCTGGGCGATGCCGAGGATGCTCTGGTCCAGGTAAGGCTTTACAGCACCTGGGAAGAGCGTCAGGATCGCGCAGAACATGGTGCCCGGCGCAGAGAAAGGCGAGCAAAGTAGGGGCACGCCACGCAGCGGTCAAGATTCGGACGGCCCATGTTCACCGGGATCGTGACCGCGGTCGGCACCGTGACGCAGGTGCGCACCGACGCCGCCGGCGCGGCAGTCGAAGTCGAGCTCGGCCCGCTCGCAAGCCGCTGCGCCATCGGCGATTCCATCGCCCTGTCCGGGGTCTGCTGCACCGTCGTCGCGACCGCTGGCGCCCGGGCGCGGTTCGACCTCTCGCCGGAGACTCTGGAGCGGAGCTGGTTCGGCGCCCTGCGCGCCGGAGCGCGGTTGAATCTGGAGGCGGCCGTCCGGGCCGGGGACCCGCTCGGCGGGCACCTGGTCCAGGGCCACGTCGACGCGGTCGGCGAGGTGGTCACCCCCGTAGGGCCGGACGGCGGCGAGTGGTGGATCCGGATCCCGCCGCCGTATCTCCGCTACTGCGTCGAGAAGGGCTCGATCACCTGCGATGGGGTTTCGCTGACGATCGCCACGATCCGGGAGGACCGCCTGATGCTGGCGATCATCCCGCACACCGCGCGCGCCACGACGCTCGGCCAGCTGCCGGCCGGTGCGCCGGTCAACCTCGAAGTGGATGTCCTCGCCAAGTACGTCGAGCGGCTGCTGGCGGCCCGGTTCAGCTGACCGCGGGCACGGCGGGTCAGAACGGCCCCGCCAACACCTGGAAGAACGTCCCGACCGGCGCCGCTTCACGCGCGTCCTCGATCGCCCGCGCGACCTGGCGGAACATGCTGCTGACGCGCCGCGCCAGCTCCGGGTCGTTGACCAGCGCCGACAGCAGGCCCTCGCCGTTGTTCATCTTCCACGTGAAGTCGGACACGTCGCCGAGCATGCGTTCGAACTGCAGGTGCCAGTCGGCATTGCCGACCAGGCCGCCGAGGATCCCGGCCTGCGGATCGTCGATCTTGCCGGCGATCGACTCGATCCGCTGCACGAAGTTCTCGACCCGCGCCGCGGTCACCTCGTCGCTGAGCAGCTTGCCGACCGCGCCGCGTCCCTCGCGCAGATCCCGCATCAGCGCGCGACCGTCGGCCAGGATCCCGGCGACGTCGTCGCCGAACTGCCGGTCGTTGAGCAGCCGCGGCAGCAGCCCTTCGCCGCTCTGGATGTTGCGCACGACGTCGCGGATCGCAGCGACCGCATCGGCGACCTGCTGGCCCATCTCGACGTCGTGGATCGCGCGCCCGAGCGCGCCGCGGCCGCGCTCGATCTCCTCGATGCTGGTGCGCAGCGAGCGCGCCGCACCGGCCAGGTCGTCGTACAGCGTCCGCTCGTTGATCAACGCGCCGATGCTGCTCTGCGACGTGTTGACCTTGTCGAACACCGACTTCGCGGAGTTGACCAGCCCCTCGATGTCGGCCCCTTCGAGCTTCGAGCTCAGCGCGCGCAGCGGATTCTCCGCCGTGGTGCCGATCAGCGCCTGACCGGCCGGCCACCGCTCGTCCGCCGTGCCCGGGTCGATGTCGATCTGCTTGCCGCCCAGCAACGTCGAATCGTTGATCACGATCTCGGCATCGCGGAAGAACGTGACTTCGGAGTCGAACTGCAGCTTGACCCCGATCCGCAGCGGGGCGCCAGGCTGGTAGACGACGTCGAGCACCTGGCCGTTGCGGGTGCCGACGACGAAGACCGGGTCCCCGCGCTTGAGTCCGGCCGCCGACGCGAACCGGACCTCGACCTCCTGCCGCGGCTGCAGCGAGATGTCGGTCAACATCGCAGTTGCCCACAACAGCATCGCGAGGGTGCCGAAGAACACGAGACCCAACAGCACGTCTTGCTTCGTCTTCTGCATCGTTCGTTCCGTTCGCTCAATCCGAGCCGTGCCCCAGGAAGCTGCGCACCAGCGGTTCCTGCGACGCGAGCATCTGTTCGACCGTTCCCTCCGCGACGATGCGCCCTTCGTCGAGGATGCCGATGAAGTTGCCGACCGTGGTCGCGCAGGCGCGGCTGTGTGTCACGACCAGCCCGGTCACGCCGAGCCGGTCGCGCACCGTCACGATCAGCTCGTGGATCTGATCCGACATGATCGGGTCGAGTCCGGCGTTCGGCTCGTCGTACAGCACGTACGCCGGCTCCGTGACGAGCGCGCGCGCGAGCCCCGTGCGCAGCTTCATCCCGCCCGAGATCCGCGCCGGCAGCAGATCGGCGGCGTGATCCATGCCGACCATCTTCAGTGCCTCCATGACGCGATCCGCCACCTCGCCGCGGCTGATCCGGTTGTGCTCCTGCAGCGGCAGCGCGACGTTCTGCGCGACCGTCAGCCAGTTGATCAGGGCGCCGTTCTGGAACAGGTAGCCCATCCGCTTGCGCAGCTGCATCAGGCCCCGGGCGTCCAGGTCCGGCACCTCCATCCCATCCACGCGCACCGAGCCGCGGTCCGGCCGCAGGATCCCGATCACGTGTTTGAGCGTGACGCTCTTGCCGGTGCCGGAGCGACCCATCAACACGTAGGTCTTGCCGCGCGGCACCTGGAACGTCAGTCCCGCCAGGATCCGTCGTTCGCCGAGGCGCTTCTCGACGTCGTGCAGCTCGATCACGAGATCTCGACGAAGTAGAAGGCCCAGGTCAGCACGAAGCCGAACACGATGATCAGGATCACCGAGTTCTTGACTGCGCTGGTGACTGCCTGCCCGACGCCGAGCGCGCCGCCGTCTGCGCGCAATCCGGCCGAGCAGCTGACGGTCGCGATCGTCAGGCCGAACACGAACGCCTTCGCGAGTCCCGTATAGACGTCCTTCGGCAGCAGGTGCTCGCTGGACGTCAGCGCCTCGACGACGGTGTTCCAGTAGTACAGCGGCGAGATCCCGAGGTGGACGCGGCCGACGATCGATCCGCCGTAGATTCCGACCAGGTCGGACACGGCCGTCACCAGTGGCGCCATGACGGCGAGCGCGATGACGCGCGGCAACACGAGGTACCGCACCGGATCGACCGACATGACTTCCAGTGCGGTCACCTCGTCCGACACGTTCATCGTGCCGAGTTCCGCCGCCATCGCCGAACCGACGGTGGCCGCCAGGATCACGGCCGTGATGAACGGGCCCATCTCGCGGCACATCGAGACTGCCGTGATCGTGCCGATGATCCCGGTCTGGCCCAGCCGGCGCAGCTCGATCCCGGTCTGCAGTGCCAGGATCATGCCGGCGAACAGCGCGACGATCAGCGTCACCGGCAGTGCACGCACGCCAGCCGTGAACATGTGGTCGAGCGTGAACCGGACGCGGCGCGGCAGGTTCGGCAACGCCGCCGTCGTGCGCAGCAGCAGCGAGACCGTGTAGCCGGCTCCCTCGATGTAGCGGCGACCGCTGTTCCAGGCATCGGCGAAGACGCTCATCGGGGTTCCTGCGCGACTGCCCGCGCCGCGCCATCCTGCGCCCCGAACCGGATCGGCAGCAACTGCAACAGCCGCAGGGTCCCGCCGCTGCCGTCGCCGTCGAACGAAAAGAGGAACGGCACGCTCCACTGCGTCCGCCCGGACCGGTTGCGCTCGGTGTAGAGGCTCGCCATCAGCTCGAACACGTGGTCATCCTCGGCGAGCCAGCGATCGCGCGCGAGCGTCCAGATCCAGCCGTACAGCTCCTGGACCCCGCGGGCATTGCCCGACCGCCAGGGCCAAGGGGAAAACACCGCCGTCTCACCGGTGCCGTCGTGGTTCTGTTCGGTGTGCGCGAACGGCCAGATCTTGACGAAGTCGTCCTCGGTGCCATCCCGCCGCGCGCGGTGCACGCGCCAGTACACCGGCAGCACCCAGTCGGCGGTCTGGATCCCGTCCGGATCGTCGTACTCGCGGAACCAGACCAACGGCCACAGCATCGACCAGGAGCGCTGCCGTTCCGTCTCGGTCTCGGCGTACAGCGGCCAGAACCACCATTGATCCACGTACGACGTCTCCGACCGGAACTCGTAGCTCCGGATCAGCGGCCAGAACAGATCGAGCTTGCGCGACCTGCCCTCCACCTCCTGCATCTGGAAGAACGGCCACAGCACGGTCCAGCCGTGCACACGCTCGCCGCTGCGGCGTCCATACAGCGGCCACAGGAAGAACTGCGTGTACTCATGGTCGGTGCCGAGCGCTTCGACACCCCAGTGCACGAACGGCCACAGCGCCGTGTAGCGCTCCCAGCGGTCCTCCCGGATGTACTCGCCGTACAGCGGCAGGAACCGGAACCAGTGCTCGCTGCCGGACTCGTTGCCGCCCCAGGACAACAGCGGCCAGAACAGGATGTGATCGGTCTTCCCCAGCTTGTGCGTCTCGAGGTACAGCGGGAACAGCACCGACCGGAAGCGGTCGTAGGTCAGAAAGTTCGGGATGTCCGCAAACAGCGGGAACACCGCCAGGTAGTCCTCGGCGCCATCCTGGCGGGAACCGCCCCAGAAGAACGGGAACAAGAAGTACCAATCCGTCTCGCGCTGCTCATCCTGGTTCAGCCGGCTGGTGTGGTCGAACAGCGGGAACAGCCGCGCGTAGCTCTGCTCCCGATCCTTGCGCACCAGCCCGAGCGGCCACAGGAACTGGTGCTCGGTCGCCGGCAGCACCTGCGTCTCACCTTCCCGCACGTAGCGATAGACCGGCCGGATCCGGAAGTCGTCGCCGCCATCGGCACGGCGCTCGTAGTGGAAGATGGGCCACAGCACGTCCAACTCGAGCAGGGTCCCCGCAGGATCGAGGCGCTGGCGGTACAGCGGTGACAGATTGAACTCCGCCGGCAGCCAACGACATGCACTCGTGGCGAGCAGGCATGCGATGGCGAGCCAGCGCCACCTACGCCCGCGTCCCGGCGCACCGCCCCGCGCCTGCATCACCGGACCATACCGCCCACTGGTGCCGGGGACTCCAACTGCTTTCCGACGCGGCGGGCCGCTAACCTGCGCGCATGGACCTGAAGCATGGTCGCTGTTTCCTGTCCGCGTGCGCGTTGCTGCTCATCGGCGGTTGCCAGACGGACGGCCCGGCCCGGCCGATCGATCGCGGTGACACGCAGCGGTTGGCGCAGGAGGAGAACCGGCTGCTCAGTCCGTTCCAGTCCCCCCGGGCGATCGTCGCCGATCGGCTCGAGATCGAGATCAGCCCCAACTTCTACGCCAAGATCGCGCAGCCGGCCTTGAGCCCCGGCATGCACAAGAGCGAGGTCGTGCGCGAGGGGGGCGTCGACGTCTACCGCTTCAAGAACGAGCAGGGCGGAGACCAGGTGCCGCTCGATTTCGCGATCGGCAAGACGAACCTGATCGCGGTGCAGAGCGCCGTGCTGCGCGTGCGGGGTGACCGGAGCGACGTCCAGCTGCGCGTCGTCGCGAGTGGCAATGTCTACGAGCGCAGCGGGGATCAGCCGAGCAGCTGGCGCGAAGTCGTCTACACGGATGGTTCGATCCAGCGCCGCTGACCCGACCGTCGCGGTCGTGCTGCTGGCGTTGTCGGCAGCCTGCACCAGCGGGCCGCCGGCGGACCTGCCGATCGACGACCGTTACGCCGAGTGTGCGTCGGCGGCCGGGCAGCAGGCGCGTCGCGACGCGGCCCGCGCGCTGGTCGATGGCGACGCGGCGGCCGCTGTTGCCGCGCTGCGGCGGGCGCTCGCAGCCTGTCCGGAGCACCTGCCGACGCACGTCCTCTACATCGAGACGGCGACGCAGGCCGGCGGCGAGCTCGCCGGCGAGATGCGACGCTTCTATGCAGGGATGGCGGACGATGGCACGAGCCCGCTGGTGCCGTACCTGCGCGCGAAGCTGGAGCCGGTCGAAGTGACGCGGCTCGAGCTGCTGCAGCAGGCGCTCGAGCGCGATCCGCAGTTCCACGCGGCGCATGCCGCGCGCGGCGACATCTATGGTGGTCTCGGCAAGCCGGACGTAGCGATCGAAGCTTACGAGGCCGCGCTCGCGATCCAGCCGGCGTCGCACGATGCACGCAAGGCGCTGGCCGAGCAGCTGTTCGAGCTCGGGCGCTTCGGCCAGGCGGAGCGGCACTACGCGACCTATCTGCGCGCGCGCCCGGCGGATCTCGACGCGGTACGCCGGACAGCGCATCTGCGGATCTTCGAGCTGGAGCGCGTGGCCGACGCCTCCGAGCTGGTCGCGCAGCTGCTGGCGAACGACCCGCAGGAGGTCGAGGCGCTGATGGACCACGCAGCGATCGAATGGTTTTCCGGGCGGCACCAGGCGGCAGCCGCCGGCTATCGCAAGGTGCTCGAGCTCGATTGGACCGAGGCTCGCGCCGCGCTCTCGCTCGGCAACCTGCACTACGAAGTGTTCACCGGCGGATCGGCCGAGGAGCGCGCCGAGTCGCTGCGCCGGGCGCGGCTGGCGTACCTGTACTTCCTGCGCCTCGAGCGTCTGCGCGGGCCGTACGACTACTGGGATCAGTACCTCGGCGTGCCGCACCGGGTCATGCGCATCGACGAAGCACTCGGGCCCTTGGACGGAGAGACGAAACCGCGCGTCGGTGACTTCTGACCGCGGGCCTGGATCGCCGCCACCCCGTTGCCGTGCGACCCCTAGCCGGCGGGACCGAGCGGGAGCGGCCCGAGCCCGATCGCGGCGAGCCCCGCGTCGAGCCGCTGGCGGTCCTGCCGCGCGAGGCGGTCGTCCGTGCTCGAGCCGCGCAGGCGCCATCGCGGCGAGTCGATCTTCGTGATCCGCCAGCGTGGCGCGGGCTCGCCGGCCGCCGGGATCCGCTCGGCGATCAGGTTGCGCAGGTCGAGGTTGCGATCCCGGAAGCCGGCGGCGTGCAGCCGGTCGAGCCACGCGCGCAGCGACCCGAGCAGGTCTGCGCACTCGGCGGGTGGTAGCCGGGGCAGCAACCGATCCAACGGCTCGCCCGCGACGCGTGCGGTCACCAGCAGCGCGCGGTGCAGGAGCCCGTACCGCCGCAGCTCCCAGACCAGCAGCGGTTCCGCGGCCGGAAACGCATGCGACCGGAGCCACCGCATCGCTCCGAGCTCCCGCGCCGCGCGGCTCGGAGCAAGCCACGTGGTGCGGCCGAGTCCACGCAGGCGATCCCGCCACGTGGGGTAGTCGTAAGTTTTCGCGAACACCTCGCTGCCACCGAGCGGATGGCGTCGCACCCACGACGAACGATGCGTGACCACGTCGGCGCCTCGCCGTGGGTCCGTCAGTTCCGCCGGCCTGGCGAATCCGCCTGCTGCGGCAAGCTCCCAGAACCCGGAGGCCGCGTAGAGAACGCGTCCGGCCCCGGTCCCGCCTCCACGCGCCAGCCTCGCTGCCATCACACCTTACTTGGGTGCAGGACCAGAGTTATAGTTCCTCGCCATGCGCCGGCCATCCACGCGCGCACCCGTCGCAGGCCGTCCCCCAGGAACGCCCGGGATGAAGACCATCACCAAGAAAGAGCTCGTCAGCCGGATCGCCGACCAGTCCGGTGTCACCAAGGTCGTGGTCAAGGAGGTCATCCAGCAGTTCCTGGACGCGATCATCCGCGAGCTGGCAGCCGGCAACCGCTTGGAGTTTCGCGAGTTCGGCGTGTTCGAGACCAAGGACCGGGCCGCGCGGCAGGCCCAGAATCCCAGGACCCTCGAGAAGGTCGACGTTCCGGCCAAGCGCATCGTCAAGTTCAAGGTCGGGCGCCTGATGCGAGGCCGCGTCTCGGGGGACACGGTCGATTCGACCGACGGCCGCTACGACGACGACGACGAGGAGTCGCTCGAGGCGGGCGCGCACAGCTGATCGCGCGAGCGCGGGACGACCGCGCCGGCGCCGCAGCGCCCGGCACGACTCCAGCGGGGTCACGAAGCGCGTAGCGCCTGTTCGACGTCGGCCAGCAGATCGGCTGCATCCTCGACGCCGACGGACAGGCGGATCAACCCGTCCTCGAATCCGGCTGCGATCCGTTCGGCGCGCGGGATCGAGGCGTGCGTCATCGACGCCGGATGATCGACGAGGCTCTCGACGCCACCCAGACTCTCGGCCAACGCGAACAGGCGGAACCTCGCCGCGACCCGCTTGCTGGTCTCCACGTCGGCATCCAGCACGAACGAGACCATGCCGCCGCCTGCACGCATCTGCTGCCGGGCGAGGTCGTGTTGCGGATGCGTCGCGAGCCCCGGATAGCAGACCTGCCGGACGCGCGGATGCTCCTCGAGCAACCGTGCGACCTGCAACGCGGTTTCGCAGTGACGCTGCATCCGCAGGTGCAGCGTCTTGGTGCCGCGCAGCACGAGGAAGCAGTCCAGCGGACCGGGTACCGCGCCGACCGAGTTCTGGAAGTGCGCGAGCTGGCGATGCAGCTTCGGATCGTTGACGACGAGGGCGCCGCCGACGACGTCGGAATGTCCGCCGAGGTACTTGGTCGTCGAGTGCTGCACGACGTCGAACCCCCAGTCCAACGGATTCTGCAGGTACGGCGTCGCGAACGTGTTGTCGCACGCGGACAACACGTCCCGCTCGCGGCACAGGGCCGCGATCGCGCGTAGGTCGCACAGCCGCAGCAGCGGGTTCGACGGGCTCTCGACCATGACCAGCTTGGTGCGTGGGCGGAACGCGGCGCGCACGGCACCGAGATCGGCGAGGTCGACGAACGTGAACTCCAGCCCGAGCTTCTGGTACAGCGTCGTGCAGAGCCGGTAGGTGCCGCCGTACAGATCGTTGCCGGCGATCACGTGATCCCCGGTCTGCAACAGGTTCAGCACCGTGTTGATCGCCGCCATGCCGGAGCTGAACGCGAGCCCGAACCGACCGTTCTCGAGCGCGGCGAGGTTCGCCTCCAGTGCGGCGCGCGTTGGATTCGCGGTCCGGGAGTAGTCGAAGCCCTTCGTCTTCGCCGGCTCCTCCTGCACGTAGGTGCTGGTCAGGTAGACCGGGGTCATGATCGCTCCGGTCGTGGGGTCGGGAGGCTGGCCGGCGTGGATCGCGCGCGTGCCGAAGCCGTACGAACTCAGGTCGTCATGTTGCATCGGAGCTCCGGCGCAGAGATACGCGCCCGGTGCCGCCCCGGGAAGCGGATCGTCGCCAGTACGCCCGCCCGTGGTCGGAAACCGCTGTAGCACCCCGGTGACGGGCGAGGACTGCGTTGACGGTTGCGCCGCCGCCGGCAGGATCGGGCGACCTGCATGACCGGACCCGGTTCCCGCTTCGACCTCGACGCGCTCGAGTTCCACGTCGTGCGCGAGCTGCTCGTCGAGCGCCTGAGCACGCCGCTCGGTCGCGTCGCCGCGCTGGCGCTCGCGCCGTTGTCGGATCCGGCCGCGGCGACGGCTGCTGCTGCAGCGGCCGACGCACTCGCGCGCAAGCTCGCTGCGGGCCAGCAGCCGCCACTGGCCGGCGTCGTCGAAGTCCGTTCGTGGCTGCCGGCGTTCTTCGCCGGCGAGCATGCTGCCGAGACGCGTGACCTCGCCGATCTCGGCCGGCTGCTGCGCGCGACCGTGCGCTGCCGCAGCTGGCTCGAGGAGGCCGGCGATCCCGCCCTGGCGTCGCTCGGCAACGCGTTGCCGGATGTCGCCGACCTGTCCAGCGAGCTCGACTCGATCGTCGACGTGCGCGGCGAGATCCTCAGCACGGCGTCGGCGCGCCTCGCCGAGATCCGCCGTGAGATCGAGACGGCCGAGCAGGGGGTGCGGGCGGCGGTCGCGCGCTTCGTCGCCGACGAACGCGTGCGCCGCTATCTGCAGTCCCCCGAGCCGTCCTGGCGCCACGGCCGCCCGGTGTTCCAGGTCAAGGCGGAGCACCGCCGCGCGATCGAAGGCGTGCTGCACGACCGCAGCCAGTCCGGGGCGACGCTGTTCGTCGAACCCTCCAGCGTGGTCGACGCGGCCAACCAGCTCTCCGACGCGCGCGCGGCGGAGCACCGGGAGATCCAAGTCGTCATCGCGCATGCGTGCCGCGGATTGCGTCGCTCCCAGGCAGACGTCGAGCAGGCGGTCGCAGGGTTGACGCAGCTCGATCTCGGGATCGCGCGCGCGCGGCTGATCCAGGTGGACGGCTTCCGCGCCGTGCCGATCCGGCCCGGGCAGCCGCTGCGCCTGCGCCGCGCGCTGCATCCGATCCTGCTGCGGCGGGCGCGCACCGCGCGCGACGGCACGCCGGACCCGGTGCCGCTCGACCTCGCGCTCGACGAGCCGTTCCGGCTGCTCGTGGTGACCGGTCCGAACACCGGCGGCAAGACCGTCGTGCTGAAGACCGTCGGCCTGCTCGCGCTGATGGCGCAGGCCGGAGTGCCGGTGCCGGCCGACGAGGGGACGCAGCTGCCGTGGTTCGACGGGGTCTTCGCCGACATCGGTGATGAGCAGGCGATCACGCAGAACCTGTCGACGTTCAGCTCGCACGTGACCAGGATCGTGCGCTGTCTGCAGCAGGCGACGGCGGAGTCGCTCGTGCTGATCGACGAGCTCGGTGCCGGCACCGACCCGGAGGAAGGGGCCGCGCTCGGCTACGCCGTCCTCGAGGAGCTGCACCGCCGGCGCGTGTTCAGCGTCGTCACGACGCATCTCGGCCGGCTGAAGGAGTTCGCGCACGACCACACCGGCGCGGAGAACGCGAGCCTGGCCTTCGACGGGGTGACGTTGGCGCCGCTGTATCGACTCGAGGTCGGATTGCCGGGTGCGAGTCATGCGCTCGACATCGCCTCCCGCGTTGGGATGCCGGCGCCGGTCGTGCGCCGCGCGCGCGAACTGCTCGGGCGGCGCGACCGTCGGCTCGAGGAGATCGTCGAACAGGCACAGCAGGCGCGCCGCGACGCGGAGCTGCGCCGGCAGGAGACGGTGGCCGAGTCGGTCCGCGTGCGTGAGACCCGCGATGAGCTCGACCGGCAGCGCCAGGAAGTCGAACGGCGCGGCAACTGGTTGCAGGAGGAGGCGGATGCCGTGGTCGCCGCGGAGCTGCGCCGGCTGCGCGAGGCGCTGGCACCCGGCCTCAGCCGGCTCGCGCAGGCGCCGCGTCCGCACGGCGAACTGGCGCAGCAGCTCGCCGCCGCCCTTGCCGACCTCGGGCGCGGCACGTCGGTCCATCGGCGGCGGATGCAGTTCCTCGCCAGCCTGGGGCGGGACGACCTGGTCTACGTCCCGCGCCTCGCGCGGCGCTGCCAGGTGCGCAAGCTGGACCGCGTGCGCGAAGTGCTGACGGTCCAGGTCGGGAAGCTGGCGATCGAGATCCCGTTCGAAGAGGTGTCGTGGCTGGCACCGCTCAGCGAGGATCCGGCATGACCGTGCCGCCCGCCGGCCGCCGCTTGGTCGCGCTGATCGCCGACAACGAGGCGGCAGTCGCGCAGCTGCTGCGCGAAGTCCTGGTCATGTCCGGGTTCGAAGTCGAGGTGGTGGGGGACGGCCAGCAGGCGCTCGACCGGCTGGCCCGCCCCGGAATCGACCTGCTGGTCTGCGATCTGATGATGCCGGGCGTGGATGGCCGCGCCGTGCTCGTGGCCCGCAGCGAGGCGGGGGGCGGTCCGCCGGCCATCGTCGTTTCCGGGCACCTGGACGGAGAGACCGAAGGGTGGCTGCGGGCGCAGCCGATCGTCGCGGGGGTGTTCCGCAAGCCGTTCGACCTGTTCGAGTTCGCGCGGCACGCGCGCGAGGTCGTGCAGGGGTGACCGCGGTGGGCGCACTCTTTCTCCCCTCTCAGCTTGACGGTCGGAAGGCCCTAGGTATCTTCCCCGCCTCCTTTCGCCGCGGTTCTGCCGGGCTAGCGTAGCTCAACGGCAGAGCACCTGATTTGTAATCTGGAGGTTGTGGGTTCAAGTCCCATCGCTAGCTCCACGTTTCCGTGCTCGGAGCGTGGACGGCGCCTCCGGTTCCGAGCAGGCGCTGCTGCCGATGGACCGGCCGGAGTCGCGTCGAAGGGGAACGACCGGATCAGCTTCGACTCCGACCGAGACGCAGAACCAGCACTACGCAGACCCGATCCACGCTAGGGGGCAGATACCCAAGCGGCCAAAGGGGCCAGACTGTAAATCTGGTGGCACAGCCTTCGCAGGTTCGAATCCTGCTCTGCCCACCAGTGGTTCGTTGCCTCAGGCTGCGGATCGCGTCGGAACCGAAGCCCCGATCGTGCGGTGGCCGCCATCGTGGCGGACACCGGACCGCCGAGCGGGTGTAGCTCAATGGTAGAGCTCCAGCCTTCCAAGCTGGTGGCGAGGGTTCGATTCCCTTCACCCGCTCCAGAGTCAGCTCTTTCGCGTGCTGCTATAGCTCAGGGGTAGAGCACCTCCTTGGTAAGGAGGAGGTCTTGGGTTCGAATCCCAATAGCAGCTCCAGAGATCCGTCCTCGATCGACCTGCGGCACGAGCGCTCGGAGCCCGCGACCGCAGGAGCAGTTGCCGTCACGGCCGCGCCGCGGACGTGCGGCAGGATCGCGGGGTTTCGCCACCCTACTCGGCCCCCGCATCCAGAGTTCAGGAGTCCCATCACCCATGGCCAAGGAAGTCTTCAGTCGTACCAAGCCCCACGTGAACGTGGGCACCATCGGTCACGTCGCACATGGCAAGACGACGACCACGGCGGCGCTGACGCGCACGCTGGAGGCGGTCGGGCTCGCCAAGACCAAGAGCTACGCCGACATCGCCAAGGGCGGCACGGTCCGCGACGAGACCCGCGTCGTGACGATCTCGTCCGCGCACGTCGAGTACTCGAGCGAGAAGCGCCACTACGCGCACGTCGACTGCCCGGGCCACGCCGACTA
>CAZABP010000065.1:0-23360 GCA_964483245.1 uncultured candidatus Brocadiaceae bacterium | reverse complement strand
GCTAGGCGCCGAGCTCGAAGTCGCGCTGCAGCAGCTCGCGCAACGCGTGGAAGTCGCGGATCTCGTAGTCCGGCGTCGTGCGGCCGGTGAGCTGGCTGTGGCGTCCCGAGCGCCGGCTGCGGACCGCGATCAGACCGACCTCCTTGGCCGGGTCGATGTCCATCAGCGGGTTGTCGCCGACATACATCGTCCGCGAGGGTTCGAGGTCGAGGTCGGTCAGCACGCGGCGGTACAGCTTCGGGTTCGGCTTGCTGATCCCGATCTGGTCGGTGAACACGATCGCCTGCGGCGACAGGAACCGCGCGATCCCGAGCCGGATCACCTTCTCCGCCTGTTTGATCGTCCAGCCAGCCGAGATGATCCCGCGCACCAGGCGCGTCGTCGCGAGCCACTGCAGGACCTCGTAGACGTCGTCGTAGACCTGCAGCTCATGGCCCTTGGTCTCGTGATACGCGACGACGCCGGCGGCCACGATCATCGCCGGGTTGCGGCCCGCGCTGGCACTCTCCGGCAGCCGCTGCACCAGCTTGTCGAAGTGGTGGTCGTAGTTGCTGGTGAACTCCGTGATGACCTCGGCCAGCTCGCGCAGCGCGATCTCCGGGTCGACGCGCAGGCCATGCTCGATCATCGCCGCGATCGCCGCGCGGCGGGCCTTGTCGGCGAACGCCGTCGTCGAGAACAGCGTGTCGTCGATGTCGAAGAAGATCGCGTCGAGCGGGCGCTTCACGCAGTCGGTTCGGGACGACCCTCGGCCTCCGCTGCTGCGTCTGCGCCGCGGCGTGGCCAGCGGCGCGGATGGTAACCCGGATCACGCGCGGCCGGCATGCCGGCCGCGGCTCCCGGGTGCGATGGCCGCGGTCAGCGGTTGTCGGTGACGTCGCGGACGTCGGTGATCGTGGCGCGCACGAGCACCATCAGCGAGCTGTTCTCGTCGGCGACGCCTTCCTGCTTGAAGAAGAACGAGATCAGCGGGATCGAGCCGAGGATCGGCACCTCGGCGCGGCGCTCGCGGCTCAGGACCTCACGCAGGCCACCGATCAGGACGGAGCCACCGTCGGGAATCTCGGCGGTCGTCGAGAACGACTTCACGGTCAGCACCGGGAGCTGCAGCGTGACCGGCAGCGTCGAACCGGCCAGCGACGTCGTGAACGTCGGGATCGGCCGCTGCAGCTCGGCGACGGTCGGCTGCAGGTTCATCTTGATGTGCTTGCGGTCGTAGGAGATGACCGGCCGCACATCGAGCACGATGCCGTCCTGGATCACGTCGACCTTCGGGTCGGCGATGAACGACGCCTGCGCCACTTCGACGTCGAAGTCGCGCACGTAGCTGGTCTGGTTGATGACCGCGACGTTGGCGCGCGTGTTGTTGAGGACCGTGATGATCTGCGAGTTGACGACGTCGATGTTCTGCCGCTTCTCGACGGCGCGGATGATCATCTGCACCTCGAGGTCGTCGAGGATCGAGATCGCCGCGGTCGCGCCGCCGATCGGCGACAGCGCGCGGCCGAGCGCGCCGCTGCCAAAGAAGTTCTCGGTGCGGGCGCGCACGTCGCCGTCGCCGCCGTCGTTGAAGAACGCGCCGGAGGTCGGGTGGCCGGCGTCCTCGCCGGTGCCGCCGTTGTCGAGCCCGCGCGATGCGTTGTCGTCGAGCTTGTTCGTGATGTCGTCGAGCGTCGCGTTGCTGCCCTTGTTGCCGGAGCCGCCGAGGCCGCGGAAGTCGACGCCGATCTGCTGCAGGAAGTTCTGCGCGACGGTCAGGAACTTCGACTCGACGGTCACCACCGCGGTTGCGAAGCGCCGCTGGTCGTCGAGGAACTTCTCGACCGCCTGCTGCATCTTCGGGTTGGCGTTGACCAACAGGTAGCCGCCGTCGATCTCGAGCGTGCCGGCGCCGTCACCTTCCCAGTTCTCCGGGCCGGTCGCCTCACGGATCTGCAGCAGCAGCGCGTCGTCTTCGATGTAGGCGACCTTGTCGTCCTCTTCACCGCCGGTCCGCGGCGCGACCGCGTCCCCGCTCGGCAGGTCCTTGATCGTCGGCGGCGTGAAGTTCGTCAGCGGGAACTTCAGGTCGCGGATGTCGTGCGTGCGCAGGTTCTTGTCCCCGCCGGCCAGCGACTTCGTCGTGATCTCGACCACGCCGTTGCGCACGGTCCAGGCGAGATTCGGCGACAGGTTCACCATCTGCGTCAGGAAGTTCTCGACCGAGAGCTCCGCGACCAGGTCCATGTTGACCGTCAGCGATTCCTCGGCGATCGCCGCGCGCGCCTCCGGGGTGATGATGATCGGAATGCCGGTCAGCGTGCTGAGCAGCGCCTTGACCTCTTCGAACGTGCCGTTCTCTTCGGTGAAGCGCCGCGGCGGGACCATCGTGGTCCGGATCGCCTGGCGCACCGCGGCGTTGTCGGGGCTCTCGGTCACCTCGACGCGCGTCCCTTTGGCACGCACGTCCGCCTTCTCCCAGATCGTCGCGTCGACGCGCAGCACGTCGGTATAGGGCGTCCGCAGCTCCTCGTTCGCCTCCATCATGCGACGGAATTCGTCGCGCTTGCGCTGGTAGTACTGGTCCCGGCTCGTGTCCCGCAGCGCCTTGGTGGCGGCGTTGTGCAGGTTGCGGGCGTCCTCGTTGGTCGGCTCGAGCGCAAGGGCGCGGTAGGCGAGGTCCTGCGCCAGCTGGAAGCGCCCGCTCTGGAACGCGCGGATCGCCGTCGCCATGTAGCCATCGACGCGGGCACGGCGCTGGGCCAGCTCGGTCTCCTCGGCCTCGCGCAGGCGCCGGAGCGTCTCGCGCTCGACGACCTGTTGTTCTTCGCGCAGGCGGCTGTCGCGCTGGTCTTCGGCCTCGGCGAGCAGGGCACGGGTCCGCTGCGCCAGCTCGCCCCAGGCGATGTCGCGGCCGACCTCGATCTGCATCATCGCGCGGCGGTAGGACTGGATCGCGGCGTCGTAGTCGCGGTTCGCCGCGGCGCGCTGGCCGGCTTCGAGCATCGCCTGCACGTCAGCGATCGCGCGCTGTTCGCGGATCTCGTAGAGCCGCCGCATCTGCTCGGCATAGGTCTGCGCCGTGCCGGTGCGGTCGCCGGTCTCGGCAGCCAGCGACGCCAGCGCCGTCTGCACGCGCTGGTCGCCCGGCATCAGGTCGCGGGCCCGCAGCAGCAGCGCGCGGGCTTCGTCGTTGCGCCCCTCGGCGCGGAGCCGGGCAGCGTCTTCGAGGTATTTCTCGACCAGGAAACGGTTGCGTTGCGCGGTGATCGGATCCTGTTCCTGCTGCGGAGCCGGCAGGCGGACGCCGGCTTCGACAGCCGCGACCGTGGGGACGGTGGCGGCGCAGGTCAGGACGGGGATCAGGAACGCTACGAGCGGGTCACGGCCAACCATGAACATCTTCGTGCGGCTTTGGCTTCGGATTCATGCGCGGGGGTCCGCGCATGGGGCGAGGGCGACCGGGGCGGTCAGAGAGCGGCTCGGCTCGAGTGCGGGCGAGGGCAGAGGTCGTCGAGCGCGGGCGGGTGCTGCGGAAGGTCGGAAGTCGGGGCGGCGACCGCCGATAGGGGTTGGAGAGCGCGAGAAGCTAGCGACGGGGGGGGGAGCCTGCCAGCAGGAATTCAAGGGCTGCTCTGGTTCGCGGGTGACGTAGGCAGGACCGGCCTCGCGGGTGCCGGCCCGGAGTGCGGGAGCTCAGCGCGAGCCCCGCCTGCGGCCGAAGATGATCTCGCTGAAGCCGGCGCTGGTCACGGCGTCGACGGTCACAGCGACGTCGCCATAGGTCGCGCCTTCGCCTGGCGCGATCAGCACCGCTTTCAGCATCGTCTCGCCGGGAAGGGCGGGATCGGGCACCCGGGCGCGAGGATCGCCGGCGAGCGCCAGCAGGCGTTGCCGCAGCGCGTCGGGCTCGTCGATCCGCTCGCCGTCCAGCAGGAAGTGGATCTCGTGTCCCTCGAGCACGCTGGCTTTCGAACCCGGGATCTGCTCCGCGCCCGGCTCCCGACGCGGCACCTGAGTGCCGAAGTTGGTGCACACGATCTCGAGCCGGATGGTGCGCGCCGGGTCTGACGGCTGCGCGGATCCGACCTGAGCCTTGGGTAGGACTGTGGGCAGCTCCGTGTCGAGGATCGGATCACGCAACGGCGCGCGCGCGATTGGCGAGGGCTGGTTGGTGTCCCCTGGGATGACGATGAGCGGGCGTGGTGGGGCCTGGGGGTCCCGCGGTGCAGCGAGCATCTGTTCGCGGCGGTGCTCGAGCTCAGCGGACAGCCGTTCCACGTAAGCGGCGGCCTCTTCGTCTCCCATGGCGCGGATCCGATCCGGGTCGACCCTGATCACGCCGAGCTCATCGGCGACGCTGCGCGGCGCCACGCGCGAAGCCGCAGAGTCTTCCTCGCGCGTTTCCTGCGGCGCCGAGCATTGCGCGCTCAGCAGCAAGCCGGCGGCCAAAAGTGCGCGCATCAGGTCCTCCTGCCCGCCGCGTAGGTGTCTGACACTCTCTGTACCGGTACACCGGGTGTCAGACACCTACGCGGCGGCGTGGATCAGCGCTTGCCGGCGTCCTTGCGGGAGCCGAGGCCGCCGCCGAACTGGATCTCTTCGAACCCAGCGTTCGTCACGGCATCGACGGTCATCGCGACGTCGCCGTAGGTCGTCTCCGGTCCGGGCTCGATGACGACGGGCATGATCTTGGTCTGGCCCGGCTTGCTCGCGTCCGGCTGCCGCTTGGTCGGATCCTTGGCGATCTTCTCGAGGGTTTCCTTGAGCTTGACCGGGTCCTGGATCTTCACGGCGTTGACCTGCCAGTGGATCTTGTGGTCGTACAGCATGATCGCCGGGTCGATCATGAAGCCTTCTTTGTCCTTGGTCTGCTTCGCGGTTGCACGCCGCGGGACCTCGGTGCCCCAGTTCGTGCAGACGATCTGCACGGACAGTTTCTCGATCGGTTCGACCTGCGTCGTCTGCGAGCCGGAGTCCTTCGGCAGGTACGCCGGGAGCTTCGACTCGAGGATGCGGAAGTCGATGCAGAGGAAGAAGATGATCAGCAGGAACACGACGTCGATCATCGGCGTCATGTCCATCTGCGCCTCTTCCTGAGCCTTGGAGATGCCTGATTTGCGTCTGGCCATGGCTCACTTCCCCCGGGCGGCGCGATAGGACTCTTCTTTGTCCTTCTCGCTCATCGCCAATTCGAGCTTGTAGAACGCGGCGTCAGGCACGACGCAGCCCTCCATGAACTTGCCGACGTAGTGCCACTCGGTCCACTTGTCGGCGCGGATCAGCAGCGGTGCCTCGATGACGGTCATCGTCTTGCCGCCACCCATCACCTCCTGCTTGATCATCGACGGATCGGTGATCGCGAACTGCTTGAAGTACCGCATCAGCTCGTGCAGCTTCGAGAAGTTCTTGCCGTCCGTCTCCGGGCGGTACCAGACCGTGCCCTTATGGAGCACGCGGCCGTCCTGCATGATGTTGACGATCGGCCGCACTTCCGGCGGCTTGTCGTCCGGCAACGCGTAGGTCGCCTTCGGGAGGATCAGATCCTCCAGGTCCTGCTGGCTCAGATCGATGACCAGCACGAAGAAGATCATCAAGAGGAAGACGCAATCGATCATCGGCGTCATGTCCATCTTGAGCTCTTCTTGAGCCTTTTCGAGATTCGCCATGTGCTGCGCTACCTCGCGCGGTTGGTGGGAATCGGGGGCGTGGGGGCCACGGACATGACGCTCAGGCCGACTTGCGGAACCGCTCGAAGAAGTCTTCGGCGATCGCGTTGACCTCGATCGTCGTCTTGATCACGCGGTTGCGCAGCACGAAGTAGAACATGCCGACCGGGATCGCGACGGTCAGACCGAAGATCGTCGTGACCAGTGCGAGCTTGATGCCGCCTGCCAGCGTGGCCGGACTGACCGAGCCACCGGCCGCGGCGATCGTGCCGAACGTCACGAACATGCCGGTCACCGTCCCGAACAGACCCATCATCGGTGCCGTCGCCGAGATCAGCGACAGCCAGCCGACCTTCTGGAACAGCTTCAGCGCCTCCTCTTCCTCCATCTCGCGCACGGCGGTCTGGATCGTCTCGAACGGGTGGCCGAGCTTGGCCAGGCCGGCGGAGACGACGTTGCAGAGGTAGTTGCTCTCGTTCTCGCAGAGCTCCATCGCCTCCTGGAACTCGCTGGCATCGAACAGCGCCTCGAGCTCGTCGATCGTGCCCGGGGGCGCGAGCTTGTCGCGCTTGATGTTGATGAAGTTCTCGATGATCAGGGCCACCGAGATGACCGACATCAACACGATCAGCCAACCGATCAGACCTGCGTTGGCGAACGCGTCGACGATGGCATTTGGCTGGGTGGCTGACGCGGAGCCTTGCGCGGCGTCCTGCGCCGTCAGGCCACCACAGATCGCGAACAGGGTCAGCGCCGGAGCGCAGCGGAGGAGAGTCGTCGGGATTCTCATGAACGGATCGGGGACTGCAGGGGACTGTTGTGCCGGGGCCGACGGGAAGCTAACGAGGACCACCATCGTCGGTTCATACGGCGGCGGCTCGGCCCGGGCCCGGGGGGGAACTTCGCTCTACCAACCTCCTCGGGCCGACGGGGCGGCGCGGGGCCAAGGAGGGGCCGAGAGTTTGCTGTCCGGACCGCGCGAGCGGAAGTCCCGCGAGGGCGCCGGAACCAAAAAAACTGGCTCGCGGCGCGCGGTCGGCCCATGCCGCGGGGGCGCGGATCAGCGCTTCTCCATCTCCGCCCGCGCCCGCGCGGCCCACGGCGTGTCGGTGTAGTTCTGCGCGACCAGCGTGAAGTACGCATGCGCCCGCGTCTTGGCGTCCTTCTCCTTCTCCGGGCCGAGCGCCAGCAGCGTCAGACCGCTGTAGAACAGCGCCTTCGCAGCGGCGCTGCCGTTGCTGACGTCCATCAGGCTCGCCTCTGCCAGCTTCGCCTGCGCCTGCCGCAGGGTCTGCAGGTCCTTGCCCGCCGAGCCCTTCAGGTACAGCGTCTGCCCCTCGCCGGCGAGTGCCACGGCCAGGGTCTCGTCCGGCTTGCCGCGCGGCGCCGAGCCGGCCAGGCCGCGGTAGAACCGCAGCGCGTCGTCCAGCTTGTTGTCGGCGATGAACGCCTCGCCCTGGCCGACCAGGGTCCGCATCTTCAGGCGGCTGGCCTCGTCGTCGGGGCCGCGCTGCAGGATCGCATCGACGATCCCGGAAGCGCCCTGGAACGTGCTGCGTGCGGCCGCGGTCTTGCCCTGCGCCAGCTCGATCTCGGCCTGCTCGACGCGGGCGCGCGCCTGCCAGATCTGCGCCCACGCCTGCGTCATCGCCGTCGACTCCACCTCCTTGGCCGCCGCATGCGCCTCGTCCAGCTTGCCCTGCCGCGCCAGGCTCCGCGCCAGCAGCAGCCGCGCCTCCGGCACGCGCCAGCCGTCCGGATTCTCGTCGAGGTAGGTCTTGAGCGTGGCACCGGCCGCGGCCGCCTTCGCCGCATCCCCGCCGGATGCCGCCAGCAGCGCGCGCCCGGCCAGGAACCTGGCATCCGCCTGCAGGATCGGCCGCTGTGCCGCCTTGGCGGCCTCCATGTAAAGCTCGGCCGCCTTCTGCAGCTCACCGCGATCCTCGGCCCCTCGCGCCTGGGTCCAGGCTTCGGGCGCATCGGACCAGGTGATCTCCTTGACCTTGTCGGTGTCGACCGACTCCTCCTTGCCGGCCTTCTTGTAGGTGATCTTCAAGGTGCCGGCCTGCGTGATCTCGACCGAGCGCACGGCGCTGCCATCGGCCAGCTTCAGCGTGTCGGCGATCTTGTCCTGGGCGGGGAGGCCGGCCGCAGCCAGCAGGGGGAGGAGCAGCAGCTCGTAGCGGTTCATCGTCAGCGGGGACATGCGCGGCGTAGGTGCGGGAGGAGCGGGGATCTCAGCGGGGGGGCGGGTTGCCTTCGAACAGATCGAACAGCCGCCGGCCGTCCGGCCCATGCGCCTTCAGCGCACCGAACTCGTCGATCGAGCGGGCGATGCTGTAGATCGACTTCGCGCGCCGGGCGAACTCGGAGTCGCCGCCGAGCGCCGCCTTCAGCGCGAAGTAGTACGACTCCCACTGGAACTGGTACCACGCCAGCGAGTAGTCCGGCGCGCGCGTCGAGTGCAGGCCGTAGGCCTTGTACTCCTCGTTGTATTTCATCCACGCTTCGCCCGGCTTGCCGAGCCCGGGGTACTCGCGGAACTGGCCGCGCTCGTCGATCTCCTTCCAACCGCCGAGCGCCAGGCAGACCAGCCGCTTCAGCGGGTAGTCCTGCGGATTTGCCTTCTCGGCCGCGGTCAACATCTGGTGCGCCTGTTGGTACTTCCCGGCGCGGAGCAGGGCCTCACCGAGCAACGGCTTGACCAGCTTGTCGAGGCCGGCGACCGCCTGCGGGTCGCTGCTCTTGGCGAACAGCTCGATCATCCGCTCGCCGAGCGACTGCACCGTGCTCCAGTCATTGAGCGCGAACGCGTAGTCCAGCGTGTTGAACACGACGCCGAACTGCGGGTCGTCGGAGTACTTCTCGTAGTCGAGTCCGCAGTTCAGCGCCGCCTTGCGCAGGCTGTTCAGCTGGTCGAGCGCCGCATCGGCGCGCTTGTCGTCCTTCGCGTCGCGCGCGGCTTCGACCTCGAGCCCCTTGGCTTTGATGTTCTCGTGGTAGGTGCCGAAGATCGCGGTCGCGAGCGCAGGGACCTGCTCGCTCTTCGGCGAGAGCTTGCGCAGCGTGCGGTACATCGCCTCGGCCTTGTCCAGCTCGCCGAGATTCACGTGTGCGAGGCCGCGGTAGTAGTACGAGCTCTCTGCCTGCTTCGGCGCGGACTTGCCGTGCCGGTCGGGGAAGTCGGCGAACAGCCGCACCACCTCCGGCCACTTGGTCGGGTCCTTCTTGCCGCCGGCCTGTGGCGCGCCGGATGCCTGCATGAACGCCGCCAGGCCTTCGAAGTACGCCGCCTCGGCCAGCGCCGACTCACGTGCCTGGGCGAGGTCCGGCCGCTCCGCCGGCAGCGACGCGCCGTCCCCCTTCAGCCAGGTCCGGTACTCCTCGAGTGACTTCTGGAAGGCGGCAACGTTGCCGCCCATCAACTGAGCGAATGCACCTCGTACGCGCGCCAGCTCGTACTGCGGCGCCGACTCCGGCACCTCGGCGAACGCCGTGGCCGCCTTCGCATAGTCCTTTTCCTGCAGGGCCGTCTGCCCCTCCTGCCAGCGCAGCTTCGCCTCGCTGGCGGCCGAGCCGTACTTCGCCGCCAGCGCGGTGACCTCGTCGTTCAAGCGGTCGAAGAACGGATCCTGCTGGCTGTTCAGCCGCACGTTGCGCATCGCGCGCACGATCACGTCGGCCGCGTCCTCGGTCTCGGGGCTCTTGGGTGGCGAGGCCTCGAGGCCGGTCTTCAGCGCCATGACCGCTTCGAGGAAACGGTCGGTGCGCGCGTAGCTGTTCGCGATCGGCAGCCAGGCCTGGATCCCCTTGTCGCGCAGCACCTGCGCGTCCATCGCGCCGAGCGCGCGGCGGAAGCGCTTGATCGCGGCCTCGTAGTTCTGGTTCTGATACTCCCCCTTCGCGACCTCGAGCAGCAGGTCCACGCTGACCTGCGCGGGGCCGGTCTCCAGGATGTTGCTGATCAGCTTCTTCGCCTTCAGGCCGATGATGTCGGCCGGGTGGCGCTCGTTGAAGAACTTCGCGATCTCGAGCGCCTTCGCGCTGAGCTCCGGCTTGCCGGACTCGAACATCGCGCGCGCCTCGCTCAGGTAGACCGAGTGTCCGAACCGCTCGTCCTCGCTGCCGAGGACCGGCTCGATCGGATTCCCCTTCTTGTCGGTGCCGCCCAGCACGGTCAGCGGCACGCCCAGCGATTCGAGGTTCTTGCGGTACTCCGCGACCTTCTCGAGCACTTCGCTGCCACGGCCGAGCTCGAACAGCAGGTTGACGAGGTGGTCGTAGGCCTCCTCCATCATGATGACCATGATCTCGCGCACGTCGCCGCTGAGGTTCAGCTCCTCGCTGGTCAGCGCCTTCATCGCGTTGCGGACCACGTCCTCGTAGCTCAGCAGCGCTTCCTCGTTCTCGCCGAGCACCTCGATCGCCTGCACGCGTTCGAACATCGCGCGCATCCCGATCGCGGTCCCTTCGTCGTACTCGAACACCATGTCCTCGAGCGTCGTCTTCGACAGCTCGCCGAGGTAGACGCGGTCGTTCTTGACCGCGCGCGCGTGCTCACGCAGCAGCTTCCCCTTGGTCAGCCAGGTCAGTGCATAGTCGAGATCGGCGCGCCGGTCGCTCTTGCGTTTGTCCTCGAGCTCGCGCATGACCTTCTCGGCCGCCTCGACGCCCTTGCGGAAGATCGCCGCCGCCTCCTCCTCGAGCTCCGGCAGCTTGTCCGGATTCTCGGCGCGGGCGATCTCCAGCTCCTCGATCAGGAACTGGCCGAACTCGTAGCAGGCGTCGACCAGGGTGCGGCGCGCCGCCAGCGCCACCGGCTCCCCGTCGTAACGCTCGATCATCTCGGCCGAGCGGTCGACCGCGTCCTTGTAGAGCGTGCGGCGCTCTTCGCGGTTGGGCCGCACCTTGGCGCCGATCAGCGAGATCTCGATGCCGAGCTGCGAGATCAGCTTGAACTCGTCGCTCTTGGTGCGCTCCTTCTTGAGGGCTTCGACTTCTTCCTGCGCCAGATGGATGAAGCGCAGTTTCGTGGCGACGGAACGGACGAAATCGAGCTCGTCCTGCAGGCGCTGGGCGGCCTGCGCCTGTGCGCTGGCGGGGATCAGCAGCGCCGCCAACAGGAATGAGGAGGTCGGAAGTGGCCGGAAGGTCATCAGCAGGAGTCTCCGTAGCGGCATCGCCGCGCGGGATGGGATCAGGATCCGCGCCGGATCCGGGGGGCGGGATCGAAGCGGCGCTGGCGGCTCCACGGCGGCGATCGGCCGGCCGAGGAACGGGGGAACATAGAGAACGGTTCGCTGCTTTGCAGGGGCAACCTGCGCGCGTGGCTGCGCGCGCCCCTTCTCCCTCGTGAGCCGCCGCGGCCTGCGGGCGGCGGGGGCGGCGCCGGGCGGTCGCGGGACCACCCGGCGCGCGCTGCGCGGTTCAGCGGTCGCCGGCCAGGATCGGCAGGATCGGCGGTGGCGGCGGCAGCTCCGGCTCGAACTCGCTCGAGAACACGATCCGCGCGCGGATCATGATCAGGATCTTCATGTTGTTCGTGAACGAGCCCTTGCGGCTGAAGAAGAACGACACGATCGGGATGTCCTGCAGGATCGGGATTCCGGAGATCTGGTCCTGCTTCTCGGACAGCTTCATGCCGCCCAGCATCATCGTGCCGCCGTCCGGCATCGTGACCGTCGTGCGGACGCGCTGCAGCGTCGTGCTCGGCAGCTGGATCGTGACCGGCTGGCCGACGCCGAGAGTCGTCGTGAACGTCGGGATCGGGAGCTGGAGCTGCATCACGGTCGGGCGCAGCTCCATCGTGATGAACTTGCGGTCGGCGGAGACGACCGGCCGCACGTCCAGGACCACGCCGTCACGGACGACGTCGACGACCGGATTCGCGATCGCGGATGCCTGCGCGATTTCGACCTCGAAGTCGCGGATGTACGACGTGTGCCGCAGCACCGACATGCTGGCGCGCGAGTTGTTGTAGACCAGCAGGCGCGGGGCCACGACCTCTTCGTTGCGCTCCGACTTCTGCACGGCGCGCAGCACGACCTCGACCTCGGCGTCGTTCAGATACGCGTACTGCAGCGCCAGGCCGCCGGCGTTGTCGAGCCGGCCCTCGCCCCCGAGCGTGCGGTCGAACAGGTTCTCGGTGCGGCCCATCAGGTCGCCGTCCTGCCCGTCGTCGTAGAAGAAGCCCGGCTCGGTGCCGGTGCCGATCTCACCCGGCGTCGCCGGGTTGATCTGCTGCCGCTGGCCGAAGTCGTCGAACCCGGCGTTGCCGCGGCCGTCCATGCCGCGGCCCGGGAGACCTTCGGCCGCCTGGTTGCCCAGGCCGCGGAAGTCGACGCCGATGTCCTCGAGGAAGCTGTCCTGCACGCGCAGGAACCGCGTCTCGATGTCGACCTGGATGCCGACCGCCGTGCGCAGATCGGCCAGGAAGCGCTCGATCTTGCGGTGCGTCTCCTTCGGCGCCCGGACCATCAGCACGCCACGGCCCTCGTTGATCGTCGCCGTCGCATCCCAGGTCTCGGTGTCGATGTTCGCCTTGATCAGTTCGACCAGGCGCGTCGAGTCGACGATCGTCGGCGGGATGTCGGTGTCCTCTTCCTCGAACAGCGCATCCTCGTCGCCGGGCGCGCGCAGCTTCAGCTCACGGCCGGGGCGGTTCGGCACGCCCTGCACGATGTCACGCACTTCGTACGGGACCAGGTAGGCCTTGCCGCGTGCGTTCTCGGGGGTGACCAGCAGCACGACGCCGTTGCGCACGATCCAGCGCACGCCGGTGACGCGACCGATCACGTCCAGCGCCTGCGCGACCGACGTCGTCGGCGGCAGGCTGAAGTTCTTCAGCGTCGTGGTCTCGGCGTCGAGCTCCTTGACCGGCTGGGTCACGACGAAATTGATGCCGGTGACGCGGCCGTAGTGCCCGGCCCACTCCTCGACCGTCGCCTCGCCGAAGCGGTGCTCGAGGCGGGTCGACTCGAGCTTCTCCATGATCGCCTGTTCTTCCGGCGTCTCGAGGTCCTCGGGCGGCGTGAACTGCAGCGGCGTGCGGGCGCTGACTTCGGCCCAGCGGGCCATGTCGAACACGATCGGCTCCGTCTGCGGGACGTCCATCGTGGCGAGCTCGTCGAACGTCTTCGACCACTCCGCCTTCCAGTCCTGACGGACGACGTCGAGCCGCGTCTCGTGGCGCGCGCGCTCGCTGAGGTCCCGCAGCGACAGCGCCATCTCGTTGTCCGGCTGCTCGGCCAGCGCCTGATCCAGGTTCTGGACCGCGCGCTCGTAGTTGCCGGCCTGGAACGCGAAGTTCGCCTCGGTCAGCAGCCGCTGGATCCGGGACGCGCGCGCGATCTCCAGACGCCGCTCCGCGTCCTCGAGCTCACGCGTCGACGCGGCGCGGCGCGCCTCCGCCTCTTCCTGCTCGGCGCGCGTGCGCGCCTGCTCGGCCGCCTGCAGCTTGTTCTCGAGCAACGCACGCTGGTCGGCGAAGCGGCCGGCGAACACCGACAGCTGCAGGCTCATCAGCCCGCGGCGGTAGGCGTCGATCGCGTCGCCGTAGCGACCTTCGTTCATCAGCGCGTCACCGAGCAGCTCGTCCTGGCGGGCCTGGAAGCGCGTGCGCTCCAGCTCGACCTGCTCGCCGAGCATCCGGCGCTGCCACTCCTGCGTGACGCCGGCCGGCGCATCGCCGAGCAGCTCCTGCGCGGTCAGCAGGATGCTGCGGGCCTCTTCGTTGTTGGGGTCGAGCTCCAGCACTGCGGCCGCCGTGTTGGCTGCCTCGACGAACAGCTTCTGGTCGAGGGCGCGGCGCGCCTCCTCGACCGACTTGCGGATCACGTACTCCCGGCGCTGCTGCTCGATGTCCTGGCCCTGTTGGGAGGGCGCCGGAGTCGTCGCAGTGCCGGGGGTCGTCGTCGGCTCCGTGGTCGCTCCCGTGCTGGGCTCCGCGTCGCCGGGCGACGGTGCGCCCGAGCACGAGGAGAACACGTAGAGAGAAGGAACCAGGATTCCGCTGAGGAGGATCGGACGCAGAATCTTCATGCTCTTGTCGGGCTGGAGCAGGTTCGCGGGGGCTGATCCGCGGAGGCGCGTGGGAACTCGGAGGAGAGCGCCGGGCTGGCCCCGCGAGGGCGGTGCGGGATTTCCGGAGCGAGCGGCGGCGGACCGTAGCGACGGCCGCGGGGGGGGTCAAGCTTGGCCATCTCTTCGCGGCGCGGGCACTTCCGGCAATCCGAGCATGCGGTTGACGCGCCGGACGTCGGCCCAGGTCTCGCTCTTCGCCGCCGGATTTCGCAGCAGGTACGCCGGGTGCCAGGTCGGGATCACCGGAATCCCCGCGAATTGCTGCGTGGATCCGCGCAGCACGCGCATCGGCGCGGTAGCGCCGAGCAGGTTCCAGGTCGCCACCTTGCCGAGCGTGACGATGACCTCCGGGCGCAGGATCTCGATCTGGCGCCGCAGGAACGGCAGGCAGGCCGCGACCTCGTCGGGGGCCGGCTCGCGGTTGCCGGGCGGGCGGCACTTGTTGACGTTGGCGATGTAGACGTCGCCGCGGCGCAGCCCCATCGCGTTCTCGATGATCTTGTCGAGCAGCTCGCCGGCGCGGCCGACGAACGGGCGCGCGAGTCGATCCTCGGTTTCGCCTGGTGCCTCCCCGATGAACAGCACGCGCGGGCGGGGATTGCCTTCGCCGAACACGACGTGCGTGCGGGTTTCGCACAGCTTGCAGCGCCGGCAGTCGCGAAGTTCCTCGCCGAGAGCTGCGAGAGCGAGTACGGGTTGGGGATGGGGTTGGGGATCGGGTGGGTGAACGGAACCGGGACCGGGCCCGGGAACGGGTTCGGGATCGGGATCGGGATCGCGAGCGGGATGGGGATTGGGATCGGGATCGGGTCCGCCCGTTCCTCTCTTCCTCTCAGGCGCGGGGCCCGTTGGCGCGCGCAACTCTGCGATCGCTGGCATGCGCAGCGGCAGGTCGGCGCCGTAGCGCTCGGCTGCGAGTTCGAGGTGGCGCCGCAGGTCGTCGTGCAAGGTCAGAAGTCCCAGCCGATTCCCAGCACGACCATGTGATCGCTGCGCTCCTTGCCCGGTGCCGGAGTGTTGTCGTAGTCCCAGACCCATTGGAGCTGGGAGAACATGCTGTCGCCCATCGTCCAGCGGAGGCGTGAGTCGGCCTTGGCGTAAACGTCGTCGCTGTCCTCGAGGCTGGGGAACACGTCGGTGTTCTGCAGGAAGCGCAGCGACTCGGCGATCTGCCATTCGAAGTCCCAGCTCAGCTGCAGGGCGGCGTACTCTTCGGACTCGACGCCCGCCGTCGCGTAGTCCTCGCTCACCCAGCTGATGCCGATGTCGGTTGCGAACGAGAGCGTGTCCTGATCGAGCCATTGGCGGCCGTAGCCGGCGCCGGCGATGAACCGGAGATCCAGGTCCGCCTTCGTGTCGTAGGCGGCGCCGACGTTGGCGAACAGGTACGACTTCGCGTCGAGGAACCAGTCGTACTTGCCGGAGCCGCTGAGGCGGCGCTGGATCAGGTTCCAGTCGCCGGCCGTGCGCTCCTCGTCGTAGTTCCAGTTCGCGCGCAGCGAGATGCGGTCCTGGTCGGTGCGCCGGGACGCGTCGGCGGAGAGTGCGGCGGTGCGTTTCTCGGTGTTGCCGTCCTGCAGCATGCCACTGAAGGCGACGCTGCCGGTCCAGGCGACCGGCGGCGGGTTGATGGCATCGACCTGCGCGAACGGGACCGCGGTCCGGCGGCCGTCGGCGTCGAGCAGCACCAGATTGCCGGCCTCGATGCCGGCGATCCGGCGCTGCATCTCGTTCCGTTCGGGGTCGCGGATCGTGACCGGCGCGGCGGTCTCGATCGCGGTCAGGTCGGCGAGCGCGACCGTGAATTTGCCCAGCACCGGCGACTCGAACGTCAGCTTGCCGTCGGCGAGTCCGACGACCTTGCCGGCGAGACGGTCGCCGTTCTTCAGCACGATTGCGTCGGGAGGCGCTGCGTCCTGCGCCGCCAGCGGCAGCGCGAGTGCGGTCAGGAGCAGGCCGGAGAGAAACGAACGGATGCGTGAATGCATGTGCGAGATCGGGGGGGCTCGACGTTCTAGAAGTCGTTTCACGAATGCTTCGCAGGCGAGGCCGAGCCAGCGCGGCCGAGGGCAAGGAGCGAGATCGGAGGCGAATCGGTGGATTCGCCGCAGATCTCGCGACGCCGCCCTCGGGTGCGGGGGCCGGCCGCAGGCGCGGAGGCTTTGTGAAACGAGTTCTAGCCAGGCCGCCGGCCGAAGTCCTGCCCAGCCTGTGTGCGCCAGGCGGCCGGAGGCGGGTCGATGCGGCGTGATCCGTATAGTCCGCGCCCCTGATGCAACCCCCGGACACGAAGCCGCCGTTGCCCGGAGTGCGTGCGTGGCTGGTCTTGCTCGCGGTCGTGCTCGCCGCGCTGCACCCCGCGCTGCAGGCCGGGTTCCTCAACTTCGACGACGGATTCTTCTTCGGCGGCGGGTCGGATGCGGCCGCGCTGCGTGACGGCGGGCTCGCCCTGGTGCTCGATCCGACCCGGACGATCGCGAATGCATACCTGCCGGTCAGCCACCTCTCGTTGTGGTTCGACCGGGTCGTGGTGGACGCCGGCATCGGGGCCTGGTGGCCGCACCTGCACTCGCTGCTGCTGCACGCGGCCGTCGCGTTCGTGCTGGCGCGGTTGCTGGTCCGGCTCGGCTGCCTGCCGCAGCTCGCGGTGGCCGCGGCTGCCTGCTTCGCGGTGCATCCCGCGCTGGTCGAGTCGGCGGCCTGGGTCAGCAGCCGCAAGGACCTGCTGTCGGGGCTGTTCGCGCTCGCGTGCCTGGCAGCGGTGACCGACCGTGCCGTCGCGCGCGCGACGATCTGCGCAGCGCTCGCGATCTACAGCAAGGGGACCGCGAGCGCGCTGCTGCTGCTGGTTCCGTTGCTGCTGTGGTACCTGCGGCGCAGGCCCGGACGCGAGGCGTTGCTCGTGCTCGGCGTCGTGCTGTGCGGCAGCCTGCACCACGCCGCGATCGCCGCGGCCGAGGGAACGCTCGCGGACGTCGACCGCGGGCAACGCCTGCTCGCGCTGCCCGGGTTGCTGCTGCATTACCTGCGGGTCATCGTGTGGCCGGGCGGCTTGAACGTGCTGTACCCGGCGGAAGCGATGCTCGCGCAAGCTGCGGGGTTGCTGCTGCCGGCGCTGGCGCTGCTGGCCGGACTGCTGATCGCATCCGGCTACGCGCTGCGCAACGAACGCACCCGCGCGCCGGGGTTCGCCGCGCTGTTGCTGCTGGCGGCTCTCGCGCCGTGCAACTCGGTCTGGCCGGCGTCGTCGATCGCGGTCGCGGATCGCTACCTGTACCTCGCGATGCCGTGGGCGGCCCTCCTGCTGGCCGGGCTGCTCGCGCGCGTGCCGTACGGGCCGGTCGTGGCCTGGGTGCTCGCCGGCGTGCTCGGACTGCTCGCGTACGAGCGCAGCCGCGAGTTCCGCAGCAGCGAGCGCCTGTGGGAGGCGAGCCTGTGCGCAGACCCGGCGAATGCCGTCGCCCTGTTGAACCTCGCCGATGCCGTGAGCAGTGACGGGGCGCGGGTCCGCGCGCTGGCGCTCGAAGCGGTGCTGCACGCGCGGCGTCCCGAGCACCGTCTGCGCGCGCACAAGTTCGTGCGCGAGATCGATCTGCGGTCCGGCGACGTCGGTTCCGCGGCGTCGCATGCGCTGCGGGCGTTCGCGGCGGCGGCGGACCTGCCGCCGTCGGCGGAAGCGGAGCTGGCCTGGCGCGATGCCGGGCTGCTCGCCGCGACGATCCTGGCCGCCGCGGATCGACCGGCCGACGTGGCGCGCGTGACCGGAGAGCTGATCGGGCGGATGCCGCACGATCCGGAGGTCCTCGTGCTGCAGGCGGAACAGCGGATCCCGGCGCAGGGTCGTGGGGCGGAGCTCACGCCGGCGGACGCGGAGGCGGTCGCCGCGCTGCTCGAGCGCGCGGCGCGCGGTGGCCCGCCGAACGCGCGCTACGAGATCGTGCGCGCGCGGCTCGAGCTGGCGCGCGGCAACCTGCTGCGCGCCGTCGCGCACTGCCGGCGCGCGCGCGAGCTGCAACCGGCCGCGGTGGCCGCCTGGCTGCACGAAGCGGACATCTACCACCAGCAGGGGCTGTACCCGCAGGCGGAGAACGTCATCCGCGAAGGGATGGCGGCCGGGCTGCGCGATCCGAATCTGCTGACCCGGCTGGGCCTCGCGCTGGTCGCACAGAACCGGCTCCCGGAGGCGCGCGAACGGTACGAGGAGTACCTGCAGCTCCGCCCGCGCGACCAGGACGTGGCGCGGTTGCTGGCGCTCGTGCTGCTCGCGCAGGCCGAAGCGCGCTTCGTGCAGGCGGAGCCGGCGGAGATCGACGCGCTGCTGACCCGCGCGCGGGAGCTGGCGCCCGGGCTGCCGCGGATCGACGCCGTGGCCGGGCGGCTCGCCTACCGCGGGCGTGATCTGCCGGCGGCGATCGAGCTGCTCGAGCGCGCGCACGCCGCGGATCCTGAAGATCCCGAGATCCGGCGCGTGCTCGCCGAAGCGCACCGCGACCGCGGCAACCAACTGCTGCTCGGCGATCAGGAGCAGAGTCTGCGGCACCTGCGGCGCTTCCTCGACCTCGACGTCGCCGAGCTGCCACAGGACGCGAGCCGGACCACGCTGCAGAACGGCTGGAAGCGGATCGAGGCGCGCGGCATCGAGCGTTTCCAGGCCCGCGATTTCGCGGCGGCGGCCGCCGCGTTCCGGCTCTGCCTCGAGTTGATGCCGCAGCAGCAGTCGGCGCGATTCCAGCTCGGTCTGGTGCTGTACGAACAGGGCACCGACCTCGAGCAGGCGTTGGCCTGCTTCGACGCGGCCGAACGCTGGCAACGCGAGCAGCAGCTCGATCCATCGCTGCCGTTGCTGTACGCGCTGCAGACGCTCGGACGGTTGGGTCGCAGCGAACAGGCCCTCGCGCGCGGCGAAGCATTCCTGCGCGAAGGGCTGGCCCCCGAACCGATGGCGGCGCGTATCGAGCTCGCGATGAAGCGGCTCGCACGTTGATCCTCGCTCGCGCGCCGTTACGTTGCGCAGGTCGCGTGGACGCCGACCGGTCAGCCGGTGCCACGCGGAGGCGGTCCGACACCAAGGTTCTCGAGTTCAGGGAGGGCGGGCATGGCCCGGCGTACGACGAATCTGTTCGAGATGCTGCAGAGCCGGCGCAGCGGCGCGCCGGTGGCATCACGCACCCGTAGCGAGCCACCGGTCGGGTGGGTCGAGCGCTTGCGGAGTTGGTGGCGCGATCGCCCGGAGCGGCGGGAGCGGCGCGGGCGTCCGACCCCCAACCGGATCCGCGTCGAACACCAGATCCTGCGTTACTCGCTGTCGGCGCCGGCGCTGGCGCTGCTCGGGTTTCTGGCGCTCGGGCTCGGATTCGGGCTCGGCTGGTGGGCTGGCGGGATGCAGGGTTCGGCGGCGTTGTCGGCTGACGGCCGCGGCGGGTCGGGCCAGGTCCCGGCGGCGGGCGGCGGCCCGGCCCCCGGACCGATGACCGACACGGCACAGGCCGAGCCGAGCACGCTCGGCTGGCCGGCGGCGAAGCAGTTCGCGCGGCTCTCGCAATGCTGCTTCCCGTTGCTAAGCTTCCGCGCCTCCCAAGAGCAGACCGCGATCCGACTCGCGGCCTGGTTGCGGGACGAAGGTGTTCAGGACGCCCGCGTCCTGCGCTACGACGCCGAAGGCCAGACCACGTTCCACACCCTCTGCTACCTGCCGGAGGGGACGGACGACACGGCCAAGGCGGCGCGCGCAGCGATCGCGGAGCGGCTGAAGTCCTTGCCGGAGCCGGGTTTCGTGCGGGGCTTCGCGGCCGCCGTCGCGAAGCTCGACCCGGACGTCTACTGGAAGTTCGACAGCTCACGCTGAGGCGCGCGGCGCCGCTTCGGCGTGCGATCCTCGGCGCCGCGCGTTCGATCCGCGTCATGTCCATTCATCGCAGCCTCAAGATCTCGGGCAAGGGCACTGCCGAGCGCAATGTCTGGTCCCGCATGGAGCGCCTCCTGGCCCTGAGGAAGGTCGGCCGCTGGTCGGAAGGGCAGACCGTGCTCGGCCTGCCGAAGGTCCGCACGCGGTTCAAGACGAAGACCAAGAAGCAGGTCAAGGAAGAGACCGCCCCGGCCGCCGCCGGAACCCCGGCGAAGTAGGCGCCGGGACCGCGCAACTCGATGGGCGTGCCGCCCGATCCGTCGCTCGCCGCGCGCATGCGCGGCATCGAACCGAGCGGGATCCGCAAGATCTTCGACCTGATCGCGACGATGGACGACCCGATCGATCTGTCGATCGGGCAGCCGCACTACGACCCGCCGGCGCCGCTTGCCGAGGCCGCGTGCCGCGCGATCCGCGGTGGGCAGAACCGCTACACGGTCACGCAAGGACTGCCGGCGCTGAACCAGCGCCTGCTGCACCGGATCGAACGCCGCGACGGCCGCCGCCCGGAAGCGAGCCTGATCACGTCCGGAGTCTCGGGTGGGATCCTGCTGTCGTTCCTGGCACTGCTCGACCGCGACGACGAGATCCTGCTGCCGGATCCGAACTTCATGATGTACCGGCACCTCGCGAATCTCTGCGAGGCGCGGATCCGGTACTACGACCTATATCCGGCGCAGCCGGACCAGCCGTTCCGGATCGATCCGGAGCAGCTCGCGAGCCTGGTCGGGCCGAAGACCAAGATCCTGTTCGTCAACTCGCCGAGCAATCCGACCGGCGGGATGCTCGGCGCGGCCGAGCTCGAAGCGATCGTGCGTGCCGCCGAGCGGGTCGGCGCGTGGGTGGTCTCGGACGAGATCTACGACGAGTTCGTTTACGAGCAGCCGTTCGTTTCGCCGCTGCGGTTCTCCGAGCGAGTGATCCAGCTCGGTGGCTTCGGCAAGACGTTCGGCGTGCCGGGCTGGCGGCTCGGCTACGCGACCGGCCCGGCGCGCGTGCTGGATGCGATGAAGACGCTGCAGCAGTTCTCGTTCGTCTGCGCACCGGCGCCGCTGCAGGCCGCGGTCGCCGAGGTCGGGTTCGAGCTGGACATGCGTTCGTACGTCGCCGACTACCGCAGCAAGCGAGACCGGCTGGTCGCCGGGCTCGACCCGGCGTATCGGATGGCGCCGCCGCAGGGCGCGTTCTATGCGTTTCCGACGCTGCCGCACGGCGTCGACGAGCAGCGGTTCCTCGCCGCGGCGCTCGAGCGGCAGCTGCTGCTCGTGCCGGGCAGCGCGTTCTCGCGCCGCGCGACGCACTTCCGCATCTCGTTCGCCGTCGACGACCGCACGCTGGCGCGCGGGATCGCGGTGTTGAATGAGCTCGCGCAGCGGTTCGCCTGAGCAGGCGCGCGGTGCGCGCGCGGCGCTGATCGAGATCTTCCACTCGCTGCAAGGGGAAGGGCGGTTCGCCGGGGTCCCGATGTCGTTCCTGCGCGTGGCGACCTGCCCGCTGCGCTGCAGCTACTGCGACACGCCGCACAGCTACGAGGCGCCGGCGGCGTTTCCGGTGGCGTTCGGCAGTGGCGTGCAGCACGAGCGCAACCCGGTCGATGCCGCGCGCGCGGCGGAGCTCGTGCTGGAGCTGCAGCGGGGGCATCGGCTCGGTTGGATCCCGGGATTGCGCGCGCTGTCGGTGACCGGCGGTGAGCCGCTGGTCTACCCGGCCTTCATCGCCGCGCTGGGCGAACTGCTGCGGCCGCACGATGTGCGCCTGCACTTGGAGACCGCAGCGCTCGACGCGGCCGCGCTGCAACGCTGCGTCGCTGTACTCGCGCACGTCAGCGCCGATTGGAAGCTGGCGCACACGGTCGGCGGCGTCGACTACTCAGCACAGCATGTCGGCTGCGTCCAGGTCGCCGTGGACGCTGGCTGCACGCTCGACGTCAAGATCGTGCTCGCCCCCGGCATGCCGGAAGCGGAGCTCGTCGCTGCGCTCGTGGCACTCGAGCCTTGGCGCACGCGGCTCCTGCTCGTGCTGCAGCCGGTGACGCCGTTCGGCGGGGTCACGAGCCCGGCGAGCCCGGCGCTGATCGAGCGCGCCGTCGAGCTGGCGGTGGCGCGCGGGTTCGACCTGCGCGTGCTGCCGCAGACGCACAAGCAGATCGGAGTGCCGTGAGATCGACCCCTGCCGTTACGCCCGGCGCTGCGGCGGCTATCGTCCGCGCGTGATGCTGACGCGAATGCTGCTCGGGGCGGCGCTCTGCCTGCCAGGAATCGGCCAGGAGGCGCCGGCGGTGCCGTGCGATCACTGCGCCGGCCGCGGCGAGTTCGATTGCAAGAAGCACGGCAAGCTGCTCGAGCGCGAGCAGGTGGTCGTCTGCTGTACGGAGGCGGCGGACTGCAAGGTCTGTGCGGGTGCGCTGACGATCGACTGCCGGATCTGCAACAACCAGGCGGTCCAGGATGCGGCGGAGGCGCGCAAGGAGCTCGCCCAGAAGTGGATCGCCGAGCAGCGCAAGCTGATCGACGAGGTCACGCGCGGCAAGGGGATCCTGCACCTGCGCACCGAGCATCTCGATCTGACGTTCTCGATCCGGCCGCAGACGGTGGAGCGCCGCAAGATCGACACGCACGAGCTGATGCACCTGTACGCGGAGCGGATCGAGGCGCTGCGCGCGAAGTTCATGGAGCTGTTCGAACTGACCGAGCGCGACTTCTCGACGCGGCTGCGCGTGATGCTGTTCGCCGAGGCGGAGGATCACAAGATCGCCGGCCCGCGGCTCGCAGGCGGCGGCGGTGGCGTCAGCCAGAAGCTGATGGGGACCGAGGCGGTGCTGAGCGCCTACCACAACCGCAACACGCTGCCGGGTCACGAGGGGCTCGACCGCATGGTGATCCACAACGTGACGCATCTGCTGCTGTCGAACATGCAGCCCAGCTACTGGATCGGGAATCGCAAGCACGGCTGGGTCGACGAGGGGGTGGCGCACTGGTTCGAGGATCTGCTGACCGGCAAGTGCCTGAACTTCTGCTACGAGGAGGTCGCGCTGACCGCCGGTGCAGGGTTCAAGGGCGGTCGCTGGCGGGTGCCGATCCGGCGCATCGTCGAAGCCGGCGAGCTGACGCCATTCGCGACGCTGGCGCAGAAGAACACGGATCAGCTCGGCTGGCAGGATCACGCGCAGGTGTTCGCGTATGTGGATTTCCTGCTGGCGAAGTACGGCGGCAAGGCGTTCGCCGACCTGGTGCGCGCACTGAAGCGCGGGACCGAGACACGCGACGCGCTGCAGCAGGCGTTCAACCTGTCGATCCTGGCGTTCGACGACGAGTTCACGACCTGGGTCAAGGCGACGTATCCGCTGCAGGAGAAGCAGTGAACGACGCGGCGCGCTCCGGCGCGTTGCTGGCGCTCGCGCTTGCCGTGGCAACCGCGTTGCCGGCGCAGGCGCTGCGGCAGGAGCGGCGGACTTATTCCCGCGTGCTGGAGCTGCGCGCCGAGCTCGCGGTCGCGCTGCGGGACGCGCCCGCGGAGCGACGCGCGGCCGTCGTCGCCGCGTTGCAGCGCGAGGAGGACGCGCTGACCAACACGGCGCGTGCGCTGGCGCTCGCGCGCGGGGTCGAGCCGGATGCGGAGTACCTGCACCGGGCGGTGTTCCAGGGCTTCGCGCTGCCGGAGGTGATCGACACGGCGGTGCCGCTCCCCGGCAAGGACGAAGCCGGCGTGCAACTGACGGCGCACAC
>CAZABP010000064.1:0-24031 GCA_964483245.1 uncultured candidatus Brocadiaceae bacterium | reverse complement strand
CGATCCTGCCGGTGATCTGGGGCGAGAAGACCGTGTTCCGCATCCTCGACTCGTCGAACCTCGCGCTCGACATCAAGAGCCTGGGGTTCGAGCCGCGCAGCATGGAGGACTACCTGTGGGCCTGCGGCCGGCCATACGGAATGATCCTGGTGACCGGACCGACCGGCTCGGGCAAGACGACGACGCTGTACTCGGCGGTCCGCAACATCGCGTCGCCCGACATCAACCTGGTCACGGTCGAGGACCCGGTCGAATACACGATGGAGGGGATCAACCAGGTCCCGGTCAATCCCAAGCGTGGGCTGACGTTCGCCGGGGCGCTGCGCTCGATCCTGCGCCAGGACCCTGACGTCGTGCTGCTGGGCGAGATCCGCGACCAGGAGACGCTGGAGATCGCGGTCAAGGCCGCGCTGACCGGCCACCTGGTGATGAGCACGCTGCACACCAACGACGCGCCGAGCACGATCACCCGCATGATCGACATGGGGCTCGACCCGTTCATGGTCGCGAGCTCGACGCTGTTGATCGCCGCGCAGCGGCTGGCGCGCAAGCTGTGCCAGCACTGCAAGAAGCCGATCGAGGTCAGCAAGAAGGTCCTGCTCGAAGAGGGCTACATCGAGGCGGACTTCAAGATGCCGGAGTTCCAGATCTATGAGCCGGCCGGCTGCCCGCGCTGCACGAACGGCTACAAGGGGCGCTTCGCGCTGCTCGAGACGATGCGCCTGTCGGAGCCGATCCGCCGCATGGTCGTCGAGCGCGCGCACATCGCAGACATCAAGAAGAAGGCCCTCGAAGAGGGCATGTTGACGCTGCGCCGCTGCGGGCTGCTGAATGCGGCCCGGGGCAAGACCTCACTCGAAGAGGTCCGCACGGCGACGATGGCGGACTGACCGGGGGAACGCGAGGGGAACGGACAGATGGCGACCACATTCAAGTTCCAGGCGAAGGACATCGCCGGCAAGACGGTCAGCGGCACGATCACCGCCGACAGTCAGACGCAGGTCATCGAAGACCTGCGCAAGCGCCGGCTGACGCCGATCAACATCAAGGCGAGCCGGGGCAGCCTGTTCGGCGGGCGCGGCAGCAAGACCAAGAAGAAGGCGACGAGGGCCTCGTGCAAGAAGGGGGAGCTCGAGGTCTTCACCCGCCAGCTGTCGACGATGTTGAGTGCCGGCATCCCGATGCTGGAGGGTCTCGAGATCCTGGCGGAGCAGGCGGAGAGCCCTGGCTTCAGCTACTGCCTGAACAAGGTCGTCGACGACATCCGCACCGGCTCCGATCTGTCGCGCGCGCTCGAGCCGCACAACCGGGTGTTTTCGAACATCTACGTCAACATGGTGCGCGCCGGTGAAGCCTCCGGCCAGATCGACGTGATCCTGACCCGGCTCGCCGACTACCTCGAGGCCGCAGCGCATCTGCGCCAGGAGATCAAGTCGGCGATGACCTACCCGGTCGTGTCGCTGTTCCTGGTCATCGGCATCGCCGGGTTCCTCATGATCGGCATCGTGCCATCGTTCAAGCCGGTGTTCGAGTCGCTCGAAGTCGAGCTGCCCGGACTCACCGTCATGATCATGGACATCGCGTTCTTCATGAAGGACTACTGGTACGCGCTGTTGATCGCGCCGATCGCCGGTTGGTACGGATTGAAGAGTTGGAAGAACACCGAGCAGGGCGGGCTCGCGTTCGACAACTTCGTGCTGAAGGCGCCGGTGTTCGGCTCGCTGTTCAAGAAGGTTGCGCTGTCCCGGTTCAGCCGCACGTTCTCGACGCTGATCAAGAGCGGTGTCCCGATCATCGCGGCGATGGAGATCGTCTCGCAGACCGCCGGCAACCGCGTCATCAGCAAGACAGTCGACGCCGCGCGCGACAGCGTGCGGCAGGGCGAGTCGTTGTCGGCGCCGTTCACGAACTCGACCGTGTTCCCGCCGATGGTCGTGCGCATGATGAGCATCGGCGAACGGTCCGGCGCGCTCGACGCGCTGCTCGAGAAGATCGCCGAGTTCTACGACCAGCAGGTCGAAGCGGAGGTCAAGGGCCTCACGTCGCTGATCGAGCCGATCATGATCGCGATCATGGGCTTCATCGTCGGCGGCATCGTGCTGGCCGTGTTCCTGCCGATCTTCAAGCTGCAGGAGAAGCTGGCCGGTGGCTGAGCAGACCCGACGCGAGCTCGCCCTCCGGCTCTGCCTGTACGGCGGCGGCGCCCTCGCCGCCGCGGTGCTGGTGTGGGCCGGTTTCATCCGCGAGGCGACGCCGGAGCCGGGCACGCAGCTCAGCGCCGTCGAGGTGCAGCTGCGGCTCGCGGCCGGGATGCCGGAGCGGGACTCGCAAGGCCGGCCGCTGCCGGCGCGGCAGGAGATGCTGCGCGACGCACAGGCACGGCTCGCGCTGGTCGCGGCGGAGCTGCCGGAAGAGCCGCTGCTATGGGAGTACCGCGCATTCCTCGCCTATCTCGAAGGGGAGCCGCAGCTCGCGGCCACGCACTACGCGACGGCACGTGGGTTCTGCAGCGGGAATCCGGTCACGGCCGAGAACCTGCTGCAGAACGAGGCGCGGATGCTGAGCCTGTGCGGGCGGACCGACGACGCCGTGCAGCTGTTGTGCGCCCCGTCGGGCGCATCGGTTGCACGGGGCCAGCTGGTCGAAGCGATGGGACGGGACGTTGCGGCGCAGCAGGCGTACGCCGCGGCGCTACACACCGACCCGACCGCGGACTATTTCCTGGCGCGGCTCAAGCTGAAGGGTGGCGAGTCCGATAAGGCCATCGATCACATCGAGCGCGGGCTGCGCGCGAGCGGTGACCAGGTGCGTGAGCTGCTGCGCAGCGAGCGCACGATCTGGGCTCCGGTCGTCGGAGACCGACGTCTCGAGACGTGGTTGGTGTCGTCTGCCGCAGCGAGCCCGCTGGGCCGCTGAGACCGGCGCGCCGGACGAAGGAAGGGGAGACCGGGGTAACGGGTCATCGGGGGTGACCTGATCCCGCGTCAGGGTTCCGTCAACAAGAGAGAAAGACATGTCCAAGCGGGAACAGGGCTTCACGCTCATCGAGCTGATGATCGTCGTGGCGATCATCGCCATCATCGCGTCGATCGCGATTCCGAACCTTCTGGCTGCGCGCCTGAATGCGAACGAGTCCGCAGCGATCTCGACGCTGAAGAACATCTCTTCGGCCCAGGCTCAGGCCCAGGCCTCCGGCGTCATCGACGCCAACAACAACGGCGCCGGTGAGTACGGCTTCTTCGCCGAGCTGTCCGGTCAGGTCGCCGTCCGCAACGACGAGGTCGGTGGCGTCGGCACGCAGCGCATCACGCCGCCGGTGTTGTCCGGCGCGTTCGGCAACGTCGCGGCGAGCCGCGTCGTCCGCAGCGGCTACGTGTTCCAGCTGTATCTGCCGGCCGCGACCGGTGCGTTCACGGCCGAGGCCGCGACCGGCGGCGCGAGCGGTGTCAGCATCGGTGCGGCGCAGGCCGAGGTCATGTGGGGCTGCTACGCTTGGCCGAGCAGCTTCGGCAACTCCGGCAACCGCGCGTTCTACATCAACCAGGCGGGTGACGTGCTCGCGTGCCGCAACACGACGGCGCGCTACAACGGCACGACCACGATGCCGACGGCCGGGACCGCGGCCTACGTCAACGCCGGCAGCGGCATGAACTCGACGCTCGCGGTCAACGCGACGGCTGCCGACGGCGAGCGCTGGTTCGTCGTCAACTGATCGTCGGTTCCGGGGCAACCCACCTCGATCGCAACGGGCGGGGGCCGCAAGGCCGCCGCCCGTCTGCTTGTCCGACGGTTCCGCGCGCCGCGCGGGATCAAGACTCCCGCTGCCAACGGCCGATCAAGCCTGCGATGGTCGTCGAAGTCGAAGCCGGCGCACGGACCGCCAGCGGGCTCAACACGTGGATGGGGGAGGCGCCCCCCGCGACCGGAGCGCCCGCGCGTGATCCGGCTGCACCAGCAGCCCGCGCGCGGGTCACCAGCCTCAGCGTCGTCGTGCCGGCGCGCAACGAAGCGGCCGCGATCGGGGACACGCTGGCTGCGCTGCGCGACGTGCTCGCCGGCTGCGGCTTCCCGGTCGAGATCCTGGTCATCGACGACGGCTCCGAAGACGGCACCGGCGCGATCGCTGTGGCTGCCGGCGCGACCGTGATCCGGCATCCGGAACGGCTCGGCAACGGCGCCGCGGTCAAGCGCGGGATCCGCGCCGCGCGGCACGACTGGATCCTGCTGCTGGACGCCGACGGCCAGCACCCGCCGCAGTTCGTGCCGGAGCTGCTGCGGCTCGCGCAGACGCACGACATGGCCGTTGCGTCGCGCGGCGGCCGCGGCGGTGACTGGCACCGCAACCTCGCGAACCGGATCTACAACGCGCTCGCGACCTACGTCACGAACCGGCGGATCCCGGACCTCACCAGCGGATTCCGGCTGCTGCGCGCCGACGTCGCGCGCAGCTTCGTCTATCTGCTGCCGAACACGTTCAGCTATCCGACCACGATCACGCTCGCGATGCTGCGCGCCGGCTACTCGGTCGGCTACGCGCCGTTCACGGTCCGCCGCCGGCAGGGGAAGAGCCACGTCGCGCTGCTGCGCGACGGCAGCCGGTTCGTGTTGATCATCCTGCGGATCGCGACGTTCTTCGCGCCGCTGCGCGTGTTCCTGCCGCTGGCGTTGGTGTTCTTCCTGCTCGGCGTCGGCTACTACCTGTTCACGTTCCTGACCGCCGGGCGCTTCACCAACATGGGTGCGCTGCTGCTGACGCAGGCGACGGTCCTGTTCGCGCTCGGGCTGATCTCGGAGCAGGTCGCGGCGCTCCGGTTCGAACGGATCGACGAGCAGCGGCGATGACCGGGCGCCGGCCGCGCGTGCTGGCGTTCGGCACCCCGGACGAGGGGCCCGGCTATCCGCGCACGCCGGCGCTGCTGGCGGACCTGGAGCGGATCGCGGCACCGGCGAGCTGCACGTGGTCGGCGCCGTGGACCGCCGGCGGCAAACGCGCGCTCGCGGCTTCGCCGTGGCGCTGGGCGCCGGCCGCGCTGCGCTGGTGGCAGAGCCGCCGGGTTGCGATGGCGCGGTTGCGTGCCGTGATCGCCGAGCAGGTGCCGGACTGGGTGTTGGTGCTGCATCCGTGCCAGCTCACCGTGCCGCTGGTGCGGCGCGCCTGGCGCGGGCCGCTGGCGATCGATCTGTTCCTGTCCGCATACGACACGGCCGTCGTCGACCGCGCGCTGTGCCGCGATGGTTCGCTGCCGGCGCGGCTGCTGCGCCGGCTCGATCGGCGTGCCTGCGCGATGGCCGATCTCGTGCTCGTCGACACGCCGGTGCAGGCAGCCCGGCTGCCGGCGCTGCTGCAGGCGGATCCGGCCAAGTTCCGCTGGCTGCCGATCGGCTTCGCGCACGACGTGGGGCGCGCGCCGTACCCGCCACGCGTGGCCGGTGCACCGCTGCGGCTGCTGTTCTTCGGTACCGGGGTTCCGTTGCATGGACTCGGCACGCTGCTGGATGCCGTGGCACGAACGCCTGGCGTGGAGCTGACGCTGATCGGAGGCACGGCGGCCGACCGCGACCGGGCGCGCGCCCTGCCGGCGGCGCAGCTCCGGCTGCTGCCGGAGTTCGTCGCTGCAGACGTCCTGCAGGCGGAGCTGCAGCGCGCCGAGCTGGTCGCCGGGATCTTCGGCACCTCGGCGAAGGCGGACGCCGTCGTGCCGTACAAAGTCGTGCATGCGCTCGCGGCCGGACGCCCGGTCCTGACCGCCGCGACGCACGCGGTCACCACGATGCTGCAGCCGGGGCACGACTGCCTGACGGTGCCGGCTGGGGACGCGTCTGCGTTGGCCCACGCGCTGCAGCGGAGCGGTGCCGGGGAGATCGACCTGGCGGCGATTGCGGCTGCTGGCGCCGAGACCCATGCGCGTCTGTTCGCGCCGGCGGCGCGCGCGGACCGGCTCGCCGGAATCCTCGGCATCCATCGCCCTGCACCCGCCGCATCGCCCACGCCCCTCGCCGAGGCCGCGCGATGACCCGCGAACGCGCGCTGCTCGGGCTGGTGCTGCTCGCCGCTGCGCTCGCCTACGGACCCGCGCTCGCCGGGACGTTCGTGTTCGACGATCTGCACTCGGTGCGCGACAACCCGGGGATCCACCCGGCGAACGGGCTACGGTTCTTCTGGGATGCGAGCCTGTTCTCGAGCCTCGAGGCGCGGATGTACCGCCCGGTCCTGCTCGGCACATTCGCGCTGAACGCATCGTTCGGGATGCACGCGCTGCCGTTCAAGCTGACCGACCTGCTGCTGCACATGGGTTGCGCCGGACTGCTGTTCGGCATCGTGCGCCGCTGGTGCGCCGAGCCCTGGCGGGCCACCGTCGCCGGGCTGTGGTTCGCCGTGCATCCGCTCGCGTCGGAAGCGGTCAACATGGTCTCCGCGCGCAGCGAGCAGCTGCTGGTGTTCGCGCTGCTGCTCGGACTGTGGATCCACGACCGGGCGCGTGCGGCAGGCCGCACGCTGGCGTGGGGGAGTGCCGCCTGTGCGTTCCTCGCCTGCGGCGCCAAGGAGACCGGCGTGCTGCTGCCGGTCCTGCTGCTGGTGCTCGAAGCCCTGCGCGCGCCGGCCGGCGCACCCTGGTTGCGCGCCGCGCTGATCCGGCTCGCGCCCGCAATCTGTGTCGTCGTCGTGTACCTGGTCGCGCGCAAGCTCGTGCTCGGGCTGGCGACCGCACACCTGCCGGTCTTGACCGGCGGCGCCGACGTCCATACGGGCGGCGGCCGCGACCTGCTGACGCAGCTGGCGACGATGTGCCTGGTGCTGCCGCGCGCGCTCGGCCAGATGCTGCTGCCGATCCACCTGAGCCTCGATCCGCCGATTCCGTACGCGCGCAGCTTCGCATTGCCGGTGGTCTGGGGCGGACTGCTGTGCATCGCCATGGTCACCTGGCTCGGTCTGCGCGCGTGGCGGACCCACCCGCTCGCGACGCTCGGCACGACGTTGGCTTGGTGCTGCGCGCTGCCGTGGGTCCTGATCCCACTGAACGCCCCGCTCTGCGAGCACCGGCTGTACGGACCGCTGGCCGGGATCGCGTGCATCGTGGTGGCCTGCTGGCCGGCCCGGCTCGCGCCGGTGCGCGCGCGCCTGGCTCGGCTGCTGCCGGCGCTCGCGGGACTCGCGATGCTCGGCGCGAGCGCGTGGCGCAGCCTCGACTACCGCAGTGAGGAGCACCTGTGGCGGATCGAGCTGGCGCGCGGCAATCCGTCGCCGCGCGCATGGTTCGGCGTCGCGCTCGCCGAGTACGAACGCGGCGACCTGCACGCAGCGCGCCGCTCGCTCGAGCGCGCGTTGCAGCACAACCCGCGCCACGTGCCGGCGCTGCGCACGCTGGTCGAAGCGCATCTCGCGCTCGGCGCCGACGGGGATCCGTTCACTGCGCTCGTGCTCGCCGAGCGCCTCGCCGGAGAGTCCCCGCGCAATCCGTTCTATCACCTGCTGCGCAGCCGCACGCTGCGCGCGGTCGGGGAGCAGACCGGGGATCGGCGCTGGTTCGACGCCGCGGTCGAGGCTGCGCTGCACTGCCTGCAGGTCGCCGAACCGAAGGGGCTCGTCTACCGGACCGCCGCCGACGCCCGCCGTGCACAGGGCGATCTGCCGGCCGCGATCGCGCTGCTCGATGAGAGCATCGCGCGCGGGCTCGACCATCTCTCGGTGCGTGTGCATCGCGGCCGTCTGCTGGTCGAAGCCGGCCGGCTCGGCGAGGCGGCGCAGGAGCTGACCCGCGCGCTGCAGCAGGCGCCGTTCGACGCCGAAGTGCAGGCGTTCGCCGCCGAGCTCAGCCGCGCGAAGCCGCCGCGCTGACGCCGAACAGCGCACAGGCGTTCTGCGTCGTCTGCTGCGCGAGCTGGGCGAACTCGACACCCCGCTCGGTGGCCATCCGCTCCAACGTCAGCACGACCCAGGCCGGTTCGTTGCGTTGCCCGCGCCGCCCCTGCGGCGGCAGGAACGGCGCGTCCGTCTCGACCAGCAGCCGATCCGCCGGCACCTCGCGGCAGGCCGCGCGCAGCAGATCCGACTTCGGATACGTGACCGGGCCGGCGAACGAGATGTGCATCCCCAGCTCCAGCGCCAGCGCGGCTTCGTGCGGGCCGCCCGAGAAGCAGTGCATGACTCCCCGCACGCCGCGGTGCTCGCGCAGCACTTCGAACACCGCCGCGAACGCATCGCGGCAGTGCACGATGACCGGCTTGTCCAGGCGCCCGGCCAGCTCCAGATGCCGCTCGAACGCCACCCGCTGCTGCTGCGGCGTCGCGTGATCGCGATAGAAGTCCAGCCCCGTCTCACCGATCGCGACGCAGCTCGTCTCGGTCGCCAGCGCCGCCAGCTCCGGCCATTCCGCGGCCAGGTCCTGCGCGCTGTTCGGATGCAGCCCCGCGCTCCAGTACACCCCCGCCAACCCTCGCTCCCGCGCCGCGCGGCTCGACGCCAGATCGATCCCGACGTCCAGCATCCGCACCACGCCGGCCGCCCGTGCCTGTGCATGCCAGGCGGCCACGTCGGCACCATCCGCGCCGTCGTAACCGAAGTGACAGTGCGTATCGAAGATCACTGGCAGTAGCGCTGCCGCAGCTCCACCAGTTTCGCCGCCAACACTTCGTCGCGCTCACTCCGCTGCACCTGTGCGAACCAGTCACAGGCTTCCCGCTCCAGGATCTGCCCCACGGCCTCGAGGCAGTGCCGTTGGAAGATCGTGTTCTGCTGGATCGCCGGCGGCGCCGCGTACAGCTTCTGGATCTTCTCCACCGCCGCGCGCGAGCGCAGCCGGCCCAGCTCCTTGACGCACTCCTGGACCGTCATCAGATCCTGCTCATGCCGCCCGAGCAGCATGATCAGCGTCTCCTCGCTCGCCGGATCCCCACTCGCCACGTACCTCGACACGAAGTTGAAGAATCCCGGCCGATGCCCCGCATGCGCATACACCGCATCCGGATACCTCTCCACGTACTCCCGCGGAATCCGCCGCTCGTCGATCCCCGAACTCGACTCATAGCCCAGGATCTCCCGCAGCAACCGACCCGCCGTTGCGCGGTCCAGCTCCAACAACTCGTCCGCCGCCACCTCGCGCAACCGCTGACTCACCGGGAACTGCAATCCCCGCAACACATCGATCCACAGCTCCTTCCCGCGCACGCGATCCGCCGCATACGCCGCCCGGCCCAGCCACTTCCGCAGCTCATCCTCGCCGCGCGCCTTCGTCGCCTCGAACTTGCGCATCACCGCCGGATACGCCTCCGCCCCGAGCCCCTTCACCGCTGCCAACACATCCTCCACGTACTTCCGGATCGCCGGCAACTCCGCCGCCGGCGTCCCCGCCCGCTCCAACTGCGGCGCCCAGTACGCCAACTTCTCCAGCAGCGCATCGATCCCCAACCCCGCCGTACTCGTCTGCTCGAACCTGTACAGCTGCAACACCCGCTCGATCTCCTCCGACTTCTTCGCCGCCTCCTCCAGCCGCCGCTCCACTGCTCCCATCCGCACATCCACGAACACCGCCAGCCCCACGCTCGCGGCGACGACCGTCCCCACGATCCACCAGACCCCGCGAACAGCAGCCCGCGTACCACGTCCCTCGGCAGCATCCATGTCGGCGCAAAGTAGCAACGCCGCCACCGCCCCGTCACACGACCGCGCCGCGACCGAAGGAACCGGCCCGCGCGCGATCGCCCGAACCCGATCCCGATCCCGAACCCGATCCCGATCCCGATCCCGAATCCGAACCCGATCCCGCCCGAACCCCAACCCGAACCCGATCCCGTCCGAACCCGATACCGTCCGAACCCCATCCCGAACCCAATCCCGCTCCAACGAGCGGGGCCGAACCCCCCCTGAGTCATTCCGCACAACCCAGCCGGCCGCGCCGGTGTCCCCGCCCACCCGTCCTATCCCCATTCCCCACAGCGCCTTGGAACGCGGAACTCCGCCCGGACGAGGGCCCGGCGCGGGCGTCGGTACGGATCTTGGTCTAGACTTCGCCGGCTCTCCCTGCCCCGACCAGCATCGCCTCTCCCACGAGTCGCTGCCGGGGTCTGTCTCCGGCATCCCCGCTCCGGTTCCGACACGCCACCCTTGATGACCCAATCCAAGAACGCGCACGCCCGGGTCCGTCCGCTGGCCTTCCTGCCGTTCGCACTCCTGGTGGCGCTCGCCGGCTGCTCCGGCGGCGGCGGCTCGAGCGGCGGCTTCGGTTCCAAGGTCTTCCAGCTCGACTCCTGCAGTCTCGGTTGCACGCAGAACGCCTGCAGCATCTCGGAGATCGCGCCGAACCAGCCGATCATCCTGACCTTCTCGCAGGAGGTGGATCCGTCGACGGTCAACTCGTCGACGATCTCGTTCCGCACGGCGTCAGGCGCCGAGCCGGTCGGGATCTACCTGGTCAACCGCAACATCGTGACGTTCTCGCCGCAGGTGCTGATCAGCGGCGGCGCCACGTTCTTCGGCTTCCAGACCAACCAGACCTACACGATGACGCTGCGCGCCGGCAACGTCGCCGAAGCCCTGCGCTCGACGTCGGGCGACGCGCTCGGCGCGGACCTGGTGTGCACGCTGCGCGTGACCAAGAAGGTCGTCGACCTGGACGGCAATCCGCCGCGCGGCACGCTGACGGCACCGACGGTCTCGGCCAACGTCAAGCGCACGACCGACATCATCGTCGAGTTCAGCGAGCTCGTGGACGAGCTCCCGTTCAGCGCTCCGGCCTCCGAACAGCCGGTGCGCGTCCTGCTGAGCCGCACGCGCCTCGAGAACGGGAAATACGTCTGCGATCCGCTGGCACAGCGCACGCAGATCATCGGGAGCTGGCGCGTCGTCCATGACGAAGCCTCGAGCAGGACGATCTGCCGGTTCCTGAACCCGGTCGAGCTGCCGGGCAACATCTGCGTCGCTGTCGAAGTGACGAGCCGCATCAAGGATCTCGCCGGCACCCCGGCCGAGCCGCAGACGTTCCTGTTCGTGACCGAGCCCTCGCAGCTCGAAGAGCGCACGATCGAGGAGTCGTTCAACAACGACCTGCAGCTCGACCGCACGTCGTCCGGCGGGGACTGGAAGGATGGCGCGGCCGGCCCGGCGCTGCTCGGTGGCGATGGCCTGCACGGTGACTTCGACTACCGCCACGGCCTCGAGATCCAGAAGGATCAGCTCTATGAGTGGCGCACCGACGATCAGACGATCCCTGCCAGTTCCACGCTGAGTGGCAAGGCGGAGAGGATCACCGACGGCGTGTTCCGCTTCTCGTCGTTCACGCTGCCACGCGGCGTCACGATCCGATTCGTCGGGTCACGTCCGCCGCAGATCTTCGTGCGCGGATTCATGGACCTGCAAGGCAAGCTCGATCTGTCGGCGGCGAACCTGCCGGAGCACGATGGTGCGCTGCCGAGCGGCCAGGCCGCGGGTAATGCAGCGCCCGGCGGAGCCCGTGGTGGCAAGGGCGGGGACAAGCCGAGCGGCTTCGGCGCGGATCCGCGCTTCAGCGGCTCTCCCGGGCAGGACCTCGCGCTGCCGGCTGGTCATGGCTACGCCGCCCAGGCCGTCGGCACCGGCGGCAAAGGCTCTCCGATGTTCCCGACCTCCGGCCTGAACGCGGACGTGACGTACGGCTGGTCCGACTTCTTCTCTGTGCAGATCTCGGCCGGCGGCGGCGGTGGTGGCTTCCTGGCTGCCGGCACGGATGGCAAAGCAGTCAAGACCTACCAGAACCGCACGCAGGACCTCGGGCCGGACGGCCCTGGTGGCAAGGCATTCGTCGATCTCCTCGACACGGTGACGAATCCGATCCCGCCCGGGAAGTCGAGCCTCGAGCACTTCCTGGTCGGCGGCTCCGGTGGCGGTGGTGGTGGCGGGCACCCGTACTTCTCGTTCAAGTCGACGCCGCCGAACCCGACCTGGCGGAGCAGCAGCGGTGGCACGGGCGGGGGTGGTGCGATCGCCGCGCGCGTCGGCTGGAATCTCGCAGCCGGCACCGGTTCCGAGATCGGGGTGCGCGGCGGCTCCGGCTTCGCGAGCGAGAGCCTCACGAAGCTCCCGGGCCCGGGCGGCGCCGGCAGCGGCGGCTCGATCCTGTTGCAGGTCGGCGGGACGCCGATCCTCAACGGCCTGCTCGATGCGCGCGGCGGCACCGGCGGCAGCCTGACCTACGCGTCCTACGACCTGGAGACGCGCGGCGGCAACGGCAGCCACGGCCTGCTCCGGCTGGAAGTCACCGGCACGCCCGACAAGTCCTTGATCGGTACGACGATGCCGGCGGCGGTGCCGAAGATGGTCGCCGCCCTCGCTGCGACCGAGCGCGATCGGATGACCGGCCAGCGCTCGCGCTGGTATTCGACGAACGTCGTGTTCCCGCCGGAGTGGGTCCGCTACGAGATCCAGGCCGAGATCAACGACGTGCCGATCGTGTTCAGCGACGACCCGTCCAAGGGTCGCCTGGCCGCCGAGGGCGAGGCAGTCCAGTTCCTGGTCCAGGGTGCCAACCTGGACGAGACCGGCCAGCCGAAGCCGAACGAGATCGGCGGCTGGCGGCGCTACGTGGGCAGCTTCACGACCAGCGAGCTCAGCCTGCACAGCGACGGCAGGATCTCGTTCCGCTTCCTGCTGCTGTACGACCGCACGGTCGCCAGCAAGATCAAGATCAACCACGTCAAGGTGGTCTACCGGACATGATGCGTGACGCCTCGACGCTCCCGCGCTCCTGCCTGAACCTGACCCGATGACGATCCCGATGCGTGCCCTGCGAACCCCGTCCTCGGCCTCCCTGTCCCTGCTCGCGGCGGCGTCCCTGGCATTGCTGGGGGCCTGTTCCGGCGGCGGCGGCTCGAGCGGCGGCTTCGGTTCCAAGGTCTTCCAGCTCGACTCCTGCAGTCTCGGTTGCACGCAGAACGCCTGCAGCATCTCGGAGATCGCGCCGAACCAGCCGATCATCCTGACCTTCTCGCAGGAGGTGGATCCGTCGACGGTCAACTCGTCGACGATCTCGTTCCGCACGGCGTCAGGCGCCGAGCCGGTCGGGATCTACCTGGTCAACCGCAACATCGTGACGTTCTCGCCGCAGGTGCTGATCAGCGGCGGCGCCACGTTCTTCGGCTTCCAGACCAACCAGACCTACACGATGACGCTGCGCGCCGGCAACGTCGCCGAAGCCCTGCGCTCGACGTCGGGCGACGCGCTCGGCGCGGACCTGGTGTGCACGCTGCGCGTGACCAAGAAGGTCGTCGACCTGGACGGCAATCCGCCGCGCGGCACGCTGACGGCACCGACGGTCTCGGCCAACGTCAAGCGCACGACCGACATCATCGTCGAGTTCAGCGAGCTCGTGGACGAGCTCCCGTTCAGCGCTCCGGCCTCCGAACAGCCGGTGCGCGTCCTGCTGAGCCGCACGCGCCTCGAGAACGGGAAATACGTCTGCGATCCGCTGGCACAGCGCACGCAGATCATCGGGAGCTGGCGCGTCGTCCATGACGAAGCCTCGAGCAGGACGATCTGCCGGTTCCTGAACCCGGTCGAGCTGCCGGGCAACATCTGCGTCGCTGTCGAAGTGACGAGCCGCATCAAGGATCTCGCCGGCACCCCGGCCGAGCCGCAGACGTTCCTGTTCGTGACCGAGCCCTCGCAGCTCGAAGAGCGCACGATCGAGGAGTCGTTCAACAACGACCTGCAGCTCGACCGCACGTCGTCCGGCGGGGACTGGAAGGATGGCGCGGCCGGCCCGGCGCTGCTCGGTGGCGATGGCCTGCACGGTGACTTCGACTACCGCCACGGCCTCGAGATCCAGAAGGATCAGCTCTATGAGTGGCGCACCGACGATCAGACGATCCCTGCCAGTTCCACGCTGAGTGGCAAGGCGGAGAGGATCAAGGACGGCGTGTTCCGCTTCTCGTCGTTCGCGCTGCCGCGCGGCGTCACGATCCGATTCGTCGGATCACGTCCGCCGCAGATCTTCGTGCGCGGATTCGTGGATCTGCAGGGCAAGCTGGAGCTGTCCGCCCCGAACGTGCCTGAGCACGACAGCAGGTTGCCGGTCGGTCAGGCCGCGGGCAATGCGGCGCCAGGCGGTGGGCGCGGCGGCAAGGGCGCGGACCAGGCGACCGGTCTCGGCTCGGATCCGCGCTTCAGCGGCTCACCCGGGCAAGACATCGTGCTGCCGGCAGGCCACGGGTATGCAGCGCATGCCGCCGGCACTGGCGGACGGGGTGCGCCGCTGTTTCCGAGCTCCGGTCTGAACAAAGACGTGACGTACGGCTGGATCAACTACTTCTGCGTGCAGATCGCTGCGGGCGGCGGTGGTGGCGGATTCCTGTCCGCTGGCGCGAACGGCAAGGCGCTCAGGACCTACGACAACCGTACCCAGGATCTCGGGCCGGACGGACCTGGCGGCACGGCCTTCGTCGACATCCTGGACACGGGCACGAATCCCATTCCGCCCGGGAAGTCCAGCCTCGAGCACTTCCTGATCGGCGGCTCTGGTGGTGGTGGGGGCGGCGGGCATCCGTTCTTCTCGCAGACGCCGAGTCCGATCTGGAAGAGCGCGGCGGGCGGTGCGGGCGGTGGTGGCGCGATTGCGTTGCGCGTCGGCTGGAACATGAGCGCTGGCAGCGGTTCCGAGATCCTGGTCCGCGGGGGCTCAGGATTCGCAAACCAGAACTCCATCTCCTTCCCCGGTCCGGGAGGCGCGGGCAGCGGTGGGTCGATCCTGCTGCAGGTCGGCGGTACGCCGATCCTCAACGGTCTGCTCGATGCGCGCGGTGGCACCGGGGGCAGCCACTTCTACTCCGGCGCCAACATGGAGACCGTTGGCGGCAAGGGCGCGGATGGCCTGTTGCGCCTCGAAGTCACGGGCACGCCGGACAAGTCGCTGATCGGCACGACGATGCCGCCGGCGGTGCCGAAGATGGTCGCCGCCCTCGCTGCTACCGAGCGCGATCGGATGACCGGCCAGCGCTCGCGCTGGTATTCGACGAACGTCGTGTTCCCGCCGGAGTGGGTCCGCTACGAGATCCAGGCCGAGATCAACGACGTGCCGATCGTGTTCAGCGACGACCCGTCCAAGGGTCGCCTGGCCGCCGAGGGCGAGGCAGTCCAGTTCCTGGTCCAGGGTGCCAACCTGGACGAGAACGGCCAGCCGAAGCCGAACGAGATCGGCGGCTGGCGGCGCTACGTCGGCAGTTTCACGACGAGCGAGCTGAGCCTGCACAGCGACGGCAGGATCTCATTCCGCTTCCTGCTGCTGTACGACCGCTCGGTCGCCAGCAAGATCAAGATCAACCACGTCAAGTTGGTCTACCGGACCTGATGCGTGACGCCTCGATGCTCCGGCCCTCACGAACCCTGACCCGATGACGATCCCGATGCGTGCCCTGCGAACCCCGGCTTCGGCCTCCCTGTCCTTGCTCGCGGCGGCGTCCCTGGCATTGCTGGGGGCCTGTTCGGGCGGCTCGTCGAGCGGCTCGCTCGGCGCCGGTTTCCAGATCATCAGCTGCAATCTCGGTTGCTCGTTGACGAGCTGTGCGGTCAGCGAGATCGCACAGAACCAGCCGATCGAGTTCGTGTTCAGCCAGGCGGTCGATTCCGGGTCGGTCAACGGTGCGACGTTCGTGCTGCAGACGGCCACCGGGGAGCGGCCGGTCGGGCAGACGTTCGTGGACGGCAACACGGTGCGGTTCGTGCCGAGCCTGTCACTGCAGGGTGGATCGTCGACGTTCGGGTTCAAGCGCAACGCGACGTATGTGCTGAGCCTGCCTGGTCCGACGGCGAGTGAGAGCATCCGCTCGGTCTCCGGCACGCCACTGGCCTCGACGCTGAGCTGCTCGCTGACGGTCACGAAGCCGCCGATCGACATCGACGGCCGGCCGCCGACCGGGGTCATCGAGTCACCGATGGATGGCGCGATCAACGTGCCGCCGAACGTCACGATCGTCGTGTCGTTCAGCGAGCTGCTGGATGCCTCTGCGTTCAGTGGCGTGACGGCGGCGACGTCGCCGGTGCAGTACCGGATCCGCAAGACGCGTGAGCAGGGCGGCCAGCGGAGCTGCGATCTGAACGCGGCACCGGTCACGTTGGTCGGTGTGCCGACGTTGTCGGTGCGGGCGCTGCCTGCGGGCGGCTTCACGTCGGTCGTCACGATGCAGCCGACCGTGCCGATCCCGAGCCTGACCTGCGTCGAGGTGGAGATCACCAAGCGGGTCAAGGATCTGGCCGGCAACTCGGCCGAGGTGAAGACGTTCCGGTTCATCAGCCAGGAGACGATCACGCCGCCGCAGCCGATCACGGAGTCGTTCCAGTCCGAGACGAACATGGACAAGAACTACTCGTCGGGGACCTGGGCCAACGGACAGGCAGTGCCGGGGCGCATCGGTGGCGACGGCCGGCACGGTGAGTTCAACCTGAGCGATCTGACCGTGATTTCGCAGGGCGTGTTCCAGATCGACACGCGCTCGATCCGGATCCCCGGCATCCGGACACTGTCGGGCAAGGACGAGATCATCACCGACGGCGTGGTGCAGTACTCGCGGTTCGAGCTGCCCGAGGGGAGCACGATCCGCGTGATCGGCGACAAGCCGCTGCGGCTGTACGTGCGCGGCAAGGTCGAGATCGCCGGCAGGATCCAGATCAACGCGCCCGCGATGCAGCTATGGCCCTCGTCGTCGCCATCCGGGCAGGCCGGCGGCCTTGGCGTCTGCGGTGGCGCGGCTGGTGGCAGGGGTGCCAACAAGGGCGACGGCATCTCGAACAAGCCGGAGTTCAACGGAGCGAACGGCTTGGACGTCATCCTCCCTGGATCGCATCCGTATGTCGGACAATCGGCGGGCACCGGCGGCAAGGGTGCGCTGCAGGAACCGAGCTCCGGGCGCAACGCCGACGTCACGCCACACGGCTACGCTGGCGTGTTCTCGGCACAACTCGCATCGGGCGGCGGTGGGGGTGGCTTCCTGACGGCCGGCGCGGAGGGGCGTGCGACGTTCAATGCTTCGAGTCCGCCCGGCGGGCTCGGTGGACCGACCGCGGGCGGCAAGGAATTCAACCTGCTGGATCAGACCAAGTACCCACTGCCGCCGACCAATCCGGGCACGCGCAACCTCGAGTTCTTCCTGCTTGGCGGTTCCGGTGGCGGCGGCGGCGGTTCGGATCCCCACTTCTCACAGCCGGCGTCGGCGAACTGGAAGGTGGCAGCTGGCGGCAGCGGTGGCGGTGGCGCGATCGCGCTCCGCAGCGGCCGCGACATCGCGATGACGTCTGCAGGACGGATCGAGTGCCATGGCGGTGATTGTCCGGAGTTCGGCAAGCAACAGCCGCCGAGCGCACCGGGCGGGGGCGGTTCGGGCGGGTCGATCGTGCTGCAGCAGGACGGCAGCCAACCAGGGCTGTTCGGCACGCTGTCGGTGCGCGGTGGCCTGGGCGGCATCGTCGACGACAAGGCGCCGATCTACAACGTTGCTTCCCACGGCGGCAATGGTTCTGCCGGTCTTGCGAGGCTCGAGCTCGTCACGAGCTCGCCGAACAAGGACATGATCGGCACCGTCGTCCCACCGGCGACGGACCAGAACGTCGGCATCCTCTCCGACAGCGACAAGCTGGCCGGGGCGCAGTCGCGTTGGTACGCGTCGCGGCAGTTCTTCCCGCCCTCCTGGCTGCGCTACGAAGTCGAAGCGCTGATCGACAACGTCAAGGTCGTCTACAGCGATGATCCGGCCGTGGGCCAGCTGGCGCAGAACGGGCCGGTCAACTTCTACATCCAAGGCGCGCGGGTCTCGCCGAACGGAGAGCCGGACTCGTCGACGATCAAGCCGTGGCGGAAGTACGTCGGGCAGTTCGCCTCCGACCCGTCGATCGAACTGGACGACGCCACCGGGTTCCGCTTCCAGATCCTGTTCGACAAGAACCTCGCGCAGGACATCAAGGTGACCAAGGTCACCGTGTATTTCCGCGGCTGAGATCGCGCGTCGAGGAAACGACCGCGGCGCAATGTTCCGGGCGGCTGGTATCTGGCTCGGTCCTGGGCGCGTCCGCGGTCCCGTGCGCCTGCGGATCGCGCCGGATGGTCGGATCGCCGCGATCGAACCGGAATCTGCCCGCCGCGCGCCGCCGGAGCTGCTGCTCCCGGCGATGGTCGACGCGCATGTCCACCTGCAGCTCGGCCGCATTCCGGCGCCGCGCGGCGAGTTCGCCGACTGGCTGACGGCGGTCGCGCGCGATGGCCGCCGGGCGGATCGGCCCGCGCGAGCCCGCCGGCTGCAGGCCCATCTGCAGCAGCTCGCGGCCGAAGGGACGCGCGCAGTCGGCGAGATCGACCCGGATGGCAGCAGCCGGCCGCAGCTCGCGCACTGGCGCGGGACGGCACGCTGCTACCGCGAGTTGCTCGGGATCGACCTCGATGCCCGCGGCGCCGCGACGTTGCTGGAGGCCGCGGCTGCGCGTGCGCCGCGCGGCGTGCTGCGCGGTTGGTCGCCACACGCGCCGTACTCGGTGTCGCTGCCGTTGCTGCGCGCGGCGGCGGCGACCGGCCAACCGATGCAGATCCACCTGGCCGAGTCGGAGGCGGAACTCGAATTCCTCGCACGCGGCACCGGCCCGCTGCGCGAGATGCTGGCGCGCCTCGGCAAACGTCCGCTGCGCGCGCCCTTCCGCGGCACCCCGCTGGGTTGGGTCGCGGCCGGACGCGCGCTGCAACGGCGGACGACGCTCGTGCACTGCCAGCATCTCGCACCGGGCGACGCACGGCGGATCCGTGCGGCCGGCGCTTCGATCGTCGTCTGCCCAGGTACGATCCGCTGGTTCGCGCGCACACCGCCGCCGGTCGCGGAGTGGCTCGCGCTCGGAATCCCGGTCGGGCTCGGTACCGACTCGCGCGCGAGCAACACGCAGCTGTCGATGCGTCGTGAGCTCGCCGTCGCCCGCAAGCTCTGGCCGCAGCTGCGGCCGGGTGATCTGCTGCAGATGGCGACGCGGCATGGTGCGCGCGCGCTGCACGTGCCCCGCATCGGGCGACTGCGTGCCGGTGCCATCGCGAGTTGGATCCGCTTGCCCTGGCCCAGCGGCGCGTCGGTCGGCGACCTCGAGGAGGCATTCACCGCAGGTGAGGCGGCAGCCCTTCCGGCGGACGACGCCGCGACGCCGGGCGATGGCGTTGAGACATTGGCCCATGCCACCTAGAGTCGGGCCGGATTTTTGCACGAACCATGCACTTTCGTTACCGAACCTGACCTGATGACGACTCCGATGCGTGCCCTGCGAACCCCGGCTTCGGCCTCCCTGTCCTTGCTCGCGGCGGCGTCCCTGGCATTGCTGGGGGCCTGTTCGGGCGGCTCGTCGAGCGGCTCGCTCGGCGCCGGTTTCCAGATCATCAGCTGCAATCTCGGTTGCTCGTTGACGAGCTGTGCGGTCAGCGAGATCGCACAGAACCAGCCGATCGAGTTCGTGTTCAGCCAGGCGGTCGATTCCGGGTCGGTCAACGGTGCGACGTTCGTGCTGCAGACGGCCACCGGGGAGCGGCCGGTCGGGCAGACGTTCGTGGACGGCAACACGGTGCGGTTCGTGCCGAGCCTGTCACTGCAGGGTGGATCGTCGACGTTCGGGTTCAAGCGCAACGCGACGTATGTGCTGAGCCTGCCTGGTCCGACGGCGAGTGAGAGCATCCGCTCGGTCTCCGGCACGCCACTGGCCTCGACGCTGAGCTGCTCGCTGACGGTCACGAAGCCGCCGATCGACATCGACGGCCGGCCGCCGACCGGGGTCATCGAGTCACCGATGGATGGCGCGATCAACGTGCCGCCGAACGTCACGATCGTCGTGTCGTTCAGCGAGCTGCTGGATGCCTCTGCGTTCAGTGGCGTGACGGCGGCGACGTCGCCGGTGCAGTACCGGATCCGCAAGACGCGTGAGCAGGGCGGCCAGCGGAGCTGCGATCTGAACGCGGCACCGGTCACGTTGGTCGGTGTGCCGACGTTGTCGGTGCGGGCGCTGCCTGCGGGCGGCTTCACGTCGGTCGTCACGATGCAGCCGACCGTGCCGATCCCGAGCCTGACCTGCGTCGAGGTGGAGATCACCAAGCGGGTCAAGGATCTGGCCGGCAACTCGGCCGAGGTGAAGACGTTCCGGTTCATCAGCCAGGAGACGATCACGCCGCCGCAGCCGATCACGGAGTCGTTCCAGTCCGAGACGAACATGGACAAGAACTACTCGTCGGGGACCTGGGCCAACGGACAGGCAGTGCCGGGGCGCATCGGTGGCGACGGCCGGCACGGTGAGTTCAACCTGAGCGATCTGACCGTGATTTCGCAGGGCGTGTTCCAGATCGACACGCGCTCGATCCGGATCCCCGGCATCCGGACACTGTCGGGCAAGGACGAGATCATCACCGACGGCGTGGTGCAGTACTCGCGGTTCGAGCTGCCCGAGGGGAGCACGATCCGCGTGATCGGCGACAAGCCGCTGCGGCTGTACGTGCGCGGCAAGGTCGAGATCGCCGGCAGGATCGAGATCAACGCGCCGGATCAACCGGTCTGGAGCACGGCGCAGGGCTCGGGACAACCGGGCGGTCCGGGTGCGTGCGGTGGTGCCGCCGGAGGCAAGGGTGCAAACCGCGGGGATGGCGTCGTCAACCAAGCGCAGTTCAACGGTCAGGCAGGGGCGGACGTCATCCTGCCTGGTTCGCACCCGTTCGCAGCCCAGGCCGTGGGCACGGGGGGTTCCGGCGCGCTGCAGTACCCGACCTCGGGCAAGAACAGCGATCTCGTCTACACCGGATGGCAGGGTTTTGCCTCGCCGCAGCTCGCGTCGGGCGGCGGCGGCGGCGGCCTGCTGACCGCAGGCAAGCAAGGACTCGCGACGTTCAACGACACGAATCCGCCGCGCGACCTCGGGCCGCCCACGCCGGGTGGCAAGGAGTTCAACCTGCTCGATCAGACGAAGTACCCGCTGCCGCCGTCGAACCCGGGAACGCGCAATCTCGAGTTCTTCCTGATCGGTGGCTCCGGTGGCGGCGGTGGTGGCAGTGACGCGTTCTTCTCGTTCCAGAACAGCCCGATCTGGAAACCTGCCGCCGGCGGGGCTGGCGGCGGCGGCACGATCGCGATCCGCAGCGGTCGCGACATCGCGATGACCGCGGCGTCCGCAATCGAGTGCAAGGGCGGCAGCGGTCCGAAGTATCCGCTGGGACCTGCGTTCCTCTCGCCCGGCGGTGGCGGCAGCGGCGGTTCGATCCTGCTGCAGCAGGATGGCGGACAGCCGGCGCTGTTCGGCACGCTGTCCGTGGCCGGCGGACTCGGCGGCATCGTGGATGATCGGCAGACGATCTACAAAGCCGCCTGCAACGGCGGCGACGGCGCTGGCGGACTTGCGCGACTCGAACTGGTGACGAGCTCGCCGAACGGAAGCATGATCGGCACGGTCGTGCCGCCGGCGTCCGACCAGAACGTCGGGGTCCTGTCGGACAGCGACAAGCTCTCCGGCGCGCAATCGCGCTGGTACGCGTCGCGGCAGTTCTTCCCACCCTCCTGGCTGCGCTACGAAGTCGAGGCGTTGATCGACAACGTCAAGGTCGTCTACAGCGACGATCCGGCAGTCGGCCAGCTGGCGCAGAACGGGCCGGTCAACTTCTACATCCAGGGTGCGCGGGTCTCGCCGACCGGCGATCCGGACTCGTCGACGATCAAGCCGTGGCGGAAGTACGTCGGGCAGTTCGCGTCCGAGCCGTCGATCGAGCTGGACGACGCGACCGGGTTCCGCTTCCAGATCCTGTTCGACAAGAACGTCGCCCAAGACATCAGGGTGACCAAGGTCACCGTCTTCTTCCGCGGCTGAGGCGGGGCGGCCGCGGCCCTGGCCCGGTGGTTCTGGCCTCCGGGAAGGACCGCGGCGTTGAGCCTGCCGGCGATGCGACCTAGAGTCCGGACGGCTTCCGCATGAGCGCCGCAGTCTCGATGACCCCGTCCGCGTTCCTCGAACTGCTCGGGCAGCAGCGGCGGATCCTGCTGACCGGGCACGAGAATCCGGATGGCGATTGCATCGGTGCCCAGGTCGCCCTGTGGCATCTGCTGCGCGCGCTGGGCAAGGAAGCCGTGATCCTGAATCCGGATCCGCTGTCGCGGCTCTACGACTTCGTCGCGGATCGGACGCCGTTCGCGAACTGGCAGCCGGGCCGTGCGCTGCCCGAGACCGACGTCGTGATCCTGCTCGACTGCGCGCACCTCTCGCGCCTGGGCGGGCTCGGCGACCTGATCGCGCAGGCGCGCGTGCCGCTCGCCGTGATCGACCATCACGTCGGCAGCCTGGACGGAGACGGGCGCTGGTGCTTCGTCGACAGCGAGTCGCCGGCGACCGGCGCGCTCGTGCACGAGTTGTGGAAGGCGGCCGACCGGGTCCCGGTGCCGGCTGCTGCGCAGGGGATCCTGCTGTCGCTGGTCTCCGACACCGGTTGGTTCCGGTACTCGAACACGACGCCGGCGGTGTTCCGGATCGCCGCGGAGCTGCAGGAGCTCGGCGCGGATCCGACCGAGCTGTTCGATCTGCTGTTCCGCCGCAACCACGAGGATTCCGTCGCGCTGCTGGCGGCCGCGCTGCAGACACATCAGGTCAGGGCGGGTGGGAGGTTCGCGTACGCCGTCCTGGACCGCGGACTGATGGATCGCGCCGGGCGCGTCGGGTTCGACACGGACTCCGTGCTCGAACCGCTGCGCTCGCTGACGCACATCGAGGTCGCCGGGCTGTTCAAGGAGCGCTTCGACGGTGCGGTCAAGCTGTCGCTGCGCGCGCGCGGCGACGTCGACGTGCAGGCGATCGCGGCCCGGTTCGGTGGTGGGGGGCACAAGAAGGCAGCCGGGGCGACGTTGGCGATGCCGATGGCTGCTGCGGTCGCGGCTGTGACCGACGCGGTCGTGCGGGCGCTGCCCGGAGCCTGACCGGGTGGCCGCGTTCGCCCTGATCTCCGACATCCACTCCAACCTCGCCGCGCTCGAGTCGGTGTTCGCGCGGATCGACGCGCTCGGGATCACCGAGACGGATTGCCTCGGCGACGTGGTCGGTTACGGCGCCGAGCCGGAGTCCTGCATCGAGCTCGTGCAGCAGCGTTGCAAGTGGACCCTGATGGGGAATCACGACTGGGGCGTGTTCCACTCGCTCGACGAGTTCAACCCGCTCGCGCGCGAGGCGTTGCTGTTCACGCGCAAGCGGTTGAAGCCGGGCTGGCTCGGGGGCCGGCGCCGGCGGCTGCGCGAGTTCCTGGCGCAGCTCCCGCCGCGCGTCGAGGACCACGGGTTCCTGTTCGTGCACGGCTCGCCGCGCGATCCGATCATGGAATACGTGCTGAAGAGCGACGGCTTCCTCGAGCGCGAGAAGATGGTCGAGATCTTCGCTGCGCTCGACCGCCCGTGCTTCGTCGGGCACACGCACTGGCCGGGGATGCACCAGCGGGACTTCAAGTTCGTGCAAGCGACCGACGAGCACCACGTGTTCGAGCTCGACGGTGGGCCGGCGGTCGTCAACGTCGGCAGCGTGGGGCAGCCGCGCGACGGGGACCCGCGCGCGAGCTTCGCCGTCGTCGACGGCAACCGCGTCGAGATCCACCGCGTGCCGTACGATTTCCGGCGCACGCAGGCACGGATCCTCGCGGCCGGATTGCACCAGGCGATCGCCGACCGGTTGGCGCGGGGGAAGTGACGGCGCGCGCGCCCCGCTGCTGGCGGGCGCGCTCACCGCAGCGCCGGACCGATTGGATTCACGTAGCAGTGGACGCCGCGTCGCAGCGGTGAGAGAACTGCGCCGATGCGCTCCCCGACGCAGGTCAGCCTCGTCCTGTGCACGGCGCCGCTCGAGGCGGCCCCTGCGTTGGCGGACCGGTTGCTCGAGCAGCAGGTCGCAGCCTGCGTCAACCTGATCGGCCCGATCCGCTCGCGCTATTGGTGGCAGGGCCGGCGCGAGGAGAGCGAGGAGATGCTGCTGCTGATCAAGTGTCCGACGCCGTTGCTCGCCGGGCTGCGCGAGGTCCTGCTCGCCGCGCATCCGTACGAAGTGCCG
>CAZABP010000063.1:0-24123 GCA_964483245.1 uncultured candidatus Brocadiaceae bacterium | reverse complement strand
CAGCATCCGGATGCAGTTCGGGACGTCGGCTGCGAGCGCGGCCGAGATCGTGAGCTGCGTCGCGGTGCCGGCCTGATGGTCGATCTCCCACAGCTCGCCGACCGACGTCGTGCGCGCGACGGAGACGATCGAGTTGCCCGGCTTGATCTGCGCAGGGAGCGTGGCGATGCCGAGCAGGACGGACCAGAGAACGGGGGAAGCGGAGGAACGCATCGGAAGCTCCTGCCGGCGACCGCCCCCCGCGCCAACAGCGCAGCGGGCGGGTCTTGTGCGCATGCGCGCATCAGAACGAAACGAGGAGGCCGGACCGCGACAGGTCCGACCACGCGTGGCTCACTGCACCTGCGTGTAGCGGCCGTTCGAGACCACGATGCCGACCGGGTTGCTCTTGGTGCCGCCGACCTGCAGCTCGAACCACTGCCAGTACAGCTTGGCACCGACCGCCGTGGCCGGGATCGCAACCGGGAACTTGGCCTTGCCCATCCCATCCCCGGTCCCGCTCAGCGTCGCGTTCAGCGTGACGGCCGGGACGAAGTTGATGTGCAGGAAGCACCCAGGCATCGGCACGAAACCGAGGTCGAGGTTCGGATCGGCGGTGCCGAACGACAGCGCGACCGGATTGCCGCCGTAGCCGCTGTGCACGCCGAATGCGAAGCCGGAGTTGCCGGCCGTCGTCAGGCCGTAGCTGACGTCCGTCAGCGTGTAGCCGCCGGAACCGGCGCAGCCGGGCCCGGTCGACGTGATCAGGCCTTTGGGCGCCTGCACGTGCGAGATACCGCCGACGCTCGAGCTCGTCGCGCCCAGCTTGATGATCTTCTCGGCGCTGTGGTCGCTGACTGCGCGTTCGACGTGGTCGTCACGGCTGCCGACGATGTAGTCGCCGGTCGCGTGGTCGACGTCGAACGAGTTGACCAGATTCGTGAGGTTCGAGGTGCTGGTCACGAAGCCGGCATAGCCGTGCGACACGATCTTCGGGGTCAGAACGTCGACGACGAGCCAGTCGCCGTAGACGCCCTGCAGGATCAGCGTGCCCTTCATCGTCGGGTGGACGCGCGCGTGCACGATCCCGGTGTTGAACGTGCTGGTGCCGGAGATGAACTTCCCCTGTGGGAGCGACATCACCAGCTTGCCGGTCTTGCTGACCGTGTCATAGGCGATCAAGGAACCGGTGTTGGTCGCGACCGTGCCCGAATCGAACGTCGCGACGTAGACCGTCGTGCCGATCGCCGCGACCGCGTTCGCCAGGCCGACCGCGCCGGTGACAGACGCCAGCTTCAGCTCCGCCGTGACCGGGCCGCCAGCGGTCGGGACGCTCTGCAGGATGCCGATCGGATCGGCGAGCGAAGCGTCCTGCGTCGTGAAGTAGATCGTGCTGCCGACGAGCGCGAGCTGGGCGACATTGCCGCCGGCAGTGGGCGTCGTGTTCAGCAGCGCTTCGGTCACGGCGCCGGAGGCCACAGTGATCCGATAGACATTGCCGGTCGCCGGCGCGACCGGGTTGGTACCGACGTAGCCGAGGATTCCGTTGACCATCTCGACGCAGTTCGGGACCTCGGCAGCGAGCGTCGCCGACAGCGTCAGCGCGGTCGCCGTCCCGGCTTGATGGTCGATGTCGTGCATCTCGCCGACGCCGGCGGCTCGGGTGACGGCGGTGATCGAATTGCCCGGCTTGATCTGGGCGGGAAGCGCGGCGGCAACGAGGGCGGCCGCGCAGAGCAGGGGGAACCTGCGCGTGCAGACTTGCATGGTGTCTCCAGAGGGAGGAGGTGAGGAGCGGCCACAGGGGCCGAGACCCGGAGCTCCCGGGCCACGCCGGAGCCTAGCGAGCGGACTCGACGCACACAGCCCCCCTCGCTGGCCGCTCGTCGCCAGTCCCGCCAAGATGCGCCCCCATGACTGCCGACCGCATCCCGAGCTACTGGGACTACATCCGCGTCGAGCAGCTGCTGTCGCTGCAAGGCGGCCTTGCCGGCGACGAGTCGCAGCTCGGCAACGACGAGGTGCGGTTCCTGGTGATCCACCAGATCGATGAACTGTGGTTCAAGCTCGTGCTGCGCGAGCTGCAGGCCGCGCGCGACCTGTTCCGGCAGCAGTTCGTGCCGGAGACGTCACTGAGCTCGGCCTGCGCCGGGCTGGACCGCGTGGCGATGATCTTCCGGCTCGCGACGCAGCACTTCGAGCTGATGGAAACGATGCGGACGCGCGACTACCTCGCGTTCCGCGACAAGCTGTTCCCGGCGAGCGGGTTCCAGTCGGCGCAGCTGCGCGAGATCGAGATCCTGCTCGGGCTCGAGGACGCCGAGCGGATCCCGTTCGGGCACGAGCACAGCTACCGCGATGCGCTGCGCGCCGCGGCGGCCATGCCCTCCCCGGCGCTGGCGCGGGTCGAACGCCGGCTGGCCGACGGCCCGAGCCTGAAGCAGGCGGTCTACACCTGGCTCGCGCGCACGCCGATCGATGCGAGCACGCCGGACGAACCGGACGACGACGCCACCGTGGCGCGCTTCCTGGATGCGTTCCTCGCCGGCCATCGCCGGGCGATCGAGCTGCGGATCGCGCAGGCCGGCGTGCAGGCGCAGACTGCGGCGGACCGCGAGCGGCTGCGCGCGCGCTACGAGCAGGAGCTCGCATCGGCGGCCGCGTTCCTGCGCGCGGAAGACGAACCGGACCCGGTCCGCCGGCCTGCCGTGCGCCGGCTGCGCGCCGCGCTGCTGTTCATCGACGGCAACCGCCAGCTCCCGCTGTTGTCGTGGCCGGGCGAAGTCGTGGACCGGCTGATCGCCGCGGAGCAGGCGATGCTCGTGTTCCGCCAGCGGCACGCGCGGATGGTCGAGCGCGTGATCGGGCGGCGCGTCGGCACCGGCGGCAGCGACGGCGTCGACTACCTCGACCGCACGGCGCTCGGCTACCGCGTGTTCCGCGAGCTGTGGGCGACGCGCACGCTGCTGATCGAAGCAGGGCAGGCGCCGCCGGTGCGCAACGCCGACTACTACGGCCTGCGCGTCGAAGAGCCGTGATGCCGTGACCCCGGGTTCGGCGCCTACGTCGCGAGGCGGCTGACCACCTCGTCGACGTCCGGCGCCGCGCCGATGTAGAGCGGCGTGCGCTGGTGCAGCTCGGTCGGTTGCAGGTCGAGGATGTCGTGGCGGCCATCGCTGCCCTTGCCGCCGGCCATCTCCGCCACGAAGGACAGCGGCGCCCCTTCGTACAGCAGCCGCAGCTTGCCGGCCGGCTTCTTGACTTCGCCGGGATACATGTAGATCCCGCCCTGGATCAGCGTGCGGTGGAAGTCGGCGACCAGCGCGCCGATGTAGCGCGCCGAACGCTTGCCGCATTGCGTCTCGCCGAGCCGGAACGCGCGCACCATCGCGCGCGTGCGCTCGTCCCACCTCGACTCGTTCGCCTCGTTGATCGCATAGCTCCCCTTGCCGGTCGGAATCCGGATGTCCGGATGCGTCAGGAAGAACTCGCCGATCGCGCGGTCGAGCGTGAACCCGCACACCGGACCACCGGCGGTGTAGACGAACATCGTGGACGGGCCGTACAGGATGTACCCCGCCGCGACCTGATCCCGCCCACGGCGCAGGCAGTCCTGCAGCGACGGCGCCGCTGTCTCGTCCGGCCGCCGGTGGATGCTGAAGATGCTCCCCATCGGGCCATTGACGTCGACGTTGCCCGACCCGTCGAGCGGATCGAACAGCACAACGTACCGCCCGTGCCGGTCGCCGGCGTAGTGGTAGACCTCGGTCATCTCCTCGGACGCCAGCGAACCGACGAAGTCCATCGTCTCGAACACGCGCACGAAGATCTCGTTGCTGATCACGTCGAGCGCGCGCACCTCTTCGGCCTGCACGTTGAGGTCGCCGGTCAGGCCGAGCCGGCCGACGAAGCCGGCGCGCATGATCTCGAGCGCGATCATGCGCCCGGCGAGGCTCAGCCGCGCGAGGATGCGCGACAGCTCGCCGGTCGCGCCGGGGGACTTCGACTGATCGCGGACGAACTGCTCGACGAGGGTCTTGCGCTGCATGACGGAACCGCAGGAATCCTAGCCCGCAATCCCGGCGAGCCCCGCGTCACCACGCGAGCGCCGGCGCGCGGTTGCCATCCAGCAACAGCACGTGCGGCCCGTCCCCCAGCGGTGCCAGCTCGAACACGTGCGCGGCGCCGCGGGTCCATGGCAACGCAACCTCCGCTCCGCCGCGCAGCGCATACGCCGCCTGGCGCACGCGCGGCGGCACGTAGATCCGGCGCGTCCCCCCGGGACCCGGTCCGAGATCCACCGGCTCGGTCGGTCGCGGCGGCACTGGATCCCGGCACGAGCGGCGCCAGTACAGCACGAGCTTCTCGGTGCCCGGCCGCCCGCCATCCACGTCCGGCCGGTCGAAGCAGACGTACGGCTGCAGATCGCGCGCGGCGTCGAACTCCGGACCGAACCAGCGCCCGCTCGCGTGGACCCACGGATCCTCACGCTGGAACTGCACCGGCGTGTCGAGCAGGAACCGGATCCGCTGCGCATCGAGGAACGGATCGAGCTGCGCCGCGCGCAGCGCAGCGAACGCCGCGCGGTGCACGACGCCATCCAGGTTCACGACCGGTCCCTCGCGCAACCACGTGACGATCCCGGCATGGAAGCAACCGACCGGTTCCTCGGCCGGCAGCACGTCGGCCAACGTGGCCCCGGCCAACGCCATCTCGGCCTGCCAGGGCCGCGGCGCCGGTGGCTCGAACGCCGCCACACCCTGCTCCACGGCGACTGCGAGCACGAGCATCAGGCCGGCCGCCGGCGCAGCGCGCAGCCAGATCCCGACCCCGAGCAGCCCCGGCACCGCGAGCAGCGCGAAGTAGTAGTCACGCGGGGCGTGCCGGATCGTCACGTGCACGAACACCAGCGCAACGCTCGCGAGCAGCGTCAACGTCAACACGCGGTCGGCGTCGCTGCGCCGCGGAGCCACGAGCGCGAGCGCGCCGGCAGTCACGGCGACGAACGCGTTCTCGGCGCCGGCCAGCAGACCGAGCACCGTCAGCGCGAGCGGCGCCGCGATCCAGTGTGCGGGGAGCCAATGCGCGTACGCCAGCGCAACGGCAGCGCCGAACAGGACGATCCCGGTCTGCTCGTAAGGCCCGCCGAGCAACACCGGACGCACCCACCACCACATGCGCTCGGCGGTCAGACCGCCGTACGTCGCGAGCTCGTGCTGCCAGAACAGCCACGGCAGCGGCGCCGCAGAATCCTGCATCGGATGCCCGGCGACCAGCACGTGCACGAGCGCATGCCCGAGCAGCAGCAGCGCGAACTGTCCGACCGCGACCGGCCAGCGGTTGCGCACGAACAGCACCGCCAGCAGGAACAGCGCCGCATCGCTGCGGGTGAACAGCAGCGCAACCGCGAGCCCGAAGAACCGCAGCGCCGGCGCCCGCCGTTCGGCGACGACCAACGCCAGCAGGAACAGGGCCGCGGCCGTCTCCTGGCCGTTCTGCGCCATGCTCAGCAGCCAAGGGTTCCCGAGCGCGAGCATCCCGACCAGCAGGCCGGCGGACCCGTTGCCGGCGAGCCGCGCCGCAACCGCCGCGAAGCCCGCGTGGCACAGCAGGCCGATCACCTGCGCCGCCGCCGGGATCGCCGCCGTGCCGAACCACCAGCCGACGGCCGCCAGCAGCGCACCCCACGCCAGGTTCAGCCCGGTGGTCGGGACACCCGGCGTCACACACGGGCCGTTCCCTTCGGCGACGCTGCGTGCCCACGTGAAGATGTAGTACGCGTCGTCGCCGAACCGCGTCACCTCCGGCGTCGGTCCGAAGTCGATCCGCAACCCCAGCGCGAGCAACGCCGCCGCCGCGGTCACGACGAGCGCCGCGATCCGCAGCGCGCGCAGCGAACTCGGCGCCTGTGGGCTAGTCGCCACGCAGGAACCTCGCGATCTCTGTCCCGAGCTGCCCATCCAACGGCAGGTCGTTGTGGCCGTGTCCCTCGATGCCGAGGAACTTCGCGTCCGGTCCGAGCGCGTCGGCCAACGCGCGGCCGAACTTCGCCGGCACCACGTCGTCGTCGAGGCCGTGCACGATCCACACCGGCACGCGGATCTTCGCCGCCGGCGTCAGATTGTCGAAGCGATGCCGCAGCAACAGCCCGACCGGCAGCCAGCGGTAGTGGTGCTGTGCGACCGCGGCCAGCGTCGTGAACGGCGCCAGCAGCAGCGCACGTTCGACGTCCCCGGCGGCGGCCAGCCGGACTGCCGACGTCGCGCCGAGCGAGTGACCGGCGGCGACCCGCGGCAGCTCCGGCCAGCGGGTGCGCGCCGCCGCGCTCGCGGCGTCCGCCGCGGCCCCGAGCGCCGCGACCGACGGCACCCCCTGGCTGTCGCCGTAGCCGGGGTGCTCGGTGCAGACCGCGGCCATCCCCCAATGCGCGAACCGCGCGGCCCACTCGACCGCCGAGCGCAGGTCGGCGCCGTTGCCGTCGGTGAACAGCACGACGGCGCGCGGCTGCGCCGGCGCCGCGGTCGCACAGCGGATCCGCGTCCCGTCCGCCAGCGTCAGCCAGCCGACCTCGACCCCCGGCGGGGGCACGACCGGGACGCCCCGCCCGGCCGCCGCGCCGACGAACAGCAGGCGGTCCTGCTGGCTCCAGACCAGGGCCGCGAGCAGCACGTAGCACCCGAGCAACGCCGCGAGCCAGACCAAGATGCGCCGCCTCCGCGTCACCGCGCCGATCCGGCGCTTGCAGGGACCAGGATCGATCGGGATACTCCCGCGCCCTCCAGACCGGATCCTGCATGACGAAGACCAGCGTCACCGCCCGCAACACCCGCCGCCGCGAACTCGCCACCGCCTACGCCGCCCGCCATGCGGAGATCGTCGCCAAGCTGCGCGACCCCGCCACGTCGATGGAGGACCGGCTCGCGCTGTATCGGCGGCTGCGCAAGCTCCCGCGGGACATCCACCGGATCCGCTACAAGGTCCGCTGCGCGCTGACCGGCCGCGCCCGCGGCAACTACCGCAAGTTCTCGATCTGCCGGATCCAGTTCCGCAACCTGGCGCTGCTCGGCGAGATCCCGGGCGTGCGCAAGGCGAGCTGGTGAGCCGCCGCCGGCGCTCCTGACCGGCCGCCGGCCTGGCGCCGCCACCCGCGAACACGCGCGCGCCGCCATCAGACGAGATCCGAGTCGCCGAGCGTGTACCACCACTGCGCGGTGAGTACCTCGGTCGAGTAGGCCGGCGCGAACGTGCGGTGCATCAGGCGCCGCTCCATCCACTGGCTGGACGGCTCGACCCGGAAGCCCAGCTCGCGCAGCAGCGCGTGTTCGGCCGACCAATCCGCGAACACCGCGAGCAACCGGCTGCGTGCGGCCTCACGCGCGCGCGCTGCGGCCGCGGCAACGAGTGCCGTCGCGACCTCGCGGTCCGGCCCCGGCACGACCCAGTCCGCGATCGTGCAGGACCCGGGAGCCAGTTCGTGCACCGGGCGCAGCACGAGGAGACCTTCCAGCCGACCGTCGCGATACGCACCGACCGCCTCGTACAGCGCATCCGGGCAGGCGGCGTAGCGCCAGCCGAGATACGCCGCATCGCGGCGGAGCCGGATCTGCTCGGCCGGCAGCGCCGTGAGCAGCGCATCGACGTCCGCTCCGAACTGCGCGAGCGGCCGCACTTCGACACCCGACGGCGCCGGCGGCGCGGCCGCCGGATCCAGGATCAGGTAATCGACGACGCGGATGTCGGTGTAGCCGAGGAACCGGCCGCCGACGCGCGCCGCGGCCGGTACCGGGTAACCGTAGACCACGGCGTCGTGGTGCTGCTCGTGCGACGCGGCGAACCATGCATGCGCGGTCGAGACGAACGCCCCGGTCTTGCGCAGCCCCTGCCGCCATTCCGGCAGCACGAAGCTGTCGACCCCCTGCACGAACGTGCAGGCGCCGAACGGCGAATCGACGCGCGCCGGCAGGCCGCCGTAGTGCGCCGCGACCTCGCCAGTGTCCGTGACTGCGACGTACATCCGTTGCCCGGCCGGGTTCTGCATGTACAGCCAGCGCCACTGCGCCAGCGTGCGGTCGAGGTAGCCGGCGCCGCAGACTTCGCGGAACACGCGGTTGAACGAGCGCAGGATCGCTTCCGCGTCCTGCTCGTCGCCGGGTCGGATCGTCAGCGCGTCGTTCATCCGGTGGCCGGCGCCAGGCGCAGGCAGAACGCGGTGAGGAGGCCGGCGAGCCGCGCTTCGACCTGATGGCCGGCGGCCAGCACCTCGTCGTGCGACAGCGGCTGCGTGCCGATGCCGGCAGCCGGATTGGTGATCAGCGAGAGCCCGGCCAGCTCGACGCCGAGTGCGTTCAGCGCGATCGCCTCGTGCACCGTGCTCATGCCGACTGCATCGGCGCCGAGCAGCCGCAGCATGCGGATCTCCGCCGGGGTTTCGTAGCTCGGGCCGAGCAGACCGGCGTAGACCCCGTGGTGCAGCTGCGGGTCGAGTTCGTGCAGCAGCACGCCGAGCCCCTGCGACCAGACCGAGCTCTGGTCCGGGAACCGCGGGCCGAGCTCGCTGGCGTGCGGGCCGATCAGCGGCGAGCTGCCGGTCAGGTTCAGGTGGTCGCTGATCCGCAGCAGATCCCCGGGGCGCAGGTCGGCGCGGATTCCGCCAGCCGCGTTCGTCAGCAGGAACCGCCGTGCCCCGGCGAGCGCGAGTGAGCGGACCGCACGCACGACCTCGACTGGCTGCCAGCCTTCGTACAGGTGCACGCGGCCGGTCAGACACGCGACCGCGACGCGGTCGATCCGGCCGAGCAGCAACTGCGCGCCGTGCCCCTCGACCTGCGGCACCGGCCAGTGTGGAACCCGCGCGAACGGGATCGCCTCGCAGTCGCGCAGCTCGCGCGCGACCGCAGCGAATCCGCTGCCGAGCACCAGCACGATCTGCGCCCGGCCGGCACCGGCCTCGTGCAGGAACCCCGCCGCGGCGCCGAGGCGGTCGAGCTCCGCGTGTGGCTCAGACATCGCTGACGATCCCGGCGATGCAGGCCGTGATGCAGGTTGCGACGGCGCCGGCGAACATCGCGCGCAGCGCGAGCCGGGCGATGTCGGTGCGCCGCTCCGGTGCCATCGCACCGAGCCCGCCGATCTGGATCGCCAGTGAGCCGAAGTTGGCGAAGCCGCACAGCGCGAACGACGCGATCAACTGCGTGCGCGCGGAGATCGCCTGCATGGCGCCGAGCTTCTGGTAGGCGACGAGCTCGGTCAACGCCAGTTTGGTTCCGATCAACTCGGCGAGCAGGTGGATCTCGTGTGAAGGGACGCCCATGACCGCGGCGACCGGGAAGAACAGCCAACCGAGCAGGCGTCCGACCGACAGCCGCGTCGCGTCCGCGGTCGGATCGAATCCGATCCAACCACCAAGCGGTCCGAGTGCGGCGTCGAGCACGGCGACGAGGCCGAGGAACGCGATCAGCATCGCGGCGACGTTCAGCGCCAGGCGCAGGCCGTCGAGCGCGCCGTTCGCGGCCGCTTCGACGACGTTGCCGGCGGCGTGCTCGTCGCGCGGCCCGGTGTCAGCGATGCCGGCGCTGGTCTCGGTCTCCGGCCACAGCAGCTTGCTGACCATCAGCCCGGCTGGCGCCCCCATGACGCTGGCGACGATCAGGTGACCCGGCGAGATCCCGAACGCGACGTACAGCGCGAACACGCCACCGGCGATCGTCGCGAAGCCGCCGGTCATGACCGCGTGCAGCTCGCTCTGCGTCATCCGCGCCAGGAACGGACGCACCAGCAGCGGAGCTTCGGTCTGACCCACGAAGATGTTGCCGCAGGCCGACAGCGTCTCCGGCCCGGACGTGCCGAGTGCGCGCCGCGTCACGAACGCGAGGCCGCGCACGATCCACTGCATCACGCCGAGGTGGTATAGCACCGCCATGAACGACGCGAAGAAGATCAGCGTCGGCAGCACCATCGACGCGAACAGGAATGCGTACTTCGGATCGAACGGCCCGAATGTCGTCGTGACGACCTGCGGGTCGGCCAACGCGCCGAACACGAAGATCCCGCCCTCGCGCGACAGCTGCAGGAACGCCGCGACCCCCTCGCCGGCCGCGCGCAGCGCCGCATTGCCGGCAGGCCAGTACAGGAACGTGACCGCCAGCAGCGCTTGCAGTGCAAGGGCGCCGAGCAACGTGCGTAGCGAGATGGCGCGGCGGTGACGCGACAGCAGCACGCAGAGGCCGAGCAGCGCGAACAGTCCCAGCAGCGAGACGAGGCGGAGCATCCGGGACGTGCATCGAACCGCGGCCGGGGCGCGCGAGGAAGCGTGCAGGTGCCGCGTGGGCTAGGATTCCGCGCCCGATGCGGCGCCCCCGAGTGGATCCCGAGCTGCAAGCCAGCGCGCCGGTTCGCGGGCGCGGCGAGCCGGCGTTCCCGGTCTGGCCGCCATCGCGTGCGCTCGCGCAGGCGATCCACGCGCGGCTCGACCTCAGCGCCGGCGAGCTGCTGCTCGAATACGCGCCCTCGCTCGGCGGCACGCTGGCCGAGACGGCACTGTGGCTGCGCAAGCGTGGCACCGTGCGCTACCTGGGGATCGAGCCGGATCCGGCGCGCGCGCGCGTGCTGCGGCTGCGGCATCCGGATCTGACGATCCACGTCGGGCTGTGCCAGGACATGTTCCGGATCCTGGATCACCACGACCTGCCGGAGCCGCGCGCGGTGCTGCTGCAGCCGGGCGTCTGCTTCGACCCGGAGCCGGAGCTCGAGCGCCTGCTCGAGCTGACCGCGCGGGTGCTCGGCCGCCGCGGGCGGCTGATCGCGATCGCGACCGAGGACGGGCGGCATGGCCCGAGCCTGGTGCAGCTCGATGCGCTGCTGCAGCCGTGGTTCCACTACCGCAGTGTGGTCGCCAGCGTGCCCGGCGCGCCGGCTGCGGACCTGCTGCTGGCGCGCGCATGAACGACGACGGGTCCGGCTTCGTCGAGCGCGTGCTCGCCGACGGCAGGCACGACCGGCTCGTCCGGGAGGAACCGCTGCTGCTGCGGATCGGCGATCAGGACCTGCTGACGATGCGCACGCCGGGCGCGGATCCGGATCTCGCGCTCGGCTTCCTGCTCGGGGAGGGCGTGCTGCGCGAGCCGGGGGAGCTGTGCGATCTGCGGGCGGTGCCGGCCGTGCCGGAGCGCGGCGAGCCGGACACGCTGGTGTTGACGCTCGCCGAGGGGGCGCACGCGCAGGCGCGCGGGCGGCTCACGCGCACGCACGAGATCCGCTCGTCGTGCGGGCTGTGCGGACTCGGCAGCGTCGAAGCGCTGCTCGACGAGCTGCCGGCGCTGCTGCCGGGCGTGCCGCGCATCGACCGCGCGCTCGTGGATCACTGCCGGATCGAGTTCACGCGGCGGCAGCGGCTGTTCGACGCGACCGGCGCGTGCCATGCGGCGGCGCTCTTCACCGCGCGCGGCGAGGTCATCGGGCACGGCGAGGACGTCGGCCGGCACAACGCCCTCGACAAGGCGGTCGGCGCCGCCGCGCGCGGCGGTCACGAGCTCGCGCAGGCGATCGCAATGCTGTCGGGGCGCGCGGGGTTCGATCTGGTGTTGAAGTGCCTGCGCGTGCGGATCCCGGTGATCCTGTCGGTGTCGGCGCCGTCGGCGCCGAGCCATGACCTGTGCACACAGGCCGGCGCGACGCTGATCGGGTTCGTGCGGCCGGGCCGCGCGCAGGTGTATTGCGACAGCGGGAGGGTGGCGGGGGGGTTGGGGTGAGCGGGAACGCGGGGGGCCTCAACGAGCAGACAGGGTGACCGCGGGGCTGTGGATCGTTCCGGCGGGCGTCTGCACGCGCGCCCGCAGCACCCAGTCGCCAGGCGTGAGCGGCACCGAAGGCACCTCCAGCACAGCACCTCGGTCCGACCGCGGCAGCGCCTCGAGCACGTGCGCGGTGCCCCCGGGGTCCGTCGCCACGAGGTCGATGCGCCGTACGCTCTCGTGGCCGAACGGAACGCCGACGTCGACGCGGAGCATGCCACTGAAATATGGATTCGGGTGCACTTCGACCGTCGGGAACAGGACGCGCCACACGAGCACCTGCTCATCCTGATGTTCACGGGCGAACCACGGCGGCAGCGTCACTTGCTGCAACGCCGCGATCCGGTCCGCTCCTTCCATCGTGGCCGTCCCGAGCACGATGAAATCAGTACCGGACCCCTCGAGCTCGCTTGTCATCTGCGCGACGAAATCCGGGGCGGGGAACGTGACACCGTAGTACCTGCTGATGTGCTGGTGCCGGTATTGCACGTGGTGCGTGAGGATTCCCATGACGCCACCGATCGCGACGTCGGATCCGTGAGTCCGTACGAGTCGCCGGATGCAGGCCAATTCAGCGTGTGGCTCGACGGACCGAAGCCAGGCGAGCCGGCCCGGCACGTGGGCACCGACGTAGCAGACGATCGCCAGCGTGATGGCAAGCTCGAGGCTGCGCCGCAGCCGGGGAACGCGGCGCAGGGACGTACCGGCGACCCACGACACCGAGCTGGCGGCACCTATGCAGGGCGCCAGGCACAACAACATGATCCGCTCCGCGAGGTAGAACGTGGCGCTGATCGCCAACATGTAGGCCAATGCGAACGCGAGGCCGAGCAACAACACCGGCCGCCTCGCGAGTACGACGACGACGCAACCGAGCGGGATGCACAGATACAGCGCCCATTCGACCCAACCCGCCGCGGACGCACCGGTGAGATACCGCGGCAGATCCGACTGGAACAGCCGGGACATCTGTTGCAGCGAACGGCTCGCAATCGCCTGCGGATCGTGCTGCAAGACGGACCACCACGAGTCGAACGGCATCGTCGACAGGTAGTGGAAGTTGGCGCTCCCGTCCGTGCTGCCGAAGTTGGACATCGCGAGATTGCGCCAGTTCTCGTCGTGGAACGGCTTGCCCCACTGCGCAATCGTCAACAAACAATGTGGCAGCAGTGCGAGCGCGGCGCCGCCGCCGAACACGAGGAACCGCGCGAGCCGGCCGCGCCAGCCCACGCCGGGAGCGTAGGCCAAGGCGGGCACGATCGCGATCAGCAGCGCCACCGCCGGATAGCGGGTCCAGTAGGCGAGGCCGAAGGAGAGCCCGAGCGTGAACTGGACCAACCGCGTGCGGTTCTGCAACGCGAGCCCGGTCAGGAACAGCACCAGCATCGCCGTGCCGGCCGCCATCATGTCGCTCGTGGCCTGCAGCGCGTCGACGATCACCTGTGGATGTACCGCGATCCACAATGCCGCGAGTCGCGCGGCAGGCACCGACCACGAGATCCGCACGAAGTGATAGGTCGACCACACGAGCAGTCCCCCCGCGACCGCGGACACGAGGCGCGCCCCCAGGAAGAAGTCGCCGAACAGCAAGCCGAACGGGGCACTGAGCGCCGGGTAACCGAGCGGATGGAACACGTCGTACGGGAGGCGCCCAGCTGTGAGTCCCCGTGCCTGACCGACATAGTCGTCGAACTCGCAGTACATCCCCAGGATGGGATGGAAGTACAGGCCCGCGATGAACAGCGCGAGTGCATACAGCGCCGCGAGTACGGACGGCCTCGCGAATCGGCTGATCTGCTTCACACCAGATGGGAGGAACAGGATCTCACCCGTTCCGCTGGAAGGCCACGACCGGCCCCGTCAACCGCGCCGCCGGCAACACGACGTGCGCGCGGATCTGCCAGGTCCCCCGCTGGATCCCGTCCGCGTGGATCTTCAGCACCGCGCGGGAGCCGTCACGCTGCAGCACTTCGAAGTACTGCCACGTGCCGTGCGGGTCCTGCGCGATCAAACCGACTTCGCGCACTCCATCCGGCGCATCCGCGAGATCGACCGCGAACGTGACCTCGCCACCGGCGCACGGGTTCGGTGAGATCGATACGACCGGCTGCCAATCACTGAGACCGGCTGGCTGCCAGTCGCCGAGCATGAACGGCTGTTCGACCCGCCAGACGAGCAGATCCGGCTCTTCCCGGATCCGCACGAACCCCGGTGGAACGTCCACCTGCGCCAGCGCCGCCAGCCGCTCGCTGCTCCCGAACGTGACGCGGCCGAGCACGATGAACCCGATCCGCTCCCGCTCGACCGCGGCGGCGAGATCCAGCACGTAGCGCCGCGCATCGAAGTCCCACCCGTGCACGGTCGGCACGTGCGACAGCTCGACGCCGGCATGCTCGGCGAGCGCGACCATCGAGGTCGCGATGCGCACGTCGCTGCCGTGCTCGCGCACGAGCTGCTGGATCGCGCCCAACTCCGCCTGCGGTTCGCGGCTGCGCAGCCACTCGATCCGCTCCGGGAGCCGCAGCAGCAGCGGCACGAGCAACAGCCCCAGCAGCACGACCTGCACCGGCCGCACGCCATCCGGCCAGCGGCGCAGCCAGGCACCCACCAACCAGAGCGAGCCGCCCACCGCCCCGAGCAGCGGCGCGAACACCAGCAGCGCGATCCGATCCCAGACGACGAAGGTCCACGCCGCCGCCGCGAGGTAACAGATCGCGAACAATCCGCCGAGCAGCAGGCCCGGCCGCCGGCGCGCGATCGCGATCCCCCACCCGAGCGGGATCAGCGCGTACAGCACCCACGCGTACAGCCCCGGCGACTCCCCCTGCCCGCCGGACGCGAGGTACACCGGCAGATCCCGCGTCACCAGCGCACCGAACCGATCCGCCCCCTGCGCGAGCATCCCGAGCGGATCCTGCCGCACGACCGACCACCACGAGTCGAACGGCGCCGCATACAGGTAGTTGAAGTCGATCCACCCGGCCGGGGCACCAGCGTGCGCCGCCGCGAGGTTGCGCCAGCTCTCGTCGTGGAACAGCGAGCCGAACTGCGCATGGCTCATCGCACAGTGCGGCACGAGGCCGAGCGCGGTTCCGCCGGCGAACCATGCCAGCCGCCGCATGCGGTCGCGCCAAGACGGCCGCGCCCCGAGCAGCAGGGCCGGTACGATCGCGACCAGCAGTGCCATGGACGGATACCGCGTCCAGTACGCGAGCGCGAACGCGAGCCCGAGTACGAACCACCCCGCACCAGCCGGCGCTCGCCAGGCACGCGCGGCCAGCACCAACACGAGCGCGGCGACGCCGGCCGCCATCATGTCGCTGTTCGCGAGCATCCCGGTCACCAACACCAACGGGTGCAGCGCGACCAGCAGCGCGGCGCCGGTCGCAGCCGCACCACCGAACGCCGGCCGCACGAGCGCGTGCGTCCCCCACACGAGCAGTCCCGCGGCGATCGCCGACACGAACCGCCCCGCGACGAAGAAGCTGCCGAACAGCGGCTCGGTCAGCGCGACCACGGTCGGGTACCCGAGCGGATGGCACGGATCCCGCGGCCAGATCCCAGCACTCAGCCAGCGCGCCTGCCCGACGTAGTTGTCCAGTTCCGCGGTCCAACCCAGGATCGGGTGCAGCGCGAACCCGGCCAGGAACAGCAGCAGCGCGTAACCACCCGCCAGCAGCAGCGGCGCCTGCCAGGCACGTTCCGGTTGCGGCGCCACGCCCGGCTCGGCCGGGAGCGGCCGCAGCGTCGCAGCATCGGCATCCCAGCCGACCTGGCGACGACGACCGGGCGACGTGGATTCGGATCCTGGGAACATGGGTGCCGCGACGCGCCGACCGCGCTGGTGCGGCTGGCAGTCTGGAGCCGGATTCCATGCGGTCAACCCGTGTCGCGCGGGGCGTCGCGCGGCGGCGCCAGACCGCCAACGGTGACGGCGGCACCAACTGCACACCCGACGCCGACCCACAGCCCGACCGCCAGGGTCCCGGCCGCCGCGAACAGCGCGCCGAGCATCGGTTGCGTGAACAACTGCACGCCGCGCGCGAGGTTGTAGAACCCCGAAGCTGCGGTCGCGCGCAGCTGCGGCGGGTATTCCGCCGCGAACCACGGGCCGAACGCAGACCAGGTGCCGGCGCCGGCCCCGACCAACACGATCGCCGCCGCAAACAGCAACGGCCGCGCCAGCAGCTGCGCGTGGAACAGCGCGACCAGCGCGAGACCGACCGCGAACAACACGTTCGTCAACGCGAACAACCGCCGCCGCCCCACCCGGTCTGCCAGCCAACCGAACGTGAGATCGGCGAGCACGTGCACGCAGTTCGCGCTGACCTGGAACAGCCAGACGAACAGCAGCGTCGCCTGCGCTTCGCGCAGCAGCAACGCCGGCAGCCAGGCGTAGACGCTCCAGAAGCCGGTCATCTGCAACGCCAGCAGCGCGAGCAGGACGCAGCTCGCACGGCGGTGCGCGCGCGCGAACAGCATGCGCCACGCCGGCGCGACGCGCGTGGCCGCCGCCGTGCGCGGCAACACGCGCAGCAGCCACGGCACCAACAGCAGCGCCGCGCCGTTGACCGCGAACGCACCGCGCCAGCCGAGGACCGGCCCGAGCAGGCAACCGACCGTCGCGGCGATCGCCATGCCGGCCGGGCCCCCCGCCTGCAGCAGTCCTGCCGCGCGGTTGCGTTGCGCGAGCGGGAACGTCTCCGCGACCAGCGCATGCCCGATCCCCCAGCCGCTGCCGACGCCGAATCCAGTCGCGACGCGCGCGAGCGCGAGACTCCACAACCCCTGCGCCAACGCGGTCGCGCCGGCACCGAGCGTGCAGCACAGGAAGCCCGCGATCAGCGCCGTCCGGCGGCTGGTCCGGTCGGCGATCCGACCGAACAGGAAGCCACCGACCGCGCTGGCGCCGAGCGTTGCGCCGTCGATCCATGCGAGCTGGCCGAGCGTGAGCTGCAGTTCGCTCGCGATCCCGTCCTTCAGGAACGCGAACAACACGAGGTCGTGGAAGTCGAGCACCCAGACGACCCAGCAGGCGGCGAGGATCCGGCCTTGCGATCCCGCCAGAAGCTCGCCCAGGCTGCGCATCGCGGCTAGAAGACCGGGCCGCGTGCGCATTTCCACGATCCGCGCGGCTGCAGCCGGACTCGCGCTGGCGCTGCTGCCCTCCTGCCTGACCGTCGAGCTCTGGAAGCTGCAGAAGTTCGACCGCACGTCGCGCCACGCCGCCGCCGTGTCGATCGAGCTGAGTGTGCTGCCGGTGCCAGACGCGCCCGATCAGGTCTGCGTGCGGGCGCTGGCGGACCCGGAACAGCTCCCAGCGGAGTGGCGCGCGGATCTGCCCCCCATCGCCGGCGCGCTGTGGTTCGACTGCGCGGCGCCGGCGCTGCTCGGCGCCGTGTTCGTGCACTCACTGCCGGGCGCCGACATCCGCGTCACGGTGCGCGCGTTGCGCCGCTCGCACAACGGCGTGCGCGAGGCGCCGGAGTTCGAGCTCGTGCTGGACGGCTGGATGCAGCCGGCGCAGATCGGGCGCGTGATTCAGCCAGACGAGTTGACCGCACGCTGGCCGGACCTCGACCTGACCGCCGTCGGTCCCGAGCCGCCGCTGCGCAGCGTGCGCGTGCCGTGGCGCAGCCTGCTGCGGATCGAGCACGGGCTGCCGGAGACCGTGATCGTGCACGGCTGGTTCGACGCCGGCGACCGGTCGGTGCAGTTCGATCTCCCGCCGACGCTCGACGACGTGCCACCCGACCTGCTCGCCGAGCTCGCGGCCTGCAACCTGCTGCTCGAGTTCCCGGGCGAGTCCGGCGTAGGCCCGCTGGTGCTGGTCCCCGGCGGCGTCGCCGCGGTGGCCGGAGAGTTCGTGTGGACGGTGCGCTCGGATGGCATCGGCTGGACCTGGCGGCGACCGCTGGCGCCCCGCCGCGAGGCGCTGGCGGCGACTCCTTGGCAGAGCTTTTCCGGCACGCTGCTGCTGCACGAGCTCCGGCGCGAGACCGGCAGCTCGTCGGGACTGTTGCTGAAGAAGATCGCGCTGACGCCGCTCGCGCTCGCCGCCGACGTCGTCACACTCGGGCTGTTCACGACCCTGTTCCAGCCGGTCTGGACCAAGGACGACGGCTGGAACTGGGAGCCGCGCGAGGACTGGTAGCATCCGCGACCCGATGACGCTGCAGCCGCGCCGTCCGTCCGTTCCGGTTCCGGTCCGTGGAGTGACCCTCGGCGGTGGTGCGCCGGTCGCCGTGCAGTCGATGACCAACACCGACACGGCCGACGTTGCCGCAACCGCGGCGCAGGTCGCCGAGCTGTTCCATGCCGGCTCGGAGCTGGTGCGGATCACGGTCAACCACGCCGAGGCGGCGGCCGCAGTCCCGGAGATCCGGCGGCGGCTCGACGGGCTCGGCGCCGACGTGCCGCTGATCGGGGACTTCCACTACAACGGGCACGTCCTGCTGCGCGAGTTCCCCGCGTGTGCGCAGGCACTCGACAAGCTGCGGATCAACCCGGGCAACGTCGGCAAGGGGCGCAGCCACGACCGCAACTTCCAGACCTTCGTCGAAGTCGCGCGCGAGTACGACAAGCCGGTCCGCATCGGCGTCAATGCCGGCTCGCTCGACCAGGAGCTGCTCGCCGACCTGATGGATCGCAACGCGCGCGCGCCAACACCCAAGGAGGCCGGCGACGTGCTGCTCGACGCGATGGTCGAGAGTGCGCTGCGCTCCGCCGAGCTCGCCGAGTCGCTCGGCCTGCCGCGCAACCGGATCGTGCTGAGCTGCAAGATCAGCTCGGTCCCGGAGCTGGTCTCGGTCTACCGCCAGCTCGCCGCGCGCAGCGACCACGCGCTGCATCTCGGGCTCACCGAGGCCGGCATGGGGCGCAAGGGAACCGTCGCGTCGACGGCCGGGCTCGCGATCCTGCTCGCCGACGGGATCGGCGACACGATCCGCGTCAGCCTGACCCCGGAGCCGGGGCAGGCGCGCACCGAGGAGGTCCGCATCGCGCAGCAGATCCTGCAGTCGCTCGGGATCCGGCCGTTCCTGCCGAGCGTGACGGCGTGCCCCGGGTGTGGCCGCACGACCAGCAGCTTCTTCCAGGAGCTGGCGCAGCAGACCGAACAGTTCCTGACCGCGCGGATGCCACAGTGGAAGCGCCAGGCGCCGCGGGTCGCCGAGCTGCGCGTCGCAGTCATGGGCTGCGTCGTCAATGGACCGGGCGAGAGCCGCGCCGCGCACATCGGGATCTCGCTGCCCGGCACCGGCGAAGCGCCGCGCGCGCCGGTCTACGTCGACGGCAAGCACGTCACGACGCTGCACGGTCCCGCGCTCGTGGCGGACTTCCATGCGCTGATCGAGGAGTATGTCGCGTCGATCCCGACGCGCTGGTAGAGGTTCCGCCATGCAGTTCCGCCCCCTCCTGTCCTGCAGCCTGCTGCTGCTCTCCACGAGCTGTGTCCTCGCAGTCGGCAACACGACCGACGCGGCGAACCCGGGCAAGAAGTCGAGCACGGTGCGTGAGCTCGAATACGCGCGTGCCGAGCTGCGCAACGTCGAGCTCGATGCCGAGGTGAAGCGCCATGCCGGCGAAGCGGCGGTCGCGAAGGCCGAGCGCGAGCTCGAGCAGGCGCGGATGGCACTGACCAGCTTCCAGACGCAGGAGAGCCGGATCCAGCTCGACGAGGTCGCCGTGCAGCTCGACCGCGCGCGCTACCGCGCCGACGAGGCGAAGGACGAGCTCGAGGAGCTGGAGGCGATGTACAAGGCCGAGGAATTCGCGAAGACCACCAAGGAACTCGTGCTCAAGCGTGGCCGCCGCCAGCTCGAGCTGGCGACGCGTGAGCTCGATCTCGCCGCGCGGCGGCAGAACGTGCTGCGCGACAGCACGCAGCCGCGCAAGCAGCTCGAGCTGGAAGCGAAGGTGCAGGCGACGGCTGCCGACCTCGAGAAGGCGCGGCGGGAGCAGGAGAAGGTGCGCGGCGAGACCGAGCTCGCGATCCGCAAGGCGCGCGACAAGGCAGCCGATCTGGAGCAGCGGGCGCAGAAGGCGAAGGATCCGGACTCGTGAGCCACGCCCTGCGTGGGAGGGCGCTGCTCGCGGCGCTCGCGCTGACTGCGGGGGCGGGGATCGCCAGCCGCGCGCCGCTCGCGGCGCAGGAGCCGGGCCCGCAGCCGGCGGCGCGGCCGGCGACGCGGCCGGCGACGCTGCCCGACACCGCAACCGCGCGCGCGGCGTCCGACCGTGCGCTGCAGTTCCTCGTGACGACGCAGCGGCCCGATGGTGCCTGGGGGAGCGGCGCGACCGAGCACAGCTTCGAGGCGGTCTTCAGCATCGAGACGCCGTATGCGTGGCAGTTCGCCGCCCAGGGTCTCGCCTGCGTTGCGCTGCTCGAAGCGCCGGCGACCGAACCGCGCGACCAGGCGCTCGACCGCGCGTTGCACTGGCTCGCGACGACGCGGCTGCCGCAGCGCGGCAACGATTGGGACAACGACGCCGTCTGGGCCTGGCTGTACGGCACCGTCGCCTGCGTGCGCGCGATCGACGACGAGCGGCTGCGCGAGCCGTTGCGCGAACAGATCACGGCGCGCGGCCGCGCCTGCATCGACCGCCTGGTCGCCAACCAGACGCCGGACGGTGGCTGGGGCTACTACGACGACCCGCCGTACACCCGCCGGCCGAAGTGGGCGACCAGCTTTTCGACCGCGTGCGTGGTCCCGGCGCTGCACCGCGCGCTCGACCTCGGTTGGCTCGCCGACCGCGCCGTGCTCGCGCGCGCGGTCGGCTACGTGCGGGCGTGCCAGCTTCCGGACAATGCGTACTCGTACGACCTGACGCCGATCGCGCGGATCAGCGGCGGCGAGCACATCAACCGGATCAAGGGGAGCCTCGGGCGCACGCAGATCGGGAACTGGGCGCTGCACACGGTCGACGACGAGTCGGTGCCGATCGCGAAGGTGCGGGATGGGATCGAGAAGTTCTTCGCGCACCACGAGTTCCTGCGCGTCGCGCGCATGCGGCCGATCCCGCACGAGGCCTACTACCTGAACGCCGGCTACTTCTTCCTGTTCGGCCACTGCTATGCCGCGCAGGCAATCGAGCTGCTGCCGGAAGGCGAGCGCGCTGCGTGGCACGCGCGCCTGCGCGAGAAGCTGCTCGCCGTGCAACGCCCGGATGGATCGTTCTGCGACTTCCTCGGCAGTTCGTACCTGGTGACCGCCGGGACGTCGTTCGCGATCCTCGCGCTCGAAGCGGGCCTCTAGCCGAATTCGGGAGGGTTGGGGTCAGACTCCATGCCTCCCGCTTCGGGAGGGTTGGGGCCAGACTCCAAGTCCACTCATCGGGTCTCTAGCCCGGATCGGGAGAGATGGAATCTGACCCCAACTGTCCCGAAACCAACGTGCGTGCAGGAGGGGGCGCGTCACCGATCCGGTAGCTGGCGAAGACCTCCGCGAGTGCGCGGTCCGCATCGGCGCTCGTCCGCGCCTGCACGAGTGCCAGCGGTTCGCCACGCGTGACCGGCTCACCGAGCTGCTTGTGCAACACGATCCCGACGTGCAGGTCGATCGGGTCGGTCATCTGCCGCCGACCGGCGCCGAGCGCCATGGCGCAGAGGCCCAGGCGCAGGGGATCGACGTCGGTGACGAAGCCATCGCGCGGACTCGACACGCCGAGCATGTGCGGTGCCTTGCCGAGCGCCTTGGCATCGGTCAGGAACGCCGGATCCCCACCCTGCGCGACGATGTTCCGCTCGAGGCAGGCGAGCGCGCGGCCGCTGCGTACTGCCTCCTCGAGCAGCGCGCGCGCGGCCTGCGCGTCGCGCGCCTTGCCACCGAGCTGCAGCATCGCGACTCCGAGCGCGAACGTGACCTCGCGCAGATCGTGCGGACCTTCGCCGCGCAGCAGTTGCACCGCTTCGAGCAGTTCGAGCCGGTTGCCGATCGTGCGGCCGAGCACGGTGTCCATGTCGGTCATCAGCGCGGCCATCCGCAGTCCGGCGGAACTCCCGACGTCGACGAGGCTCTGCATCAACGCGCGCGCGTCGTCGCGCGACGGCAGGAACGCCGCGCGCCCGCACTTGACGTCCATGACCAGCGCATCGATCCCTTCGGCCAGCTTCTTGGACAGGATCGAGGCCGTGATCAGCGGAATGCTCGCGACGGTCCCGGTCACGTCGCGCGTCGCATACATCCGCCGGTCGGCTGGCGCGATCTCGGTCGAGGCCGCGGCCATCACGAACCCGCACTGCTCCAGCACCGCGACGAACTCACGCGGGCTCAGCGCAGTCCGGTATCCCGGGATCGCCGCGAGCTTGTCGATCGTGCCGCCGGTGTGACCGAGACCGCGGCCCGAGATCATCGGCACCGGCACGCCGCAGCTCGCGACCAGCGGCGCCAGCGCGAGGCTGACCTTGTCGCCGACCCCGCCGGTCGAGTGTTTGTCGACCTTGATCCCGGCGATCGCCCGCAGATCGAGCACCGTCCCGGAGTCGCGCATTGCCAACGTCAACGCGGTCGTCTCGGCGACGGTCATGCCACGGCAACAGACGGCCATCAGGAACGCGCCGAGCTGCGCATCCGACCAGCTACCATCGACGACGCCGCGCACAAACTCGCCGAGCTCGGTCGCCGACAGCTCGGCGCCGTCGCGCTTGCGCGCGTTCAGCAGGGCCGGCGTGACCGCCATCTCAGAGCTTGTTCCCAGATCCCTGCTGCGTTCGGCCGGCGCTCACGGCGCGACCGGATGCCACAGGGTCTTGATCTCGACGAACGGTTCCACCTGCGCCAGCGAAGGTGCGTGCGCGCGCCAGCCGCGCGCATCCAGCGCGCAGCAGCGCACGCGCTTGATCGAGTCGGCGGCGGCCCGGCCGAGCGCCGGGTCCGGCGCGCCGGCGAGCAGCAGGCCGTCGACATCGCGGTGTGCGGCCAGCTCCGGCGCGAGCTCGGCGCGCAGCCCGGTCAACACGTTGACGACGCCCGGCGGCACGTCGCTCGTCGCGATCGCTTCAGCCAGCGCGATCGCCGGCAGCGGCGACGGCTCGCTGGCGAGCAGCACGGCGGTGTTGCCACCCGCCAGCACCGGCAGCAACAACGCGACGGCTCCGTACAGCGCCGGCAGCGCCGGCGCCGCGATCCCGATCACGCCCGTCGGTTCGACCGTGGAGAAGTTGAAGAACGGCCCGCTGACCTGGTTCTGCGATCCGAGCAGACTCCACAGCTTGTCCGGCAACCCGGCGTACCAGACGACGAGATCCACGGTGCGCGCCACCTCGCGGCGCGCCGCCGCAGCCGTCGCACCAGTGCAGGCGCGCAGCTCGCCGGCCAGCGCCTCGCTGCGCGTCTCGAGCATCTCGGCGAGGCGGTACAGGATCTGCCCGCGCAGGTAGCCACTCGCCGCCGCCCAGCCAGCACCCGCTTTGCGTGCCGCAGCGACCGCATCGCGCAGGTCCTTGCGGCTCGCGCGGGCGATGTTGTGCTCCGGCGCCCCCGCCGGCTGGTAGCTGCGCCCCGACTCGCTGCGCGGAAAGCCCCCGCCGACGAACAGCTTGTAGGTCTTGCGGACTTCGATGCGTTCGCTCATCCCTGGCTCCAGCCATCCGCGGCCCGCGTGTAGGCGAGCAGCCCTTGCCGCCCACCTTCGCGCCCGAACCCGCTCTCGCCGTAACCACCGAACGGGCTCGCCGGATCGAACCGGTTGAACGTGTTGTTCCACACGACGCCGGCGCGCAGCCGGCTCGCGAACCACAGGATCCGCGCCCCTTTGTCGGTCCAGACTCCGGCCGACAGCCCGTAAGCGGTGTGGTTCGCCTTCTCGACCGCCTCCTGCGGCGTGCGGAACGTCAACACCGAGAGCACCGGTCCGAAGATCTCCTCCGTCGCGATCCGGTGATGTTCGGCGACCCCGGTGAACAGCGTCGGCCGGAACCAGCACCCGCGCCCCGGCAGCTCGCCGTCCGCCTGGAACAGCACTGCCCCTTCGTCGATCCCGCTCTGCACCAGCGTCTCGATCTTCTCGAGCTGTGTGCGGCTATGGATCGCACCGAGGTCCGTGTTCTTGTCGAGCGGATCGCCGACGCGGATCCGCGCCATGCGCCGCTTCAGCTTGCGCACGAGCTCGTCGTGGATTCCCTCCTGCACGAGCAGCCGCGAGCCGGCGCAGCAGACATGCCCCTGGTTGAAGAAGATCCCGCGCACGACCCCTTCGACCGCCTGATCCAGCGGTGCATCCTCGCAGACGATGTGCGCCGCCTTGCCGCCGAGCTCGAGCGTCAGCGCGGTGCCGCTGCCGGCCAGCGCGCGCTGGATCTGCTTGCCGACCTCGGTCGAGCCGGTGAACGCGATCTTGTCGATCCGGTCCGCAG
>CAZABP010000062.1:0-24917 GCA_964483245.1 uncultured candidatus Brocadiaceae bacterium | reverse complement strand
CCCTTGCGGGCGACGGATTTTGAATCCGTTGCGTCTGCCGTTCCGCCACTCCGGCGAGTGGATCCGCTTGCAGCTCAGACGGGTTCGCATGGTGGCCGGCGAAGCCCGCGACGGCAAGTGCACGAGCCGCGCGCGCGGAAGGTCTTCTCGCCGCACGAGAAGCCGGCCCCGCCTGTCCGCACCCGGCTAGCATCCCCACCCGAACCCCATGTTCGGCTGGCTGTGGCGACCACGATGTCCCGTCGACGAAGCGACCCGGGCCTGGGTCGACGCCGTGTTCGCGTGGTTGGTTGAGTGCTTCGGCGCGGAAGAGCAGCAGCGCGAGCTCGTCTGCCCTACTCCAGCATGTTTCCCCGAGCGTTTCGACGGCTCGCTGGCAGTGCTGCGCAACGTGCTGCAGCGGATCGCTGAGCGGATCGGAGTCCCCGCAGACGAGATCGAGCTGCGGCTGTACAGCGAAGAGTCCTCCCAGGGGAAGCTCCTGCGCCGGGCGGGCCTGGGTGGTTCCTGGCGCGAGAAGTCGTCCGCCGGGCACTTCATCGACTCGGGTGCCGCCGATGGACGCAGGTTCGTGATCGGGCTCGAGCAGTCGAACGCGCGCGATGCGATGAGCGTCGTCGCCACGTTCGCGCACGAGGTCTGTCACGCGCTGTTGCTCGGCCAGGGGTACCTGCATCCGGAGTCCCCGGCGATGGAGGAGACCACGGACCTTGCGACGGTCTTTTTCGGCTACGGGATCTTCACGGCCAACGCGCTGGTCCGGGAACGCAACTGGGACTCCGCCGGCTGGCAGGGCTGGAGCGTCGGCCGGCAGGGATACCTGACGTTCGAGAACTTGGGCTATGCGCTGGCGCTGCATGCAAAAGCACGCGGTGAACGCCGTCAGCCGTGGGCCGCGCACCTGCGACCGGACGCGCGAGTTCCGTTCCGGCGGGCGTTGCGGTTCGTCTGGGCGCGCGGCTGACCCCGCACGTGTCCGCAACCGCAACGATTCGTCGTTCGCGACCCGCGCACCGTCGTTGCATCGATTGCATCGATTCGTTGCGCGCGTGCACACGAGTAACGAATGCGCGCGCCCGTTGTCTTGTCGAGCGGAGGCAACGCATGGCACGGGTGAACGAGTTGTTGGCTGCGTTCGGGAGCAGCGAGCGCCAGCCGTCTCCAGGCGATCTGCTGAAGATCCGCGACCGCTGGCGATGGTGCGATCAGCAGGGCAAGGACCGCGACCATCTCGAAGGAGTCCTGTGGGAAGCCGTCGCCGCAGGCTACGTCGCGCTCGCGCGCCGGCAGCCGCCGCGCGTCATCGCGCGCATCGGCCCGAACATCGTGCTGACGGCCAAGGGCGCCGCCCGCGCGACGCAGCTGGTGCGCTGACGGAAAACCACGGCGTCGCATTCGGCCAACGCGATACGCGATCCCCGCGCGGTCCCAGCACGGCACGACGATCGCATGCTGCGTAGTCTGTCACGACCTGCCGCTGGGTGTGGTGCTCCGCGCAGGTGTGCAATCGTGCAGAAGCCACGGCCCCGGCAGTACGACGACTGCCGGGGCCGTCTTTCATGGCGCGGTCCGTAGCCGACGGTCGGCTGCCAGGTCAGCCGGTCGTCACCACGACCGGCGTCGACAGCCGCACCCCGCCTGGTTCCGCCACCAACCCCTGCACGACGGCCGTGAACCCAGGCGGGATCGGCGCGAAGTTGAGCGTCGTGCTGCGCGTCCCGCTCGGCGGGAATGCGCCGGCGTCGATCAACAGATGCGCGCCGAGCCACAGGTCGCCGAACGGATACGTGACCGGCCGATCCAGCGGAATGCCGACCATGGTCAGGCCATGCAACGCACCGGGAGCACGCAGCGTCGTCGCCAGGCTCACCTGGCTCAGGCTGACGCGCAGCGACGGCACGGTGCGCGTGACGACGTTCGCATTGCCGCCGATCGCGGTCCGACCGGTCGTCGGGATCAGCTGCACTTGGGGATCGACGACGACCGTCCCGTTGTTCGCGGAGATCGCGTGCGCGGGCCAGGGTCCCTGCGCATGGATGATCGTGGCACGGTCCCCGGCGACCGTGAGCTGACCCGACTCCATCGTGATCGGCGCGCCGATGGCGGCCCCGCACGTGCTGTCGGCGAACGTCACCGACGAGCTGCCGATCGTCAGCGACATCAGCGCAGAGTGACTGACCGCCACCGTCGATCCATCGAAGCGTGCCGTGGTGCCGAGGCTGATGTTGCGCAGCGAGACGGCGGCGCTGTTCCTGATGGCCAGGCTCGAGAAGCCGAACGAGATCGAGATCCCTTCCAGGTGCACGTGACCGCCGCAACCGTCGACGCTGACGGTCGCGCCGGACATGCCGATCTCACGGATCGCCGCCCGCTGTCCCGCGGGAACTGCATGCACGCTGACCGAGCCGGACGTACGACTCGATGGCGTCAGCGCGACACCTGGGCCGCCGACCACGGCGATCCCCTTGCCGACGATGAAGCTGTCGTAGGTCCCCGCGCGCACGAGGACCACGTCGCCAGGCTGCGCGGCATCGATGGCAGGCTGGATCGCCAGGAACTGACCACCTCCATTCGCATCGACGATCCACGTCTTCTGCGCGACTGCCGTGGCCGCGAGCGGACCCGCGAACAGGACCAGGAACAGGAACGGACTGCGCATCTCGGTACCCGTGCTCTCTCTCGAACTGGGGGGCGCAAGACCGCGGGCGTCCACGGCCTTCGGAACGCCGCCGCCCTGCAACGGGCATTCCGGGCAGCTGCGCAGTCGAATCACCGGCTGCCGCGACGAATCTCTCGTGCCGGTGTCGGGAATCCGCGTCGGGACTCCGACTCGCGCAGTTCGTTCAGTCGCGCACGGGCCGCCAGGCGGGATCCGGGTCGTAGACCGTCATCGCCGACGCCATACGTGCGGTGTCCGCGCCGAGGTCGCATTCGAACACGATCCCGACCTGGTTCACGAGGAACGTCATGACGCCGGAGTTTCCATACGTCGCGGGCCACGCCACGATCGCGAAGCCGTTGCGCAGCGCCCCGCTGCCATCCGCGTAGCTGCGCGCGCCGCCCGGGGCGTGTTCCCCCTGCGCCGTCAGCAGCCGGTAGTGGTAGCCATGGTACGGCTCAGGCTCGGCGCCTTCGGTGTTGGCGTAACCCTCGGCTGCGGCGGCAGCGACCAACTCGCCGAGCGGGCTCGGCTCCTCGCCGGGCGCAACAGGCCAATACAGCCCGTCCCGCTTGCCAGCGCTGCTGCGCCAACGCGATGCGAAGCACGCCGGCCGACCGTCGCGACCCTTCGCCGCGTATTCCTGCTGCGCCTCGACGCACGCCCGCAGCGTCGCGATCGTCGACAGCTCGTTGCGGCCGATGCGCCGGTTCAGGATCTCGTCGCGGCCGGCTTCGACGTCGAAGCTCCAGCCGTTGCGGGCGCGCACGAGCGGGATCGGCAGCGGCCAGGCGTCTCGACCCAGCAGCGCGGTGCGCCGGTCCTCGCCGTCGGCTTCGAATGCGACCTTCTCGCGGATCATCGCGCGCACCGCCTCGAGGTCGGCGCGGTCGGCGACTTCGTCACCGGAACGCAACAGCTCGAAGCCGCCCGGCCCGAGCAGCTCCTCGGCGCGGGCACGGTCGGTTGCCGAGTCGACGAGCGCCTGCACGGCGAGCTCCGGCGTGTCGAACGCCGGGGGCGGTGCGCTGCAGCCGCCGAGACCGAGCAACACGCCGAGCGCACACAACGCCGGCGCGCGCCCAGCAACACGGATCCGTTCACCGCCCACGGCCACCTCCTCCACGTCCACCACCGCTGCGGCCGCCCCCTCGCGAGGCGCCGCGCGATGCACTCCCCCGCTGGCTCGCAACCCGCTCCAACGAGGCGTTGCGCGAACCGGTGAAGCTCCCGCTCTGCGTGGTCCGCTGCGGCGTCGATGGTCTCGTCTCGGGTCTCGCAGCCGGTCGCGTCGCCGGCCGCTCGAGTCCGAGTCCGGAGGTCCCACCACTCGAGACGCGCCCGCGCGCCTGATCCCGCGACACGCGGTTGGCCGCGTCCGCACGCCCGAACTGCTGCGCCGTCCGCTGATCGCGGTACGCGACGCCCTGCCGGTGGCCGGCGTCGTGCTTCCACTTCCCATCGCCACTCCGCTCCTTCAGCTGCGACGCACGCTCGCGCGGTTCCGTGCGATCCACGAAGTCGTGGTAGTGGTCGACGTCGATGTCGATCTCGGTGTGACCCCAGCCCCAATGGCAGCCGCCCCAGATCGCGGCCCCCCACGCGACGCCGACCAGGAACGTGAACCCCAGGTAGCGCGGCGGCGGCGGCGCATAAAGCGGCGGGTAGTAGTAGGTCGGATACGCCCAGCCGCCGTACACCTCGGTCGGGTAGTACGTCGGCACGTAGACGATCTCCGGATCGGCCACCTCGATGACGATGATCTTGTCGTCGCGCTCGGTGACCTTCTGCTCCTTGCTCGACTTCAGCGTGCCGGCCTCGAGCGCCTTGCGGCGCATCTGCTGCACGACGTCCATCAGCTTCGCCTGGTCGGCCAGGAACGCGTCGCCGAGATCCTTGGTCCAGTCCAGGTTCGTGTTCATGCGGGCGAGCACGGCTGGCAGACCGACCAGCGACTTCACGCTCGGATCCCACGGCTGATCTTTCAGCGCCGCCTCGAGTGCGTTGCCGGTCATGGACTTGTGCTGTTCCTGCCAGCGCGCCGCCTCGACGATCTCGAGCGGATACGTCGCGGCGATCAGGACCTGCGCGAGCAGGGCATCGGGATACAGCGCGACCGGCGCGACGAGTTGTTCGAGCCGCGGGTCGCTGCCGGCCGCCGGCGCCGGTGCGGCAGCGTCCTTGGCAGGTGTGCGCACCATCGCGACCAGGAACGCCATCGCGATGGCTGCGGAGGTGCGTGCCAACATGGGTGGCGGAGCATACGGCGCCTCCCCGGCGCCAGCACGCGTGCGCGTCCGCGCTCGCTAGCCGCCGAACCCGCGGATCAACTCGACCAGCGCATCGACCACACCCGGCTTGTCCCGGAGCTGCGGACTCGCCGGCATCATCGGGCTGCGTCCCACCGCAGCGCCGCCGCGGACGATGATCCGGCGCAGGTGATCGTCGCTGACGACGAGCTGCCAGGTGCGCTCCGTGTAGTTGCGCGGCTTCGGCTGCAGGGCGACCGCGGCCGGACCATCGCCGCGGCCGTTCGGACCATGGCAGGTGGCACACAACATCTGGAACAATTGCTGCGCCTCCTTCCGGTCCCGGTCGTCTGGGCGCGTTGCGTCCCGCAGCCGCGCCAGCCGCTCGAGCGGAGTCGACTCGTCGGATGCCTCCTTCGCCGGCCGCGGAACTTCGATCAGCACGGCCACTTCGCGGATCGCGCGCAACGCACGCTCGTGCCCGGCCGAGTCCGGCGCCACGAGCACGTAGTCCGCACGCAGCAGCCGGTCGGCTTGCTCGTCCGGACCGACCTGGAGGCTCAGCTCCAACGCGGTCGGCTCCTCGACGCCGACCTGCCACGACAACACCACGGGCGGCATCGTCCCCGCAGGCTTCTCCGCGCCGGAAGCTGGCAGATCGTCGAACACGAGCCGCCTGCCGCTCGGTGCCGGCCAGTCCTGGAACTCACGCGTCGGCCGCAGCCTGCCGTCCGGACCCGGTGCATGCCGGCGCTGCAGCACCGGTGGGGTGGTGCCTGCTGCGGCAACCGAGCGCTGATCCGCATCCGCCGGCGGCGTGCCCGGTCCGCGGTCCTGGACCGCGAATGCGACCTCGACCGCGCCGCCGGCGAACACGAGTGCGAACAGCGCGCCGCCGTCACAAGCGCCCGCCCGCGCCGCGGCCTCCACCGCCGGCTCATCCTGTCCCTCCGGCTCGATGACGACGAACTGCGGCGCCGACCACGCCGGCGCAGCGGCCGGATCGTCACGGCGTTCGAACACGGCCAGCCGCGCGAGCCGCTGCTGCCACCGCTCGGCGGCGGCAGTCTGCGCCGCCGCGGCGCGCGGCGGCGCCGAGGACTCCTGTTGCGCCAACAGCGGGCTGCCGAGCGCGAGCAACCAGCTCCAAGTCAGCTGCATCTTCATCGCTGCCACAACCCGTGCTCGATCCCACCCAGGAAGTAGATCGCGAACGTGCCGTGGCCCGGAATCTCCAGCGGCGGGTGTGCGATCTGCCCGCCGGCTGCCTGCGCAGCGCGCACCGCGGCCTCGATGTCCTCGACCAACACGTAGGGCCTCACGACCGGTTGCTCGTCCGCGCGCAGCGGCGCGCGCACGCCGATCCTCCCGCCCCCGCTCAGCTCCGCCGTACGCGCGTTGCCGAGCCCGGCATCCGGCTTGCCGAAGCGCACGCCGCGCAGCGACTCCACCAGCTGGCACGTCCGGTCGACATCCGGCGTCACGATCTCGAGATACTCGATCCGCACGGCCGGCCCCGGTGCAGCTCGCTGCGCTTCACGCGCCGCGCCGTCGCCGCTCTCCGCCATCGCACACGCAACCGTGAGCATCGCAGCAGCGGCGAAACCCAACATCGGACGAACTGTCGCAAGTGTCATCAGCGCACGTACCCTCGTTGCCAGGGACCAGCGATTCTTGCCAGGACGTGCAGCCGCGCAGCGCGGCTCACGCCCCTTCGCCGAGCAACCGTAGCACGGCTTCCTCGCGCAGCTCACGCGCTTCTGCGTCGCGGCCGCACAGCTCCAGCACCTCCGCCAGCAGCCGCGTGACCGTCGGGGTCGGTCCGAGCTTCCGCGCGGCCAGCGTCGCCGCACGCATCGCGTGCGCGTGATCCCCGGCGCGTGCGTACTCGCGCGCGACCAGCAGCAGCGTGCCTTCCATCGGCGAGGCCTCCGCGAGCTCGCGCGCACTCAACAGACCCGGCTGCCGGTCGAGCAGCTCGACGATCCGCGTGAATCCGTCCGGTGAGCGCGTCGCACCCCACTCACGGATCGCGTTGCGCGCCTCGCCGGCCGCCGCGTGGACATCGCCGAGCAGCAGCCCGGGCGCGGTCGCATCGCGGTCCGCCTTGCGCGCGCGGCGCGCGAACCCGCGTGCACCCTCGACGTCGCCGGTCGCGAGCGCCTGCTGGCCGGCGGCGACCCAGTCGGCGACCAGCACCTCGCGCTCGCGTCCCGCCGACACCTCGGGCGTCAGCGCGACGATCCGTGCCTGCAGCTCGGCTGCCGCGGCATGTTCGCCGCGCTCGCGATGCACACGGGCAAGCAGCGCCAGCGTGCGCCGGTCGTCACGGTTCTGCTCGAGGGCCGCGCGCAGCTCTGCCTCGACCGCCTCCGGCAGGATCTCCCCCTGCGCCAGCGAAGCCTCGGCGCGCAACTGCGCGTGGCTGCGCAGCAGTTCCTTCGGCAGACCTTTGGTCCGCACGCGCGCCAGCTGGCCGAGCGCCAGGTTCGGATCCCCTTCGGCGAGTGCGAGCCGCGCCACCTTCAGCGCCGCATCCTGACCGAGCCAGGGGCACTCGGCCGGCGCACGCGCCGCCTGCTTCGCGACGCCGAGCAGCAGCTCGCGCGCGTTCGCGCGGTCTTCGCGCAGCAGCGCGTGGATCCCGCGCAGGTGCCGGCGCAGCAGCAGCCCCGAGCGCAACCGGGTCCAGCGCGCGCGCAGCATGCGCAGCGTCACCAGCAGCACGACGAACAGGATCAGGTTCAGCAGCACGAGCCGGCCGACCGGATCGGCCAACAGCGGGGTGAAGATCCGCGCGATCAGGTCGAGTCCTTTGCCGAGCAGGCTCAGCAGCGGCTCGACGAACGCCGCGACCAGCGCCACGACCAGCAGCAGCAACAGCAGCCGCAGCCACGGATTCTTCGGGATCAGCAACCGCAGCGGCGCCCCGAGCACGCTCCGCGTCCAATCGCCGATCTTGCTCACGCGGTCCCCCGCTCCTGCGCCGCCTGCTCGCGCAAACGCGCCAGCCCCTGCTCGATCCGCAGCTTCAGGCTGTCGTCGGTCTCCCGCCCGCGCAGCCGCTGCAACGCGTCGCGCGCCGCCTCGCCGCCGAGCGCCGTCAAGGCGCGCAGGATCATCTCGCGCCGGTGCGTGCGCCGCGCAACCAGCGGCAGCCCGATCCGTTCGAGCAGGCTGCCGCGCTGATACGCCAACACCAGAGGATCCACGGCAGCGGGCCCGAGGCGTGACAGCAGCCGCTGCACATCGGTGTCACTGCGCGCCGGATGCGCCCCGAACGCGCTGCACAGCGGCTCCACGGTCGCGGCGCCGAGCTGCACGATCAGCTCCTCGAGATGCCCGCGCGACGCGCTCGGGAAGTCCGGATCCACGAACGCCGCGATCTCCTGCTCCAGCGCGCTCGCGCCGAACGCCGCCAGCACGCGGTGCGCCGCGTCCGCGGTCGCCGGCGTGGCCACAGCATCCACCAGCGCGCGGACCACGTTGCGACCCGGACCACGCCGGATCAGCACTTGCGCGATGACGTCGGCCGGCTGCGCGGCCGCCAGCGCCGCGACGAGTTCTTCGTCGCGGTGGAACACCGGCGACAACAGCAGGCCGTCGGCCAGGAAGCTGCCGGCTTCGACCCCGGCCAGGAACGGGACCAGCAGCTCCGCGGGGGCGAGGTCGAGCCGCTTCAGCAGCTCGTGCGGCGCGAACTCCTCGACCAGCCGCGCGAACTCGGCGTGGTCCCCGAGACCGATGTGGAAGTCCACGACCAGATCCCGCAGCTCCCGATCCGGATCATTGGCGAGGGCGCGCACGTACGGCAGCGCGTCGCGTCCGAAGCCCTGCACGACCGCCGCCAGCAAGCCCGGCCGCGTCTCGCGCCGCAGCCACCGTCCGAGCGGGAGCAGCTGCCGCTCCTTCGCGCGCCGGCAGGCCTGGAACAGCGCCGGCAGCGAGTCCGGTCCCATCCGCGCGAGCCAGCGCTCGGCCGGACCCTCGAGCCCGCCGCGTGCCGCCGCTTCGAGGATCGCCTCGATGGCGGCCGCTCCGCCATGCGTCAGATCCGCCTCCGCCTGCAGGTCGCCGGTCAGCGCACGCTCGACCAGCCGCCGCGCGTGCGCGAGGTTCTGGTCGACCTCATCCATCAGCAGCGCCGGCGACTCGATCTCGCCGAACAGCCGCGGCTCGAGCAGCTCGGCCACGCCGCGCGCGCGGCAGTGCGGACAGACGGCGACGCGCTGCGGCAGCGGGGCGTTGCAGGTCGCGCAGCGGAACGGCGCCAGCAGCAGCGGCTGTGCTGGCTGCGTCTGCTGCGGCTCGGCGCGCACGAGCGCCTGTGGTCCCGGCAGCAGGAGCTGCGTCGCGGCGCTGGTGCCGTGATCTGCCAACGCGAGCCGCGCCTCCAACAGTTGCAGCTCCGCATTCGGCGCGCCGAGCGCCTGCGCCTTGACCGACAGCGCGCGCGCCGCGGCGAGGTCACCGGCCTGCGCCCGCACCCGTCCGGCCAGTGCGAACGATGCCGCAGTCCGTTCGCGCACGCGGTCGCGCTCGGCACCCGGCGCCAACATCCGCAGCAGCCGCGTGCCGGTCTCGGCGGCTGGCAGCGGCAGGCCGGCGCCGAGTTGTGCTTCGAACAAGAGGGTGAGCGCGGCGCGGTGATCCGGATGCCCTGCGACGATGCGGCCCGCGGCCTCGGCAGCCTCCGCGTGGCGACCGATCTCCAGCAGGTTCTGCGCGATCGCGAGATCGTTCGGCACGCTGTCGAGCGCGAACGACTTCTGCAACAGCAGGTGCTGCTTGTGCGCCTCGGCGTGTTCTCCGAGCTGGCGCAGCACGTCGCCGTAGACGACGCGCGCATCGGCGTTCTCCGGCTCGTCCGCCAACACGCGCTCGAGCCGCCGCCGCGCCCCGGCGAGATCGCCGGCCAGCGCCTGCTCCACGCCGAGCAGGTAATCGGCGAGCGCCGCGCGGCTGCGCGACTGCGCTGCGAGCCGGCCGAGCCGCAGACCGACCAGCCAGACCAGCGCGCCGACGAACAGGATCAGGATCAGCTCGAGCAGCGCCGGCTCGGCGGCGAGGCGCTCCAGCAGTCCCCAGAATCCGTCCGCCTGCGCGATCGTCACCGCCCCGGGTCCTCCTCCAGCAGCTCGGCGATCCCGGCCACGAGCCCTCTTCGGCTTGCGACCCGCCGCACCGCGAGCAGCACGCCGGGCATGAACGCCGTGCGGTCGCTGGTGTCGTGGCGCAGCGTCAGCAGCTGCCCGGCCGCGCCGAACCAGACCTCCTGGTGCGCGAGCAGGCCGGGCAGGCGCACCGAGTGCACCGGGATCCCGCCGACCTCGTGTCCGCGCGCCCCCGGCTCCGCCGCCGCGCCGGGCGGGCGGGCGCGGTTCAGCGGCCGGCCGGCCGCCTCGGCGATCTCCCGCGCCGTGTCGAGCGCGGTGCCGGACGGCGCATCCACCTTCCGCTCGTGGTGCAGCTCGAGGATCTCGACGTCGTCGAACCACCGCGCCGCCTCGCGCGCGAACTTCTGCAGCAGGATCACGCCGAGCGCGAAGTTCGGCGCCAACACGAAGCCAACACCCGTGGTCTCCGCCTCGCGTGCCAGCGCCGCCACCTCGTCCGCCGGGATCCCGGTCGTCCCGCTGACGACGTGCACGCCGGCGGCGAACGCGGCGCGGTAGTGCGCGGGTGCGTACTTCCCGGTCGTGAACTCGACGAGGACCTGCGGGCGCGACGCCGCCAACGCCTTCGCCAGCGGCTCCGGTCCCGCACTCTGCCCGACCAGCTCCAGATCGGCAGCCGCAGTGACCGCGGCGACGCAGGCCTGCCCCATCCGCCCGTCGGCGCCGTGCACGTGGACGCGCAGCTTCGTGCCGGCCGTCACCGCGGGCCTCCATGCCGCGCGAACGCGAGCTCGATCAATCTCGCCAGCAGGTCGGGGAACGCGAGCCCGTGCGCCTGCGCCGACTTCGGCAGCAGGCTGGCCGGCGTCATGCCGGGCAGCGTGTTCAGTTCGAGCACGAACGGTCCGTCGGTCGTCACGATCATGTCGGTGCGCGACATTCCATCACACCACACCGCCTGATGGCAGCGCAGCGCCAGATCCTGGACCTGCGCGATCTGCTCGGCCGTGAACCCGCGCGGAGGGACGATCTCTTCGCAGGCGCCGGGGGAGTACTTCGCCGCGTGCGTGAAGTAGGGATCCTGCGTCGGATAGATCCCGATCGGCGGCAGCGCCGTCAGCTCACTGCCGGAGTTGCCGAGCACCGGGACCGAGATCTCGGTCCCGTGCAGGCCGCGCTCGGCATAGAACCGCGTCCCGTAGCGGCCCGCCTCGCGCAGGAATACCGCGATCTCGTCACGCGTCGTGCAGCGCTGCACGCCGATCGAAGACCCGCTGCGGTCCACCTTGACGAAGCAGGGGAACCCGAGCGAACCCGCGATGTCGGCCGCTGACTGCTCCACGTCGATCCGCCCGAGCGGCGCTGGCGGCAGCCATGCGTCCGCCATCGGGATCCCGTACGCGCGCAGGCATTCGCGCGTGCGCAGCTTGTCGATCGCGACCGCCGACGCCGCGCAGCCGGAGCCGACGAACGGAATCCGGTACAGCTCGAGCATCCCCTGCAGCGTGCCGTCCTCGCCGAACGGCCCGTGCAACACCGGGAACACGACCTGTACCCGGTGCACGTCGAGCAGCAGGTCGAGCGCCGCGCCCGGATGCCGCGCCGGACCGTCGCCGGGGAACGGGGGCGCGCCGCCGGTGGACTCCGCGCACAACCGCCAGCCGCCGTCACGGTCGAGGAACACCGGGAACACCCGGAACCGCGCGCGATCGAACGCCTGCACGACCTGGTTGCCGGATGCGACCGAGATGTCGTGTTCCGGCGAGCGTCCTCCGGCGAGGACCGCGACATGGATCATCGATGCCCCTCCATCGGGCGCGCCGGATCATAGGACGCACCCCGCGATTCCCGAGCAGCCGCGCAGTAAGGTCCGCGCCCCCACATGCAGTACGGCTTCGTCATCGACCACCACCGGTGCATCGGCTGCCACGCGTGCACCGTCGCGTGCAAGGCCGAGAACGACGTGCCGGTCGGCGACTTCCGGACCTGGGTCAAGTACACCGAGATCGGCACGTTCCCGCAGGTGCGGCGGCACTTCGCCGTGCTGCGCTGCAACCACTGCACGTCGGCGCCCTGCGTCACGATCTGCCCGGTGAACGCACTCGAAAAGCGTCCGGACGGCATCGTCGATCTGGATCGCGACGTCTGCATCGGCTGCAAGGCGTGCATGCAGGCCTGTCCGTACGACGCCCTGTATCTGAACGAGGACCAGGGCTGCGCCGAGAAGTGCCACTACTGCGCGCACCGCGTCGAGCAGGGGCTCGAGCCGGCCTGCGTCATCGTCTGCCCCGAGCAGGCGATCGTGGCCGGGGACCTGCACGACCCCAACAGCAAGGTCGCGCAGCTCGCGCAACGCCAGGAGGCGCAGGCGCGTCGCGTCGAGCAGGGGACCGGACCGAACGTGTTCTACCTGGGTGTGGACCCGGTCAGCCTCGAGCCGGGCACCGCGAAGGAGCCACCGATGTGGCTGTGGAGCGATCGGCGGTATGTGCCGCCCGACTGGCCGGCCGACCAGCCGCTGTACCCGGACGCGACGACCGTGCTCGACGTCGACCACGCCGTCCACTGGGGCTGGAAGGTCTCGAGCTACCTCGTGACCAAGGGGATCGCTGCCGGCGCCGCGCTGCTGGCGCCGCTCGCCGGCTGGCTCGGTGCCGGGACGATCGGCGGCGACTACGCACCGGAGCTGCTCGCGCTGTTCTGGCTCACCGTCACGACTGCGCTGCTCGTGCTCGATCTGAAGCGCCCGGCCAAGTTCCTGACGCTGTTGACGCGCGGCAACCGGCGCAGCTGGCTCGTGCGGGGGGCTTACGTGTTGATGGCGTTCGGCGCGGTCACGACCGGCGCGCTGCTGCTGCGTTGGATCGGCGCGCCTGGCAACACGTTCGAGCGGCTGATCGGCGGCGGCAGCGCGGACCTGCTGCGCTGGATGAACCTCGTGCCGGCGGCACTGGCGGCCGGCTACACGGCGTTCCTGTTCGCGCAGTGCGAGGGGCGCGACCTGTGGCAGAACCAGCGCACGCTGCTACCGCACCTGATCGTGCAGGCGCTGTTCCTCGGCGGGCTGTTCCTGCTGCCGTTCGTGCCGCACTGGTCGCTCGGGATCGTCGTGGGGATCATGGCGCTCGCACATCTCGCGTTCGCCGAGCACGACCTGCGCGGTCCACACCGCACTTCGAATGCGCGCCAGGCGGCCGCGCTGCTGCCGCGCGTGACGCTGCTGGCGAGCGGCGGCCCGCCGGCGCGTGTCGTCGCGCATGCGCTGGTCATCGCGGCGGCGGTGCTGGCGGTCCCGGCGCTGTGGGTCGGCCCGTTCGCGCTCGGGGCGGTCGCCGCGGTCGGGGCGGTCGGGATGTACGCGTGGGAGCACGCATTCGTGCGGGCCGGGCAGTTGCCGCCGCTGTCGTAGCGCGGAGGTCTTGGTCCGCTCGCGCGCGCTTCGTGGCCCGCCGGTAACCTGCGCCGCGTGGAAAGGAGCACGCCGAACCGGCACGGTCCTGCCGTCACGCTCGCCGTCCTGCTGGCGGTGTTGGCGGGGATGTGGATCTGGATGCAGCGGGAGGTCGCGGCGCCAACGCCCCCCACCGAAGCGGGAGGCGCAGGGATCACCACAGCGCCGGCTGACGCCAGCGCGGCGCCGGACACGGCTGCACCGGAGCCAGTCCGCGAAGAGTCACCTGCCCCCGTCACCTCGTCCCCGCGCATCCAGCTGCGCGGCCGGTGCATCGATGCTGACTCTGACGCGCCTGTCGCCGGTTGCACGATCTCGGTTCCGCCCAACGAAGCGCGCTCGGATGCTGCGGGTCGCTTCGAGCTCGTGCTGGCGGAACCCCCGCCGCAGACGTCACTCCAGATCCGCAGTGAGCGGTACGCGCAGTGCTGGATGCAGCTTGGCGCACTCGATCCGGGCCACGCCCGCGACCTCGGCGACATCCGATTGCGTGCTGGCGTGCACGTCGAGGGCAGCGTGGTCGAGATGGACGGGACGCCGATCGGACAGGCCGACGTCCAGTTCTCGCAGCGGGACACGCTGCACTTCGCACATCAGGAGCTGCAGACTGCGCGCACTGCGACCGCATCGACGGACGCTGCCGGTCGTTTCCGGACGCAGGCCATGCTCGCGAGCGGGGCCTGGCGCGTAGAGGCGAAGGCCGAGGGTCGCATCCAGGCGGAACCCCTGTTGTTGGACCTCACCGCCAGTTCCCCTGCGCCGTTCGTGACGATCCGGATGCAGGCGGCCCGCTCGATCCGCGGCCGCGTCGTGGACGAACAGGGCAAGCCGTTCGACGAGGTGCTGGTCTCTGCTGCCGCGCCAGGCCTGCCGACGAGCATCTCAACGCGTCCCGACGCGGATGGCACGTTCTGCCTGTATGCACCGAACGCGACCGACACGCACACGCATCTCTACGTCTCGACGCTGCCCGGAGTGCAGCGCATCTCGGGCCCCTCGTCCGCCGCATGGGGCGACACGGGCCTGGAGTTCGTCATGCGCAAGAGTGCGCTTGCCAACGTGACCGTGCGCGCGTTCCGGAGCTCGGACCGCGCGCCGGTGCAGGCGTTCGACGTGCGCCTGCGGCACGTCGGTTCTACCCACCGGCACGTGCCCTATCCGTCCCGCACGACCAACGGCGTGGCGGAGTTCCGCCAGATGGAACCGGGGTCGTATGAGGTGCTGGTCGCGGCTGCCGATCCCGCGCTGCGCGCGCGCCTGCTCCCGCGGTTCGAAGTGGCGCCCGGACAGCCTGCTGCCGTCGAAGCCGTGCTCGACACGATGACCCCGTGGCACGTCGTCGTCCTTGATGAAGCGCGCAAGCCGATCGCTGGGGCAACCGTCGAGCTCGTCGAGTACGGCGCTGGACCGGATCCGAACGTCGCGCACGGCGAACCGCTGCACTGGCAGCGCGGCGAATACGGTCCGATCTACAAGCCTGATTGGCGGCCGTACCACTGCCTGTCGCATGCCGAAACCGCAGCAGATGGGCAGGCGACGCTGCACCGCCCCGCGAGCGATGCCGGACTGATCCTGCTCGTGCGCTCGCCCAAGCACGTGCTGCGCCGGATCGATCCACCGCTGTTCGGCACGGATCCGTTCGAAGTGGTTCTGGAGACCTCCGCCTCGCTCGAAGGCGAGATCCTCGGGTTGGACCCGGCCTGGCGGCCGCACGTGATCCTGCACCGCGAGCCGCAGGATCATCGCACCGACCTGCCGATCGAAGTGAGTGAAGCCCGCACGTTCGCGCTGGCGAACCTTCCGACCGGCCGCTGGCAGCCGGTGCTGTACGTGAATCTGAGCGAGCTGCCGATGCGCCACAGCAGTAGCTATCTGCACGCGATCCACACGGGCGCGCCACCGCTCGATGTCGAAGGTGGCGGAACGCACCGCGTCCGGTTCGACGTGACGGGCGTGCGGCCCGCCTCGATCCGCGGCCGCGCAACCGTCGAAGGGCAAGTGTTGCGCCCCGCGACGATCGAGGTGCGCCCGGCTGGTCGCGACGTGGCAAGAGCAGGTGCGACGCCTGAGGTGCCGATTGCGCCGGACGGTCAGTTCGAACTGAAGCTCGTCGCGCCGCGCGCATGGAACCTCTGGCTCGTCATCGAGCAGGGCGACGGCCGCAAGGCCTCGATCACGCTGGATGACCAGATCGAACTGGCAGCAGGCGAAGCGCTGGCGCGGAACTTCGACTTCCCGCGGCGGCGCCTGCAGCTGCGCGTGCGCACTGCTGCGGGCAAGCCTCCACCACCGCAGCGGCTCAAGCTGGTCATTGCCGGGGTGCACTACGGTGGCCAGCTCGATACCGATGGGAACGCGCACTGGGATTTCGTGCCGATGCGCGAGTTCCGGGTGGAGATGGATGGGCGTGTGTTGCTGAAGGATGTGTTTCCACGCGGCGGTGGTGACCTGCAACGCGAAGTCGTCGTGCCGGACTGAGCCCATCCGGCGCCGACCTCCTGCTCGGTGCGTGGGATCGAGCGGTTGCGGTGGCGCGCGCCTCCGCTTCGCCTGACCCCTGAACCGACCCGCCCGCGGTTGCGTTCCTGGGGACGGAGGCGCGCCGTCCCGTCACAGCGTCGGTCGCCACGCACAGTTCTTAGTAGCCGATGGAGATGCCGGGCACTCTGCAGCGCGCGGCGCGGTGCGCTGCTGGTCGGTGGTCCACTTGCCGAGTACGAGATCCAGTTCCCCCACGGTGGCGGTGAGCTGTTCCGCGAGGGGATCCTGGAGTAGATGAGCGCGGTTCCTGGCCGCCACGACGACATGCTCGACCCAGTCCATCGAACGCCGGCGCGGATCCTCGTGGGTTTGGGCCTCACAGTGCTTCTGGCGGCGCTCATCTGGATGCTCGCATCCCGCGGTGATGCACTGCCACTTGGCGAGCCGACGATTCCGCCCGCGGCCTCCCCATTGGTGCCCGCTCCCACGGCGACGAACGATCCTCCGCCCGCTGAGGCGCAGCCGGCAGATCCCGGGCACGCCCGCGAACTCGTAACGAGCGAATCCCAAACGACGAAGCCGACCCGCACCGGCGTGCGCGGCCGCGCCGTGACCGCGGAAGACGGATCGCCGCTCGCGGACATCGAGATCTCGATCACGGTCCAACGCGACGGCGTGGAAGCCCTCCGCGTTCGAGTCCGGACCGACGAGCAAGGCGTGTTCGCACACAGCATCGACTGTGACGTGCCGAGCACCTGGCATGCCTACACGCCGCCCCTGCGCAACCGCGCGGCCGCGTGGGCGCCGCGCCAGACGCTGCAGCCTGGCGAGCAGGTGGACCTCGGCGAGCTGCGTCTCGGGCTCGGCCGCGCCGTGGCGGGGATCGTCGTCGATGCCGAAGGAGCGCCGATCCCCAACGCCATCCTCACGTTCATCCACGCCGATGCACACGGCCGCGGTGTCCGCGCGGGCGCGGACGGGCGCTTCGAAGCGTTCGTCTACCACTGCGGCAACTGGACGATCCAGAACAACACCGACGGTTATCCGCACGCCACCGTCGCCAAGGTCGAGCTGCAGCCGGCCGATGACACGTTGTTCCTGCGGATCGTGCTGGGCGGGCAGGCCGAGATCCACGGTCGGACCGTCGACGAAGCGGGGCGCGCGGTCGCCGGCGTCCAGATCGCCTTCCGCGCCGGGGACGAACGCGGCGCAACGAAGTCGGATGAACAGGGGCACTTCGTCGCGCGAGCGCGCACGGATGCCGCGCCCGCATCGTTCGAGCTCGGCATCGATGACGAATGCAACGAGTCGGTCAGCTTCCCGAAGAACGTCGAGTGGGGCACGCGTGATGTGCGAGTCGTCGTGCGTCCGCGCGCACCGGCATCCCTCGAAGTCCGCGCCCTGCTGGGCGCTGAGCGCGATGCCTTGCCTGCGTTCAAGGTCCGGCTGCGCAATCTGGCGCGCCCGACGGGACGCGTGGAACACCAGGCGCAGGCGTCGCGCGGCACGGCACGCTTCGCCGAACTCGCGCCCGCGCGCTACGAGCTGCACGTGGTTCCTGCGCGCCGGGACGTGCAGACCACGTATCACGGGCCATTCGAGCTGGCGCCCGGCCAGCGCGCCGCGATCGATGTCGCAGTCGAGGTGCTTCCGCTGGTCGTCGTGCGGGTGCGCACGCGCGGCGGGGCGGCACTTGCCGGGGCGACGGTCGAGTGCATCCAACAGGGCAGCGAACCGGCCACGGTGGACATGCGGATCGGGCCGCCGCAGACGTTCTGGATCCACAGCAACGATCCCACCCACCGGCCCACGTTCCTCATCGGGAGCGCAGTCACCAATGACGCCGGCGAGGCCGCGGTGGCCTGTCCCCGCCAGCGTCAGGAGATCGCGCTCCGTGTGCGGGCGATCGCACATGAGACCCGGATGTTGACCGCGGCCGAGCTGGCTGGAATGCCACAACCGTGGACCGTGGAACTCCTGCCGAGGGCGGCGTTGCGCGGCAGCGTGAAGCCACTGCATCCGACCTGGAGCGTGCGAGTTCAGCTCGATCGTGACTCGCCTGCGGATGCGGATGGACAAGCACAGGTCATCGTGCCGGTCGCCGAGGATGGGACGTATCACGTCGAGTCACTCACGCCTGGCCTCTGGCGCGTTTCGCTGCTCGTGAGCTCTCGCAGCCGCGGCGGATCCGGCCTGCCGCTCGTCCCGGAGCCCGCGACCGCTCGTGTCGAGCCGGGTGCTGGCAATCGACTCGAGATCGACGCCACGCGATGCGCTGCCGGCACGATCGAAGGCCGGGCCCGGCTCGGCGGCGCGCTCGCCGAGGGTTTCGAGGTCCAGGCGGTCTGCGTGGACGAGCGGAACGGAGGTGCGTCGTACAACTACTTCGGACCGGCCACCGTCGCGCCCGACGGGACGTTCTCGCTCCCAGGTGTCCCCGCCGGGACCGTCGACCTGATGCTCTGGCGCCGCGGCAGCTCCGAGCAGCGCCGCAGCGTGTTTCTCGACGAGCCGGTGCAGGTCGCCGCTGGTCAGGTCTTGTCGCACAGCTTCGAGTTCCCTCGCCGCCAGCTCCAAATCCGCGTGCTGGCCGCGGATGGTAGGACGCGCGCAAGCAAGGTCCGTGTGTACGTCAGCCGGGACCGGTCCATCTGGACAGACGACAAGGGCATGGCGGTTTTCGATCTGGTCCCAAGGCGGATCGTCGATGTGATGGTCGAGGGCGCGGAGCCGCTGCGCGGGGTCGAGTTCCCATTCGGCGGCGGTGACATGACTCGCGAGGTCGTGCTGAAGCCGTGAGCCGGGCGACGCAGGATGCGTCGCGCAGCCACCCGGGCAGCCGCCGCGCAGCGCGCTTCGAGTAGGCTCCCGCAATAGATGCGTCGTGCGTGGAGATCAGCGCTGCTCGTGCTGCTCGTCGGCACGCTGGCTGCTCTGCTCGCGTGGGGATGGACCCTCGCGGGCACGCAACGGCCGGATGGCAGCCGCGATGCGCACCTCTCCCCGGCGATCGCCGACAGCGCGGGCGCCCCACCTGACGATGCGTCTCGCGTTCCCACGACACCACCGGCGCGCCGCGAAGTCGTCGCCTCGGTCCGAGCCAGCGGTCGCTGTGTGAGTGCCGAAGAGGCTGCTCCGCTCGCTGGCTGCCTGGTGCAGGTCACGATCGTGCTGGCCACGGCACCGGGTGCAGCGGAAGACGAGGACACGCGCGAGGTCGAGCAGGAAGTCACTACCGGCGCAGACGGAGCGTTCGATCTGCAGATCGACCTGCCACCCGACGCGGCGCAGGTCAGACGTGCCTACTGCTCTGTGGCGCGGTTCGACCGGGCGCGCGTAATCGCGTACGCAAGTGCCGAAGGCGCTGCGGCTCTGCACCTCGACTTCGGCCAACTCCCCCTTCCGCGCGGCGCGCAGCTCCGCGGCATCGTCGTGGACGAGGCGGGTCAGCCCCTTTCCGGTGTGTCGTTTTGTCTCAGGGACGTCGTCCTGCCGGGCGTGAATCTCCTGACCTCGAGACTGTTCGACGACTACGAGTTCCTCGAGACTGGTCCAGACGGACGGTTCTCGAGCGATGCGCCGATTGCCTTCGGTACCTGGCTCGCCGAATACGACACGCCGGGGCGATACCTCGCATCCCCGCCCGAGCTCGTGTTCCGTGACGCGTCGCAGCAATTCCGTGTCGTGCTGGCGCAAGCAGCGGTACTGCGCGGCTTCGTCGTGGACGAGCAGGGGCAGCCCATCGAAGGTGCGGATGTGAGGGCCATCGCCGATTCATGGGAGCCATGGAGCACGGAGAGCCGGCCGGATGGCACGTTCGAGCTGATCGCAGACCGCAAGGTCGAAGGCGAAGTCAACGTGCTCTGCTCCTCGAGCGCCCATGAGTCGATCGCGGATTCCACTGCCGTCCGTTGGGGCCAATCCGACATCCGGATCGTCATGCGTCCCAAGCTGCGCGGTGCGCTGCGTCTGCGCGTCATCGCCCAGGGCTCGCAGCAACCGGTAGAGGCACAAGTGCGCATCGGCTCGAGCAAGGCCACCACCGACGCTGCGGGGTTCGCAGTAATCGATGAACTCGCGGTCGGTTCGCACGACTGCACGGTGCGCCCGACGGACCCTCGCCTCCGTCCTGTGGTCGTGCAGAAAGTCGAGATCAGCGCGAGCAGCACGACCGAACGCCTCGTGCAGATCGCAGCTCTCGAACCACTCGAGGTTCGCGTGCAAGACACTGCGCGACGCGCCATCGCAGCAGCTCGTGTTCGCGTCGCCGACGCGGGTGTCGACTGGCCGTACTCGCGGGATTACTCCACCGTTCGCATCGACTTGCCGCGCAGTCCTGCAGACGTTGAGTCGGAACGCCGCAACTGCCTGATACTCGCAGAGGCGCAGACCGATGCGACTGGTCACTGCACGTTGTCGGGGCCGACGCAAGGCAACGACGGCATCCTGCTCGTCGAAGCACCGGGGCATCTTCCATTGCACGCCGCTGCGCCATGGCCGCGGGATGCCAACGGACGTGTCACGCTGACTCTGCTGGCCGCTGCTGCGTTGCGCGGTGAACTGCAGAATCTGGATCCGGCATGGATGAGTGAGATCCGTCTGTCGCGCGCGCAACGGGGCTTGGCACCGGCAAGGTCGCCGGACGAAGCGGAGGCCAATACCGTTCGAGAGTTCCTGCGGCGGCGGATAGGGACGCTGGCCACCAACGTCGACGCCAGCGGGCAGTTCGAGTTCGACCTGCTCGAGCCCGGAGCTTGGGAGGTGAGTCTGCTCGTGCTCCCGGTCACCGAAGACCGCAGCAGCATGGCATGGCTTGGAGCTCCGGTGCCGCTGGACATCGATCCGGTGACACTGATCGCAGGCCAGACTGTGCGACTCACGATTGACGTGCGCACCATTCGAGCCGCCCGCGTCCGTGGCACGATCTCGTTCGGCGGTGAGGTGCCACCGGCTTGCACCTTGCGCTTGGGGCAGCGAGTCCCCGGATTGCAACTGTCCCCGTTTCATTACGGTGACGCATGGTCGACCAGAGTGGGACATTCCGGCCAGTTCGAACTGCAAGGTGTACCACCTGGGGATTGGGTCCCGACCATCAGCCTCGGCATGGACGCGCTGCAATCCCGCGAGATCGAGCTCGATGACGTCTGGACGATCGCCCCCGGTGAGACGCTCGAGCGCCGCGTCGAAGTGCCGGTCCGCACCGTGCGCGTGAGAGTGCTGAAGCCAGACCGCACACCCGCCGCCGGCGTGCAGGTCGGTCTGGCCGGCCTCCTGCTGATGGCCACCACGGACTCCGATGGAACCGCAGTCTTCGGACCTTGCCCACGCCGCCATGACCACGTCGTGACGGTCGAACCCACGGTCCTTCACGAGATCGAATTCCCCCGCGGCGGCGGTGAGCTGTTCCGCGAGGTGATCCTCAAGTAGACCGATCCGATGGACCGGCGCGGCATCTCGATCCTGATCGCCTGCGCGCTCGCGGCAGCGGCACTCGTGATCGTCGTGAGCCGGCGTTCGCCACCGCAGCGGGCCGAGCCGGACGCCGTTGCGCAGAGCACCAACGAGCAGACAGCGCCTGCACACTCAAGCAGGCAGCCGCCGGAGACGACCGAGGCTGCGACTCCACCACCGCGCACGTCGGCCCCACCGTTCGCGACGCTGCACGGGCGCGTGCTCGACGCAGCGACCGACCAGCCGCTCGCCGGCGTCCCGGTCCGGTTGGAGGCCTGGGTCTCGCTTGCCGAAGGCCTCCGCGCAATCGCGACGACGAAGACCGACGACGCCGGCGCGTTCGAGCTGGCGCTGCAGGGGGATGAAGCAGCGAAGTTCCAGGTGCAGTCGGAGTCGTTCCGCCGCGACGCCGCGGCGCCCGCGCGGGAGGGAGAGTCGCCGGTCCCGATCGAGCTCGACCTTTGCCGTCTGAGCGTCGATTCGTCGGACCACGGGATGCACCAGCGCCGGATCGAGCCGTTTGCACGGGCCGAACGCCGTGACGCCGGCACGATCCGGCTGCGCACGGCGCCGCGCGTCACGGGCTACGTCACTGCTCCCGGCGGCAGCGTGCCGCGCGGGTTCCAGCTCACGGCGCGACCGGTCCGCACCGGCTCGAGGTTGCGCGCCACGGGTGAGACCTCCACGGTGCTGCGGCTGCTGGTGCAGGCCGACGGGCGCTTCGCATCCGACCGCGGCGCACTCCCGGGGACCTACCGGCTCAGTTCCGACGACCGTGCGTTCGCATTGCTGGAGCCTGATCGGTTCGAAGTGCCGGAGCAGGGGAATCCACCGGTGCTGCACGTGCAGGTCCATGCCCGCCTTTCCATCCGTGGCGTGTTGCAGAGCCTCGACGGTGCACCACTGCCCAACGTGATCCTGACGGCAGAGGGTGCCGCGCCGCGCAGCGACGGACAGACTTCCCGCGTGACGACCGACGATGCCGGCCGCTTCTCGTTCGTCGCCGGGGACCGCGACGATCCACCGATCCGGATCCGGATCGCGGAGCAGGAACCATTCGTGTTGGCGCAGGATCCTGGTCCGATCCCCTGGGGCCGCGATTCCGTTCAGCTCGTGGCGCAGCGCAAGCCGGGTTCGCACCTGCAGGTGCGCGTCGCGATCGACCGCGTCTCGGTCACGATCGACGGCTTTGGCATGCAGCTTGTCGACGCCAACGGAGCACCGGTCGGGCAGCCGCGGATCTCGGCTGATCCGGTGCTCAACTGGCCGAGCCTGGCGCCCGGCCGCTACCGGCTGTTGGTGCTTCCGTTCGATCCTGGTGCACGCCTGTCGCGCCGGACCTGGGTCGACATCGACGACCGCGAGGAGTCGGTGACGGTCACGCTCGACCCGATGCTGGCGATCAACGTTGTCGCGCGCGACGAGCAGGGTGACGCGATCGCCGGCGCCACGGTGGAGTGCATCGATCTACCGGAGGGAGAGTGCGCACCGGACGCACCGGCACTCGAGCGCCGCGCTCTGCTGGAGGACGACCGCCGGCTGACGGCCCCGTTGCTGCTCGGCAGCGGGACGACCGCCAGCGACGGCTACGCCGCGATCGCGGTCCCGTTGCACGGGGAGCACGCGGTGCTGCGGCTGCGCGCCGATGGCTTCGTGACGACGCGGCTCCCGTGTCCGGAACGCTGGGTGTTCGACACCGAGCTCGAAGTGACCTTGCGGCGCGCGCGCTGACGCGCTTGCGCGCTAGCATCCGTCGCCGATGTCCGCCCAAGCGCCGCTCCCCCCCGGCATCACCGTGACTCCGCTCGCCTCGTTCCCACCGCCGGAGCGCTGGGACGACTGGGTCGAGTACGACGCGAAGGCCTGGCCGCGCCGCGTCGAGAAGCACTACGCGCTGGTCCCCACGATCTGCTTCAACTGCGAGGCTGCCTGCGGCCTGGTCGCGTACGTCGACCGCGCGGACGGCGAGATCCGCAAGCTCGAGGGCAACCCGTACCACCCCGGCTCGCGCGGGCGCAACTGCGCGAAGGGCCCGGCGACGCTGAACCAGGTCCACGATCCGGACCGGATCCTGTACCCGCTCAAGCGCGTCGGCCCACGCGGCAGCGGGCAGTGGGAGCGCACGACCTGGGACGAGGTGCTCGACACGTTCGCCGCGCGGATCCGCGCCGCGATCGTGGAGGGCCGCCGCACAGAGGTGATGTACCACGTCGGCCGTCCGGGCCACGACGGCTACATCGACCGCGTGCTGCAGGCCTGGGGCGTCGACGGGCACAACTCGCACACGAACGTCTGCTCGGCGTCGGCACGCCTGGGCTACACGCTCTGGTCGGGGCACGACCGGCCGTCGCCGGACTACGAGCACGCGAAGTTCATCCTGTTGATCTCGAGCCACCTCGAGACCGGGCACTACTTCAACCCGCACGCGCAGCGGATCATCGACGGCAAGCAGCAGGGGGCGAAGCTCGCGGTCGTCGACATCCGGCTGTCGAACACGGCGAGCATGGCGGATCACTGGCTGGCGCCGCGGCCGGGCACCGAGGCGCTGATGCTGCTCGGATTCGCGCAGGTGATCCTGCAGGAGCGGCGGTTCGACGCGAAGTTCCTGGCGGACTGGGTCGATTGGCGCGGCTGGCTCGCGGCGCACGGGCGGAGCGGCGGGACGTTCGACGAGTTCCTCACCGGCCTGACGCAGCAGTACGCGTACGCGACCCCCGACCACGTCGCGTCGATCACGGGTCTCCCGGCCGCGCAGATCACGCAGCTCGCGCGCGAGATCGCCGCCGCCGGCTCGCGCTTCGCCGCGCATGTCTGGCGCAACACGGCGAGCGGCAACGAAGGGGGTTGGCAGGTCGCACGCTGCCTCCAGTTCGTGTCGGTGCTGGTCGGCGCCGTCGGTTCACCCGGCGGCACGAATCCGGCCGGCGCCAACAAGTTCGTCGCCAAGCCATTCGCAGTCCCCCCACCGCAGCAGGTGTGGAGCGAGCTGCTGTATCCGCGGGAATGGCCGCTCGCGCACCACGAGCTGTCGTTCCTGCTGCCGCACCTGCTGCTGGACGGCCGCGGCAAGGTCGACGTCTATTTCACGCGCGTCTACAACCCGGTCTGGACCAATCCGGACGGCATGGTCTGGGTCGAAGCGCTGCAGAACGAAGCGCTGTTCGGGCTGCACGCCGCGCTGACGCCAACCTGGAGCGAGACGGCGCGCTGGGCCGACTACGTGCTGCCGATGGGCGTCGCGACCGAGCGGCACGACCTGATGAGCCAGGAGACGCACGCCGCGACCTGGATCGGCTTCCGCCAGCCGGTGCACCGCACGTGGCTCGCGCGCCAGGGGAAGCAGGTCGAGTGGACCTGGCAGGCGAACCCGGGCGAGGTCTGGGAAGAGGACGAGTTCTGGATCGCGCTGAGCTGGCGTGTGGACCCGGACGGTTCGCTCGGGATCCGCAAGTGGTTCGAGTCGCCGTATCGCCCCGGCGAGCGGATCACGATCGACGAGTACTACCGCT
>CAZABP010000061.1:0-25191 GCA_964483245.1 uncultured candidatus Brocadiaceae bacterium | reverse complement strand
CTGCGCGGTCTGCGGATCGGCGCGCACGATCGCGATGCAGCCGGCGAGCTCGTGATGCGCTGGCGCGCGGGCGGACGCCGCGTGAACTCGTGCAACGGGCCGGCGACGTAGTCGGCGAACGGTACGCCGGGCGTCAGTTCTCTCACCGCCGCGACGCGGCGACCACAACGCCGCGAAACCGGCGGACTTGGCGCCGCTGCGGCGGCGACGTTCACCGACGGGACGTATGACCAGTTTCCAAGGAGACACCTGCGCAGCGGTCTACCCGCGACCGCTACGCATCACCGGACGTCGTCTGCGCGACCGAACAGACACCACGCGTAGCGGATGCCTCGGTTCGTGGGGCACACGGGGCCGCCTCCATGTGGCTCGACGGACACGATCTCCGAAGCACTCTTGCCCTCTGGCAGTTCCACGAAGTCGACCGCATCGCCCGGCGCGTATTTCGCTGTCGTTCCGTCTGCGAAGATGAGCGTGAAGGCGATGTAACCCATGCCGGTCTCGCCGAAGCCATAGATTTGGTCTGCGATGTGGGCAGGCAGGCGGTACGGGCTCTCGCGTAGAGACACGACCCGCTCGATCGGAACGTTCTGCTTCCAACTGTCCTGATCCGGCCAGACACCCCACTGCGAGATGTACATCTGCGCATGCATGACATAGACGCAGTCCTCGGTGCTGCCGTCCGCGAGATGCACGCTGCATGGTCGATACTCGAGACGACCGCAGTGGCTCGGCATCACGGCGCGCCACGCATCGCCGAGCTGAGGCGTCAGCTCCGGGTAGACGCGCGGAGGTGGTCGGCCATCAGGTTGCATGGGGAGTCTCTGGTCCATTGGTCACGGCTCGAGCTGCAACTCGCGCAAGATCCAGCGCCGGATGTGGTATTCGCGGTAGCCGCGCTGCTGCAGGATGCGGGTCGGGCTTCCGCCAGAAAGCCGTGCAGCGCGCAGGTCGCGCTCGAGAGAAGACCACTCGGCTTTGGCGCGGGCGAGTTCGGCGGTGAACGCCTGCTCGCGCTGGCGCTCGCGCCAACCGATGCCGAGCGAGGCGAGCCCGCCGCAGAAGCCGAACAGGGTGAGTCCCCAGAACCAACCGGCCTCCCACAACCCGACCGTGGCGATGCCGCAGACGAGCGCAAGCGCCGCGCCGAATCCGATCTTTGCGGTCGGGCTCATGCCGAGGAGTTGCGCTTCGAACTGCCCTTCGACCACTGCGGTTTCAGTCCTGTCCGGGATGACCCGCGCTCGTACCCGGCGTGCCCGGGAAGCACAACGCGTACATCTCCTCGACCACGTCGACCCCCCACCGGCGACCCGTGCGCTGCTCGACCAGCTCGAACCCGGCGGCGCGATACAGCCGCGCCGCTGCGGTCAGCACGCTCTCGGTCCACAGGATGATCCGCGCGTAACCGGCGGCGCGCGAGAACTCGACCGCCTCGCGCACCAGACGCGTGCCGAGTCCGACGCCACGACGAGCCGGATCGACCAGGAACCAGCGGAGCTGCGCAGTCTGCGGATCGGCGCGCACGATCGCGATGCAGCCGGCGAGCTGGTCGCCACCCTCGGCGATCCAGATGCGCTGGCGCGCGTGCGGGCGCCGCGCGAACTCGTGCAATGGGCCGGCGACGTAGTCGGCGAACGAACGATCGAAGCCGTACTCCTGCGAATACACACGCGCATGGAACTCGACGATCTGCGTCGGATCCTCGGGGCGCAGCTCGGTGCGGATCGTGATCGGTCCGGGATCAGCCATGGTTCACCGCAGTTGCGCGAGGTCGACCAACACGCAACGCGGCCAGTAGAGCGTGCGCTGCCCGTCCTCGTCGAACAGGTCGGCGAACTCGAAGCTGTTCGTCGCATACGTCACGACGAGATCGTCGGGCCGCGGCCCGCGCAGCTCCGGATGCGCCTTGGCCGCATAGACGAACGGCCGCGGTCGGTCGGACTCGGGCGGGCGATGGATCATGCGCGCCGTCGACCACGGTCCGGTCAGCGTGGCAGCCGTGCGCACGCCGATCGTGCTGGCACCGAACCCGTAGCTCGCAACGTGCAGCCAGCGCTGCAGGCGCGGCTCCCAGTGCAGCGAACACTCGGCACCAGCGTCGTCGAGCACCCAGGTCGGTCCGGACGCGCCGACTTCGGCCGTCGCGACCCAGCCGCGGGCACTGCCGCACCACCACTGCGCGCCAAGCAGGTCCCCGCGCGCGAGCGCCGCCGCCTCGTAGCGGACCAGCGCGCCGGCGTGCACGCCGCGCTGCCGGATCGCGACGGCGACGACGTGCGAGCCATCCCGCACGACCGCCGACGCAGGCACCGCGTCGAACGGCAGCGGCGGGCCTTCGACCCTGCGCGGCTGCCAGGTGCCCGCGGCCTGCTCAGGATCCTCGACGACGGCGAGCGCATACCCATCCCCGTCGAATCCGAGTCCGACGCCGGGCGTCGCGACGATCCCGTACAGGAACAGCACGAGCGGACCCTCGCCGAGCCGGATCCCATGCCCGGGCCAGAACCATCGCGCGCCGTCCTCGGGGAAGAACGATGCAGCGGCGCCATCCGCCGCGCGCCGCCAGTGGAACCGCAGGGCAGCCGCGTGCAGATCCAGCCCGTCCTGAGTTGCGACGCTGTTGCGCACCATCTTCGACCCGCGGCGATCACCCGGTCGATCCAGCGCGACGAACGAATCGCCGAACAGCCACAGCGTGCGTTGCGCATCGAGCGGCACGGTCAGCGCCGCGTCGGCGCCGAGCCACCGCGGATCCTGGCGGAACTGCAGCTCGGCTTGCGCATCCGCGCGCGCGAGCGGCACCGCCGGCTCCGCCACCGCCGCCGGTTCTCGGCACGACGCAGCGAGCAGCAGCACCGCGCACGGTGCGCACGCTGTTCGCTTTCGCACGCGAACTGACGGACTGTGTCTCTGAGACGCCGTGTACCGCTTCGCGGGGAATCTTTCGCGGTAAGTGACGGGGTGCATCTCAGAGATCTGGTGTACCGATAGCCGCCGCGTGCGTGTCAGACACCTGGTGTACCGCTTGCGTGCAGGCCGGCGATCCGACCGGTGGCGAACGCAGCCTGGAAGTTGAACCCGCCGATCGGGCCGTCGACGTCGAGGAGCTCGCCGCACAGGAACAGGCCGGGGCGGAGCTTGGACTGCATGGTGCGGGGATCCACTTCGTCGAGCGCGACGCCGCCGCGCGTGACTTCGGCGTGGGCGAAGCCAAGGCTGCGGTCGATGCGCAGGCGCGCGCGCTTCCAGGCGAGCAGCAGCTCGTGGCGCTGGGCGCGCGAGAGCTCGGCGGCGCGCACGCCGGCGCCGGCGAGCCGGCTCAGCGCGACGCGCAGGCGTTCGGGCAGCAGCCCGGGCAGCAGATGCGCGACGTCCTTGCGCGGCGCTTCGCGGCACGCGTCGTCGAGCAGGCGGCCGAGCTCTTCGTGCGTCAGATCCGGCACGAAGTCGAGCTCGAGCGTGCAGCCGCCGCCGTGCTCCTCGACGTCTCCGGAGAGATCCATCGGCGCCGGGCCGGACAGGCCCTTGTGCGTGAACAGCGTCGGCCGCCGGCGCGCCCGCAGCTCGCGTCCATCCGGCGCGCGCAGCGTCAGCCGTGCATCGACGACGATGCCGGCCAGGTCGCGCACCCAGTCCGCGTCGACGGCGAGCGGCGCGAGCGCGGGCACCCCCGGCACGATCCGGTGCCCGAACCGCGCGCACACGGGATACCCATCGCCGGTCGCGCCGGTCTTGGGATAGCTCAGTCCGCCGGTCGCCAGCACGAGCCGCGGCGCGGCGAGCCCATCGACGTGGAACTGCCCCTCGCGCCAGGCGACGTCCCGCATCGGCGACTCGTAGCGCAGCGCGACGCCGGCACTCGCAGCACCGCGCACGAACACGCCGAGCACGTCGGCCGCGCGCCCCGACACCGGGAAGATCTTGTCGAGATCCTCCTCCTGCAGCGGCACGCCGCCGGCCTCGACCAGCGCGCACAGCTCGCGCGGTGGGAACGACCGCAGCGCATGCCGCAGCCACCGCCCGCGCCGCGCACCGAACTCACGCTCGAGCGCCTCGCCCTGCTTGGTGGTGGTCAGGTTGCAGCGGCCACCGCCGCTGATCAGCACCTTCAACCCTGCGCGCCGGTTCTTCTCGAGCAGCACGACGCGCCGGCCGCGCGCGGCGGCGATGGTCGCCGCCATCAATCCGGCGGCGCCGGCGCCGACGACGATCAGGTCGACTTCCGTGCCGGCGCCCATGCGGCGCCCGGCTCAGCCGGCCGCAGCAGCGGGCGCGGGCTCTTCCGGCTTCGGCGCCGGCGGGCGCGGCGTCCTGCGCTGCGTCGCCCAACCCTTGCCGAGCTTCTTGCGCTTGAACCGGCCGCGCGTGCAGCTCCCCGACTTGCGCCTGGACTTCGCCATCGTCAGCTCACTTCTTCTTCTTGGCCTTGCTGGCCGGACCCACGCGCTCGAGGAACACCTTGCTCGACTTGGTCAGCGTGACGTAGCTGTCGCGGTGGCCGGGGATCGCGCCGCGGACATAGGCGAGGTTGCGATCCTTGTCGATCTTGACCAGCTCGAGCGCCTGCACGGTGACGCGCTCGACGCCGTAGTGGCCGCACATCTTCTTGCCCTTCGGCACGCCTTTGCTGATCGAATACTGCCGCCCGATGCCACCGACCTTGCGGTGGTGCTTGCTGTTGCCGTGCGACATCGGCTGGCGGTGGAAGTTGTGCCGCTTGATCGTGCCGGTGAAGCCACGCCCCTTCGTGGTCCCGACGACGTCGATGTGCTTGAGACCCTCGAGCACGTCGATCGTCACGACGTCCCCCTGCTTCAGCGGCGGCATCTCCTCGTAGCGGAACTCGCGCACGTAGCGCTTGGGCGCGGTGTCCGCCTTCTTGGCGTGGCCGATCGCGGCCTGCGAAGTCCGCTTGCGCTTGATCCGCTTGTCACGCGCGCCTGGCTGGCTCTCGAGCCGCGCGTCGTCGAACCCGAGCTGGACGGCGTAATACCCGTCTGCCCGGCGCGGCCGCTCGGTCTTGCCGCGCTTGCGCCCGAGGTTGTCGACCGCGAGCCGCTGCTCGTCCGGCAGCTCGGCGACGTCCTTGACTTTCACCTGCAGGACGTGGCAGGGCCCCGCTTGCACGATCGTGACCGGGACGACGGTGCCGTCCTCTTGGAAGAGCTGCGTCATTCCGAGCTTCTTGCCCAGGATTCCGATCGTCATCTGCGACTCCAGTCGAAGGGCCCGCGCGACGAGACCGCCGCGGCGCGGGAAGGGGCGGAGGTTTGTAGGGAGTCGGTCCCGGTCGTGCAAGCCTGGAGGCGGGCCTGGCCCTTGCCCGCGGGCCCGCGCGCGCGGCACGAGCCGCCGCGTCACACGTAGACGCGCAGCACCAGCGCCGCCAGCGCCGCCAGCAGCAGGGGAAGCACCAGGCTCTGCCCCGGCTCGGCGAACGGTGGCAGCGGCCGCGACTCGGCTGGCGGTCCGACCCGCCGCAGGTCGGACTCCGCCGCCGACAGCAGCCCCCGTGCGACCGGCGCCGGCCCGGCGCCGAACGCATGCGCATACGCCCGCCGCAGCAGCTGCGGGAATGCCGGGAGCAGCGGCAGGTTGGTGTCGGAAAGCCGGAACTGGAAGTGCAACGACGGGAACTGCGGCCCGTCCACCCACACCGCCAGCGGTCCCGCCTCACCGCGGATCAGGACCCGCCCCGGCGGCAGCAGTGCCGCCAGCGCGGACCGCACGCGCAGATCCGACAGGTCGAGCCCAGCCGTGATCGGATGCTCCCGGTCCCAATCGACGACGACCGGATGCTCGAGCAGATCGCTGCGCTCCAGCTCGCGCGTCCCGTCCCGCCGCGTCCCGAACGTCACGAACCGCAGCGTCCCCGGCTCCTGCGCGAACACGCCCCCCTCGACCAACACGAAGCCTGCCTCGGCCGCCCCGTCGGCACTGACGACGCGACCGCCGGTCGCCGTCGCCAACACTTCGGCGGCGGCGCCGATCCACGGTCCGGCCTCGGCGTCGGCCAGCACCGCGACGTCGCGGGGCGGCGGCGGCGGGATCCGGACTGCGGCAACGTCGTCGAGGGCCAACGCATCCCCACCACCGAGCAGGAACCGCACCTCGCCACCGGCGGCGCGCTCGAGGGTCCACTCGACGAGCTGCGTCTCGCCGGCCTTCGACCCCAGCTTCCGCGGCTCAACCGCCGCGACCCCGCCGGCGACACGCAGCGTGACTTCGCCGGCATCACGCGTGAACGCCGTGACCTGCACGCGCGCGGTCACGGTGGGCAGCGGCCAGGCGTCCTCGACCTCGAGCGCCGTGATCGCGAAGTTGTCGGACGGGCCATCGAGCAGCGTCAGCGCGCCGGCATCCGGCGGGGGACTCGGCCCGCGCCCGTCGGTCAGCGTCCACAGCGCCGTCCCCTCGCGCGCGAGACTGGCGATCCAGACCCCCCAGTCACGGCCGGTTCCGGCCGCCTGCGGCCATTCGGCGAACCAGGTCGACGCCGGCCCGGGGCGCAGCCGCATCCCGTCCCCGAGCTCGACGAGCGCAGTCTCGATCCCCTCCGGCAGCGCCGCTGTCACCTCGGCGACCTGACGCCGCGCGCGCTGGTCCGCGCCCCCTGCCTGCATGCTGGCCGACGTATCGAGCAGCACGACCAGCGCCCGGGCCCCGTGCTGCCCACCCAGACGCAGCCCGGCCAGCGCCAATACGGTCGCGGCCGCCGCGAACAACATCAACAGCAACCGCAACCAGCGCAGCCGGTGCGGGCGGCGCCGCAGACGTTGCTGCGCGCGCCGCCACAGCGCGAGATACGGCGTCGTCACGACGCGCCGCGGCCGCGGCGGTCGATGCAGCCACCACAACACCGGTAGCAGCAGCAGCCACCACAGCAGCTCCGGATGCGTCAGACCCGCGAAGTCCACGGTCGGATCCAGCTCGAGACGCGGAAGTCCCCCTCCGGCGGCACCGGAAAACGCACCAGCGGAAGGCCGGCGTCGGCGAACGCACGGTCCTGCGCGCGACGGAGCGCGCGCAGCTCTTCGACCATCGCCGCGCGGAGCGGCGCATCGACCGGCATGACCTCCTCGGTGCCGAGCTCCGGATCCCGCAGCCGCACGAACCCGCCGAGCTCCGGCGCTTCGTCGTCGGCCAGCATCGGCAGCAGCCCGACGACGCGCAGATGGCGGCGCGCGAGCCAGGCGAGCGCCGGCTCGAACGCCGGCGGCTCGGCGAAGTCGCTGATCCAGATGATGCGGCCGGGGCCGCGTTGCGACAGCACCGCCTCGGCGAACGCGCGCGGCGACACGTCGCGCACCGGTGCCGAGTCGAGCAGCTCGTACAGCCGCGGCAGGGCGCCGACGCCGGCCAGCCGCTGCCCGCGCTCGGCGCCGCGGATCACGAGCACGCCGTCCAGGCGCGCGAGCGCGAGGCCACCGGCGATCGCCGCGAGCCGCAGCGCGGCGCGCCAGCGCGGCGGCGTGCCGCAGGTCATGCTGGCCGACGTGTCGAGCATGACCGTGATCGTGCGGCGGTCGTCGTCCTCGAGCACCTTCAGGATCAGCTCGCCGGTGCGCGCAGCGGCGTTCCAGTCGACGAAGCGCAGATCCTCACCACTGGTGTAGGCGCGATGGCCGGCGAACGTGCCGGACGACGAGAGCACGTGGCGACGCGTGCGCCCCTCCTGCGCGCGCTCGCCGCGCACGCGCGGCACGGCGCGCAGCAGCCGCACGACCAGCTCGCGGAATGCCGGCGGGAAGGCCTGCTTCATCGGCCGCGCTGCGCCAGCGCCTCGAAGTAGCTGCGCACGAACGGACGCTCGGCCGGCGGCACGTGCCGCGAGCGCAACGCCTCCTCGCGTGCGTGCTCGAACTCCGGTGTGCCGGGCAGCGGCGGCGGCTGGTCGCGCCTGCCGCCAGCAGCCGCCGCCCCACCACCCTGCGCGAGCTCCGCGACCGGCGCGAGCGCACGCCGCGTCGGCCCGTCGCCGATGAACTCCGGCAGGACGACCTGGTCCTCGACCGGCTGCTGCAGCAGCGGCTTGGGATCTGCCGGTGGCTCCGGGTCCGGTTGCGGATCCGGTTCGCGCGGCTGCTCCGGCTGCGGCTTCGGCTCCGCAGGGGAAGGCTGCGGCTGCGGCGGCTGCAACTGTTGCTGTGGCGTGCCGCCGCCACCCTCCTGTTCGCCGCCTCCGCCGGCCCCGCTGCTCGGTCCCCTCGGCGCCGGCAGCCGCGGCGGCAGCGGTGCGAACTCCTGCAACAGCAGCAGCAGCACCACGAGCGGCAGCAGGTAGCGCAACGGACCGAGGCGCATCCGCTTCGCCGCGGCGAGGCGCTGCGCCGGCAGGCGGTCGATCCGCGCTTCGAGGTCCTCCTCGAGCCAGCCGAACATCGGCTGCTGCTGCACCGGCGTGCGCACGAACGACGACCACGTCGCGAGCCCGTCGCGCAGCCCGAGTGCGTGGTCCAACTCGACGTCGACCTGCTTCTGGCGGCGCCAGGCGCGCACGAGCTCGATCAACAGCCAAGGTCCCATCCCGAGCAGCAGCCAGGTGCGCAGCCCGACATCGAACGGACGCCACGCCGGCAGCAAGCCGGTGATCAACCAGCCGAGCAGCAGCGCGAGCAGCGGTCCGGCGAGCGCTGCCGCGATGCCGAACCAGCGCCGCGCGCGCCGGAGCGAAGCCAGGAATCCCGCGATCGTGACCGGTCGGTCCACCGATCACGCACTACAGCCGCGCGCGTGCGGCGGCTCAAGCCGGGGGCGGCGCAGGCACGTGGATCCGCACCACGCGCACGCGGCGCGGGCTCGCTTCGACGATCTCGAGACGGACCCCGTCCTCGGTCGTGAAGGTCTCCCCCTTGTGCGGAATCCGCGCGCCGGCGAGCTCCGTGCAGAGGCCGCCGATCGTCGTCGAGCTCTCCGACTCCGGCAGTTCGATCCCGAGCTCGCGGCTGACGTCGCGCACCGGCAGCAGCGCCTGCACCAGCCAGGCGCCACCCTCTTCGCGCGTGATCGCCGCCGGCTGCTCGCGGTGGTGCTCGCTCGTGATCTCCCCGACCAGCTCTTCGAGCAGGTCTTCGAGCGTCACGATGCCGGCCATCCCGCCGTGCTCTTCGAGCGCGACCGCGATGTGTACGCGGCGGTCCTGCATCGACTCGAGCAAGGCCGGCGCCGGCATCGACTCCGGCACCAGGTACACCGGCCGCATCAGCTCGCGGACATCGATCGGCGCGCGGTCCCACAGCTTCTCGACGACGTCGCGCCAGCTCAGGTAGCCGATCACGTTGTCGATCGAACCGTCGTAGATCGGCAGCCGCCGATGGCCGTCGCGCATCAGGGCCGCGCGCACCTGCGCCTCGCTGGCGTCGACCGGCAGCGCGACGACGAACCGCCGGTGCACCATGACGTCACCTGCGCGCAGGTCGCCGAACTCGATCGCGCGCGTCGCGATCTCGCCGGCACCGGCGGAGACGGCGCCGGCCCGCGCCGCATCCTCGACGAGCTGCCGCACCTCTTCGCCGGACATGCGCGCCTCGGTGAACGTCGTCTGGTCGCCGAACAGCTTCAACACGACGTTCGACGACGCGGTCAGGAACCAGACGATCGGGCGCATCGCGCGCGACAGGCGCAGCAGCGTCGGCGCGACCAGCAGCGCGTAGCGCTCCGAAGAACGGAGTGCCAGCGACTTCGGCACCAGCTCGCCGAGCACCAGCGACAGATACGACACCAGCACGACGACCAGCAGCACGGCGAGCTGCGGCGCCACCGTCTCGAGCCCGGGGATCCACGCGATCGCCGGCGCGAGGTCGGCGGCCAGCGTGACGCCACCGAGCGCGCCGGCGCCGGCGCCGACGACGGTGATCCCGATCTGCACCGTCGCGAGGAACCGCTCCGGATCGGCGCGCAGCCCTTCGACGGCGATGGCACGCCGGTTCCCTTCGTCGACGAGCTCGCGGACCCGCGAGCGGCGCATCGACACCACGGCGATCTCGGCACCAGCCAGCAGCCCGTTCAGCAGAACGAGCGCGAAGATCAGCAGCAGTTCGAGCAGCGGGATGGGGACGACTCCGGGACGGCAACGGATCTCTTAGCTGACCGGCTGCGAGCGGGCTAGCGTGCGAACCGGATCCGCACGAGCCCCGGCGCGAAGCGCACCAGGAACCCGCGCGACGCGAGCGCCTGCGCCTCATCGGGTGGGTGGCGCAGCTCGGCGGCGTCGATTCGCTCACAGCCATCCAGCGCGACCGGCTCCGGGCCGACGATCCACGCCGTGTGCAGCGCCCCCTCCGTGCGGCCGTCGCGCGCACGCGTGAAGATCTCGAGCAGTGCCTGCTGCGCGTCGTAGCGGCACGTGCGTACGTCGGCGTCGGTGCGGGCGAGGCGCGCACGCGGCGGTTCCCCACGCAGCGTCTCGATCCGGCACGACTCGCGGCCGCCCGGCAGGAACACGAGCGGTCCATCGAACCAGTCCCAAGGCTCACCATCGATGCGCACGCGATCGAATGCGGTCGGGAACTGCACCGACGGCACGAGCAGCGGGTCGGGCGTGAGCCGTGAGGCGCGCACGGAGCCGGCGTCCGGTGCTGCGAGCGCGAGCAGATGCGCAGCACCCGGGCCGGGCCGGATGCTGGCCGCGCGCGCAGCACCGGTGCACAGCTCGGCATCGGCCTCGGCCGGGGTGTAGAAGCGCACCCAGTCCCCACCAGCCGCGGCCGGTTGCGCGCCGCGCGTCAGCCAGTGCGTCCCCTCGCGCACGAGATACGCGTCGCGCGCCGGCGACAGCACGCGCACGACGCGCGGTGCCGCGAACGGGAGCTTTGCCGCGAACTGCGCGCGGCCGGCTTCACCGAGCTCCAACACGGGAGGAGTCAGGATCTCGCGCCACCACGGCAGCAGGGACTCCCAGTGGTCGAGGCTCTGATCGCGCAACCACAGGAAACCGATCGCGAGGCGCTCCTTGGACTGCGGTGATCCGGTCAACACGAGCCGTTCCGGCGTGAATGCAACACGCAAGTTCGCCGGCAGCGCGAGCGGCAGCACGGCGAGCGGTGGCAGGCGCGGGTCTTCGGCCTGCAACACGAACGGGGACGCGAGCGCATCGGCAGCTTCGTGCGCGCGCAGCAGGCGCGTGTAACCGGCGAGCTGCAACTCACGCTGCACCTGCAGGCCGCGATCGCAACCGAGCACTTCGACCTCCCAGAGCAGACCGGGCAGATCTGCATGCGTCGTCCAGCGCGCGGTCTCACGGAACGCGGAAGAACTGGTGCGCTCCTCCAGCACGGCGCGATGGCCGCCAGGCTCGAGGATCCGCGCCACGCGTGCGAGGTCGCCGGAGCGCTGCACGCGGCAGACGTCGAGCGCGACGGCGCCCCCTTCGACGACTTCGAGCGCGAGCTGCTGCGAACCGGACTCGATGGCGTCGAACGCGATCCGCTGGCGGTCCCCGCCGAGCTGGAACGCCACGAGCTGCGTGCGTTCGCCATGCGCCCACAGCTCGACGATTCCCGGACCATCGAGCCCGCGCAGGCCGAGCTCCAGCTCGTATGCCCCGGCCGGCGCGGTGAACTCGAACTCGACCCGGCGCGGCCAATGCGGCACGGCGCCGCGCTGCAGCCGCGCCGGCGTGCGACCGGCGCCGCGCTCCTCACCGCGCACCTGCACGACCTGGCCGTAATCACCAGCCTCGCGCGGCCGCCCGCCCGTGAAGTCGATCGCGGCGATCTGCGCCATCTCCGGCCGCGGCCGCACGCCGCGGATCCGCGTCTGCAGGAAGCTCGCCGCGATCGGCACGCAGGCGGCGTCGTCGCGCCGCAGCCGCGCGCGTCCACCCGGATCGAACCACAGCGGTCCCCCACTGCCGTGCAGCCGGAAGTGGTTGTTCTGCAGCACTGCCGTTGCTGCCGGCAGCTCGCTCTCCGGACCGAATCCGGCCGGCGCCGCCGGCAATCGTCGCGCGAGCAGATCGCACCAGCCGTCGCGCCCGGTCGCGAGCAGCCGCAGCGCGAACGCACCATCCAGCGGGGCGAGCGAACTGCCGAGGACGTACGGCATCAGGTCTTCCGGCAGCTGATCCGGCGCCACACCGCGCCACAGCAATGCAGCCTCCCCTTCGCGCCGCCGAACGAAGTCCTGCACCTGCAGCAGCAGCCAGTCCGGATACGCGCCGCTCGCATGCAGATCGGCATCGAGCAACGCGACCGGCAATGCGTCGTCGTGCGCGGTGTCGCGCCAACGATCGCTGCGTCCGGACCACGGCAGCCCGCGCGGACGCCCGCTCTGCATGTCGAGCACGCCGGTCACGGCGCCGGCCGGTTCGCCGGCGAACAGCAGGTGCTGCGGCTGGTACGGCGCGAGCAGCGACGGCAGGAACTCGAGCGCTGCCAGGCCGGGCGGGAGCAGCAGTCCATCGAGCGCGGCGGGCCCGAGCGCGCGCACGTCGAGGCCGCAGCGCGCGAGCCACTTGCAGGCAGCGAGCTGTTCGACCGGCTGACCCCCGTGCACCGGCGCCGGAGCGATGCGCAGCATCGCCGCGAGTCCGCGCGTATGCGCCGCGGCCGCGAGCTGCCCGAGCGTCGGCCAACCCCACGACGGCCACTGCACGTGCGCGCGGAATCCGTGTGGTCGCGCGATCGGATCGGTCGTCGGCCAGGCCAGCGGAAAGCCGAGCTCGCCGTCCTGCAGATGGAACAGCGCGAGCGATGCACCGGCGCGCGCCGGCGCCGCGATCGCTTCCCGCGCCAGCTGATCCGGCGCGATCGGCGTGCGCGCTGCGCGCCCTTCGTTCGCCGTGGTGCAGAAGCCCCACAGCGGCGCCGGATGGCGACCCGGGAACACCCGCACATCGAGCGGCGGCAACGCGGCCGGCTCATGGCGCGCAGGCTCCGGCGCGATTGCGAAGCCGAGGTCGCGCAGGTCGAGCAGGTTGCGCAGCAGGCGTGCCGCAGCCGGCCAGCGCTCCGGCTGGGGTAAGACGCCGAGTGCGACGAGCTCTCCTTCGCCTGGCTGCCAGCGCACCAACACGCCGTCGGGGAGCACGATGCCGGCACCATCGCGCCGCTCGGCCAGCCGCGCCAACACGCGGCCACGCTCCGGTGTGCGCTCGCGCCAGCCGACCAACGCCAATACCGGTGCGGCCCCCCCCGCGATCGCAGCACCGGGCTCCAGCCCGGCTGCCGGCGCCGCAGCATCCGGCTCGAACTGCAGCGCGAGCTCCAGGGTGCCGAGCAGCGTGCGGTCGTCGTAGCCCCAACGCAGCTGTTCGTTGCGATCCGGCGCGGTCGGTTCGACGCCGAGCCGGTGTGCGTACGCGGCGGCGCTGCCGAGCAGCAGCAACCGTCCGCCGGTCTCGACGTGCAGCCGCAACCGCGCCGCCACGTCCTCGGCGAGCGGCGGCGCGGGGGCGCGGGAGCCAGCGAGCAGGACCTGCGGATGTGCGCAGAGCTGTGCTGCTTCCTCGCGCGTCTGCGGCCAGGCGTGCGCCTGCGCGCGATGCTGTTCGCGCAGCTGCTGCGCGAGCCCCGCCGCCGCCAGCGGTGGCTCCGGCGCCGGCGCCCGCGCGCCGCAGGCGGCCAACAGCAAGAGCAGACCGTGCATCGCGGCACGCAACATCAGGTGCGGGTCCCCCTGCCGCGCAAGCCGATCGGCAGCAGCAGCATGGCGCCGGCCATCGCGGCGAGCAGCGCCGTGCCGGTCAGCAGGCCGAACTGGAACGTGCCGCGGAAGCTACCGGTCAGGATCGTGCCGAACCCGGTCAGCAGCAGCAGCGTCGTGATCACGACCGGACGGCCGGCGGCTTCGAGCATCGTGGTGAGCGCTGCGGCGCGCGGACGGCCGGCGCGACGCTCTTCGCGCCACCGCGCCAGGAGATGGATCGTGTCGTCGACGGCGAGACCGAACGTGACACAGAACGTGATCGCCGTCAGTGGTCGCAGCGGAATCCCGCTCCATCCCATCAGGCCGAGCGTCAACACGAGCGGCAGCAGGTTCGGCACCACCGCCACGATCGCGGCCCGGATGCTTCGGAACCAGAGCATCGTCAGGATCAGGATCGTCGCGAACGTCCCGGCGAACGAGCGCCCCAGGTCCGTCGTCAGCTCGTCGACGAGCCGGCTCGCGATCCACTGCACGCCGACCGGCCGCGCCTCGATGTGGCGCAGCTGCTCCGCATGCGCGCGCACCTGCTCGGCAAATGCCAGCACCTCACGCAGCCCGACGTCCTGGCGGAACATCAGCACACGCGCGCGCTGCCGGTCGGCGCTCAACAACCCGGCGAGCTGCGCGACCGGCCCGAACGCCAGGATCCCGCCATCCTGCGCGAGATCCTGCCAGGACAGCGTCCGGTCGACGCCCGGCTGCTGTTCGAGCCACGCGACCAGGCGCGCGAACTCGGCGCGCGCCTGCGGCTCGTCGAGCGTGCCCTTTGCCTCGACGAGAACCTCGCCCGGCATCATCCCGATGAAGTTGCGCTCGTACCACGCGATGTCCTGCACGACGCGCGAGTCCTGCCAGAGGTCGTCGTGCAACCGGCTGTCCTGCTCGAGGCGCAGGATCCCGGCGCCGGCGAGCAGCAGCAGCGCGGCGGTCGGCACCAACACGCGCCAGCGCGGCCCGAGCACGAGCCGCGTCGCCGCCGCGGTCGTCCACGCGACGAGCGGCAGCGGTCGGCGGCGCGGCAGTGCGTGCACCGAGGCCAGCGCCGCCGGCACGACGACGACGGTGTACAGATACGCCGCCGCCATCCCGAGCGCAGCGAACAGACCGAGATCGCGCAGGTCCGGGTTGTCGGTCAGCGTCAGCGACAGGAACCCGGTGATCGTCGTCAGCGACGTCAACAGGCAAGGCCACAGCAGCGCGGCCAGCGTGCGTTCGGCCGCGACGCGCGGCTCGTGCCCGGCGCGGCGCTCCTCGAGGAAGCGCTGGACCATGTGCACACCATCGGCGACCGCCATCGCCATCAACAGCGTCGGCAGCACCGAGGTCAGCATCGTGATCCCGACCCCGGCAAGCGCCATCGCGCCGAACGTCGCAACCAGCGTGAACGGCACGACCAGCAGCGCGATCAGCGCCAGCGTGACCTGCGGCACGAGCAGCAGCAGCAACAGCGAAGTGATCCCCGCCGCCAGCGGCAGGTAGAGCCGCTGATCCGCCGCGACCAGGTGCGTCACTTCGTGCCGGTGGAACGGGACGCCGGAAAAGCGCAGCGCCGGCGCGTCCGGGAGCGCCGCGACGCCGGCGAAGAACGCCTCCAGCCGGTCGGTGCGCAGGCCATGTTCGAGCGCGACGATCCCGCCGAGCGCGTCCTCGTGCCGGCCGACCAGGACCCCGCGCCAGGTCGACGACTCGGCGAGGCGCGCGCGGAGGCCGTCGAGTGGTCCGGCGACGCCGGGTGCGGATGCGAGCGTGACGACCTGCTGGACCCCCGGGAGCTCGCGCAGCGCGCGTTCGAGCTCGGCGAGGCGGCGTTGCGCCGGGGCGCCGAACGGCTCCGGCTCCGGATACCCGAACAGCAGCAGGTTGTCCGGGACCGGGAACTCGTCGTAGTGCTCGCCGGCGGCGCGCAGCTCCGGGCGTTCACTGCGCGTGAACGCGGCGATCGACCAGCCGACCTTCAGCTCGCCGAGCGGCAGCGCCAGCGCCAGCGTGCCGGCGACGACCACGAGCAGCGACAGCAGACGGTGACGCAGCAGCCATGCCGCGAGCCTCGCCGTGCCACCGCCCATCGGCGCGGAGGATAGCGGCTATCCTGCGCGCCCCATGGAGCGACCGGATGCGACCCACCCACCGCGCGGCACGCGCTTGAGTGTTGGCGGCAGGCTCTCGTTCCGCGGGCGCCTGCGCGGCCATCGCGCGCCGGATCCGGAGGGGCTGCCGATCCTGCAGGGTGGCGAGGATCCGCCTGCGCTCGGCGAAATCGTCCCGGAGCGCTTCGACGCGGTCGAAGTCGAGATCGGTCCGGGCAAGGGGGCGTTCGCCGTCGCGGCGGCGGGCGCGCGCCCGGACACGTTCCTGCTCGCGATCGAAGCCTCGCCGTCGCACGCCGAGGTCGCGGCCGACCGGTTGCGCCGGGCCGGGTGCCGCAACGCGCTCGTATTGGTCGACAACGGGCGGCTGTATCTCGAGGACCGCGTGCCGGACGAGTCGCTGGCGCGGATCCACGTCTACTACCCGGACCCGTGGCCGAAGCGCCGCCACCGCGGGCGGCGGTTCTTCCAGGATGCGGTCGTGCCGGTACTGCTGCGCGTGCTGCGCCCGGACGGACTGCTGTTGGTCGCGACCGACAACGCAGCCTACGCCGGCCAGATCTGCCGCGTGCTCGGGGCCGAGCCGCGGTTCGCACGCGACGAGGCGCTCGAGCAGGAGCTGCTGGCGATGCCGGCCGGGACGGCGTTCACGCCGACCAACTTCGAGCGGAAGTACGAGAGCGAGGGCCGCGTGCTACGGCGCTCGGCGTGGCGCAAGCGCCGCGCGTCGACCTGAAGTAGCCGGTTGGGGTCTGACCCTTTTCGGCTACTTCAGCGCGGGCGCAGCGTGACGTAGCCAGGCATCTCGCCGAGCACTTCGTCGTCGGCGTTGCGGACGACCTGCTGGACGCGCTTGGTCATCGAGCCGTCGGCGTGCCACCAGGTCGGGCGACCATCGAGCGGATCGATGCCGCGGCGCACGACGGCGATGCCGGCGCGCGGGCAGGGGCCGATCCGGTCGGGATCTGGTAGGTCGGTCGCGAACTCGGAGGAGTCGTCGGAGTCCGCAGCACCGGTGTCGCGCGATGCAGCAGCCGGCGCCGGAGCGGCGGTCATGCGCAGCGGGACCGAGCCGATCGCTTGTGTGCTCAGCGATGCCGGCATCGCGGTGGGCCCATCTGGTTGGGTTGCGTGTGGACCCGGCGCCGCCCGCCGCGGCAACGGCAGGAACGGATTGCCGACTGCGAGCGCCAGCAGCAGGATCCCCACTGCGAGCGCGCCAAACATGCTGGATCGGTTCATCCCAACCACCCTGACCGGCCCCGGTTCTGGGGCATGCTGGCTCCTACGCGGGTGCAGGAACGGGGTGGCTCGCGATTCCGACCTGCGCGGCGTTTCCATTCCGGATCCGCTCAACGCAGAGTCAGGCGGATGACGTTGGTCGCGTCGACCGGCACCAGCGCCGTCGTCGTCACGAGACCCTGGATCCAGACATCGAGACCAACCAGTCCCGGGTTCGGTCCGATCGTCCAGCGCTGGCTCGCGTAGACGCCGAGCTGATCTTCGTCCCAGCCGGCCTGGCCGCGCGCGACGTAGCGCTGCAGCGGACCGCCGAACCCCTGCGCGAGCAGGAAGTCGACATACGCGAGCTCGGCGGGATTCACGCGGAGCAGCGCCGGACCCAGCGGGACGGTCGTGTTCGGGCCGCCGGGCGTGACCGAGACCAACAGCGGCCAGACGACGTGCGTCGGCGGTCCGCTGGCAGCCTGGAACTGCTCCGCCTGCACGAACAGCCCGAAGAAGTTGCTGCCGCTCTTGCTCGCGATGTCGGTCGCGTACGCCCCCGGACCGAGGTGCGTCTCGAGCTGCTGCGGGTCGTTGACGACGCCGCCCGAAGTGTTGGCGAACGACTGCAGCGTCGGGTTGGCGAAGCGCAGCATCGCGAACAGCTCCCCGGTCGCCGACGGCATCCCGGTCGTGCCGTTCATGCGGATCGCCTTGGTGACCGAGTCGTAGCTGCCGGAGTAGCTGTCGCGCCCGGGCGCCAGGTGGCGCTCGGCGTGGCTCGCCTGCAGCACGACACCGGGCCTCGTCGTCGAGCGGGTGTCACCCGGCTTGCCGAGCACGAGCATCGCGAGGCCGGCGCGCTGGCCGTTCACCAGGGCCGGGATCGTCAGCAGGTTGCGCAGCTTGGGGTTGCTCGCACCCGGATCGAACCCGACCTCGACGATCCACGCGTTGTCGGCCGGCAGGAACAGCGAGATCGGGTCGAACTTCAACCCGACCGGCTGGGTCGGATCGATCGCCTCGTAGGTCTTGCCGCCGGCCGTGATCTGCTGCGTGCGGTACAGCTGCATCCCCGGCACGTCGACGAGCACCGGATACATCCCGGTGTAGGCGTTGTCGACCGACAGCCCGACCGTGTAGCCGGACAGCTTGTGGTCCCCACCGCGCTCGAGGATCTCGCCGGGGAACACCTTGAACAGCCCGTCGCCGTCGACGTTGCCGCCGGCGTTCAGGTAGTTCGGGAACAGCTCCTCGCGGTCGGCGAGATAGAAGTTCGAGAACTCGAGCTTGTTGTGCGGGAACGCCTGCGCTGCCAGCGGCGCGGCGCCGCCCAGCAGCACTGATGACAGGACGAACAGCGAAGCGCGCGGCAGGGAGTGGCGATGCACGGTGTTGGCGGCTCGGCGGCGGGTGCGCAGGAATCCGGGCGTCCCGACGTTCGCGGTTGGCGGGGCGTTCCCTATCCTACCGCCCCTTTCCGACCGTCCAGGACCCAGTGACCGACCGGATCGCCGCCGACCGCCTCGAGAAGCTGCACGCACTGCGCGAGCTGCAGATCCCCCCCTACCCATCGCGCCTTCCGCTCAGCGAGGGGATCCCGGAGCTCACGTCGGTCACGGCCTGCCTGCAGGATTTCGACGCCCGTCAGGGGGAACCGGTCGCGATCGCCGGGCGGCTGACGCAGATGCGGGACTTCGGCAAGCTCCGGTTCTCGCACCTGCTCGATCGCACCGGCTCGATCCAGGTCGGGTTCCAGCGCGACCGCCTGGCGGAGTTCTGGCCGAACCGGCGGCTGATCGAGGCCAACGACCTGGTCGTGATCGAAGGAGAGCTCGGCCGCACGCAGAAGGGGGAACCGACGGTCTGGGCGACGCGAGTGCACCTCGCGGCCAAGGCGCTGCGGCACGCGCCGGAGAAGTGGCACGGGCTCCAGGACGTCGAAGCGCGCTACCGGATGCGGTACGTGGACCTGTTCGCCAATCCACCGGTGCGCGAGACGTTCGTGCTGCGCTCGCGCGTCGTGACCGAGATCCGGCGGTACTTCGAGCAGCTCGGGTACCTCGAGGTCGAGACGCCGGTGCTGCAGCCGATCTTCGGCGGCGCGACGGCGCGGCCGTTCCGCACGCACCACAACGCGCTCGACATGCCGCTGTATCTGCGGATCGCGCCGGAGCTGTATCTGAAGCGGCTGATCGTCGGCGGTCTGGAGCGCGTGTTCGAGATCGCGCGGGTGTTCCGCAACGAGGGGATCAGCACGCGGCACAACCCGGAGTTCACGATGCTCGAGAGCTACGAGGCGCATGCCGACTACAAGGTCGTCATGGAGCGCGTCGAAGGGCTGTTCGGGTGGCTGCTCGAGCGCGTCCTCGGCGGCAACGAGCGCGTGACGTTCCGCGGCGAGGAGTACTCGCTGCGCCCGCCGTTTCCGCGGCGGCGCTATCTGGAGCTGTTCGCCGAGCACAACGACGGGCTCGACTACTTCGACGCCACCGGCGTGCTGGCGCGCGCACGGGCGCTCGGCCTCCACAGCCAAGGTGTGCCGCCGGAGAAGCTCGCCAACGACATCTACGAGGCCACGGTCGAGAAGCACCTGCACGGGCCGATCTTCGTCCACGACTATCCGGTCGCGATCAGCCCGCTGGCGAAGGCGAGCCCGGAGGATCCGCGCGTCGCCGAGCGGTTCGAGTTCTTCGTCGCCGGGATGGAGATCGCGAACGCGTTCTCCGAGTTGAACGATCCGGTCGTGCAGGAGCAGCGGTTCGTCGCGCAGCTCGCGCTGAAGGACGAGGAGTCGCCGTCGGAGCTGGACGAGGACTACGTGGCGGCGCTGGAGTACGGCATGCCGCCGGCCGGCGGCCTCGGGATCGGGATCGATCGCCTGTGCATGCTGTTGAGCGGTTCCGATTCGATCCGCGACGTCGTGCTGTTCCCGCTGCTGCGGCGGGTGCGCACCGAGGACGTCGAGGCGCCGGCGGAGGCGCCGTGATCGACGCCAGCAGCTGGTTCCTCGCGCGCCGGTATCTGCTGACACGCTGGGTCAATGTGCTCGGCGTGTTCGGGATCGCGGTCGCGGTCTGGGCGCTGGTGTTCGTGACGTCGATCTTCTCGGGGTTCATCGCCGAGATCCGCGACGGCACGAAGGAGGCATCGCCGGATCTGCTGGTGACCGGGCTGCCGGAGCAGGCGAGCTATCAGGCGCTGGCACCGCTGCTGGCTGCGGACGAGGACGTCGTCGCGACGGCGCCGCGGCTGTCGCACTACGCGCTGCTGTATCCGCGCGGCCCCGCGACGCGGGCCGTCGTCATGACGAACCCGCTCGATCCGTCGCCCGGCCGGTTCGACTACTACGAGTTGATCGGGATCGACCCGGAGCGGGAGCGCGCGACGACGGAGTTCACTACCTGGCTCGACGCGGTGCGCGGCGTGCTGTCGCGCGTCGAGCATCCGGAGCGGCCGTTCGAAGTGCGCCCGGCGCTGCTCGAGCCGGCGCAGAACGGCGGCAGCGATGCGCTGGCGCGATCGCCGGCGCTCGCGCCGGAGCGCGGGATCCTGCTGCCGGCGACCCGGCTGCGCCGGTTCGACAGCCAGATCGGGCAGATGCTGGATCTGGTGACCGCGGATCTGCGCGGTGACCCCGGCGCGGGCGCCGCCGACCTGCGCACGGTGCGGCGGATCCTGCCGGTCGCCGGCGCGTACCACACGCGGCACCGGCTGTTCGACACGATCTACGCGCTCGTGCACATCGACGACCTGCGCGAGATGCTCGGGCATCCGCAGGACCTGCCGCCGATCGCCGGTCTGCCGCCGAGCATCGATCTCGTCGATGCGATCGCAGTGCGGGCGCGTGCCGGCGCCGACCTCGGCGCGGTCGCCGCCAGACTCGAGCAGCGGCTCGCCGGCCATGGCGGCGGCACGGTGCTGACCTGGGAACAGCAGAATGCGCAGCTGCTGGGCGCGGTCGATCGGGAGCGTGCGCTGATGCAGATCGTGTTGTTCGCCGTGCTCGTCGTCGCCGCGTTCCTCGTGTTCGCGACGCTGCACATGATGGTCGCTTCGAAGGTCCGCGACATCGGGATCCTGACCGCGATGGGGGCGAGCCCGGCCGCCGTCGGCAACGTGTTCGTCGTCTGCGCGCTGGTGATCGGCCTGCTGGGCGCGTCGCTCGGCGTGCTCGGCGGCGTGCTGAGCGCGACCAACCTGAACGAGCTGAACGCGTGGACCCGCGAGCACTTCAACGCCGAGCTGTTTCCGACCAGCCTCTACAACCTGCAACAGATCCCGATCGCGTTGGAACCGTTGCGGGTCGTGTTGTTCGCACTCGGGGCACTGGCACTCTCGCTGTTGGTCGCGTGGCTGCCGGCGCGCCGTGCCGCACGGCTCGACCCGGTCGCCGCCCTCGTCGCATGAGCACGTCCAGCGCCGTCGAAACGCCGCTGCTCAGCGCGCGCGGGATCACGAAGACCTACCAGCTCGGCCGGCAGCAGATCCCGGTCCTGCGTGGCGTCGACCTCGACCTGATGCCGGGTGAGATCGTCGCGCTGCTGGGCGCCTCCGGCGCCGGCAAATCGACGCTGCTGCATCTGCTCGGCCTGCTCGACCAGCCGAGCGGCGGCGAGATCCGCTTCCGCGGCGAGCCGGTGCAGACGCTCGCGCCGGCGCGCAAAGCCGAGCTGCGCCACCGGCGGATCGGGTTCGTGTTCCAGTTCTATCACCTGATCCCGGAGCTCACGGCGCTCGAGAACGTGCTGCTAGGGCAGATGATGTTCCGCGGGCCGTTCGAGTGGCTGCGGCTGCGGCGCACGATCCGCGCCGAGGCGGTCGCGCTGCTCGAGCGCGTCGGACTCGGGCACCGCCTGCGCCACCGCCCGGCCGAGCTGTCTGGCGGCGAGAAGCAGCGCGTCGCGATCGCGCGCGCGTTGATCGCCGGGCCGGACGTGATCCTGGCCGACGAGCCGACCGGCAATCTCGATTCGGCGACGGCGGAAGGCGTGCTGCAGCTGCTGTTCGAGATCCACGACGAGCGGCGGATCGCGTTCCTGCTGGTCACGCACAACGAGGAGCTGGCGCAGCGCTGCACGCGGATCGTGCGGCTGAAGGACGGGCTCGTCGTCGGATGAGCTGGAGCTGGTTCCTGATCTGGCGCTACGCGACGACGCGGCCGATCCACCTGCTGGTCGCCGGCGGCGTCGCGGTCGCCGTGTGGGCGCTGATCGTCGTCGTGTCGATCTTCTCCGGCTACATCGTCGAGGTGGAACGGCACACGCGCTCGACGACGTCGGATCTGACCGTCGTGCGCCTGTCGCAGCCGACGCGGTTCGAGGCGCTGGAACAGACGCTGCTCGCCGACCCGGCCGTCGCGGCGGTCGCGCCCCGCGTCGTCAGCTACGGGCTCGTGCACGCGCGTGGCGCCAAGCGCGGGGACGCGCGGCTGCTGCTGGACGGGCCGGGTAGCGCGAGCCGGTTCCTGATGTTGATCGGGATCGATCCGCCGCGCGAAGCACAGACGACCGGGCTGACGCGCTGGCTGGCGAATCCGCCGCCGGAGTTGCGGGTCGCCGATCCCACGCAGCCGTTCGCCGGGGTCGCGCAGCCGATCCTGCTCAGCGAGCGGCGGCTGGCGATCGAAGGGCTGCGCCCCGGCCAGCACGCCGAGCTGACGTTCGTGCGCCGCGGCCGCGGGCGTGACGCGATGGCCGACATCGAGAGCGCCGGCGTGACGATCGCCGGGGCCTACACGGCCGGCCATGCGGCGTTCGACCAGACCTGTGCGTTCCTGCCGATCCAGGATCTGCGCGCGCTGCTCGGTGTCGGCGACGAGGTGACCGAGATCGTCGTCCGGCTGCACGATCCGAGCGGTGGCGAGGCGGTCGCGCAACGGCTGCAGGACGCGCTCGTGCAGACGCACCCGCGCTCGGCCGGCGACGCGCTCGTGCTGACCGCGGATCAACACAATCCGATGTTCCGCTCGGCGATCGACCACCAGCGCTCGCTGATGAAGATCGTGCTGTTCGTGATCATGGTCGTCGCGGCGTTCCTGATGTATGCGACGCTGTCGATGATGGTGCACGAGAAGACGCACGACGTCGGGATCCTGACCGCGATGGGCGCCACGCGGCGCGCGATCGTGCGGGTGTTCGTCGGCTGCGGGCTCGCGATCGTCGGCCTCGGCACCGTGGTCGGGATCGTGGTCGGCTGCGTGACGGCGGTGCAGCTCGATGCGTTCAATCGCTGGCTGCGGGAGACGTTCGCGATCGACCTGTTCCCGACCGATGTGTATCAGCTGACGCACGTGCCGTACGACCTGGATCCGGTCTGGATCGGTCAGGTGGCGCTGCTGGCGCTGGTCGTCGGCGTCGTCGCGGCGGCGCGCTCGGCAGCGACGGTCGGGAAGTTGGATCCGCTGGCGGCATTGCGGCAGGATTGAGCGGATGGCTGGGCTGTTCGCGCTGGATCACTACACGCTGCGCCGCAAGGTGTTGAAGTTCTTCGGCGCGGGGTTCCATGTCTACGACGCGCACGACCAGGTCGTCGCCTACTGCAAGCAGAAGGCGTTCCGACTGAAGGAGGACATCCGGATCCACACCGATGAATCGGAATCGCACGAGCTGCTCGCGATCCGCGCGCGGCAGATCGTCGACTTCGCGGCTTCCTATGATGTCATCGATGGCGAGAGCGGGAGAAAGGTCGGCAGTGCACGGCGCAAGGGTCTGCGCTCGCTCCTGCGCGACAGTTGGGAGCTGCTCGACGCGGACGATCGTGTGATTGCCCGGCTCGAAGAAGACTCGACTGCCGCGGCGTTGGTGCGGCGGTTCCTCGGGCCGCTGATCCCACAGTCGTTCCACCTGACGGCGACGCCCGGCGGCCGCGTGGCGGAGCTGCACCAGCGGTTCAATCCGTTCGTCTACCGGCTCGACGTGCGCATGCTGCAGCGCGAGCAGATCGACCCGCGCCTGGTGTTCGCGGCGGCCGTGTTGATCGCGGCGATCGAGGGCCGGCAGGGGTGACGCTCGTCGTCCGCTGTGGCTGCGGGCGACAGTTCGAGGCGGACCGCAAGCTCGCGGGAGGGTTCACGAACTGCCCAGGCTGCGGTCGCGCGACCGAGGTGCCGGGGCTGCGCGATCCGCTGTGGCGGCTCGCTCAGGTCGGTGCCGTCGTCGTGATCACGGGGGCCGGGGCCGGGGCCTTCGCGGCCGGCGGATTCGTGCCAGCGGCCGCTGCGGTCGCGGTCGGAGCCGCGCTGTTCTGGCTGTGGTCGCGCGCACTGTGAGCGCCGCGGACCCGGGCGAAAAACTGCTCACCGGGAACGCGGCCGCAGCCGATGATTCCGGCGTGTTGCGGATCCTGTTCTGCGGTCTCCCTCTGTTGCTGGCCGGCTGCCAGCAGATCCCGCTCGGCGGCGGGGAGCAGCGGATTGCGCGGAGCTTCGACAAGCTGGTGCGCAGCGTCACGCGGGAGGAGTGGATCGGTGCGCCGGCACGGCGCGTGCGCCACGGCGCCGACGTCGCGGGGCAGCTCGCGGGCAGCGAGGTCCAGCGCACCGGCGACCTTGCGCACGGCGCGGCCGGGCTCGGGACCGAAGTCACCGGGCGGACGCAGCGGCTGGTCCGGCGCAGCGGTGAAATCGTGGACCTGCAGTTCGATGCTGCGCAGCGCCGGCTGCGGCAGTGGAGCGCCGGGGAGGCGCTGGTGCTCGACCAGCCGGCGCAGCGGGCCCGCGGGCTGCGGCGGGCGCCGCAGAATCTCGGGGCCGTGCTCGCGATCGACGGGCATCCGCTGCCGGAGACCGGCGACCCGGACCGGCAGACGACGCTCGCGCCGACCGCGCCCCCGCGCGGCTGGCTGGAGCGCGTGCTGCGGCGGATCGGGATCTAGCCCGCATTCTTCGTGGACCTGCTGCGAACGGCGCAGCGTCCTGGCGGCTGCTCGCGCTGCCGCCGAGGCGGGCATGCCAGCGGACTCGTCCTGGTCAGCGCGCCAGCCGCTTCCCTGCGGCGCAGCCCGGCCGGCCGGTCGCGTCCGGCGGGAGCTGCTGCTTGCAGCTGGCGCGTCCCGCTCGTAGGAGGCCCCCATGTCCGTCCTCCGCGCAGCGCTTCCGCTCCTTTTGATCCCACTGCTCGGCGCGCAGGCGCCGGCGGCGGCCGCCGCCCCCCCCCCCGGCGCCCCAGCCCGGTGCCCGCCCCGCGACGCGGCCCCCATGCGCGCCGGGGGGGGCCCGCCGGGCCGGGAG
>CAZABP010000060.1:0-25887 GCA_964483245.1 uncultured candidatus Brocadiaceae bacterium | reverse complement strand
AGTTCAACGACATCCGGACCACGCTCCAGGCCCTGCTCGCGATCTACGACAACTGCAACTCGCTGCACACCAACGCCTACGACGAGGCGATCACGACGCCGACCGAGGAGTCGGTGCGCCGCGCGATGGCGATCCAGCTGATCATCAACCGGGAGCTGGGGCTGGCGAAGAACGAGAACCCGCTGCAGGGGTCGTTCATCATCGAGCAGCTCAGCGATCTGGTCGAAGAGGCGGTGCTGGCGGAGTTCGAGTCGTTGAGCTCGCGCGGCGGCGTGCTCGGCGCGATGGAGACGATGTACCAGCGCAGCAAGATCCAGGAGGAATCGCTGCACTACGAGACGCTGAAGGCGTCGGGTGAGCTGCCGGTCATCGGCGTCAACACGTTCCTGGGCAAGGACGGTTCGCCGTTCGTCGTGCCGACCGAAGTGCGGCGCTCGACCGATGACGAGAAGCGGGCGCAGATCGAGTCGCTGGAGGCGTTCCAGCGCCAGCACGCGGCGGCAGCCGGAGCGGCGCTGGCAGAGCTGGAGCGCTGCACCAGCGCGGGCGAGAACACGTTCGGCGTGTTGATGGAAGCGGCGAAGGTCTGCTCGCTCGGTCAACTCAGCTCGTCGCTGTACAAGATCGGCGGCCGCTACCGCCGCAACATGTAGCGCGTGATGCAGGACGACTTCCCGCCGGGTGGCGTGGCGGACTGGCAGCGGGCGGCATCGACAGAGCTGCGCGGGCGCACGCCGCAGTCGCTGCACTGGCAGACGCGGGACGGGATCACGCTGCCGGCGCTCGCGACCAGCGAGGACCTCGCCGGGCTCCCCCACCTGTTGGTCGAAGCGGATCTCGCCCCGGCCGAGCTGCCCCGTGCCGAGACCATCGAGCTGGCGCCGGCCGACGCCGTGCGCGGGCTGCCGGCGGAGCTGCTGACCGGTTGCTACCTCTCGCTCGATGGGCGGTTCGCGACGCAGGGCGCGCTCGCGCATCTGCTGGCGCAGGCGCGTGCCGCGGGGGTCGATCCGGCGCGGCTGCGCGGATCGCTGCAGTGGGACCCGATCGGGGATGCGATCGCGGCCGGCGCCGCGACGCCGGACCGGACGCGGTTGGCCGCCGGTGCGGATCTGGTGCGCTGGGTCGCGGCGCACCTGCCGGGGCTCGCCGTGTTGCGGTTCCGCTCGGCCGGGCTGACTGCACGCGGAGCGCCGCCGGCGATGGAACTCGGCCTCGCCATCGCCGCGATGCTCGAGTACGCGCGGACCTTGCGGGCGAGCCATGACGGGATGGGGATCGATGATGATGATGGGATGGGGATCGGGATCGGGATCGGGATCGACGTCGCGGCAGCACACCTCGCCCTCGAGCTCGACGCCGGCGTGGAGCTGCTCGCCGAGATCGGCAAGCTGCGCGCCGCCCGGTTCCTGTGGGCGAAGGTCGCCGCTGCGTTCGGGCCGCTGCACCGTGCGGCGACGCGGCTGCATCTGCTGGCTTCGGCGAGCCGCAGCCAGCAGACGCTGCGCGACCGGCCGACGAACCTGCTGCGCAACACGATCGGCGCCGTCGCCGCGTTCGTCGCGTCGGCCGAGGCCCTACACGTGCCGGCCCACGCGCCGAGCGAAGAGGGCGCCGAGCTCGCGCGCCAGCTGCCGCGCATCTTGCACCACGAGGCGATGCTGCACCGCGCGGTCGATCCGCTGGCCGGCGCGCCGGCGATCGAACTGCTGACCGACCGGATCGGACGCAAGGCGTGGGAGTGGCTGCAGCAGGTCGAACGGCATGGCGGCCTGCTCGCGGCGATGGAGGCGGGCGTGCTGCAGACGTGGCTCGCCGAGGCCGAGGCGGAGCAACGCCGGCGCGTCGGCAACGGCGAGCTGCCGATCGTCGGCACGACGCGGTTCTGCGCCGACGACGATCCAGCGGAACCGCCCGAGAACCGCCGCCGCGGCCGGCCGTTCGACGAGCTGCGCGCGCGCGTCGTTGCCGCCGGGGCTCCTGCGGTCGCGGTGGACGCCGGCGAAGACAGCAGCCAGATCGCGGCGACGGCGCACTCGCTGCTGCGCGCCGCCGGGTTCCGCGTCTCGTCCCCCGGATCGGCGCGCGTCACGCTGCAGTGCACCGGCGACGCGATCTCGCTGCCCGGTCAGGAATCGCTGCAACTGCGGCCGGGCGACGATTGGATCCGCTTCGCCGATGCGCTGCTGGCGCGCATTGCAGGAGCCGCCTCGTGAATCCGGACTTCACGCAGATCCCGTACGAAGCGGAGCCGTTCCAACACCCAGCGCGTGGCGCACGGCACCGCACGCTGCACGCCGAGCCGGTCGCCGCGACGCGCGAGGGGATCGCCGTCGCGCGGCACCCGGGCCCGGAGCTGATCGCCGGTTCGCCGCTGCTGCGCGCGTTGCCGGGGCTGCCGCCGTTCGTGCGCGGGCCGTACGCGACGATGTACACGGTGCGACCGTGGACGATCCGGCAGTACGCCGGGTTCTCGACCGCCGAGGAGTCGAACGCGTTCTACCGGCGCAACCTGGCCATGGGCCAGCAGGGCCTGTCGGTCGCGTTCGATCTCGCCACGCACCGCGGCTACGACAGCGATCATCCGCGCGTCAGCGGCGACGTCGGCAAGGCCGGGGTCGCGATCGATTCGCTGCTCGACATGCGGATACTGTTCGCCGGGATCCCGCTGCAGCAGGTCTCGGTGTCGATGACGATGAACGGCGCGGTCCTGCCGGTGTTGGCGCTGTTCCTGGTCGCGGCCGAGGAGCAGGGAGTGCGACCGGAGCAGCTCGCCGGCACGATCCAGAACGACGTGTTGAAGGAGTTCATGGTCCGCAACACGTTCATCTATCCGCCGGCGCCGTCGATGCGGATCGTCGGGGACGTGTTCGCGTGGTGCAGCCGCGCGATGCCGAAGTTCAACCCGATCTCGGTGTCCGGCTACCACATGCACGAGGCCGGCGCCACCGCCGACCTCGAGCTCGCGTACACGCTGGCCGACGGGCTGGAGTACCTGCGCACCGGGCTCGCCGCCGGACTGTCGATCGATGCGTTCGCGCCGCGGATCTCGTTCTTCTTCGCGGTCGGCATGGACCTGTTCGTCGAGATCGCGAAGCTGCGCGCCGCGCGCTGGCTGTGGGCGCGGATCGTGCGCCGGTTCGCGCCGCAGGATCCGCGTTCGCTGCTGCTGCGCACGCACTGCCAGACCTCCGGCTGGTCGCTGACCGCGCAGCAGCCGTTCAACAACGTCGCGCGGACCTGCGTCGAGGCGCTGGCAGCGGTCCTCGGCGGCACGCAGTCGCTGCACACCAATGCGCTCGACGAGGCGCTCGCGCTGCCGACCGACGCCTCGGCGCGCATCGCGCGCAACACGCAGCTGCTGCTGCAGGTGGAGACGGATCTGTGCCGGAGCATCGATCCATTCGGCGGTGCGTTCCACGTCGAGGCGCTGACGCGTGATCTGGCGGAGCGGGCGTGGCAGTTGATCGAGGAGATCGAGTCGCACGGCGGCATGACGCGTGCGATCGAGGCGGGGCTGCCGAAGCTGCGCATCGAGGAGGCCGCCGCGCGCCGGCAGGCGCGGATCGACTCCGGCCAGGACGTCATCGTCGGCGTCAACCGCTGGCAGCCGGAGGCCCCGGCTGCGATCGAGCTGCTGCGGGTCGACGACGAGGCGGTCTTGGAGCGGCAGCTGCGCCGCCTCGCCGAGCTGAAGGCCTCGCGCGATCCGGCGCGCGTCGAGGCGGCGCTCGCGGCACTGACGGCAGGCGCCCGCGGCGACGCGAATCTGCTCGAGCTGACGATCCCGGCCGTGCGGGCCGGTGCGACGGTCGGTGAGGTCAGCGCCGCGCTGGAGCAGGTGTTCGGGCGGCACGAAGCCGCGTTACCGACGATCCGCGGCGTCTATGCTCGCGAGGCCGCAGGCATGGATGCCCTGGCCCGAGTGCAGCGCCGCAGCGCCGAGTTCGCGACCCGACATGGTCGGCGGCCGCGGATCCTGGTCGCGAAGATGGGCCAGGACGGGCACGACCGCGGCGCGCGGATGATCGCGAGCGCGTTCGCCGACCTCGGGTTCGATGTCGACGTCGGACCGCTGTTCCAGACGCCGGCCGAAGTCGCACGCCAGGCGATCGAGAACGACGTACACGTCGTCGGGGTCTCGTCGCTGGCTGCCGGTCACCGCACGCTGGTCCCGGCGCTGATCGAGGAGCTGCGCCGCCAGGGCAGGAACGACGTGCTGGTCGTGGCCGGCGGCGTGATCCCGGATCCGGATGTGCCGGCGCTCGAGCAGGCCGGCTGCGCCGCGGTGTTCGGACCCGGCACCGTCGTCCCACAAGCGGCCGAGCGGCTGCTCGAGCTGATCGAGAAGGCGCGCGGCGCGTGAGCGCAGCGCCCGCAGCACCGGCGGCGCTCGCGGCCGCGATCCGGTCCGGGGATCGTGCCGCGCTGGCGCGCGGGATCACGCTGGTCGAGAGCCAGCTGCCGGAACACGAGCGGCAGGCGGCGGAACTGATGCAGCTGCTGCACGGCGTCGGTGATGCGGCGCTGCGCGTCGGCGTCTGCGGTGCGCCGGGGGTCGGCAAGAGCACGTTCCTGGAGGCGTTCGGCAACGCGCTGATCGCACGTGGCGAATCGATCGCGGTGCTGGCCGTCGATCCGACCAGCCAGCGGAGCGGCGGCTCGATCCTCGGTGACAAGACGCGGATGGAGCGGCTCGCGCGTGCGCCGCAGGCGTTCATCCGGCCGAGTCCCGGCGGTGATGCCGGCGGCGGCATCGCGCGGAGGACCCGCGAGGCGGCGCGGCTGTGCGCCGCCGCCGGGTTCGGGGTCGTCTGCATCGAGACGATCGGGATCGGTCAGGCCGAGGTCGCGATCGCGGACCTCGTCGATTGCTGCATCCTGTTGCTGTTGGTGCAGGCCGGTGACGAGTTGCAGGGGATCAAGCGCGGGATCATGGAGGTCGCCGACGTCGTCGTGCTGCACAAGGCGGACGGCGCCGCGCTGCCGCTCGCGGAGGCAGCGCGTGCCGAGATGACGGCCGCGCTGCGGCTGTTGCGCGGCGAGACCGCGATGCCGCGGGTGCTGTGCGCGTCGTCGCGCACCGGGGCCGGCATCGGTGACGTGGTGAGCGAAGTGTCGTCGTTTGCGACACCCGAGCAGGCCGGCGCACGCAAGGCGCGCCGGCGCGCGCAGGATCTGCTGTGGTTCGACCGCTCGCTGCGCGATCGTCTGCTGCAGCGTCTGCAGGCGGATCCGGCGCACGCAACCGCGATCGCGCAGGCGCGGGCCGCGGTCGCGAGTGGCGCCGCGGATCCGCTCGCCGCGGCGGAGCAGGCGTTGCGCGGCGCACGCTGACGTTCACGCGAGCCGGCGACGGAAATTCCGCTGTGCCGGTGGGCGTCCTCTTCCGGTCCGCAAGAGGAGGCCAACATGAAGTTGTTCCCGACGGTCCGCCAGCGCAGTGACGAACTGCTCCGCCGGCCGTTCACGAGTCTGTTCGACGACTTCTTCGGCAACGGTTGGAGCTGGAACGTGCCGGCTCTGACGACCCGGCTGCCGCAGGCGTTCGCGCAGGCGATGATCCCGGCGGTCGACATCGCCGAGGAGGAGAAGACGCTGATCGTCAGCCTCGAGATGCCGGGGCTCGACGAGAAGGACATCAAGGTCGAGGTGCTCGGCAACCAGCTGATCGTCAGCGCCGAGCGCAAGTTCGAGCAGGAGAAGAAGGGCAAGGACTACCACCGCGTCGAGCAGGAATACGGCTCGTTCCAGCGGACCCTGCAGCTCCCGACCGGACTGAAGACCGATCAGATCGAAGCCGTCTACAAGCGCGGCATCCTGATGCTGACGATCCCCAAGGTCGAGCCGACCCCGACCAAGAAGATCGCGGTCAAGACGGCTGACTGAGCGCACGGCTGCTCGCTACGCTCGCGGCGGCATGTCCGCCGCGAGCCGCCTGCGTCCCGTGTTCCATCCGCTGACGAAGGAACGCTGGCCGGACCTCGAGCGCCTGTTCGGCGCCAACGGCGCGTGCGGCGGGTGTTGGTGCATGACGATGCGCCAGAGCTCGTCGGAGTACGCGCGCAACAAGGGTGAGCCGAACCGCCGGCTGATGCGCGCGCGCGCCGCCGCAGAGCCAGCTCCCGGCGTGCTCGCCTATGTCGGCGAGGAAGCGGTCGCATGGTGCGCGATCGCGCCGCGCGGTGAGTTCACGCGCCTGGCGCGTTCGCGCGTGCTGGCACCGGTCGACGATGCGGAAGTCTGGTCGATCGCGTGCTTCTACCTCGCGCGTGCGTGGCGGCGCCGCGGGCTCTCGGCCAAGCTGATCGAAGCAGCCGTCGCGCACGCGCGCGCGCACGGTGCCAAGATCGTCGAGGCGTATCCGATCGATCCGACCAAGGGGAACGTCCCGGATGTGTTCGCCTGGACCGGGATCGCGTCGGCGTTCGAGAAGTGCCGGTTCACCGAAGTCGCGCGCCGGTCCGCGACGCGCCCGATCCTGCGGCGCCGGCTGCGCGGCGCCAGCGGCGGATGACTGTGACCGGCGTCAGGAGTACGGCCGGTATTCCTTGCCGGCGATCCCGACCGACAGGCTCCATCCCTGCGGATCCCAGTGGATGCCGTCCAGCGGCGCACGTACCTCGTCGGCGTAGAACGTGCCCGGCATCAGCGGTCTCCCCCACGGATGGATCAGCCGCACCTTGCCGACCGTGGTCTTGGCACCGTCATGATTGCGCAGCACCAGCGTCACGACGACCTCGTCGAGCGCGCGCTCCGACGTGTTGCGGTACGTGAAGCGCGCCCGCACGTATTCCCAGCCGGGTCCGCCCTCGAGATGCCACTCGTCGACGCGGACCTCGCCATGCCCCGCCACCTGGAACATCGCCGGTTCGTAGCTCTTCTCCCACAGCTCGGCCTTCAGCAGCTTCAGCTTGGGCCATTGCTCCGCCTCCTGCGCGATCGAGGTCGGCAGCCGCTCGGGCGGCATCGCGCAGGACCAGGACAGGGCGGCGGCCGACAGCAGGAGGACGTGGCGCAGAGTGGACATGGCAGGGTCGGCCAGCAACTCTAGTGCCGCCTTGCCATCGCTGCTGCGCCAGGACCTCCCTCCGCACATGGACCGCCATGGCTTCCGCTGGCGCGGCGGGGACGTGTCGCGGCTCGAGGGTTTCAGCGATGCGGTCTTCGCGCTGGCGGTCACGCTGCTGATCGTCTCGTTCGAGTCGCCGTCGCTGGCGGAGATGCAGGCGGCGATGAGCAGCTTCGTGCCGTTCGCGGCGACGTTCGCGATCCTGGTCTGGATCTGGTACGAGCACTACGTCTTCTTCCGCCGCTACGCGCTGCGCGACGGGACGACGATCCTGCTGAACAGCCTGCTGCTGTTCCTGGTGCTGTTCTACGTCTACCCGCTGAAGTTCATGTTCTCGTTCCTGGCCAGCATGCTGCTCGGCATCGGCCAGGAGGAGCTTGGGCTGACGAAGATCACGGGGGCGCAGGCGCGGGAGCTGCTGATCGTGTACGGCCTGGGGTTCTTCGGCGTGTTCCTGGTGTTCGCGCTGCTGCACGCACACGCGCTGCGCCGCCGCGACAGCCTCGAGTTGTCCCGCGCCGAGGAGTACGCGACGCGCTCGCAGATCGGCGGGGCGCTCGGCAACGTCGGGATCGCGGCGGCATCGGTGCTGGTTGCCTGGCTTGCGCCGCCGACCTGGATGGCGGTCGCCGGGCTGCTCTACTGCGCGATCGGGCCGTATCAGGGGATCTGGCACTATGCCCGGGCCCGGCGGGCTCCCGGGACCGGAAGCCCGGCCGCGTCGTAGCATCCGGCTTCCCGCACATCCCCCGTCCGTGGAGGTGAACCCATGATCCGGAAGTCCCTGCTGCTGTTCGTCCCGTTCGTCCTGGCCCTCGCGGCACCGAGCCAGGAGCCCGCCGCGGCGCCGGCTGCGGCCCCCAAAGCCGTGCCGGCCATCGTCAAGACCGACGGCTACCCGCTCGACACCTGCATCGTGTCCGGCAAGGCACTCGGCGAAGGTGCCAAGACCGTCGAGGTCGAAGGCCGCACCTACAAAACCTGTTGCGGCAAGTGCCCGGCCAAGATCGAAGCGGAGCCGGCGCAGTACGCCGAGAAGCTGGATGCCGCGATCGTCGCCCAGCAACAGCCGAACTACCCGCTGACCAAGTGCGTCGTCAGCGGCAAGGCGCTCGATTCGATGGGAGGCCCGAAGTCGATCGTGCTGGATGGCAAGCTCGTCCAGCTCTGCTGCGGCAACTGCACCAAGCGCGCGACCGCGCGCAAGGCCGAGATCCTCGCGGACCTCGAGGAGGCGGCGCTGCAAGCGCAACGCAAAGGCTACCTGAGCACGACCTGCCCCGTCAGCGGCCACGACCTGGACGAACAGGCCGTCGAAGTCGTCCACGGCAACACGCTGATCAAGCTCTGCTGCGAGGACTGCATCGAGAAGGTGCAGGCGAAGCCGAACGAAATCGCGGCCAAGGTCACGGCCGAGAACCGCAAGCTGCAGCAGGCGAAAGCGGAGAAGGAGCAGCCGAAGGACAAGGAGACCGGCAAGGAAGCTCAGCCAGCCCCCGCGCCGCGCAAGTAGCCGAAGAGTAGTCAAAGGGGGTCAGACCCCAACCGGCCACGCAGTCAGAGCGCGATCGACTTCGCGAGTTGGTCGCGCAGCTGCTCGGCGCCGCCATCCAGCACGGTCAGCGCCATCGCGTCGCGGTAGTGGCGCTCGACGTGGTACTCGACCGTGTAGCCGAACCCGCCGTGGATCTGGATCCCTTCGTCGCCGGCGTGCACGGCGGCGGTGACGGCTTCGAGCTTCGCCATCCGCGCGGCATCGGCGGCGTCGGCACCGCCATCGGCGAGCCGGGCTGCGTGCCAGGCGAGATGCCGCGCGGCCTCGGCGCGGCGCATGGACTCGACCAGCTTGTGCGCGACGGCCTGCTGGTGGAACAGCGGCTTGCCGAACGCGATCCGGTCGTGCGCATGGCGGCGCGACAGCTCGAAGGACGCGCGTGCGAGCCCGACCGCGAGGGCGGCATCGCCGATCCAGGTCGCGATCTGCGCGCGCCGGATCGCAGCCTCGGCCGCGCCGCCCTCAGCGAGCCGGGTCGCAGCGGACTTCGTGAAGCGCACGCGCGCCGGCGCGCAGGCCCGGAAGCCGAGCGCGGGGACCGGCTCGCGCTGCACGTCGGCCGCCTCCACCTTCCACAGCGACGCCTTTCCGTCCGCGTCACGCGCGGCAACGACCAGCAGCTCCGCTTCGCCAGCCGCGGTCACCAAGGCCGCCTCGCCCGTGAGCGCGCCGCCGTCGCTGCGCACGCCGTGCTCCGGCCCGACCCAGGCGCCGAGCGTCTCCCCGGCGGACAGCGCAGCGCAGGCATCGTCCGGGGTTGCGAGCGCGGCGAGCGCCGTCGCGCACCCACCGGTCTGGCCGACCAGCAGCCGCGCCGTCGAACCGCAGCCGGCCGCGATCGGTTCGATCGCCGCCGCGAACGCGACGAGCCCGAGCCCGGCACCGCCGGCCACCTCCGCGATCGGCAGGCCGAACACGCCCAGCTCGGCGAGTCCTTCGAGCGACGCCCGCACGAACTGCCGGTGCTCATCGTGCTCGAGGGCTGCCGGCCCTGCCTGCTCGTCGACGAACCGGCGGACGGTGTCGACGATCATCTCCAGATCCTCGTTCAGCTCGAAGTTGTGCATCGGCGTCGTCAGCGGCCACCGGGCCAGAAGTACAGGAAGCGGGATCCGGTCGACGCGCTCAGCACCTTGCCGAGCGCGGTCTCCGGCTGCGGCGCCACCCGGCGCACGCCGAACAGGGTCTCCATGAGCCCGGGCAACCGTCGCTGCTCGACCAGCGCCGCCGGACCGACCGCTTCGTAGGCGGAGATGAACGCCACCGCATCGTCGATCGAGCCGATCCCGTCCACGAGCCCGAGATCGCGCGCCTGCTGCGCCGAGTAGATCGCGCCGGTCGCCGCGGCGACCACCTCGGCGCGGTTCATGTTCGGCCGGCCGTCGTCGACGACGGTCACGAACCGGTCGTACAGCTCCTCGACGATGCTGCGCAGCAACGCCTTCTCCGCCTCCGACGGCGGCCGGCTGAACGACAGCAGATCCTTGTACGGCGTCCGCTCCGACGTGATCGTGACCTGCTCGATGCCGAGGTTGTCCATCGCCTCGGCGAAGTTCCAGGTCTGCATGATCACGCCGATCGAGCCGGTGATCGCGGTCGGGCGCGCCATGATGTGCTGGCAGGCCGCGGCGATGTAGTAACCACCCGACGCCGCCGTCTCGCCGAGCAGCGCGATGACGACCTTGTCCGGATGCTCGTCGCGGAACTCGCGGATCAGCCGGTAGATCTCGTCGGAGTCGGCGACGCCGCCCCCCGGCGAGTTGATGTCGAACAGCACGCCGGCCACCGACTTCTCGCGCGCGGCGAGCCGCAAATTGCGCCGCACCTGACTCACCGTCCCGCCAGCGGCGCCGAGGATCGGCGACTGCAGCTCGGCGATCGCGCCTTCGATCGGGACCCGCAGGATCTGCTTCGGTGCATCCCGCTCCCCACCGATCTGCACGACCTGATAGCCGGCCTCCTCCTCGATGCTGCCGGTCGCGATCCCCTCGGTCAGCGAGCCGACTGCGCTGAACAACAGCAGCAGCAGATTCAGGCCGACCGAGATGACCAACAACAGCCCGAGGAAGATCGCGACGTAGAACGAGACCGCCTTCGGCGCGCGATCCGCCTGCGGATACCACGGCGCACCGCCGCTCGGCGGCGCCGGGTTCGGTGCAGACGGCGGCTGCTCGCCAGTGCCGGTCATCCGCCGAGCACCGCGCGTGCGACGACCAGGCGCTGGATGTCGGTCGCGCCTTCGTAGATCTCGGTGATTCGCGCGTCCCGCAGCAGGCGTTCGGCCGCCGATGCACCGGCACCAGCGGACGCGCCGATCAGCTCGACGACGGCGCGCGTCGCGCGGTCGGCGAGCCGGCTGGCCGCGAGCTTCGCCATCGCGGCCTCCTTGCTGCAGCGCACGGCGCGATCGCGCAGGATCGCAGCGCGCCAGGTCAGGAACCGGTACGCCTCCAGCTCGGTCACCAGGTCCGCGAGCTGCCACTGCGACGCCTGCGAGCTGTTCGCGCGGCCCTTGTGGTCCACCTGGCCGGCGAGGTGCTCGCGCAGCAGCTCGAGCGCCGCGCGCGTGATGCCGAGCGCCTGGCTGGCGATGCCGAGCCGGCCGCCGTCCAGCGTGTCGAGTGCGATCGTGAAGCCGGCCCCCTCCTCGCCGAGCAGGTTGGCGCCGGGGATCCGGACGTTCTCCAGCAGCACCTCGACCGTCGGTGATGCGCGGATCCCGAGCTTGCGCTCCTTCTTGCCGATCCCGACGCCGGGTCGGTCACGCTCGACCAGGAATGCGCTGATCCCCTTGACGCGATCCGGACCGGTCCGCGCGAACACGATGAACAGACCGGCTTCGCTGCCGGTCGTGATCCACAGCTTCGGGCCGTTCAGGATCCAGTCGTCGCCGTCGCGCTGCGCCGCGCAGGAGAGCGCGGCCGCGTCGGAGCCGGAGCCGGCCTCCGACAGGCAGTACGCACCGAGCCACTCGCCGGTCACCAGCTTGGGGAAGCAGCGGCGCTTCTGCTCCTCGTTCCCCCACTTCGCCAGCGGCGAGCTCATCAGCGAGTTGTGCACCGAGACGGTGACGCCGGTCGACGCGCAGACCGCGTTGATCTCCTCGAGCATGACGCAGCTCGCGAGGTTGCCGAGCTCACGGCCGCCATAGGCGCGCGGGACCGTGACCGACAGGAAGCCGCGCTTCGCGGCTTCGGCGACGGCGGCGCGCGGGAAGCTCGCCTCCGCATCCGCCTGCGCCGCGATCGGGCGCACGATCGATTCGGCGAACTCGCGCGCCTGCGCCTGCAGCTCGGCGTATGGCGGCGTCAGCTCGAAGTCGGCAACGAACGGCTCGTTCGCGGTGGTCGTCTCGGTCATCGATCGGGATCAGGGGTTCGCCGTCGCCGGGTGGATCAGCTCGAGTAGTCGTAGAAGCCGCGGCCGGTCTTCCGGCCCAGATGGCCGGCCGCCACCATACGGCGCAGCAGCGGACAGGCGCGGTACTTGTCGTCCCCGAGGCCGTCCTGCAGGACGTCGAGGATGTTGACCACGACGTCCAGCCCGATGAAGTCGGCCAGCGTCAGCGGCCCCATCGGATGGTTCATGCCGAGCTTCATGATCTCGTCGATCCCCTCGCGCGTGCTGACCCCTTCCATCAGGCAGTAGGCCGCCTCATTGATCATCGGCATCAGGACCCGGTTGCTGACGAAGCCGGGATAGTCGTTCGCCGCGACCGGGATCTTGCCCATCGCGCGCGCATGGCCGAGCACGCGCTCGGTCGTCGCATCCGACGTGTCCTGGCCGCGGATCACCTCGACCAGCTTCATCAACGGAACCGGGTTCATGAAGTGCATCCCGATCACCTGCGCCGGGCGGCGCGTCGCGGCGGCCAGCACCGTGATCGAGATCGACGACGTGTTGGAGGCGAGCACCGCATCCTTGCCGGCGACCGCGTCGAGGCGCTGGAACAGCGCGCGCTTCGCCGCCTGGTCCTCGACGATCGCCTCGACCACGAGGTCGGCGTCGGCGATCGCGTCGAGCGCCGTGCTGGAGTGGACGCGCGCGCGGATCGCATCGGCGTCACCCTGGCTCAACGTGCCCTTCTTGACGAAGCGCGCGAGGCTGCCGGTGATCGTCGCGATGCCGCGTGCGAGGGCGGCATCGTCGACATCGACGATCGTCGCCGGCACGCCGACGGCGGCGAACGCCTGCGCGATCCCGTTCCCCATCGTGCCGGCGCCGATGACGCCGACCCTGCGCGGGAGCTGGTCGCTCATGAGTGGATCCTCTCGACCGCGATGACGACCGCGTTGCCACCGCCGAGGCAGAGGCCGGCCATCCCACGGGTCCGGCCGCGCCGCGCCAGCGCATGCAGCAGCGTCGTCAACACGCGCGCGCCGCTGGCACCGATCGGGTGACCGAGCGCGATCGCGCCACCGTGCACGTTGACCTTCTGTGGATCCAGCTCGAGTCGGCGCAGCAACGCCACGCACTGCACGGCGAAGGCTTCGTTCAGCTCGACGAGATCGAAGTCGCCCGGCCGGCAGTTGAGCTGCTTGCACAGCTTCGCGACCGCGACCTCGGGCGCCATCATGACCCACTCCGGCGCCATGCCGCCGGTCGCGTAACCGAGGATCCGCGCGATCGGATGCAACCCGTCGGCGCGGGCGGCGGCTTCGTCCATGACGACGAGCGCCGAGGCGCCATCGTTGATCGTCGAGGCATTGCCCGGCGTCACCGTGCCGCCGGCCTGGAACGCCGGCTTCAGCTTCGCCAGCCCTTCGATCGTCGTGTCGGCGCGCGGACCCTCGTCGGTGTCGAACCGCGTCACGTTCCCTTTGCGGTCCTTCAGCTCGACCGGAACGATCTCGTCGACGAACGCACCGGCGGCGATCGCCGCAACCGCACGGCGCTGGCTCTCGACGGCATAGGCGTCCTGCTCGGCACGCGAGATCGAGTACTCCTTCGCGACCAGCTCCGCCGTGTTGCCCATGTGGTAGTCGTGGTAGACGTCCCACAGCCCGTCGGCGATCAGGCCATCGACGAGCTTGCCGTGTCCGAGCCGGACCCCGGCGCGTGCCTGCGGCAGGTAGTACGGCGCGTTCGACATCGACTCCATGCCGCCGGCGACGGCGCAGGTGAGGTCACCAGCCTTGATCGCCTGGGCTGCGAGCATGACGGACTTCAGCCCGCTGCCGCAGACCTTGTTGATCGTGACGGCGCCGATCGCGTCCGGAATCCCGGCGCCGCGTGCTGCCTGGCGGGCGGGGTTCTGCCCGATGCCGGCCTGCAGCACGCAGCCCATCAGGACCTCCTCGACGCGCGCGGCCTGGATCCCGGCGCGGCGGACCGCCTCGGCGACCGTGAGCGCGCCGAGCTGCGGCGCGGTCAGTGGCGCGAGCGCGCCCTGGAACTTGCCGATCGGCGTTCGGCAGGCGGAAACGATGACTGGTCTGGCCATGGTTGCGATCTCGCGGAGCGGCGCGGGCGGCGGAAGGGGGCGGGGATTCTCGGCCCGGGTCGCGGGCAGGGCAAGCCAGCGCGCGCGCCGAAACCGCCGCAACGGCAGTGGTCAGCGGGAATTCCGTCCGTCCGGGCGGCTACTGCTCGCGCTGCGCCGGCTCGGCGAACGTGCTGATCGGGCGGCGCCCCTTGAACCCGGAGTTCAGCGGATGCCAGTGGCCGACCGACGGCTCGCCGATCTTCCAGCACAGGTAGACGTCGCGCCCCGCGCGGCGCGCGCGGAAGTCGATCAGCCCGACGTATGGGTCCTTCAACTCCACGCCGAGCTGCTCCAGCTCGGACGTCAGTTCGCGGAAGCGTTGCTCCAGCCGCCGGATCTCGGCGATCAGCTCGCTGCGGCGCTCGCTGTGCTCGGGGACCTTGCCCGCGTCCTGCCAGGCGCGGCTCATCCCCTGCGCCGTCTCGGCGACATCGACGACGATCGCGCGCACCAGCGGCAGCGCGCGGTTGGCGAGCTCGGGCGAGTAGTAGCGTCGACGGCGGCTGGCCATGTTCAGGGGCGGGAGGTGACGTGAGTCGTGCGGGCGGCCGGACAATAGCGCGCCAGCGCGCAGGCTGCACAGTCGGGGTTGCGGGCACGGCAGAGTCGACGACCGTGCCAGATCAGTGCGTGCGCGAGCCAGATCCAATCGCCGCGCGGGAACAGCTCGATCAGATCCTGCTCGATCCGCGGCGGTTGCGTCGCCTGCGTCAGGCGCAGCCGCTGCGCGACGCGCGTCACGTGTGTGTCGACGACGACGCCGGCTGCGATGCCGAACGCCGTGCCGAGCACGACGTTCGCCGTCTTGCGCGCGACCCCGGGCAGCGTCAGCAGCTCCTCCATCGTCTGCGGGACCGTGCCGCCGAACTCGTCGCAGAGCACCTGCGCCGCGCCTTGCAGGTTCTTGCTCTTGTTGCGGAAGAACCCGGTCGAGCGGATCACGTCCTCCAGCTCACCGCGGTCGGCAGCGGCCAGGGCACGCGCGTCCGGCCAACGACGGAACAGCTCCGGCGTGACGAGATTCACGCGCTCGTCGGTGCACTGCGCGCTCAGGATCGTCGCCACCAGCAGCTCGAACGAATTGCGGTGCGTGAGTGCGCACTCCGGATCCGGATACATCCGCTTCAGCGTGCGGCGCACGGACGCGATGCGCTGCGCCTCGCCGGTCGGCTTGCTCGGCTTGCTCGGTCCGCTCGCCTTCCGCGATCCGTCCGGCTCGTTCCGCCTGGTAGGTCTTGCGAGCTGCTTGGGCTTGTTCGTCTTCGCCACCGGCGGGCGTTGTACGGCGGGCGCCGTGCGGCACCAGCCGGCTGCTTTGCAATCCGGTTGCAGGTTCCTAGGATCCGCCGCGATGCCGTGGACCTCTGCACTGGTCCTGTTCGCCGCCGCGCTGGCCGGCGGTCTGCTCGGTCCGTGGATCGAACGGCGCAAGGATCTGCACACGATCGGACTCGCGTTCGCGATCGGCACGCTGCTGTCGGTGGTCGTCGCACACGTGCTGCCGGAGACGTTTGCCGAGATTCCTTACGCGCCGCTGCTCGTCGTCGTCGGGTACGCCGCGATGCTGATGCTGCACCAATACGTGCTGCGCACCGATCCCTGCTGCGGACTGCATCACTCGCGGCACGCCGGGCTGCCAAGTTTCCTGGCGCTCGCGCTCTGCTCGCTGAACGACGGCCTCGTGCTCGGCGCCGATGCCGCGCGGGGGGCCGGCTCGCCGCTGCTGTGGGGCATGGCGATCCATGAAGCGACCGCGGCATTCGCGCTGCTGCTGCTGCTACGCGAGGCGATCGGTCCGGGGTGGAGCAAGACCAAGGTCGGCTACCTGGTCGCGTTCGCTGCGGTCGCGCCGGTGGCACTGCTCGGCGTCGGGCTGCTGCAGGACCGCGTGTCATGGATTCCGTACGTGCTGGCGGTCAGCGCCGGGGCGCTGCTGTACGTGGTCAGCTCGAACCTCGTGCCGCGGATCGAGCACGATGCCGCCAGCGTGCGCGGCCCCGCCGCGCTGGCGTTCCTGCTGGCGGTCGGGATCAGCCTCGCGCTGGAGCTGGGGCATGCGCATGCGCACGCCCATGGCGACGACGACGGGCACGGGCACACGCACGCGCCGGGCGAGACGCACGAGCATCGGTGAGGCGCGGCGGGCGGATCGGGTGGGCTATTGCACGACAATGTCCAGCGCATTGCTGGCACTCAGGCGCTGCGTCGTCGAGCAGGTGTGCTCCATCGGCCAGATGAACTGGGCGAAAAACCGCTGGCCCTGCATGCCGGCCGGGATCGGCATGTTCAGCTCGGTTGAACCCAGCCCGTCGCTGATCACGATCGGGAACAGCGCGGGACTCCAGGGCGACACGTGGAGCCTGGCGCCCAGGAAGATCGTGCCTGGATAGTCGTTCTGCGTGCCGAGCATCAGGCAGCCCGGCCAGCTCGGCCGCACACCGTGGCAGGTGAACGCGAACGATTGGCTGCCTGCTTCGGGAATCGACGTAACGCCGATGGCGATGTTGCCGCGGCAGGCGGTGGTCGAGTTGCCGTAGCGGCCGACGCCGCTAGGCAGCAGTTCCTCAACGGCGACGAAGGCATCGGACTGTCCCCCTGCGTAGCGAGTCTGCACTGCATTCCAGGTGACTGGGAAGTCGACCGAGTCGGTCGCTCCGGCGAGCACGAGACCGCCGCTCGGGGTCAATGCTGCCTTCGTGGTGAACTCGCCGCCCGAACCTCCCACAAACCCCGCATAGCGGTATTGCGTGAGCTTCGCGTCCAGCTTGATCACGCATACATCTCTCATGCCATCTACTACCCGATCCCGCGCGCCCTTCGTCGTCTGCAGGTTGCTCTTCGCCTCTGCAAGTCCCACGACATGCACGCAATCTGCGGAGTCGATGTCCATCCAATAAGCACTCACGTATGCACCATCCGGAGTGAGGTACGACGAGCACTCGAGCGCGGTCAACGCCGCGTTGAGACGTGTGGTGAACCCGTTCACCCGTCCAGACATGTGTGGACCGATGACCCCAGGAGTCGTCGGGAAGTCCTTCGAAGTCGTGTAGCCGGCGACCACCACGCTGCCCGTCGCCGACAGCGCCACCGAGACAGTCGATTCGCTATCCGAACCGCCGAGCAGTGTCGAGGCCTCGAGCGTGGTCAGCATCGGATCCAGGCGAGCCACGAAAACGTCGTGCTCTCCACCGCTGTAGCTCCGACGATACGCGCCTTGAGTCGTCGGGAAGGTCGCGGTCGCCCGCTTGGTCCGGCCAGTCACCACAACGCGGCCCTGTGGATCGATCGCAACTGCATTCACCCACGCAAAACTGCTGAAGAACCCATGGGCGTCCAGCAGCGTCGATGCGACGAGCGCCGTGCCGCTGGGATTCAGCCGGGTGATGAATGCTTCACTCACATCATGCGCTTGCTTGTACGCACCAGCCGTCGTTGGCCATGGTCCGTGTCCTGAGAAGCCGACGATCAGCGGACTTCCGTCCGGATAGAGCGCGACGTCGTGGACGAACTCTGATCCGCCGTTTCCCCCGATGAACGTCGAGAACACGAGCGCACTGCCGCTGGCAGTCAGGCGAGCGACGAACACCCTGTCCCAGGGCGTGGCCGGGGGGAGTCGGTCGAACGCACCGGATGTCGTCGGAAAGTCCGGCGAAAACGTTTCGCCTGCAACCGTGACTTCCCCGAGTGGCGCCACGGCGAGAGTGTTGATGTGGTCGCCGTACTGACCACCCAGGAACGTCGCGAAAACGAGTCGCGAACAGTCCGCGGTCAGGCGCATTACGAACGCGTCATGGACTCCCCACAACTGTCTCGAGTACGCGCCAGCGGTGGTCGGAAAGTCGAGCGACCACGTGTAGCCGGCGACCACGATCTCGCCCGTAGGCGTCACTGCAACGTCGGCGCAGGTCTCCCACGCTGATCCCCCCAGGTACGTTCCCCATCCCACGAAGTGATTCGGTCCCGGTCCGCCTGCTGCACCTGCTGAGCCCGAGCTCGCGGGACGTACCGGCGATTCCCTCGAGCGCAGCGGCTGCAGGACCTTCGTGAGCCCGGTGCGCGCATCGATGCCACTCCGCCCAGCAGGATCGACCCCCTGCAACCGCACTGAGAACGCATCGAGAGAGCTGCCCTCGACCGCATCGAGCTCCCACCGGAGCCCTCCTCCCTCATCGCGGAAGCGCAGGCGGACGCCCGGTTGGATGCCCTGGTACTCGACCTGCGCGTAGCTCCCGACGCTGGTCCGCCAGTTCTTCGGATCGCCGACCAGGTAGTTCGTGCACGACTGCAGCGGCTCGCTCGGCACGACACGCATGGCCGCGTCGCAGCTCGAGAACGTGACCCGCGTCGCAACCATGTCGGCCAAGTCGCCGTTCCGCGCGCGCATCTCGACCACGCTGAACCCGTCCCGCTCCAGCCACAGCGTGCCGCCCGCGCCCCGCCAGACGAAGCTCACGCGCGCATCCCATTGCCCATCGTTCCTCGTGAAACCCATGGCCAGCGGCGAGGGCTTCACCGGGTGTTGTGACACAGCGCGCGCCGCCATGAGGAGAACCAGCGGGCAGATGGTCGCGAGCAGGGAGACTCGCATGCTCGACCTCCAAAATCGGTCCTGGGGCGGACGCGGCATCCTACTCGGGCAGGCGCGTCAGGGCGTCACGGCGCCCCCGTGCTGCAAGGATCCGCGTGCGAACCGCTGCGGCTATTCCAGGAGCGTCGCGACCGCGCGGCGGATCTTGTCGAGGGCGGCGCGCAGCCGCTCGATCTCGCGCTGCTGCGACAGGAACGCGTCGCGCAGGTCGCCGAGCGGATCACCACCGGCGGTGCTGCGCGCCCGCGGCGACGCTGCCGGTTCGCGCCGCGCCTTCGCCGCGCCCCGGCCGATGCCGAGCAGCGCGCGCGCCGAATGCAGCGCACGGCCGCCGACTTTGATCCCGAGCTCGTCCGCGCCGTCGCGGAGGTCGGGCAGACCGAGCGAAGGATCCTGCCGGAGCCGGAACGCGCAGTAGAGGATCCCTTCGGTCGCCTTGGGGAATTCCTGCGCGAGCGCCTCCCGCGCCTCGCTCCAGGCCGCGTCGTCGACGCGCGCGAACTTCTCGCGCGGCGCGCGCTTGCGGCGCGCGATCGGCGGCGCGAGGCCGAGCAGGCGTCGCGCTGCCTGCAGCGACCCGCCGGTCACACGCAGGCCGTGCAGTGTCGCCTGCGCCTTCAGATCATCGAGGGCGATCTCGGAGGACTGCTGCAGCGCGTGCACGCAGAACAGGATGCTCGGCTGCGCCTTCGGGAAGCGCTCGCGCAGGAGTTGGAACTGCAACTGCCACGGATCCGTGGGAGTCGGCTCCGGCAATTCCGCCGGCAGACGTTCGAGCTCAGTGTCGGTCATGGAGCCATTCCGTGGGCAGCGGGGGCCTGGTTGCGTGCGCCTGGAGCGCGCCCGCTCACCGTTCACGGCCCGGAGCTATCATGCGGCGCTCGCCCTCGCAAGCCCGCAACGCATAGGAGCAACATGGGCCCTCTCGAAGTCGTGGCGCGATCCGTATCGGCAGGGTGCCTCACCCTGCTCGTCTCCGGCAGCGCATCGGCGCAGGTCGAGTGGAGGTCGGCCGGCAGCGGCCCCAGCGACCGTCACGGCCATGCGATGGCGACCGACGAGGCGCGGCAACGCATCGTGTTGTTCGGCGGCAACAGCCTGTCCGGAACGTTGAACGACACCTGGGAGTGGAGCGCCGGAGTCTGGCGGCGCGCCAGTCCGCCGACTTCGCCGCCGATCCGGATGCACCATGCGATGGCCTACGACCCGTTGCGCAAGCGGATCGTGATGTTCGGCGGGGCCGTGTACCCGACGATCTACGGTGACACCTGGGAATGGGATGGCGCCAACTGGACGCTGATGAATCCGGCGAGGTCTCCAGCACCGCGTCTGCACTGCTCGATGGCGTTCGATCCCGTGCGTGGTCGCATCCTGCTGGTCGGCGGCTCGGACTCGAGCATGGACTACTACGACACGTGGGAATGGGATGGCACGACCTGGACCCAGCTCGCGCCGCAGAATCAGCCCGGGATCCGTTACCCGCTGATGGTGACGCACCAGGCGCGCCAACGCGTCGTCGCGTTCTCGACGCGCGTCACGACGATGTGGGAATGGAACGGGGTCGATTGGCTCACGATCACGCCGCGCAACTTCCCGAACCCGCTGCGTTGGTGGGCCGCGTGCACCTATGACGCCCGCCGCGAGCGCGTCGTGCTGTTCGGCGGCATGGCGGATGGCAATGGCACGGTGCCGCTCGACGACACCTGGGAATGGGACGGCGTGGACTGGGTGCAGCGCACGACGACGACCTTGCCGCCGAAGCGGTACTGGCCCGCGATGGCATATGACCCGGCGGCCGCGGAGATCGTGCTGTACGGCGGCCGGATCAACCCATCGCGCTTCGACGATGTCTGGGTGTACACGCCGGTGAATCCGGCCAGCTACGAATCGTTCGGCGCTGGCTGCCGCGGCGCCGGAGGCATTCCAAGACTCACGCTCGCGCGTGGGCTGCCGTGGCTCGGCGACACGCTCGAGTTCCGCGTGACGAATCTGCCCGGCACCGGTGCGGCGGCGTTGTTCTTCGGCGCCTCCGACTCGCGGTGGGGCGCTTGGCGCCTGCCGTTCGATCTCGGCGCGATCGGGATGGACGGCTGCAACCTGTTCACGAGCGTGGACCTCGCGCTCCCGCTCGTGCGCAGTGGCGGCAGTGCCAGCGTGTCGCTGGGCCTGTGCAACTGTCCGGAGCTCGTGGGGCTCAGCGTCTACCAGCAGGCGTTCGTGCAGGATCCAGCCGCGAACACGCTGGGTCTGGTGGCCTCGAACGGCGCGGAACTTCGGATCGGCGCGCGCTGACGCGCGCCGGTCGGTCCGAGCTGCTACGTCTGCCGGGCAAGATCCCATTCGAGGAGGAGCGGAGAAGGGCTGCGCGGGAGTGGGATCGCGACGCGCTTCCGCAGCTTCTCGCATCCCGGAGCAACGACCTCGATCCTCGCGTCGCCGACGGGCAACCAGAACGTGCGCGTGTGGATCGTCAGGCGTCGAATACCGGGAGCCCCACGAGCCAGCGCACAGTCTTGCCGATCCCTACACCGGCTGCAGCGACGACTGCCATTCCCGCGTAGACGATCCACTCGATTGGCAGCAACGAGTGGTCGCCACCCGCAAGGGCGTCGACGCCGGACCAGATCACGAAGCCGGCAGCCATCAGGATCGAGGCGGTCGGCCAGACCAGGCGCGTGAGAAAGCCGACCGGGATTCCGACGTACAGCAGCATCAACGTCCGCGGCCAGGTCAGATTCTCCATGCACTCACGCATGATCGGCAGCAACGGGGAGTCGTACCGCGTGCGACCTTCATCGAGCGCGGTCGGCACCACGATGCTGGCGGCGCCGATCAGGACGACCGCGATCCGCTCCAGCCAGAGCAACGGCTTCGGCCGCATGGAACTGCTGCTGCCAGCATTGCCCCGTTGGCTGGCATCGTCGGCAGGATGGTCGGTGCGCAATCGCCGCAGCTCGGCAGTCAGCTCCGGACCGAGCAGCGCCGTGATCTCGTGACCCGGCTCGTGCGGCCCCGGCAGGTTCTCGAGGAACGAGCCCGCGATGAGCTCCCTGGACGCGGGCGTCGACGCGAATGCCGACTCCAGTGCCTGCAGCAGTTGGTCGAGCTCCGGATGAGCGCGTTCTCGTGCACCGCGTGATGCAAGGAACCACTCGGTGGCCGCGACGCTGAGCTCTGCCATGAACACATCGGGCAGCAGTTCGCCGCAGTCTGCCACGTGCTGGTCGAGCATGCGCTCGAGCACCGGGATGCGAAGCACGAGGTGCGAGATCAGCGGATCCGGGTCCAAGTGCCGCAGCCTAGCTGGCGGAACGATGACGAAGGCGTTCTTCCTCTGTCCGTCGGCGCGCCCGGGCGAACGGATCGCCTACAGCAACTCGTGCAGGGCGCATGCGATCGGGTCGTTCAGCAGTTGGTCGCGGTCTACGCCGACCAAGCGCAGTTCGAACCTGCCGGGCGGGACCTCGTCGCAGATGCGTCTTGTCCCATCGAGCGACGTCAGGAAGCCGAAGACCGCCGCATGACTCGCAAGCTGGATGACTTCGCGCAGTCGTGATCGATCCTCGTCGGACAGTGCATGAAACCAGGTCGACAACGTCCGACTTGCCTCGTCGGGCCTCCTTCCTGAAGGCCGTTGCAGCATGCGGACGACGTCTTCGACCGCTGCATCTCGCACGTACGTCCGGATGTGGTCGACGCAAGTCTGGCCGTTCACCTGCGACGATCGGTCCTCGTCCGTGGACTTGGCCACGCTCGGGAGCAGGACTGCCACCCGTGCACGTGCACGCCTGAAAACCTGACATCCACGCTGCTCTCGGAGCAGCTCCGGCTGCAAGGCCGATCAGATCAGGCTTTCGTGGTGGAGACGATGGGAGTCGAACCCACGACCTCCTCATTGCGAAAGTGCGCCCGCGAGAATTGCGAGTGACCGATTCCGTCGCGAATTCGAAGGCTACAGGCCGAATGGAGGCTTTGCAAGGGGTCGCAGCACGTCGCGCAGGATCGCCCGTTTTTGCAGTCGACGGCATCGAATCCCTGCACGTGCAGGGCTGGTCCCGCGAGCGCCGGGCGAAACCAGGTCGGTTGCTCAGCCAGTCGGTTGGCAGCTCACACCTCGGCGGTAGCTGTGCGCAGGGCGTCCCCTGCGCCCCCCTGCGCCCCCCGTACACGCAGCAGGCCGGCACCATCGCCGGCCTGCTCCGCACCTCCCCGCGCCCGTCCTGCGCCGCTACGTGACCGGCTGCTCGCCGCTTGCCGGACCGGCACCCGCACCAGGTTCCGCAGCCGGCAGCATCGCCCGCACGCTCGCCGGCAGCCGCTCGCCCCTGCCGTGCCAGGCGCCGCCGCTCCAGTGGAAGCCGGCATCCTTCAGCGCGTGCAGCACCTCGCGCGCCGGCTTCTCGGCGAACGTGACCGTGCAGTACCCGGACGGATGCTCAGCGAGCACGATGCCGCCTGCCGCCTCCGCCTGCTGCTGGCGCTGCGCACGCTTGCCGATCTCGGCGATGCGCTGCTCGGCACGACGGATCTCGCCGCCCAGGTTCTGCGTGACGTAGCCGGGGAACGGACCGCGCGGCATGAAGTCGTGCGCCATGTTGAGCCGGCCCTCGCGGAGGATCTTCGCATCCGACTCCAGGCCGAGCGCTGCGGCGATCCCGGCCCATGCCTCGCTTGCATCCGCCGCCGGCCTGCCGGCCTTCCGCCATGCCGCGTTCACGGCCTTGCAGAGCTCGCGGCGCTGCTCCAGCCCGGCGACCTTGGCGCGGAGCTGCTCCACCGCGTCCGGGTCGTCGGAGTAGATGCTCCGCTCCAGCTGCTGCGCCAGCCCGTCCGCCTTGCCGGCGTGATGCTGCGCAAGCTGCTGTTCCTCGCAGCCCTTGGCCATGTTGCCGTCGATCCGCGCAAGGTCGCGCCGGTGGCGCTTCTCGGAGTGATGGCCGACCAGGATCGGCTGGCCGAGCGGGATGCCGTCCGCGAGCCGGCGCGCAGCGTCGAACCGCTGCGCAGCCCGCTGGCCGGCCTTGTCCGCCCACTCCTCGCGCTTGGCGAGCTTCCGCTCCAGACGTTCGCGCCGGGTCATGTGGCACCTCCTGCGCCCTGCTGAGGCACCGGCCGGTAGCCGTCGTACGGCACTTCGTTGCGCCGGATCGTCTCGCCGGCATCGTTCGTGTACGCAACCGGCCGCACCTCCACGAGCGCACGGAGTCCCTGAAGGTCCTCCGGCTCGATCCCGGTGCGCCCCTCCGCCTTCAGGCCGAACGCGCACAGCACGCGATGCAGCCGCACGCGCCCGCGCAGCGACCACACCAGGTTGTCGTACGCCGCGTGCCGTCCGGTGTGCTCCCCTTCCACGACCACGAGCCGGAGCGACCAGAGTTCATCGCCGGCACGGCTCGTGCGCGTGCGGATCTCCGCTACCTCGCACAGGTAGGTACCCGCAGGAACGGACAGGTAGCACCCGTCCGGTTCGTGCACCTCCGCGCCGGCCGGCTGCGGGCAGCGGATCCCGTAGAACCTCGCCCACTCCGCCGCGCACGCCCCGTGGCCGGTGCGCGCATGCTCCTCCACGGCCTCGCGCACGTACTCGCGCCCCTCCGCCGTCAGCGGATTGCACAGGAACAGTCCGCAGCAGTCGCAGTGCTGCGGGGAGTCCGCTTCGCCGCCGCCGTCTGGGTACGGCCCCTTCGGCCATTCATCGGAGTCCCACGTCGCTTCGTCCTCAGGATCGGCGTCGCGCGGGAACGGCACGTCATCGCGCACGTCGCTCGCACACTCCTCGCACAGAAGCGAAGCCTGGAACACGTAGCACGGCATCCCGCCGGCGGGTGCGCGCGGCATCACAGTGCACCCCCGTGCTCGGCATCCTGGAGCGGCATGGCAAGTTCCTCGCATGCGTAGAGCGACAGGCCTTCCGCATCCGACGCCACGAACGCCAGCTGCCGCGCCGTGTAGCCGGCGAAGTACTCCCGGTCCGTGTCGCCCGGCCGCAGCGTGAGGAACCCGAGCAGCGCACGCACGGTTTCGTCGGAGTCCACGGCGTGCAGCGGCGAGCAGCCGAAGTCCTCGCCTTCGAACACCGTGTCGCCCTCGCCCTTGCTCAGCCGGTAGCCGAGCAGTGCCTTGCCGTCGCTCCGGCTCCGGTCCGTGTCCCACAGTTCCAGCCGGTAGCCGTCCAACGCCACCGACCGCAGCAGCGCCGCAGGGGCGCGCCGCGTCACAGCGCACCCCCTTCCTGCGCAGCCGCCGCAGCTTCCCGTGCAGCAGCCGCAGCCGCGCGCTTCGGGTTCGCCTGCCGCTTCACGATGCCGGATCCCGGCGCCGAGATCGGCATCAGCAGCCCGCGCGCACCCGGCACGGGCGAGCAGTCGCGCACGCCGCCGGTGCTCGGAAGCACGACGATCGGCAGTCCGTCGTCGTGTAGCTCCAGCGTGACGGCATCGCACCCCATGGCGGCGGCGATCTCGGCGAGGAACTTCGCATCGAACGTGATGCGGTACTCCGGCTCGCCGCGCGGAGTCACGTCCTCGACCGGCGGGAAGCGCCCGAACGGCTGCCCATCCGAACCCTGCTCCGGCCGCGGGAACGTCGCCCCGCCCGGGATCTCCAGCGTCCCGTTGGCGCGCACGTACACGTCGTCGCCGCAGGACTTCGGCCGTGCCTTGCCGGCTGCCGTGATCGCCTCCCGCGTGACTGCGCCGTCCGTGTCGCCCTCCTCGCCTTCCACCGGCAGGACCACGGCCCGCCTGCCGTCCGTCGCCGCCAGCGCGCGCGTGCCGTCGCGCAACGTGATCAGGAACGGATGCTCCGTCCCGTACCGGCCCGCTTCCTTCGCCGCGCAGAGCCACGGCTTGCCATTGCGATGCAGCTTCATAGCCGCCTTCCTTTCGTGTCGCGTTTCGCCCTACTGGGGCTCTTCAGCGGTGCGCCTCAGCACCGGACGCGGATGCCTCCGCGTCATGCCCCGCCGATCCGCAGCGTCTGCCCGCCGGTGAAGCTGAAGCACGCGCCGTCGCCGATCACGACGTGATCGAGCAGCGGGATGCCGAGCAGCTCGCCGGCATTGCGCAGCCGCTCCGTGACGTTGCGGTCGTCAAGGCTCGGCATCGGATCGCCGCTCGGATGGTTGTGCGCGACGATCACGGCGCTTGCGCCGAGCACGACGGCGGGGCGGAACACCTCGCGCGGAT
>CAZABP010000059.1:0-25913 GCA_964483245.1 uncultured candidatus Brocadiaceae bacterium | reverse complement strand
CTAGCCCGCATCGCTCGCTGCTGGCGCTGCTGGTCTTCGCGGCGGCCGCGTGTCGTGAAACCCAGGTCTCACGGTCCTACACCGGCAGCGCCGCCTGTGCCGAGTGCCATGCCGACACGCACGCGCGCTGGCTCGGCTCGCACCACCAGCTGGCGATGCAACCGGCGACCGCGGAGTTCGTGCGCGGGGACTTCGGCGGGGTCGAGTTCCGCCACCACGGCGTGACGTCGAGGTTCTTCCGGCGCGGCGATGCGTTCTGGGTCGCGACGGATGGCGCCGATGGCGCGCTCGCCGAGTTCCGGATCGCGTACACGTTCGGGATCGATCCGCTGCAGCAGTACCTGGTCGAACTGCCGGGCGGGCGGCTGCAGGCGTTGCCGGTCGCCTGGGACACGAGGCCGGCGGAGGTCGGGGGGCAGCGTTGGTTCCACGTCTACGGCGACGATGCGATCGCGCACGACGACGTCCTGCACTGGACGCATCCGGCGCAGAACGCGAACTCGATGTGCGTCGAGTGCCACGTGACGGACCTGCAGCAGCAGGTCGCTCCGGACGGGCGCAGCTACTCCTCGACCTGGCAGGAGGCAGGCGTCGGCTGCGAAGCCTGCCACGGTCCCGGCTCGGCGCACGTCGACTGGGCCCGGCGCACGGATCGTGACGGCGATCCGCAGTTGACTGCGCTGCGCGACCGGTCCGGCGGGCATTGGGTCCGGAGTCCGGAGGACGCGACGGCCCGCCGCACGCAGGCACCGCAGGATCACCAGCTCGATGCCTGCGCGCAGTGCCATGCGCGCCGCACGCAGCTGCGCGAACGCAAGCACCCGCACGAGCCGCTGCTGGAAACGCACCTGCCGGTGTTGCTGCGCGAAGGGTTGTACTTCGCCGACGGGCAGATCCGCGACGAGGTCTACGTGTGGGGGTCGTTCGTGCAGAGCCGGATGTACCACGCCGGCGTGCGCTGCACCGACTGCCATGACCCGCATTCGCTGCAGCTCCGCGCGCCTGGAAACGCGCTCTGCGCGCAGTGCCACGATCCGGAGCGTTACGACCGCGAGGCGCATCACCACCACGCTGCGGGTCCCGGCTCTGCCTGCGTCGATTGCCACATGCCGGCGCGCGACTACATGGTCGTCGACCCGCGGCGCGACCACTCGTTCCGGATCCCGCGTCCGGACCTGACGCAGTCGATCGGGTCGCCGAACGCATGCAACGCGTGCCATCACGAGCGCGACGCCGCGTGGGCGGCCGAAGTCATTGCAGGGTGGCGTGGTGGCACGCCGCCGGCGTCGCACTTCGGCAGCGTGCTGCACGCCGCGCGCGAGCAGCGTCCCGGGCATCGGGCACCGCTCGCGGCGCTGGCCGAGGATCCCGCGCAGCCGGCGATCGTGCGCGCCACGGCGCTGGAACTGCTCGGTGCGCGGGCAGCAAGCACCTTGCGCTCCGCGGCACAGTCGGCGGATGGGCTGCTGCGGCACACGGCCGCCGCGGTCGCGCGCGAGCTGCCGCCGGCCGCACGCGCTGAGCTCCTCGGCCCGCTGCTGGCGGATCCGCTGCGCGCGGTGCGGAGCGAAGCGGCGCGCAGCCTCGCCGGCATCGCCGAGCTCCCGCCCGCGCTGCAGGCGGCGCGCGCGGCGGCACTGTCGGAGTGGATCGCGGCCCAGCAGGTGCTCGCCGGGCAGCCGGCGGCGCAGGCGAACCTCGGCAATCTGTACCAGGAGCTAGGGCAGCCGCAGCAGGCCGCGGCGGCGTTCCGGCGTGCGCTCGCGCTGGAGCCGGACTACGTGCCGGCGCGCGTCAACCTCGCCGACCTGCACCGCGAGCTCGGCGACGACGCGCAGAGTCTCGCCGAGCTGCAGCTCGCCGCGCGGCAGGCGCCGGATTCGGCCGAGGTCCGCCACGCGCTCGGGCTCGCGCTGGTGCGCGTCGGGCGCAAGCAGCAGGCGTTGGCCGAGTTCGCCGCCGCTGCGCGGCAGGAGCCGCGCAATGCACGGTTCGCGTTCGTGTACGCCGTCGCGCTGCAGGACACCGGCCGCCTGCCGGACGCCGTCGCCGTGCTGCAGGGGGCGCTGCGCCGGCACCCGGACGACGCGGAGCTGTTGGCGTTCCTGATCCCGTTGCTGGTGGAATCGCAGCAGCTCGAACAGGCCCGTGGCCGGGCGCAGGAGTTGGCCACGCGTCATCCGAACGACCCGCGCGGTGCCGAATGGCTGCGCCGCCTCAAGCCTCGTTGATCAGCACGGCAGCTCCGCGGACCGCGTCGTGCTGCAGCGCGATCAGCGCATCGTCGGCCTGCCGCAGCGGATAGGTCTGGACGTGCGTGTGGATCGGCAGCTCCGCGGCCAGCGCCAGCAGCTCACGCGCATCCTGGCGCGTGTTGTTCATGACGCTGCACACGACGCGCTCCTCGTACAACAGCTCGTACGGCAGCGGCGGTGTGTCGCTCATGTGGATCCCGCCGAGCACGAGCCGGCCGCCGCGGTCGAGTGCTTGCAGCGCGACCGGGACCAGCTCGCCGGCCGGCGCGAACAGGACCGCAGCGTCGAGTCGCACCGGCGGCGGATCCGTCGCGTCACCTGCGGAGCGCGCGCCGAGCTCGGCCGCGAGCGACTGATGCCGCCCCCGGTCGCGCGTGCAGACGTGCACGTCGGCACCGAACGCGCGCGCGACCTGCAGCATGACGTGTCCCGCGGCGCCGAAGCCGTAGATCCCGAGCTGCATGCCGCGCAGCGACGCCGGGAATCCCGCCGGATCGACGAGCCGCAGGGCGCGGTAGCCGATGATGCCCGCGCACAACAGCGGGGCGGCGTCCAGGTCGTCGATGCGGGCCGGGAGGCGGTGCAGGAATGCCGCCGGCGCCGTCAGCAGCTCGGCGAATCCGCCGTCATCGGTCCAGCCGGTGAAGCGTGCCTGCGTACACAGGTTCTCGCGTTCGCTGCGGCAGAACCGGCAGGTACCGCAGGTCGCGTGCACCCACGCGACGCCGACGCGTTCACCGGCGGCGACGTCCTGTACTCCTGCGCCGACGGTCTCGACGATGCCGACGACCTGGTGCCCGGGGACGAGCGGGCGCTTGCGCAGCGGCAGGTCCCCTTCGACGACGTGCAGGTCGGTGCGGCAGACCCCACAGGCGCGGACCCGGACGACCGCTTCGCCGGCGCGCGGCTCCGGCGGTGCCCGCTCGACGAGCCGCAGTGGTCGCTGTCCGACCGGTGCTTGCTGATCCAGGATCCAGGCGTGCACGCCGGGAAGGGTAGCGCTCCGCGACGTCGGACTGCGCGGCGCGCGGCGAGGTGGCCGCGCCAGTTCGGCATCAGCACGGCATCGCGCCGGCGTGGATCCACTGCGCCACCTTCGCGCGCAGCTCGGCGAGCTGGAACGGCTTGGCCAGGAAGTCGTCCATGCCGGCGCGCAGGCACTTCTCGCGGTCACCGGCCATCGCATTCGCAGTCATCGCGACGATCGGGGTCCGGGCGGCCGGGCCGGGCATCTGTCGGATCGCGCGCGTGGCCTCGTAGCCATCCATCTCCGGCATCTGGCAGTCCATCAGGATCAGGTCGAACGGCTGCGCCGCGCCGGTGACGCGGTCGAGCGCGATCCGGCCGTTCTCGGCCACTTCGACCGCGCAGCCGATCCGGGTCAGGATCCGCTCGGTCAGCGTCTGGTTGACCGGGTTGTCTTCGACGATCAACACGCGGGCGGACGCGCGTCCTGGCGACGGCGACTCGCGCGGATCGGGCGGGGCCGTGACCGGCACGGTCTGCACGGGGGCAGGTGCGTCGGCGGCCACGCCGAACGTCACGCTGAACCAGAACCGGCTCCCGCGTCCCTCCTGGCTGTGGACGGCGATCCGACCGCCCATCAGCTCGACGATCGCCTTCGAGATCGCGAGGCCGAGCCCGGTGCCGCCGTAGCGACGTGTGGTCGAGCCATCTGCCTGATGGAACGGGGAGAACAGATCCGGCATCGCGCTGGCCGGGATCCCGATCCCGGTGTCCTCGACCTCGAACTGCACGCGCAGTTGATGCGGCGACTCCGACGCGAGCGGTGCCGCACGCAGCGTGACGGCGCCGCGGTCGGTGAACTTGACCGCGTTCGCGACGAGGTTGGCGAGCACCTGCCGCAACCGGACCGGGTCCCCGGTGACGACCGAAGGCAACCCAGGGTGCAGCTCGGTGCGCAGCTCGATCCGCTTGGCGCTCGCCTGCTGGCCGAACAGCCGCGCGACCTCCTGCAACACCGCGGCCGGCGAGCAGGGGATCTGCTCCACCTCCATGCGGCCGGCCTCGACCTTCGAGAGATCGAGGATGTCGTTCAGGATCGTCAGCAGCGACTCGCCGGAGCGGACCACCGTGTCGAGCATCTCCGCCTGCTCGCTGCCGAGCTGCGTCTCCTGCAGCAGCCGCGAGTAGCCGATGATCCCGTTCATCGGGGTGCGGATCTCGTGGCTCATCCGCGCCAGGAACTCGCTCTTCAGCTGGTCGAGCTGCCGCAGGCGGCTGTTCTGCGCCTCGATCGCAGAGCGGGAGTCGAGCAGCTTGGCGCGGACTTCGTCCATCGTCCGGCCGAGGAGCGCGATCTCGTCGGCGCCGTCGTAGCGGATCGGGGTTTCGAGATCACCGTCGCCGAGCCGCCGGCACTGCCGCCCGATCTCCGCGATGCGATCGACGGCGAGCCGGTCGAGCAGCCAGACCAGGGCGATCGACAACACCAGGAACGTTCCGATCGCCTGGATCCACAGGCTGCGGCGACCAGAATCGAGCACGTGCTCGATCCGCTCGGTCGACAGTCCGAGCAGGACCGTGCCGATCTTGCGTGGTTCGGTCAGCGATCCCTCGGCGCCCGGGCGCAGCAGGATGTCCTGCGCGTAGCGGTTGACGCCGGCGCGGCTCAACACGGCTGGATCTCCCGCGCTCGCGACGACATTGCCATCGGCCCGGATGATCCGCGCCAGCAGGACGCGCCGCCGTTCGGTGGTCAGCGTCTCGACGTACTCTTCGAGCAGGTCCCCGTCGCCGCGCAGCATCGGCTCGAGGCAGAACGTCGCCATCGTGTGCGCCAGCAGGCGGCCATCCTCGTCGACCTGGTGCAGCAGGATCTGGCGCTGCGAGTCCAGCGTCTGCACGCCGAACACGACTGCGGTCAGCGCCAACGCGGCCACGGTCCCGGCGACGACGCGGGCGCGCAGCGACGTCTGCAGCGGGCGGACCAGCAGCCGGAGCATCGCCGCGGCTCAGCGCCCGGGGCGCGCTCCGGGCTGTGGGACCGGCTTGCGCGGCTTGGCGAACGCGTCGCTGGAACGGATGGCATCCCGGATCACGTCGTAGTCGCTGTCCTCGGCCGGGAAGAAGCCGTCGACCTTGATCCCGCGCAGGGCTTCCGGGTCCTTCAGCTCCAGCAGCGATTGGCGCAGCGCCTTGACGATCTTCGGATCCAGGCCGGAGCGTGCGATCCAGGGCTGCGTGACGTTGTCGAAGCGCGCGAGTACGCGCAGCTTCTTGTCCTTGTTCATCTTGGCGAACGTGTTGTCGCGCACGGCGCCCGCTTCGAAGTCGCCGAGCTCCACCGCCTTGAACACCTTGTCGTGCCGCCCAAGGAATTCGTACTTGCGGAAGTCCTCGCCGCACAGGCCGGCGCGCAGCAGCTCGTGCTGCACGAGGTAACGTCCGATCGTCGAGGTCTCGTCGCCGAACGCGAACCGGGTGCCTTTCAGGTCGGCAAGCGTGCGGAAGCGGCTGTCGCTGCGGACGACGACGAACCCCTCGAAGCTCTTCTTGCCGTCGTTGTTCTCCATCGCGAGCAGCTGGATTCCCGGGCTGCGCTGCTTGACCAGCACGTAGGACGCCGGACCGAACTTTGAGAAGTCGATCTCCCCAGCGACGATCGCGTCCTGCGCCTCTTCGTAGGTCTTGCAGACCTTGAACTGGATGTCGACGGCGTCCGGCAGCTTCGCGTCCATCGACGTCTGCAGCGCTTCGACCAGCGGCAGCAGCATGCGGTAGATCGAGGTCGCGCGCTCCGACGTGTAGACGCCGAACTTCAGGATTTCGGCATCAGGACGCTGCGTGGCGTTGATCGGTCGCTGCGCCGGCACGAGCGCCGACAGCAGTGCGGTCGAGAACAGGAATGCGCTAGCCCGCATGCGGTACTGACTCCTCCGTGGAGACGTGGGTTCCGGGAGTCTCTATCGGCTGCGACGCGCCGCGGACTTTCTCCGTACCGGTGCGGCCGGCGCGGCGGTGTCAGCGGCCGTCGCCGGTGCGGGCGATCTTGGCCTGCAAGCGGTCCATCGCCTGGTGCTTGCGCTGTTCGAGGTCGCGCACCTGCTGCTGCAGCTCGTCGTGGCGCCGCCCGGCCTGCAGCGAACGGAAGTAGCCCTTGCCATTGGTCCATTCCGACTGCGCCGGGTCGGACAGGATGCGGATCATCTCTGAGTAGGCGTCGAGCTGCTCGAGCTCGACGGTCAGTACGTCGAAGAATGCGGCATACGACGCGCGCAGGTTGTCACCGAGCGTCTTCGCCGCAGCCTGTTCGGCCGGTGGCATCAGCTCCGCGGCGCGCTTCTCGATCGCGGCTGTGCGGTTTTGGAACGCGATGCGACCCTGCTCGACGACCGCGCGGCGGCGCTCGACCGCCTCGCGCATGACCTGCGCCTCGTACGGCCCACGGACCTGGCGCCAGGTCACTTCCTCGTCCATCAGCGCCAGGAACGTGACCTCGATCTCCTTCTGCAGCAGCGGCTCGCCGCTGCGCACGATCTCGGCGATCGCGAGCTGCACCTGCTCCGGCGTCAACTGCACCGGACCAGTCGGCTCGATGATCGGCGCCGGCGGTGGCGGCTCCGTCACCGGCGGCTCGGCGGGTGGCGCGTCCTCGGCACCGCATGCTGCTACCAGCAGCAGCAACGCGATCGCGGCGGTGCGGAGGGACGTGCCTTGCCGGCGGGCCGCGACGCTGGGTGCCACGAACCCTGGATCGGCAATCTGGCGCGCCAGCCTGAGCTGGAACTGCGGCGGAATCGCTCACCCGGGCGTCGGCCCGACGGCGGTCAGCTCCTGCTCCCACGCCGGCGGGAGCACGCGCGGGACCTTGTGCTGGCCGCCGACCTTGCCGCGGTGGCGTTGCACCGCCAGGAACGTCCCACGCGGCATCGGCACGGCGATCGGTTGCCGCAGCCCGAACTGACGATGCGTCGCGCAGTCCGCGTTGCCGGCCGCGATCGAGCGGTCGAGCTGCGCGGTGAATGCACCGAGGTCGCCAGGCGCGCGCACGAACTCGACGTAGTAGCGATGTCCGCCGCGTGCATCGGCCGCGTCGGGGAACACCGGCGCAACCGCGAACTCGGCGACGATCGCCTGCGTCGCCTCGGCCGCCGCGGCGATCGCCCGATCCAGTTCGCCGCCGCTGACGTGTTCGCCGAATGCGTTCAGCGTGTGGGCCAGACGGCCGGCGAACTGCAGCCGCCGGATCGGACCGGGATCGAAGCGGACGACATCGCCGAGCAGATAGCGGCACAGCCCGGAATCGGTCGTCAGCACGACGGCGTAGTCGACGTCCGGCTCGACGGCGTGCAGCGGCAGCGCCGTCGGTTGCGCGCGCCCCAGTTCCGCTGGCGGGACGAACTCGAAGTACACGCCGCGATCGACGATCGGCAGCATCCCGCGTGCATCTGGCAGATCCTGAACGGCGAGCATGCCCCCCTCGGACGCGGAATACGTGTCTGTGCAGCGGATGTCGGCGCCGAACAACTCACGGCAGCGTGCGCGGTACGGCGCGAACGCGACGCCGCCGTGCACGAACAGCTGCAGCTGCGGCCACAGCTCGACCAGGTTCCGGCGCCCGCTCTGGTCGAGCGCCCGCTCGGCGAACAGCACGATCCAGGACGGGACTCCCGACAACATCCGCAGGTCGGTCCCGACCAGCTCGCGCGCGGCGCGCTTGATCTTCTGCTCCCAGTCCGGCAGCGCGGCGATGTTGCGACCAGGCGCGTGCCAGTGGCGCACCCAGCGTGGGACGTGCCGCGCCATGATCCCGGTGTTGTCGCCGATCCAGACCGGACCTTCCTGGCGCAACGCGGTGCTGCCACCGAGGAACAGCAACCGGCCGCCGCTCAGCGACGCCGCGCTGCTGGCGCGATGCGGGACCAACGCATCGACCCCGCCGCCGCGGTTGCTGCGGATCGTCGCCGCCGAGACCGGCAGGAACTTCTCCCCCGACGTCGTGCCGGACGACAGCGCCCAGTAACGGATCACGCCGGGCCAGCAGACGTCCGGTTCACCGGCGCGGGCACGCTGCCAGGCCGGCGCGCAGTCTTCGTAGCGCTGCAGCGGCACGGCGCGCGCGAGATCCTCCGGTCCTCGCAGCTGCCCGATCCCGTGCGTTCGCCCGCAGGCCGTGCGCGCCATCGCCCGCTGCAGCCGTACGAACACGCGTTGCTGCGCGGCTTGTGGATCCGCGGCGAGCCGGCGCATGCGCGCCAGCCGGCGCGCCGCGAACCGTCGGAGACAGGCATCGAGGAAGGCGGCCATCCAGGCTCAGGCGGGACGGCTCTGCACGGCTTCGCGGCGGCGGGCTTCGTAGGCCGGTCCCTCGTCGATGCGCGCCGGTGGCAGGAACCCGCCGATGCGCCGCACCGACCAGTCCGCGATCGCCATGATCGAGAGCATCGGGTTCACCCGGATGCTGTGCGGGAACAGGCTCGCGTCGCAGACGTGCAGGTTTGCGAAGCCGCGCACGCGCCAGTCCGGGGCGACGACGTCGGTGCGGTCGTCGTGGCCGAGCGGGGCGCCACCCTGCGGATGCGACGAGCCGAACCCGAGCAGATCCTTCTGGTCCCGGATCGAGGTTGCAATCGCGGGGATCTGCTCCGGCGCCGTCAGCACGAGACCGGCTGCGACCGGGGGGAACACCTGCTGTGCACCAGCCGCGAAGAAGATCTGCGCCAACCGCATCAGCCCGCGCCGCATCACCGCGAGATCCTGCTCCGGCATCCGGAACCGGATGTCGGCATGGTCGAACAGCGGGCGCAGCCACCGGTGCCCGAGACCGAGGAAGACGCGGCCGGTCGCCTGCGTCGGCACGAGCACGCCGGCGGCCGCGAGGTGCCGGAACCGGCGCATGACCGGCGCGTGTTGGTCGAACCACGCGGTCATCGTGACTGCGAACGACGCCGGTGGGTTCTGGATCTGCTCGAGGATGAACCCGTCCTCGGCGTGCCACCAGCACATCTGGTCCCCTACGGCGCCGTCGAGCGGCTGCGCGAACTCGGCCGCCATGATGACGCCGGCGTTGAACGACGTGCGTCTGCCGGCGCGGTCGGTCAGGATCCGCGAGCGCAGCAGCAGCTCTGGCGTGTTGATCGCGCCGCCGGACAGCACGTAGCGGTCGGCGACGACCGCGAACGTGCGGCGCGTACGGCGGTCCCGGCAGCGCAATGCGTGGATCCGGCCCCTCCGGTGTTCGACGCGCAGCACCTCGACGCCCGGTTGGATCACGGCGCCATGGGTCTCGCTCATCGGGATCCAGGTCTGCGCGGCGTCCAGCTTGCGGCCGTAGCGGCAGCCGATGTTGCACGCACCGCAGCCGATGCAGCGGTCGAGACACTTGTCGAACTCCTGCGCTTCGAGCCCGAGCCGGCGCATGCCGGCGACGATCGGGGCCACGGCACCGTTGTGCAGGCTGCGATCCAGCTTGGCGACGCCGAGCACCGATTCGATGCGCGTGAAGCTGTCCGCCAGCTCGGCGCGCGGCAGCTCGAACCCGTGCCGTGCGAAGCTCTGCCGGACCTGCTCCGGCATCCGGAAGCAGACGGCGTTGGTCAGGACGGTCGAGCCGCCGACACAACTGCCCTGCAGCAGGAACATGTCCGCTTCGGTGTTGGTCTGCGCGCCCCCGTCCTTGTAGAGCCGCGCGATCATCGCGGCTTCGTCCCCGGTCATCGCGTCGGGTGGGACGCGTGGGCCCCGCTCGAGCACGAGCACGCGGGCGCCGTGCCTGGCCAGGTGGTAGGCGAGCACGCTGCCGCCCGCGCCGGAGCCGACGATCACGAAGTCCGGTCGCTGGTGCGGTTCCACGTCACCCCGCCAACAGATCGCCGGCCGGGGCGCGGCGGCGGATCGAGGGAGGTTTGCGGCCGGTGAAGCCGATGCGGGCTCCGACCGCGGGGTCGTTGTAGTAGGCGAGCCGCACGAGCTGCCGCGCCATCCCTGGGATCGCGAACGGCCCGCGCGTGCGGGCCAGGCTCCGCCGGACGAAGTTGGCGCGCGCGGCCGGCGCGAGCTTCGACAGCCGGCGCTGCAGCGTCAGCCAGGGAGCGAACTCCAGCAGTACGAGCACCGCGACGATGCGCCAGCGGCGCGGCGAATCGATCGCAGCGAGATAACGGTCCACGCCCAGGCCGACCTGCCGCCAACTCCCGGGCGGCGGTTGGTCCGCGATCATCGCCTCGGCAGCGGCGACGACCGTGTCGACCAGGAACGCCGGCAGCACGACGATCCCTTCCGCGCGCGCGCGCCGCAGCTCACGTCGCCACGCCGGCACGATCACGAGCAGGCTCAGCGGCAACAGCACCGGCGACAACAGAACTGCGCATCCGAAGCCGAGCGCGAGGTAGCCGTTCAGCGACACGGGCGCGGCTTCTAGTGCGGCGCGGTGAAGCCCTCGTGAAGCCGGCGCGAGGGAATGCACCGATCCGTGATCCGGCGCACGCCGCCGGCATGATGTTCGCTGTGGATGTGCCGCCGCTGACCCGCAGCTCCGGATGGTTCTTCTTCCGCAAGTTCCTGCGCGACCCGGGCCACGTCGCGTCGTTCTGGCCCAGCTCGCGGACTCTCGCGGCGCGCATGGTCGACGACGTCCCGCTGCGCCCCGGCGACTGGATCCTCGAGCTCGGTCCGGGCACCGGTGCGCTGACCGAGCGCGTGGCGCTGCGGCTCGCCGCGATGCCTGGCCTGCGCTACCTCGGGATCGAGCGGGATCCGGAGTTCCACACTCTGCTGTGCCAGCGCTTTCCGCGGCTGCCGTTCCACTGCGGCGATGCGCAAGAGCTGCGCACGATCGCTGCGCAGGCGGGCTGCACCCAGGCCGGGCTGATCCTGTCGGGACTCCCGTTCGCGAGCATGGCGCCGGCGACCAGCCGCGCGATCCTCGGCGCCGCACGGGACCTGCTGCGGGTGGGGGGGACATTCCGGACGTTCTCGTATCTCCACGCGCTCGTTGCCCCGGGCGCGCACCGCCTGCGCCGCGAGCTGTGCGAGACCTTCGGCAGCCGGACCCGGGACCGGCTCGTCTGGCGCAATCTGCCGCCCGCGTTCGTGCTCGGGGCGGGATAGCGGAATTCCGGTTCTCACGCGGCTACGTTCCCACCCCCGATGTCTCCGCAGTTTCCTAGGGAAGCCCCGTACGTGGGCTCCGCCCCGGAGCCGCTCCCGGTGGTCGGGACGCCGACCCGCAACCGGCGGCCGAGTGGTTGGTACTTCTTCAAGAAGTTCCTGCGCGATCCGGCCGGCGTCGCCGCGATCTGGCCGAGTGGGCCGACGCTGGCGCGTCGCGTCGTCGCCGACCTGCAGCTGCAACCGGGGGATTGGATCGTCGAGTACGGCCCCGGTACCGGTTCGCTGACCGAGGCGATCGCTGCGCTGGTCCGCCGTTCCCCGGGGGCGCGCTACCTCGGCATCGAACGGGACGGCGAGTTCACGTCGCTGCTGCAGCAGCGGTTCCCCGGGCTCGTGTTCGTGCGCGGCGATGCGCGGGAGGTCGCGCCGATCGCCGCGGAGGTCGGGTGCACGCAGCCGCGGGTCGTGCTGTCCGGGCTGCCGTTCAACTACATGCGCGAGGCCGAGGTGGACGCATTGCTGCAGCGGACGCGTGAGCTGCTGGTGCCGGGCGGGCTGTTCCGCAACTTCTCGTACGCGCACACGCTGATCGTGCCCGGCTCGCTGCGCCTGCGCCGCGCGATGCGGCGGGTGTTCGGCAACTGCGTGCTGAGCCGCCCGATCCTGCGCAACCTGCCGCCCGCGATCATGATGACGTCGACCAGGCGGGACGGGGCTTAGAAGTCGTTTCCCAACGCCTCCGCGCTGCGCAGCAGTTGTGAAACGACTTCTAGTGCGATTGCGGCCGGGCCGCGGGATCGTGAAGATCGCCGCCCGATGACTGCGTCCCCTCCAGCCGCCGACTTCATCCGCGCCCGCATCGCCGAGGACAACCGCACCGGTCGGTTCGGCGGGCGCGTGCAGACGCGGTTCCCGCCGGAGCCGAACGGCTACCTGCACATCGGCCACGCGAAGGCGATCTGCCTGAACTTCGGGTTGGCCGCCGAGCATCCGGGCGGCGCCTGCAACCTGCGCATGGACGACACCAACCCGGAGACCGAGGACATGGAGTACGTCGAGGCGATCCAGCGCGACGTGCGGTGGCTCGGCTTCGACTGGGGCGAGCGGATGTTCTACGCCTCCGACTACTTCGCGGCGTTGCACGACCACGCGGTCGAACTGATCCGCCAGGGCAAGGCCTACGTCGACAGCCTCTCGGCTGACGAGATCCGCGACTACCGCGGCACGCAGGCCGCGCCGGGGCGCAACAGCCCGTACCGCGACCGCCCGGTTGCGGAGAACCTCGACCTGTTCGCCCGCATGCGCGCCGGTGAGTTCCCCGACGGCGCCCACGTGCTGCGCGCGCGGATCGACATGGCGCATCCGAACGTGAACCTGCGCGATCCGACGATGTACCGGATCCGCCATGCGACGCACTACCGCGCCGGCGACGCCTGGTGCATCTACCCGATGTACGACTGGGCGCACGGCCTGTGCGACGCGATCGAGGGGATCACGCACTCGATCTGCACGCTGGAGTTCGAGCACCACCGCCCGCTGTACGACTGGTTCCTCGAGCAGCTCGGGACGCACCATCCGCAGCAGATCGAGTTCGCGCGGCTGAACCTCGACTACACGGTCATGAGCAAGCGCAAGCTGCTGCAGCTCGTGGAGCGGGAGCTGGTCGCCGGCTGGGACGATCCGCGCCTGCCGACGCTGGCCGGCATGCGCCGCCGTGGCTACACGCCGGCAGCGATCCGCGCGTTCTGCGCGCACATCGGCGTCACGAAGTACAACGCCGTGCACGAGCTGTCGCTGCTGGAGAACTTCCTGCGCGACGACCTGAACCGACACGCGGCCCGGCGCATGGCGGTGCTGCGTCCGCTGAAGGTCGTCGTCGAGAACTGGCCGGACGGCGAGCGCGCGCAGTTCGCGGCACAGAACAACCCGGAGGATCCCGCTGCCGGCGCGCGGTCCGTCGCGTTCGGGCGCGAGCTGTGGATCGAGCGGGACGACTGGCGCGACGATCCGCCCAAGGACTGGTTCCGCCTCGGGCCGGGGCGCGAGGTGCGGTTGCGCTACGTCGGGATCGTGCGTTGCACCGACGTGCGCCGCGGCGACGACGGCGCACCGACCGAGCTGCGCGTCGAGCTCGACCGGGACACGATGCCGGGCGGTTCGGCGACCAACCGCAAGGTCAAGGGGACGATCCACTGGGTCGATGCCGCGACGGCGGTGCCGGCCGAGGTGCGGCTGTACGACCGGTTGCTGGCCGTGCCGGATCTCGGTGAGCTGCCGGACGACGCCGATTGGACGCAGCACCTGAACCCGCGCTCGCTCGAAGTCGTGCCGGACGCGCGCGTCGAGCAGGTGCTCGGCGGCGCCGCCGCGGGCACGACGTTCCAGTTCGAGCGGCTCGGTTATTTCTGCGCCGACCCGGAGGGGACGGCGGCGCGGCCGGTGTTCAACCGGACCGTGACGTTGCGCGACTCGTACGGCAAGAAGGAGAAGCGCGCGTCAGGCTGACGGCTGCGCCGCGGCCCGCAGGCGCAGCCCCAGCGCGAGGCCGACGCCGCACAGTGCGAGCGTCGTCAGCGCACTGCCGGCCACGAACATCGCGTCCTCGCCGCCGGGATGCAGCGCCAGCCAGGCCGGCACGAATGCCGCGAGCAGCAGCAGGCGCGCCGCGCGCGGGAGTTGCGCGGCGAGGACGCCGGCCACCAGCGCGATCGTCCAGTGGTCGAGACCGGTCAGCGGATGGAGCAGACCGGTCAGGAACCCTTCACCGTGCGGGCCGTCGTGCAGCAGCATCGCGAGCATCGGCGCGGATTCTGGCGACGTTCGTGCAGCACTGCAATCAGTTCAGCGCCCGCACGGCCGCGGCGCCGCTGCGGTTCCCGGCGCGATCGCGGATCGACACTGCGAGATGCAGCGGGAAGCCGGGCGGCAGCGCCGGACCGAACGTCAGCTCGACCGACGTCGACGTCGCCTGCGTCACCGTCATCCATCCGAGCAGGTCGAGCCCGGGCAGGCGCAGACCCCAGAACGCCGCGTGGAACGACGCGGGATCGAGGTCGACCAGCCCGTCGGGGTCGCTGAGCCGGATCTGGAACGTGCTGTCGCTGGCGATCGCGACCTCGGCCTGCGGTCCGCGCGGATCGATCTGCCCGGCCTTGTGCAGCACGGTCACCGCGTCGACATCGGCGCTGCCACTGCCGGGATCGCGGACCAGGACTCCGCGGCCGTCCTTCGCCACGCCATCGACGGCGTCGACGAGGCGGACCTGCGTGATCTGGTCGAGTTTGACCAGACCCTGCACGACCAGCGGGTGCTGCCGCAGCACGGCGAGGTCGATCGCGTCGCCGCCGGCCAGCACGACGTCGAGCGGATCGCTGCTCGTGGGGTCCGCCGGCAGGGCGCCGCCGAACCCGGCGTACCAGCCGACCGAGACTACGCCGAACGGGCCGGGCGACACGGCGGGGCCGTAGTAGGCGCTCGGCACGCGCGCGAAGTCGCGGCCATTCGTACTGACCTCGACGAACATCACCTCGCTGAAGGCATGTCCGAGCGGACCGGAGAAGAACGGGTTCTCGGTCACGATCAGATCCGCGCCAGGGCCATCCGCGATCGCGCCGTCGAACCCCAGCGTCAGCGACCCGGCGATCCCGAGCGAGTGCACGTGCGTGAAGCCCTGCGGGCGGCCGAGTGCGTTGCGCGGATCGAAGATCCCGCCGCCGGCCTTGCCCTGGTCGTCGAACGCGACGACCTGCGTCGCGAACGGGTTGGTCTGCGCGGGAAGCACGGCCGCCAGCGTGCACGCGGCGGCGAACGGAACGAATCGCATCGGAGCTCTCCCCCTCCTCCGCGGGAGGGTGTCGGAGTTTCGGAACTGCTCCAGGCGACGTCTTCTGGCTCGCGCATCGACCGGCGCACCGCACCTTCCGGCATCGCTTCTCCAAGAAGGATCACCGTGGTGTCTGCGGGCGTCGTCCGCGCTCACAGCGGCGGGACCGCGGAGGCTTCACACCTCACTTCCGTCCACCTGAGCGCGGCCGAGCATAGCGGCCGCGGCGTGTCTATCATCGCCGCCGTTTCCTGACCCATCCGCGCCCCCCAAACCGATGCATCCATCGCTCCTGCTCGTTCCGTTCCTGTTCGCTGCCTGCCACTGCCCCTCCGGCGCTGCCGGCGGGATGGCCCATGCCGACCGCGCGACCTGTACGGTCGTGCCGACGCAGGGGAATCAGGCGAACGGCACGGTCGACTTCACGGCGGCGGAGGGCGGCGTGCGCGTCGTCGCGCAGATCCGCGGGTTGAATCCGGGCCAGAAGCATGGGTTCCACGTCCATGAGTACGCGTTCGGCGGCTCGGCGGACGCGACCTGCACCGGCGGTCATTTCGATCCGGCCAAAACCGGCCTGCACGCGCTGCCCGGCAGCCCGGGCGCGCACCACGCCGGTGATCTCGGCAACCTCGTCGCCGACCAGAACGGCGTCGCCCGCTACGACGCGGTCATCCAGGGTCTGCAGCTGACCGGCGAACACGGGATCATCGGCCGCGCGATCATCGTGCACGCGAAGCCGGACGACGGCGGGCAGCCGACCGGAAACGCCGGCGGGCGGATCGGGGTCGGCACGATCGGCGTGGCCGGACCGATGCACGCCGGCCACTGACCGATGCGCGCCCTCGCGCCTGCTCTGCTGCTCGCGTGCCTGCCGGCACAGCAGGAGGCGCTCGGGCCGGCGTTCGCGCAGGAGATCCGGCCGCTGCTGCAGCGGCACTGCACGTCCTGTCACGGGGCGAAGGATCCGGAAGCGGATCTCGACCTGGAGCAGCTGCCGGCGACGCGACCGGCGCAGGAATGGCTCGGGCTGCTGCGCGAGATCCGCGAGCGGCTGCGGACGGGCGAGATGCCGCCGCCGGAAGAACCACAGCCGGCGCCGGCGGAGCGCGCGCGCCTGCTCGCCTGGTGCGACGAGCGGATCACGGCGCTCGGCGTGGAGATCCCGCCGCGTGCCGGCCGCGTCACGATGCGCCGGCTGAGCCGCACCGAGTACCAGAACACCGTCCGCGATCTGTTCGGGATCCGCGAGGATCTGTCGGCGCTGCTGCCGGCGGACGAGCTGAGTCACGGGTTCGACAACCTCGGGGATGCAGCGGGGTTTTCGCCGCTGCACTTCGAGCAGTACGCGGCCGCAGCGGCGCGGATCACCGAGCGATTGCTCAGCAGCGAGGATCCGCTGCGCCCGCCGGTGCGCAAGTTCGCCGCCGAGCAGATGTCGGTCGCCGCCGGCGAGCCGCGCGTCCAGCGTGGCGTCATGGCGCTGGTCAGCCGCGGTGCGATCCAGCAGCGGCTCCGCTTGCCGCGCGAAGGGGAGTACCGGCTGCGCGTGCGTGGCTACGGGCGGCAGGCCGGCGACGAGCCGGCCCGCCTCGGCATCGCCGCCGACGGAGTGCAGCTCGCGCTGCTCGAGTTCCCCGAGACCGTGCGCGGGCCGGGCATCCGCGAAACGACGTTGTGGCTGCGCGGGGGGCTGCAGACGCTGTCGTTCGACTTCGTCAACGATCACTATGCCCCGCGGCATCCGGATCCGGAGCAGCGTGACCGCAACCTGTACCTGGATTGGGTCGAGGTCATCGGTCCGGTCGACCGGTTCGTCGCGCCGCCGGAAGCGGCGTGGTTCCTCGACCTGATCCCGCGGCAGGGGACTCCGCGCGAGCGCGGGCGCGCGGCGCTGCGCGAGCTGGTCCGGCGCGCCTGGCGCCGCGAGCCGGTGGGGGGCGAGGTGAACCGGCTCTGCGACCTGGTGGCGCGCACGATGCGCGAAGGGGGCACGTTCGAAGAGGGGCTCCTGTTGGCGATCGAGGCCGCGCTGCTCGCGCCGCAGTTCCTGTTCCGCGTCGAGCCGGGTGGGATCGCGGGTACTTCGTCGGCCCGGCAGCCGCTCGACGACTTCGCGCTGGCGACGCGGCTGTCGTACTACCTGTGGGCCAGCACGCCGGACCCGGAGCTGCTCGCGCTCGCGGCCGCCGGCGGCCTGACGCAGCCGGCCGACGATGGCGGCGATCCATTGCTGGCGCACGCGCGCCGGATGCTGGCCGATCCGCGCAGCGAAGGGTTCGTGATCTCGTTCGCCGGCCAGTGGCTCGAGCTGCGGATGCTCGCGCTGGCGCAGCCGGATCCGGCGCGGTTCCCCGAGTTCGATGCCGCCCTGCGCAGCGATCTGCGGCGCGAGACCGAGCTGTTCGTCGCGGCGATCCTGCGCGAGGGGCGCAGCGTGCAGCAGCTGCTCGATGCGCCGTTCACGTTCGTGACCCCGCGGCTGGCGCATCACTACGGGCTGCCCGCGCCGGACGGGGAGGGGTTTGCGCGCATCGAGCTGGCGGATGCGACGCGCGGGGGGCTGCTCGGTCACGGCAGCATCCTGACGCTGACGTCGAACGCGACGCGGACGTCGCCGGTGCGCCGGGGCAAGTGGTTGCTCGACGTGCTGCTCGATGCGCCACCACCAGCACCGCCGCCTGGGTTCGACAGCTTCGCCGACGAGCAGGCGGTGCACTCGGCAGCGTCGATGCGCGAGCAATTGGCGCAGCATCGCAACCAGCCGGCTTGTGCGGCGTGCCATGCGCGGATCGATCCGCTCGGGCTGGCGCTCGAGAACTTCGACACGATCGGACGCTGGCGCAGCCACGAACGGGATCGACCGATCGACGCGAGCGGCCAGTTGCCGGACGGGCGCAAGCTGGACGGCGTCGTGGAGCTCAAGCGTCTGCTGCGCGACGATCCGGCGCTGGTGCGCGGACTGCTGCGCAAGCTGTTCCTGTTCGCCGTCGGCCGTGTTCCCGACGCAGCCGACCTCACCGCGCTCGAACGGTTGCAGGCCGGACTGCCGCCCGAGCCGGCGTTCGCCGAGCTCGTGCTCGCGATCGTGCGCCTGGATGCGTTCCGGGCCCGGAGCGTGATCCCATGACGATGCACCTGGCTGCCATCCTGCGTCACCGGCACCTGTCGCGGCGCACGTTCCTGCGCGGCGCCGGGGCATGCCTGGCGCTGCCGTGGCTCGATGCGATGCAACCGGCGCTGCGGCGCACGCCACCGGAGCCGTTGCGCACGCTGTTCGTGTTCGCGCCGAACGGCAAGAAGATGGACGAGTGGCGTCCGGCCGGGCGCGGGACGGAGTTCACGCTGCCGTACCTGCTCGAACCGCTGGCACCGGTCCGGGAGCGCGTGCTGGTGCTGAGCGGCTTGGCGCTCGATCCGGCGCGCGCGCACGGCGACGGACCGGGTGACCACGCCCGCAGCGCGGCGACGTTCCTGACCTGCGTGCATCCACGCAAGACTGCCGGCGCCGACCTGCGCGCCGGGGTTTCGATCGATCAGGTCATCGCAGCGTCGCACGGGGCGGAGCTGCGGTTCCCGTCGCTCGAGCTCGGCCTCGAAGGGGGCCGGCCGGCCGGCAACTGCGATTCCGGCTACTCGTGCGCCTACGTCGGCCATATCGCCTGGCGCGACGAGCGGACGCCCGTGCCGAAAGAGACGAGTCCGCGCGCCGTGTTCGCGCGGTTGTTCGGCGATCCCGAGGAAGCGGAGGATGCCGGGGCGCGCGCGCGCCGCGAACGCCAGCGGCAGAGCCTGCTGGATGCCGTGCAGACCGAAGCGAAGCTGCTCGGTCGTGCGCTCGGCGCGCAGGACCGCGCCAAGCTTGTGTCCTACCTCGATGCGGTGCGCGAACTCGAGCGGCGTCTCGCGGTCGCCGACCCGGCAGGCCCACGGGTCGATCCACCTGCCGGACTGCTGCACGGCGGCGACCATGCGGAACGGCTGGCGCTGATGTACGAGATCATCGCGCTCGCGTGGCAGGCGGACCTGGTGCGGACCGTGACGCTGATGCTCGGCAACGGCGGCAGCAACCGTCGCTACGGGCACCTCGGCATCGCCGAAGGGCACCACACGCTGTCGCACCACCGCGGCAATGCCGACAACCTGGCGCAGATCCGCAAGATCGACCGCTTCCACGTCGAACAGCTCGCCGGCTTCCTGCGCCGGCTCGGCGCGACCGAGGAGGCCGGGCGCACGCTGCTCGACCGTGCGCTGGTGGTCTACGGGTCCGGGATCTCCGACGGCAACCGGCACAACCACGACGATCTCCCGATCCTGCTGGCCGGGGGAGCTGGCGGCGTGCGCGGCGGGCGGCATCTGGTGTGCGAGCAGGAGACCCCGCTCGCGAACCTGTATTTGGCGGTGCTGCAGCGGCTCGGAATCGAACGCGCGTCGTTCGGGGACAGCACCGGCGCCCTCGCGCTCTGATCCTGCGGATTCAAGGCGCAGCGCCAGCGTGCCGAAGCAGGCCGCATGCGCTGGTTGCTGCTCTGTGTGCTGGCGGCCTGCGGCGGCAGCTCGGCGCCAGCGGCCAAGCCCACGCCCACCGAGAAGCCGCGGGAAGCCACCCGGATCGGGCGCGAGATGACCGACGGGTTTCTCGCTCCGGCCCGCGCAGCCGCGGAACGCGCGCGCGCCGCTACGCAGCCGGCGGATCGGGAGCCGGGTTCGCCGCGCTGAGCCTGCTGCGCTCGCGGCTGGCCGCCACCAGCGCGCCCGTTGTGCGAGCTACGAATCCAGCCCGGACAGCACGACCGGATTCGCACCGGTCGGGATCACCCCGCTACCAGCCGGTCCGAAGTAACGCAGCGTGCCGTCATTGACCGCGATACCGCCCGCCTGCGTCAACACGAGCTGCTGCAGACCCGCGACCGGTGGACCGAGCAACAGGCCGCCGCCGTCGAGGCGGAACAGCGCCGTCGACACGTTGCCGGCGGCGATCCGCGACATCGAGTAGCCGGGTCCGCGCACCTCACGCTCGAGCGTGACGCCGGGTGGCGTGCGCAGCAGGTCGCCCCCGTGATCACCGGAGCGCAGCACGTCGCCGGACGGCGTGCGCAGCCGCAACGACGGCAGCGCGTTCGCGGCGAGGCCGAGTACCGGGACCGCGGTGAGGGACGGTTCCACGATCGCGTGTTGGCCGAGCAGCGGTGCCGTCGCGCGCAGCGCGAACCCGGTCGCCGTGCGCTCGGTCAGCAGGCGGATCCCGGTCGGCGTCGCGTAGACCTGCACGAAGTCGAGCGTGCCGGACGCGAACGGTGGCAGCTTGCCGGCGGTCTGCGTGATGTTGGCGACGGCGCCGAAGCCGGCCGTGGCAGCGACATCGTCGACGCGGCCAGGATCACCGATCGCGACGCCGAGATCGCCGCGGTAGAAGACCGGCAGGATCACCGTCCCGATGTACGGCTGGAAGTTCGCATCCGAGGTCAGGTGCGTCGTCGCCAGCACGCCGGCCGTGTCGAGCAGGTAGGCCTCGTCGCGCGACGCGCTGTCGGTGTACAGCAGCCGCGTCCCATTCTCGTTCAGCAGCATGCGCGGGCCGTTCGTCGTGTCCGGCAGATAGCCCGGCTCCTCGTACTTGCTGGCCGGCGGCGGCAGCACGCGTGCGCTCCCGGTCTCGCCGAGGAGCCACAAGCGCCAGAGATCCTTCGGTCCGTACAGCACGACCACGGTCGCGCCGTCGCCGGAGATCGTGATCTCGTCCTTCAGCCGCGCGTCGGAGGGCCCGGGCGGGGTCACGTCCGCAGGCTGCCCGAAATCGGCGAGCGGGCATCGCCACAGCCGCGCATCTGCGGTCGTAAACCAGCTCTGCGTGCGACCAGGCGTCAGCGAGGCCGGCTCGATCGCCGCGGCGGGGGTGACCACGCGCGATGGCAGACCGGTGCTCGCGTAGATTCCGCCATCCAGGCGCGCGATGACCAACGTGCCGGCGCGCGTTGCGAACAACGCATGCGTGCAGGTCGGCCCGATTCCGAAGCGGTCGACCCACGGATCCTGCAGGCCACCGGTGCCGGTGCCGGCCAGTTCGGCGAGCACGATTGCACGTCCATCCGGGCGTGCGAGCAGGAAGCCCCACTGCTGGCCGCCGCCGGTGCGGTAGCGGAACACGCGCCCGCCATCCGGCAGCTGCACGTGCGGCACGCCGAGGCTCTGCTCGAGGCGCGCGCGCGCTGCTTCCATCGGGCGCAATCCGGTACGGCCCGTTGTCATGGGCGCCAGGACCTCGACCTGGCTGCGGATCGTGCGACTCTGGCCGCCGAGGCTCGGTTCGTCGTATTCGCGAATCTGGAGCGGCCCGGAATCCGGTCCCTCCAGGACCAGCAGCGCCGGCGACTGGCCCGGTGCTTGCACCGCAGCCAACAGAAACACAGCTAGGAGCAGCTTCATCATGAGTCGAGTTCCGAGTGTAGGCCGGTTCGCTTCGCGGTGGCGGGGGGGCAACGTGCGTGCCGGGCGGGTCGGGGTGGGTTCCGTGCAGGATCCGGACAGAGCGATGTCCGCATTTCGGACATGTGCGCCGCAGCACAATGCCGGCCGTCGGCTCCTGCTTTCGGTGAGCGTGCTGTGGCTGGGGCTGGCTGCGTGTTCCCGTGGGGGGAGCGGAGATGCGCCTCCAGCTCCCGGGAGCTGGAGCGTCGTCGTCGACACGCGAGCCGGAACACCCGAGCAGTTGCAGGCGCGGCTCGTCGGCGTCGCGCTCGAAGACGCGAACGGAGCGCCGACCGCGAACCTGCTGCGGGAAGACGCTGAGTTGACGATTGCGGACCCGGCAGGGCGACCCTGCGCCGTCGAACTGATCGATCCCCCTGCCGGACACTACACGGCCGTCCGGCTGCTGTTCGCGCCGGACAGCTGCCGTCTCGTCGATCGCAACGGGGATCCACACGCAGTGCGGTTGACGAGCATCGATCCCCGCGCTGAGTTCGCCGCGCCGCTCGTGTTGCCGTCGCCGCAACACAGCATGCTGCTGCTGTCACATCCGCGTCCGGTTGCGATCCGGGATCAGGGTGGCATCCTGGTCTGGACGCCGGATTTCGTGCGGAGTGCACCCGGCCCGATCCCGTTCGATCGCCTCGACTTCGAGGTCGCTGCCGTCGATCGGGACGCAGGACGCATCTCGGCCTGGCTGCGCCCGCCGAGCAAGCCGCGGCCGGTGACCGTGAGTTTTGCCAGCGACGCATCGTTCAGCCAACGCCAGGCGCACCAACAGCTGACGCGCAGCGAGTTCATGCACCGCGTCGGCGTCGGCGACTTCCTGCGTGGCAGTGGGACGATCGACTCTTCGATGCAGGTCGTGCTGCAGGTGGTCGAGCTGCACCAACGAGCGTGGCGCAACCGTGCGAACTCAGTGTTCGGCTGGATCAAGCAGATGACCGGACGTGAGTCGTTCGAGCTGCAGATCGTCGTCGTGCACGAGGGCTCGGCGGATCCCGGTCTGGTGCGCGTCGATGCGAGCGATGCGCATCTGCGCCGGGCCCACGAACCACAGCGCAAGCGCGGGATGGACGAGCTGCGCGCCGGCGTCTGGGTCGAGGTCGAATGGCGGGGCGAAGCGAAACTGGATCCGATCCCGGCCAAGGAGATCACGATCGACGACTTCGGGGGACGCTGTCTCGGGCCAGCGGTCGCCGGATCGATCGAGCTCGTGGGCGTCGCGGAGCGCGTGGTGGTCGTCGTGCCGGTGCCGGGGATTCCGCTGTTGGTCGGCAAGCGTCCGGTGGACCGCGCCGAGCTCGTCCTGGCTCCGGACGCAGTCCTCGTGCGCGATGACGACGAGCGCGAGCGGATCGAGCTCACGGAGCTGCGCAGCGGCGACCGCGTGAAAGCCATCGGTCGCGTGCAGCAGGACGGTCGCGTGCTGGTCGACTGGATGCAGGTCCGGCGTCTGGAGTAGGCGCCGAACCTGCGTCGCAATGCGCGGCTCGATTGCCGCCGACCCAACCTTTGCGGCCGCAAGGCCGCGCTACGTCATTCGCAGATCACGAAGCTGTAGCGCGGCGAGAACTCGACGCCGTTCGCGATCACGGCGAGGGTGTAGAAGACTTCGAGGCCGATCAGCTTCGGGTCATCCGGAATCGTGATCGTGATGCGGTTGATGTAGTCGATCGGGCCGGCCATCAGCTCGAGGTATGGCGGGCTGATCGGGATCAGCAGCGAGCCGTACCGGAACGGCCGCCCGTCCAACGAGAACACCAGGCAGCCCTTGCAACCGGGCGCGGCGCCACCGGCGAACGTCACCTGCTTGCCGATGCACGGCTCGCCGACGTGGAATGCCGACGGGTGGCAGCCACCGCCGCTCGCGATCCTCGCGCTGCCTTCCGCGTCCGGCCCGCCGGCCTGGAACTTGAGTGCGGCCGTCACGCCAGGGCAGGTCCCGCCAACCAGCGCGACCGACTCGGCGAACGAGCTCGCGGTGAGGCCGCCTAGCGACGGGCCGCTGACGCGGAACGTGAACTCCGCGGGACCGATCACTGCAGCGCCTGGAGGTCCACCGATCGTGTCGGCCGCGGGATTCGCGATCCCGCCGGATATGCCGCCGCCGTTGTGCAACTGCGCATGGAACGCGCCCAGCCCGCCCGCGTGGTTGGGGTCACTTCCATCTCCGAGCTCGGCATCGAACGAGAGCGTGAACTTCGGCTGGGCGCCGCCGGCGCCCTTCTGGTCGAGCAGTTCGAGCCCCGTCACCGCGCCACGCGGGACCCCGAACCAGATCGACGTGATCAGCGGATTCGGCACTCCGGTCGTCACCGGCGACGTGTTGTGCACGGCGAGGACCAGGGTCTTGGCGACGTGGTCGAACGTGAACCGCAGCTCACCCCTGGCCAGCGTGCCGTTGTTGAGGACCGGCGGGTTGCCGCCCTCTGATCCGCAGGTGTCCTTCCCGCCGACGACGACCCGCGCCATCGATGGGTTCTGAGCGTGGAGTGGGAGCAGGAACGCAGTTGCAAGTGCGCAGGTGAGCAGAGTGGTTCGTTGCATGCATGGCCTCCGGGCCCGGTTGAGGAACTGCCGCGAACCATAGCAACCGATTCCGGATTCCCGGAGCGGGCAAGGGTGGGGTTCGTACCCAAACGAATCGGACGCCGGCGCGCCCCATGCGGTCGCGCCGGCGTCCACCCCTGTCCATGCGTGGATCCCAGTCAGATCAATCGTTCCGCACCTCCTTGCAGTCCGGGTTGGCGACGACCAGCTCGCCGGCCGGCGTCCGCACCAGGGCCTGCGACGAGAACGACACGCCGACCAGGCTCGGGATCGTCGGCATCGTGATGTTGAACTCGAACTGCCCCTGCCCATTCGTCGTGCCGGTGGCCAGGTGCATGCAGTTGAGGCCGAGCAGCCAGGTGCCGGGTGCGCCGGCCGGCAGGTAGCTCGTGGCGCTGGTCAGTTGCACGTAGACCGCCGCGAGCGAGCCGGGCGTGTAGTTGACCTGCCAGCGCTCGGAACGGCCGAAGCGCAGGTTGCCCATGTCCATGATCTTGGTCGCCGGCGTGGCCGAGCGGACGTCCAGGATCGGCTGGCTCGGCGTGCCGGTGTTGACGACCTGCAGGTTCCACTGCTGGCCAACCAGGGTGTTGAGATTCAGCGTCGTGCTGACGAGCGGCAGCGTCGTGCAGTCGAGCACGAAGCGACTGGTGCTCGGGACGTCTTCGACTTTGCCGCGCACGAGCTGGGTCTGCGCATTGGCAGTCAGGGCCAGCGTCAACGGGAGGAGCGGAAGGAGGAGCTTGTTCATCGGTCTGTGGTGGTTCGGGTTGCGTCGTCCCCGGCGACGTGCCGGCGACGCATGGCGTAGCTCAACCGCCGTGCCACGGCCGGATCCGTCCGCGGTGCCCGGATTCCGGACGGAGCTGCGTCCGGATCCGGACGCGCGCAGCGATCACGTCGCGCCGTGCCGCTTCAACTTGTCGTAGAGGGCGGTCCGCGAGATCCCGAGCAGCTTCGCCGCGGCGGTCTTGTCGCCGTTCGTCGCCGCGATCGCGGCGACGATCGCGGCGCGCTCGGCTTCCTGCAGCGTGACCGGTGCGGCAGCAGCACCCGCCGGCCCCGCACCCGCAGCGGCCGGGCGGAGCTCGAGCACCAGCTCGCTGCCATCACTCAGCAGGAAGCCACGCGCGATCGCATGCTCCAGCTCTCGTACGTTTCCGGGCCAAGCATGCGCGAGCAGCGCCGCGCGCGCCGCGTCGCCGAGGCGCAGCTCGCGCCGGTGCTCCCGGTTCAGCCGCGCCAGGAAGTGTCCGGCGAGGGCGAGCACGTCCTCGCCGCGGTCGCGCAGCGGCGGGACCGCCAGCTCGGCCGCTGCGATCCGGAAGAACAGGTCCTCGCGGAACGCGCCGGCCTGGATCTGTTCGCGCAGGTCGCGATGCGTCGCGGCGACGATCCGGCAGTCGATCGGGATCGTTTCGCTGCCGCCGACGCGCCGGATGCTGCGCTCCTGCAGCGCGCGGAGCAGCTTGCCCTGCATCGCAGCCGGCATGTCGCCGACCTCGTCGAGGAACAGGGTCCCCCCGCTCGCGAGCTCGAGCAGGCCGGCGCGGTCCTGGTCGGCGCCGGTGAACGCGCCGCGCACGACGCCGAACAGCTCGCTCTCGATCAACTCGGCCGGAATCGCGGCGCAATTCTCCGATACGAACGGCCCGCGGTGCCGCGCCGACCGCCGGTGGATCGCGCGCGCGACCAGCTCCTTGCCCGTGCCGGTCTCGCCGGTGATCAGTTTCGGAAGATCG
>CAZABP010000058.1:0-26694 GCA_964483245.1 uncultured candidatus Brocadiaceae bacterium | reverse complement strand
AATGCGCGTAGGGAAACTGTTGCGCGGCGCGAGGATTCCGGGCACAGGGGCCCAACCGGCTGCGCAAGCAGTCAAAAGGGGTCAGACCCCAACCGGCTACGCAAGTAGCCGAAAAGGGTCAGACCCCAACCGGCTAGCCCGCGGTTGCCTCCGACTCCGTCGCCGAATCCGACTCCGCGTCCGGCGGCTTCGCGTCGATCATGCTTTCGATCGCGCGCACCTTTGCCAGGTCCGCCAGCACGAGCAGCGAGTCTTCCGCCGCGATCGCGGTCTGGCCGCTCGGGACCACGAACTCCCCTTCGCGCGCGATCGTGATCACCAGCGAGCCGGCCGGCAGCTCGAGCTCGGCGAGACGCTTGCCGACGATCGGTGACTCCGGTGGGACATGGATCTCGAGGATGCGCGTGGGCGAAGCGGCCGGTGCCTCCTCCCCGCGCCGCGCGTCGATCAGCAGCGCCTCCGTCTCGATCGCGCTGACGCCGGACGCGAGCAGCATGACGCGCGCCATTGCGTAGGCGAGCTCGACGTCCCCCTGCACGCATTGCGTGCGCGGGAGCCCGCGCAGCGCGTCGCGCAGCGACTCGTGGTGAACACGCGCGATGACTTCGAGCTGCGGGTTCAACCGGCGTGCGTGCTCGATCGCGCGCCGCGCCGCCACCGGCTGCGTCGTCGTGACCAGCAACATGCGCGCGTCGCGGATGCCCGCGCGGACGAGCAGCGCCGGGTCGTCGCCGCTGCCGTGCACGACGCGCACCCCCTGCCGGCTGAGCGCCGTTGCCGTCGTGAAATCCTGTTCGATCACCGTGAACGGCAGCCCACGCTGGCGCAGCAGGCGCGCGAGCACGCTCCCGACGCCGCCGTGGCCGAGCAGCACCACGTGGTCGCGCTGCGCGTGTTCACCGGGGGCGGCGGCCGGCGGGCGGGCGGCTCCGCCAGCCCCGCCGGCCCCGCCGGCCCCGGCGGCTCCGGCAGCGCCACCAGCGCCACGTGCCCCGCCAGCCCCGCTACCCCCGCCACCCCCATCAGTCCCCTCGGACCCGACGTCCAGCACACGCGCCGCCGGCTCTTCGGCTTCGACCGGCCGCTCGAACGGCGAGAGCAGCGCCGCGCGCACTTCCTCCTCGTCGGCCGGACGCGCCAGCACCGTCACCTGGTCCCAGCCGAGCAGCCGCGTGTGCCCCGTCGGCGCGACGACCGAGCTGCCGCGCGTGACCAGCGTCAGGATCGCGCCCGGCGGCAGCGCGAGGTCGCGGATGCGCGGGCCGGGGCGGCCCTTCGGATCCGGCAGATCGACCACGATCAGGTCCAGATCGCTGTGCGCCATCGTCACTAGCTCCAGCCCGTAGCGCGGCTGCGGCCGTGCCGGCACCGACAGCCCGAGCCGGCGCGCCAGCGCCGCGAGCGTCGAGCCCTGGATCGACACCGACAGGATCACCGCGAAGAACACCAGGTTGAACACGTCGTGCCCGACCTCGAGGCCCGCGGCCATCGGATACGTCGCGAGGACGATCGGCACCGCGCCGCGCAGGCCGGCCCAGCACATGAAGTGGCGCTCCTTCGCCCGGAATCGCATGCCGAGCGTCCCGAGCCACACCGCCGCCGGGCGTGCCACGAACGTCAACACCACGAACAGCAGGATCCCATCGAGCCACAAGTCCTGCCATTGGCTCGGGAACACCAGCAACCCCATCATCACGAACACCCCGATGTTCGCGATCATCGCCAGCGCCGCCGAGAAGTTGCGCACCCCCTGCTGGTAGATGTGCCGCCGGTTGCCCATCACCACGCCGGCCGTGAACACCGCCAGGATCCCGCTCGCGCGCGCCAGCTCCGCCAGCCCGTAGGTCAGCGGCACGATCGCGATCAGCAGCACGTAGTAGTAGCCGCGGTCCTGCGGGTTCAGGCGGTCGAACGCGCCAAGCGCCACGCGCGCCATCAGCCAGCCGACCACCGGTGCCGCGAGGAACTTCCACAGGAACACCGGGAGGATCATCCAGCCCAGGCTCGCGTCCGACGTCAGCGCCTCGAGGACCACCAGCGTCAGCAGGATCGCCATCGGGTCGTTCGCCGCGCTCTCGATCTCGATCGTGGACGCCAACCGTGTTGGCAGCGATTGCCGGCGCAGGATCGAGAACGTCGCCGCCGCGTCCGTCGACGAGATGACCGCCGCGAGCAGCAGGCAGCGTTCGAACGGCCAACCCAGCGCGAAGTGCAGCACGCCGAACGTCACCAGCGCCGTCAGCACCACGCCCAACGTCGCCATGCTGCCGGCCGGCAGCGCCACCGTGCGCAGCACGCTCCGCTTCGTGCCCAGGCCGCCGTGGAACAGGATGAAGACCAGACTCGCGTTCGCGATGTCGTTGGCGAGCGCGGCGTCGTCGAAATACCACAGGCCGAGCACGTCGCTCCCGGCGAGGAGCCCGAGGCCGAGCGCGACCAGGATGATCGGAACGCTGAAGCGATCGAGCCAGACCGCGGCCAGCACCACGCCCAGGAGGAGCAGCGGGCCGATGATGTAGATCGAGTCCATCAGGGTGGTGGTGTGCGGGTGGGCGCAGCGTATGGACGGGGGTTGGGGTGTGCATGCGCGGTTGGTGAGAACGGGTGCGGGGTGTGGTCGGTGGTGCTGTGTTGCCGCGCGCGCGAGGCGCCGCTCGTGCGTCGTTCGATGACTCGTCGGTGTCGCGGCGCTGCGCGGCGTGGCGCGGTGGTGCGGCGACGCGGGTGCCAGCCGGCGGCCGTGCGCGCATGCGATGCGTCGCCTGGACGCACCGCCCCTTGCGCCGCCGTGCCCGCCGGCGCATAACTGCGCCGCTCACTTCTCCATGGGGGCGATCGGTTTCGACCGGATGCCGTCGTGGCTTCAGTGGCGTGCCGAGGTCCGGGAGGCCTCGTAAAACACCCGGAAAACCACAAGTGCCAACCAGCACTACTCCCTGGCTGCCTAACAAACAGTAGCCAGCGTCGACGGTCCTACGCCTGCGGGGGCCGTTGACGACACTAGCAGGCTGGTCGCTGCCGGCTGCTCGGCCCGGCGGCGATGAGAAACAGTCGAGCTGGCTCTGCCATCACCCGGCCGTCGGTGTTGGTGGGGCGAGACCCGAAGGCGGACCTACGCACGTAGAGGCTGTCGCTGCCGCATTCCGGGACCCGGGTTCGATTCCCGGCGCCTCCACGACTTCGCGCTGCGGGTGTGCCAACGGGTTCGCGCACCCGTCGGAGCTGCTGCGCACCGCCAATCCCTGGTGGGAAGGGCGCCTGGGGCGCGCCCGGCCGCATCGCCGCTGGGCGTTCGAACTCCTGTCCTGTGCCGGCCCGCGGCAGGCCTCGCTCCGGCGGTCGTTCTGCGCGGTGCGTGCCGAGTGGGGGAGACCACGCTGCTGGAGCAGGTGCATGCCCTTGCGTCGCCTCACGCGCCGGGGCATGACTGCGCCGCTCGCTTCACGATCTTCGGCCGGAAGCCAACCGCTCGGCGGCAACCCAGCAGGCGCCACGGGTTTCGGCGCGTGTGTTGCTCGGCACGAGCCGCGCGTGCGGATGGTTTACCGTGTTCATCGAGGCGCGGGCATCGACAACGGCGGTGGCCCACCGCTGGGCCTTGGACAATCACGACGGAGCAACATCCATGACACACAAGGAGCTGCTCGATCGCATCTCGATCGATCCGGCGGTCTGCGGCGGCAAGCCGTGCATCCGGGGCCATCGCATCTGGGTCTCGCTGATCCTCGACTTCCTTGCGTCAGGGATGAGCACCGAGGAGATCCTGAAGGAGTACCCGCAGCTCACGGCCGATGACATCCGGGCCTGCGTCGCCTACGGCTCGGAGATGACGCGGGAGCGGACGGTCCATACGGCGTGAGGTCGGGATGAAGGTCAAGCTCGACGAGAACCTGGGCACTCGAGGGGCGCAGATCCTCGAGGCCGGCTGCTGCGACGTGTTGACCGTGGTCGCGGAGAGCCTCTGCTCTTCGTCGGACGAGACGCTCATCGAGGTCTGCCGCGCGGAGCAACGCGTACTCATCTCGCTCGACAAGGACTTCTCCAGCATCCTGCGCTTTCCGCCCGCCCGCTACGCCGGCCTCGTTGTGCTGCGCCTGCCGGAGCCATTGACGCCCTCCACCATCGAAGACGCGCTCCGCCGTTTTCTCGACGCATCGGCGGGGCAGGACCTCGCGGGCCGACTTTGGATCGTCGATTCCCGCCGCATCCGCGAGTTCGAGGGACCGGAGACGTCAGGAGTGGACTGAAGCCCTGGAGAGCGTCACCGTGCCTCCCGGAGTGTGAGCTCGCCACCTGCTGGGCCATCGAAGTTGCGACGTGGTCGGCGCTTGTCCATGAACTGCAGCCGGCACGTTGGACGCCGGCGTCTCCGCGATTCACTCCAGGCAGACGTTCCGAGTGCGCGTTCACCTGCGAGCGTGCACGCGGCCAGGCCCGCCGGCTCCGCACCCATCACCAAAGGGTGTTCCGGCTCGATGGCGCCAGCGATGCTCGTGAGCTCGACCCTCCCGATCCTCGGCAACCCGTTCGAGCGGCGCGTCGACGGTGCGCCCAAGCTGCAGTCGGCGCACCTGCAATCTGGGTTCTCACGGCCGGCGTCGACGGTCCTACGCCTGCGGGGGCCGTCGACGACATTAGCAGGCTGGTCGCTCCCGGTTGCTCGGCCCGGCGGCCATGAGAACCGTTGAGCTGGCTCTGCCATCACCCGGTCGTCGGTGTGGGGCGAGACCCGAGGGCGGACCTACGCACGTAGAGGCTTTGGCTGCCGCGTTCCGGGATCCGGGTTCGATTCCCGGCGCCTCCACGACATCGCTGTCCCGGATGCGGACGCGCGCGCGGCAGGAGGCCTCCTCGGACCACCTGCGCGTGTGATGCCGACTGCATCGTGGCTCGGGCTAGTGCGGGACCCTAGGCTGAGTCAGTGGCCACAGGGCCACAACGATCCTCACCTCGGCCAGGGTTCGCGGCTACCGCCATGAAGACCGTTCGCGATGCGTGCCAGCTACAACCAAACGCGCTCTCCATCAAGCTCAGCGACCAGATTGAGCGACTCGATGACCTGATCGCAGCAGAGGCTGACGGGACGGCATTCTTCGAGCGCACGCACATTACTCAGGGCATGCTCGATCTGATCAGCGAGGGCATCGCACGCCTCGCCGGTGCTTCCTCCCAGGCGGTGTTCCACCTGAAGCAGGCGATGGGCGGCGGCAAGACGCACCTCCTGGTCGGCTTCGGCCTGCTCGCAAGACACCCCGCGCTTCGGGCCAAGCACGCCGCGGGCGTTTCGCACGCAGGAGATTTCGACCACGCCGCAATCGCGGCCTTCAACGGTCGCAACAACCCAGACCATTTCTTCTGGGGAGAGATCGCCGAGCAGCTCGGCAAAGGAGAGCAGTTCCGTTCGTTCTGGACGTCGGGTCCGAAGGCGCCGGACGAGAGAGACTGGACCAGGCTGTTTAGCGGCGACCAGCCGGTGCTGATTCTCCTCGACGAGATGCCGCCGTACTTCCACTACCTCGAGACACAACGCGTTGGGAACGGCACGGTTGCAGACATCGCGACGCGCGCCTTTGCCAACCTGCTCACTGCGGCTGGCAAGAAGAAGAACGTCTGCGTCGTGATCTCGGACCTCGCCGCCGCTTACGACATGGGCGGCAAGCTGATCAACCGGGCGCTCCAGGATGCTCGCTCCGAGCTGGGTCGCCAAGAGCGCAGCATCACGCCCGTGGACCTCGCGGCAAACGAGATCTACGACATCCTGCGCAAGCGCCTCTTCAAGACGCTGCCCGACAAGGCTGAGATCGCCGACATCGCGAGCGCCTACGGACGCAAGCTCGCGGAGGCGGCCAAGGCGAAGACTGCCCATCGAGGCGCCGAGGCGATCGCGGACGAGATCGCGGCCACGTATCCCTTCCACCCGCGGCTCAAGAACGTGGTGGCGCTCTTCAAGGAGAACGAGCAGTTCAAGCAGACCCGTGGCCTGCTCGAGCTTGTCTCGCGCCTGCTCAAGTCCGTCTGGGATCGCAAGGACAACGACGTCTTCCTGGTCGGTCCGCAGCACTTCGATCTCTCCGTCGCGGAAGTGCGCGACAAACTCACCGAGATCTCCGGGATGCGTGACGTCATTGCCAAGGACATCTGGGACGCCCAGCAGTCCGCGCACGCACAGGTCATCGATCTCGAAACCGGCAAGAACGCGGCGGCCCAGGTCAGCGCGCTTGTGCTCACGGCGAGCCTCTCGACTGCGGTCAACGCTGTGAAAGGCCTCACGCGCGAGGAAATGGTGGAGTGCCTCGCCTCCCCGCTCCGCGAACCCTCCGAGTACCTGGCCGCTTTCGAGGAGCTGGAGAAGGTCGCCTGGTACCTGCATCACACCCCGGAAGGCCGCTACTACTTCGACCGTCAGGAGAACCTGACGAAGCTCCTGCAGAGCCTCGCAGGCGACGCGCCCGAGAATCAGATCGACGCCTTGATCCGCCACCGGCTGCAGGACATGTTTAAGGCGACCCGCAAGACGGTGTACGAGGAGGCCCTGCCGCTGCCGCGGCTCGATGAGGTATCTGACCGCGTGCGCCGCGGCCGCGTACTCGTGATCGTGAGCCCCGACTCCAAGATCCCGCCCGCGGAGGTGCAGCGCTTCTTCGAGGGTCTGAGCCAGAAGAACAATCTCTGCGTCCTCACCGGCGACAAGACCGCGATGGGCAGCGTGGAAAAGGCGGCTCGCCAGCTCTACGCCGCGCAAAAGGCCGATGGACGCATCCCGAAGGGCCACCCGCAGCGCGACGATCTCGAACGCAGGCAGGCCGCCTACGAGCAGGACTTCAACTCCACCGTGCTGGGGCTCTTCGACAAGATCCTGTTCCCGATCCAGCGCGCCGGTCGGGAGGCGCAGCTTGCGGCCAAGCCGCTCGACATGACCCGCGACGCGACCAAGCCATTCGACGGCGAGGCGCAGATCGAGAAGACCCTAGTCTCGAACCCGCTCAAGCTCTACCTCGACGTCGGGAAGGAGTTCGACGCGATCCGCGACAAGGCCGAAGACCTGCTTTGGCCCGTGGGCCAGGCAGAGACGCGCTGGGCAGACGTGGCCGACTGCTACTCCGAACAAGCGGGCATGCCTTGGCTGCCACCGCGCGGCCTCGACCAGCTCAAGGGCATCGCCACGAACCGCGGCCTCTGGGAGGACCTCGGCAACGGCTACGTCACGAAGGTCCCCAAGAAGAAGCGCACTTCGGCCCAGGTGGTCGTCGAGCAGGGGCCGGATGACGAAGGACGCGTGCGTCTCAAGGTCAACCCGCAGAATGCCGGCAGTGCGCCGCGCATCCACTACGCGGAGGAAGCTCCGGTCTCTGAGTTGAGCCCGCCCCTGAAGGAGAACCCCTATTCGACGACGGCGCTACGCGTCGGCTTTCTTGTTTGCGACCCGTCGGGCCAGTACCAAACCGGCGATCCGAAAGTCTGGGAGAACACGCTGGTACTGCGCAACCGCTTGACCGAGAAGGGCGGCAAGCGCCAGGTCGAGCTCCTCGTCGCTCCGCGCGGCGAGATCCGCTACACGCTCGACGGCAGCGAGCCCCGCAATGGCACGCCCTACGGGGCCCCCGTTGAGATCGGCGATGGCGAAGTGCTGCTGCGCGCCTTCGCGAGCGCGGACGGCCTGGAGTCAAAGGAGGACTTTCGCTTCCCGGCCAAGGGCAAGAAGGGCGTGCAGATCGACGAGACTAGACCGGCGCGCCTCGTCTCGCGCACGGGCCACAAGCTCGACTCTCGCGCCGCGACCTACGAAGGCCTCAAGCAGGCTGGTGACAAGGGCGTTGGATTCGAGATCGTGACCCTGGACGTCGGCCAGGCCGCGCAGACCGCGCGCATCATGGTCGGTGAGCTGCGTGTGGACGGCCCCTACCTGACCCAGCTTCTCGAGAAGGTGCTCGACAAGTTCCCGCCCGACACGCCGGTCACCATGAGCTTCCGCAGGGCGCACTTCGCCTCGGGGCACGACCTGAAGCAGTTCTGCGAGAAGCTCGGGATCGAGATTGCTCAGGGGAGCGTCGAGCAGTGAGCGAGAAGGCCGGCACCGTGGATTTCGGCGCACCCGAGGGCTTCGGCGCGCACGTCTTTCGCGTCGAGATCCCGGCCACGCGCACGGGCGAGGTCTTGATCGTCGAGGACTACGGCTACAGCGGCAGCGAAGCCGGCATCCCGCGCGACGAGGAGCGCGTGGCGCTCGAGCGCCGTGTGTGGTCGCAGATCTCCGAGGTCGCCCGGCGCGAGTTCAACGACCGCCTCAAGGCCGCCAAGCTCAAGACCGGCCGCTGGCACAGCGGCACGAACCTGGTCGAGCGCCTTCTCGGTCGCGAGCTCTGCGTGCTGGCCTGGGCGGCGGAGAAGGCCACCGACGAGGAGCTTCCCGTGATCGGCAGCAAGTGGGCGGCGCTCAGGCCCGAGGAACGCTGGTGGCTCTTCACGGTGACCGTGGCCGAGGCGGGCCTCCACGACGATCACCACCGCGGCTGGCGACGTGCGCTCCACCTGGCGCTCGCGGACGGCGACGCGCCGAAGCCCAGCAAACGTCGCCGCCGACCGCCCGAGCCGGAACTCTTCCGCATGCCGCTCTTCCGGGAGAAGGAATGAACCGCGCTGGAGTCGTGCCGCTCTCCCTCGGCGAGACGCCCGCGCTCATCGAACGGCTGCTGCCGGTGCAGAAGCTGTCGGCTGAGGCCTACAAGGAGCAGATGGCGGTGCATGGCAAGACCCTCACCGCCCTTGGCTCCTACTGGAAGGGACGCAAGCCGCTGATTCTTGCCAAGGCTTGCGTGCTGGGATCACTGCTCCCGGCGACCGACAACGCGAAGCGGGATCTCGAGATCTTCGAGCTGCTGATGGGGATGGACGACCTCTCCATGGCCGCGCGCGCCAAGCGCCGCCCGAAGCCGAAGGAGGTCCTTGCCGCGCTATCGCTGGCGCGCCTGCGCGACTATTTCGACGTCTCGCCGGACGACGTGCTGCCCGCCTCCGCGCCGGTGGACTGTTCGAATGCGGTTTTTGCGCGCGCCAGGGTCGCCTGGCGCGCCGACTTGTCCGAGCGGGAGCGCCGACGCTTGGAGGCTCACATGCTCCCGGCTACCTCCTACCGGGAGCGTGTGGGCGAGAGCTACCGCCCCGAGGAAGTACCGGAAGTTCACGACCACGTCTGGGACGAGGTCAACGCGCACCTCGGCACGCGCGCGCGCACCTTCCCCGAACTGATCGAGCAGCTCGGAGTGATGCGCTTCGGCCACCGTCCCCGGGTGGCCGACACCTTCTGCGGCTCGGGGCAGATCCCCTTCGAGGCGGCGCGACTCGGTTGCGATGTCTACGCCTCGGATCTGAACCCCGTGGCATGCATGCTCACCTGGGGTGCCTTCCACATCGTCGGCGGTTTGCCCGAGGAGCGCGAGCGGCTCGCGGGCGATCAGCAGGCGCTGGTGGACAAGGTGCAGGCCGAGCTCGATCGCCTCGGCGTTGAGATCGACGGCCAGGGCTGGCGCGCCAAGGTCTTCCTCTACTGCGTCGAGGCGCGCTGCCCGCAGACGGGATGGATGGTGCCCCTATTGCCGACGCGCGTGGTGAGCAAGGGCTACGAGGTGATCGCGCGGCTGGTGCCCGACGCGAAGCGCAAGCGCTACGACGTGACGATCCGTGGGGACGTGAGCGCCGCCGAGCTCGAGGCGGCCGAGCAGGGCACGGTGCGTTCCGACGGGCGCGGGTCCGACCCGTACCTGATTCACACCGTGGACGGGAAGGAGTACCGGACCAAAATCTCGACCCTGCGTGGCGACTACCGAAAGCCGGACGGCACGAACGGCAACAGGCTGCGCCTTTGGGAGCAGCACGATTTCAAACCGTGCGAGCGGGATCTCTTCCAGGAGCGGCTCTACTGCGTGCAGTGGACGCGGCCAAAAACATCGGGCAAGAACTTCGAGTACGAGTTCCGCGCGGTGACGGCCGACGACCTCGAGCGCGAGCGCATCGTCGAGGAGTATGTCGGGAAGCACCTCGCGGAGTGGCAAGAGCGGGGATGGGTTCCCGACATGCGCATCGAGCCGGGGGACGAGACCGAACGGCTGTACCGCGAGCGCGGCTGGACCCACTGGCACCACCTGTTCAATCCGCGGCAGTTGCTCCTGGGCGGGCTGATCAACCGCGCGTGCGATGCGCGGCTGAAGTTCGGGTTGACGCAGGTGTTGAATGCGAATGCGCGATTGAGTCGATGGAACCACAGCGGCGGTGGCGGAGGGATCGTGGCTGGAGTCTTCGACAATCAAGCACTCAACACCCTCTTCAACTACGCATGTCGAGGGGGGGGCTACGCGCTCGATCTACTCCAAGGTTCGTACAAGTCCTGTCCGATCGAACCGGGCCTCACTACGCACGTCGACTCCATCCCTGCGCAACAGTTCGCGGAAGTGACCGAGATCTTCATCACCGACCCTCCCTACGGCGACGCGGTCAAGTACGAGGAGATCCTCGAGTTCTTCATCGCCTGGCTGCGCAAGAACCCGCCTTCCGAGTTCGCTGACTGGGTGTGGGACAGCCGCCGAGCGCTCGCCATCAAGGGTGAAGACGAAGACTTCCGCCGCGGCATGGTGGCTGCCTACAAGCGCATGACTGAGTGCATGCCCGACAACGGCCTGCAGGTCCTCATGTTCACCCACCAGTCGGGCAGCATCTGGGCCGACATGGCCAACATCGTCTGGGCTGCCGGGTTGCAGGTGACGGCCGCCTGGTACGTGGTCACTGAGGCTGCAAAGCGCATTCAAGACGAAGGGAGCTACGTCAAGGGCACGGTCCTGCTGGTCTGCCGCAAGCGCAAAGGCGAACTCAGGACCACGCGCGACGACCTCGCCTGGGAGATCCAGGAAGAGGTCGAGGCCCAGGTCGAGGGGCTCACCGGCCTCAACCAGGAGGCCCGCGGCCTCTACCGCGACGAGAACGTCTTCGAAGATGCGGATCTGCAGATGGCCGGCTACGCCGCGGCGCTGCGGGCGCTCACCCGCTATGCCCGCATCGACGGCCGCGACATGACCGCCGAGGCGATCCGCCCACGCGTCATGGGTGAGACGACCTTCGTGGACGACCTCATCGCCTTCGCGGTCAGCACCGCCAACCAGTGCCTAGTGCCCCAGGGGATCGAGCGGGGACTCTGGAACAAGCTCTCCGGCGCCGAGCGCTTCTATCTCAAGATGCTCGACCTGGAGGCGCGCGGCGCGCACACGCTCGACAACTACCAGAACTTTGCCAAGGCTTTCAAGGTGCGCGACTTCTACGCCCTGATGGGGGACCGGCGGGCCAACCACGCGCGCCTGAAGACCGCCGCCGAGTTCGGCCGCGCCGAGATGGGCGAAGGCTCGGAGCTGCATGGGTCGCTGCTGCGCGCGGTGCTCTACGCGCTGATGGAGCTGGAGGCCGATGTGGACACGGGCCACGTGCTGGCTCACCTCACTCACAACGTCCCCGACTACTACGGCGACCTCACCCAGCGCGAGCGCATGATTGCGATCGCGGATTACCTCGCCGGGCGGCTCGAGTCGCTCCGGCCCGGCGAGGCACGCGCGGCGCGCATACTCGCGGAAGCGGTCCGCAATCAGCGGGTGGGATGAGATGGATGCGCTGCGCCGCTTCTCGTCCCGCCGGCAGCGCCTCGACCAGGCGTTCTTGAAGGAGAAGCTCGCCGGCGCCCGCGCCTACCGCCGCATCGCCGGCTACTTCCGCAGCTCGATCTTCGAACTCGTGGGCGAAGAGGTCGCGCGCATCCCGCAGGTACAGGTGGTCTGCAACAGCGAGCTGGACGCCGACGACGTGGTCGTCGCAACACACGCCCGGGAGACCGCTCTCAAGGAGCGCTGGAACGAGGCCGCGCCCGAGGTGGAGGCGCTCCTGCACCGCGACCGCTACCGCCGGCTCCACGAGCTGCTGACCAGCGGTCGCGTGGAAATCCGTGTGGTGCCGAAGGACCGCGTCTTCATCCACGGCAAGGCCGGCGTGATCGAGCAGGCGGACGGCACGAAGACGTGCTTCCTGGGCTCCGTCAACGAGACCAAGAGCGCCTTCGCGCAGAACTACGAGATCCTCTGGGAAGATCCCTCGCCCGAGGGTGTCACCTGGGTGGAGGAGGAGTTCGCCGCGCTCTGGGCCGACGCAGTGCCGCTGCCCGACGCCATCGTCGAGGAGGTCGAGCGCGTCGCGAAGCGTGTCGAGATCCGGTTCGGCGACGCGGCTCCGGCCGAACTTCCCGCCGCGGCGCTAGCTGAGGCGCCGATCTATCGCGGCGGTGAGCAGCTCCAGCCGTGGCAGCGTTCCTTCGTTACGACCTTCCTCGAGCACCGCGAGACGTACGGCGCGGCGCGCCTCTTGCTCGCTGACGAAGTCGGCGTCGGCAAGACGCTCTCGCTCGCAGCGAGCGCGCTCGTCTCGGCGTTGCTCGGGGATGGGCCGGTGCTGATCCTCTGCCCCGCCACGCTCACGCTGCAATGGCAGGTGGAGCTTTCGGACAAACTCGGCATACCGAGCGCGGTCTGGTCCTCCACGAAGAAGGTCTGGCTCGACCACCGGGGACACGAGATTCGCACACGCGGAGCCGAGGACATCGCCCGCTGCCCGGCGCAGATCGCGATCATCTCGACCGGCCTCATCTTCCATGACTCGGCGGAGCGCAAGCACCTGCTGGAGCGCAAGTACGGCACCGTGATCCTCGATGAGGCGCATCGTGCCCGTCGGCGCGGGGGACTGGGCAAGCGCGAGCAAGAGCCGAACAACCTGCTCGACTTCATGTTGACGGTTGGGTTGCGCACGCGGCATCTCCTGCTCGGCACCGCCACGCCGATCCAGACCGAGGTGCGTGAGCTCTGGGACCTGCTGCGGATCCTGAACACCGGCGCCGAATTCGTGCTGGGGAGGGAGATGTTCGGGCACTGGGCCGACTTCGAGCGCTCACTGCCGATGGTCAAGGGCGAGCAGTACCCGCCCGACGAGCGTGAGGCCTGGGAGTGGGTGCGCAACCCGCTGCCACCGGCCCGAGAGCACCCGCTCTTCGGGACGTTGCGGCTCCGGCTCGGGGTAGCCGATGACCGCTTCTTCACGGACCGCGGATTCGGTTCGCTCGGCTACCTCGAACAGCAGGCGCTCGGCGAGGCGCTCGCACCCGGCTTCCTGAGCGAGCACAACCCGATCGTGCGCCACACGGTGCTGCGCCGTCGACGCACGCTGGAGGAGGCGGGGCTCCTCGAGCGCGTCGGTGTCGACGTTCACCCCGACCCAGACGCCCCGCCCGGCACGTACCGGGGCGTGGGCTTCGAGGGACTCGGCCTCGTCACCAATCACCCCTTTGATCTCGCATACCGAGCGGCCGAGGAGTTCACCGAGGTCCTGCGCAAGCGCTCGAAGGCTGCGGGCTTCATGAAGAGCCTGCTCCTGCAGCGCATCTGTTCGAGCTTCGCGTCCGGCCGTTCTACCGCGGAGAAAATGCGGCAGCGCGAACTGCTGGCGGACGAGGACACACCGCGTCAGCTCGAAGGGATCCTCGAAGGGCTGACGGGCGAGGAGGCCGGTTTCCTCGACACGATCGTCGCGGAGCTGTCACGACCAGAGGCGCACGATCCCAAGACCGCGGCCGTGAAGTACTTCCTCACCGAGCATCGCACGGAGGGCAAGTCCTGGCTCGAGCACGGGTGCATCGTGTTCAGTCAGTACTACGACACCGTTCGCGCCCTCGCGACCGACCTGGCTGCAGCCCTACCCGGCGAGCCGATCGCGATCTACGCCGGAGCCGGCAAGAGCGGCGTTTACCGCGACGGCGAGTTCGCGACCGTGGAGCGCGAGGAGATCAAAGCGGCAGTACGGAGGCACGAGATTCGCCTCCTCATTGCGACCGATGCGGCGTGCGAAGGCCTGAACCTCCAGACGCTCGGCACGATGCTCAACGTGGATCTGCCCTGGAATCCCTCTCGACTGGAGCAGCGACTCGGTCGGATCAAGCGCTTCGGCCAGCGGCGTCAGACGGTGGACATGCTCAACCTCGTCTACCACGACACCCAAGACGAGAGGGTCTACGCGGCCTTGTCGCGGCGCATGAAGGATCGCTACGACATATTCGGCAGCCTTCCCGACACGATCGACGACGAGTGGATCGACAACGTCGAGGAGCTCGAGGAGATGATGGACCAGTACCTCCACCTGCGGAGGCAGGCGCGGGACGCCTTTGAGATCCGCTACGAGCGCCAGGTGGATCCTGACAAGGACAGGTGGGAGCTCTGCTCACGGGTGCTGGGGCGGCGGGACATCGTCGACAGGCTTGGTCAGCCGTGGTGAACCCCGAGACCGTCATCATCTCGCCGAGCACGATCAGTGCCCGTGGCCGATCGAGCCGCGCGCTGGGCAGCGTTGAGCTGGCATGTGGAATGGGACGAGGGACAGTGCAGGGGCTCTCCTACCGCGCGAGGCGCACACTTTTCCCATCATGGACTCGTTCGTCATCTTCATCTGCGCAGCCGGAGTCGCTGCAGCGCGGGGGTTTGCCCACGGCTCTGGAGGGTTAGAGCGTGTTCCCGAAGCAGCTCGAACCGAGACTGGAGCTGCTGTGTGAAGAATACGTTCTCGTCCAAGCCTGGAAGAAGTCTGCTGCCTACATCCGCAACCACAACTGGTTCTCGGACACGCTTGCTGTCGACCAGGCGGCCGTAAACCTTCGGACGTTTCTGCGGGATATTCGCGATCGTCTACAGTCGTCAGAACCATGGCAGCCAGATCCCTTGAGGCTCGTACCAGCGCCCAAGAGCCAGCGCTGGAGAGTGCAGGAAGGCGCTTGGGAGCCCGTCCGAAAGGGTGCGATGGGGGCTGGGCTGCGGCCGCTCGCCCACGTCCGCCTCGCCGACCAAGTGGTGGCAACGGCGCTCATGCTGTGCCTGGCGGACCGGGTTGAAACGCTGCAAGGGGATCCACGAGACCCCATCAGTACCCAGGAGTCGCGCGCGCAAGTTGTGTCGTACGGCAACCGCCTTTATTGCGACACCTGCGACGGGGAGCTACGCCATCGGTGGGGTTCCGCCAAGCTATACCGCGCCTACTATCAGGACTATCGGACGTTCCTGGCCAGACCCGAAGTTGCGGCCGCAGCGATCGTGCGGGCGAACGGGAAGAGTCTTTACGTAGTCCATGCGGACCTTCGGCAGTTCTACGACCGCGTGCGCCCGGTTCACCTTGCCGCAGCGATCGAGCGGATTAGCCGCGCTGGCGATGACCCGAGGTTCTTCTCGCTGGCGCGAGCCGTGCTCAACTGGAGTTGGCATGGCCGTGACGCCGTAGACGTCGGGATCTACGCCAAGCAGGCGGGGCTCAAGGACTTCACGCGAGTAGCACTGCCGCAGGGGCTTGTTGCCTCCGGCTTCTTCGCCAATGTCGCACTGCTCGTGTTCGATGAGGCGCTGCGCGCGGCGATCGGGACCGAGGTCACTACTGGGATCCTGGTGGCGGATGCTTGCCGGTACGTCGATGACTTGCGGATCCTCGTTGCGGTGGACCCCAGCTCGCCCAGCTCGTCGAGTGAACTCGGGGTGGCCGTGTCCGAATGGCTCGGCCGAGTGCTCGTCGACACGGCACCCGAACTCTCGCTGTCTCCCGAGAAGACTAAAGTCGCCGCCATCGGGGGCGACGAAAGGCCACTCGTAAAGCAGAGCACTAAGATGAGCCGCATCCAGTCCGCGGTATCAGGAGGATTCGATGCGCTTGGTGGCGAAGAGATCCTCGACGCGATCCAGGGCCTGATGCGCGCGCAGGAAGCCCTCAATGTAGGCGATGACTCCGGCTGGAGGCTTTCCCCAGTCCCCGATGTTCGCGATCAGACAGTCGCCCGATTCGGCGCGGCCCGGTATCGCACCACGTTCCGTTCCATCAGGCCGCTGCTTCGGGGCGGCGAGGAACCATTCGAGTCGGCGCTCGGAGTACGCGAATCCGAGGTCGGCGGGCGGATGCGCGTAGCGCGTACGCGGCGCGAGCTGGACGAAGATGCCCGGGCCTTTGCCCTTGGCCTGATCCAGCGCTGGATCGATGACCCGTCAAACGTCCGCCTGCTCCGGATCGGCCTCGATCTCTGGCCCGATGTGGAGCTATTGCGCGAAGTCCTTTCGCTGCTTCGGCCGTTCACGGAGAGCGGGGGCCGTCGAAAAGCGCCGAGGCGAGTCGCCTGGTACTGCCTCGCGGAGGTGCTCCGCGCTGGAGCCACTGAGACCGGCCTCGTGCCAGACGTCGAATCGCTTCCCTCGGGCATCGACATCGGAGCGTACCGGAACGAGCTCCGCAACGAGGCAGCCCGCTTGCTTGCGTTACCCGGGCCGACGGTTCCTTGGTACCTCCGTCAGCAGGCGCTTCTCTTCCTTGCGGCCTTCGATCCCGCCGGAGCTCCCGTCGTGCGCACGGGAACGGCGCAGGAGACCCGGCACTACCGGGAGCTGATTCGATTCCTGCGCGGGGAGGGCGACCAGCTCGCGGGTTCTGGTTTCGCGACACTCGCGGTTCTCGCCAGGCGCGCATTCGTGGATCGCGCACGCGCCGTTGGGCTGACGCGGCCGGGACTCACCCCCGCACGGAAGCGTGAGCTCGCCGATAGAGAACCGTCGTTTCTTCTCGAACTCCTTGAGTCGGAGACGGGTGCGCTGCGTCTCGATGATCTCCCGGCGCGCGTCCGCGAGGACCTCTGCAGGGGTTCGTGGAGGTTCGACGGAGACCGCGACACACTTGCCACTGCGGTTTTGGACGCACACCCAACCGGCTCACTTCGCAATGAGCTTGCGCTACTGCGCTTTGCCATAGCCTTCCTCGAACAGTGGCGGCAGCAGAATCCGCTGCCCGAGGTGATAACCCCGGTACAGGTCCACCTGAAGCTGTCCGACGAACACGGAGTCGCCAAGATCGACGACCTCCGCATCGTGGGGAGCCGAGCAGATGCATCAGGCTCCCTATATGCGGTGCCGCCTTGGTGCGAACCAGATGAGCGGTGGCGCTTCCAGCTCGGCTTCTTGTTGCGATTCATCTTGTCCGGGCAACCCGACTTCACGCGTCCCGTGCGCCCGGCAGACTGGAAGGACACCAAGTCGGCTTATCGCCCTCCCGAGAGCCACTGGTACCAACGGCTCTACGGTGTCTACAGCGGGCAATCGGCTTTCGGGGACGACTGGCTTCCGATTACGGACTGGGTGGAAGCGCTCCTTTTGGGCCTCCTGCGTTGGCCTGGCTGCCGTTCTCCAGACGGGTTCGATTGGATCGAGCGGGGCATCGAGGAGGCGAGGTCACGAATCGGCGAGAGGGCTTCCGAACTTGAGCAACACCGCGGGAGCGCTACGCGAGCATTGATCCTCCCGCTCGTAGCCCGGCGACCGACTGCGATCGGAAGGACGAGGCCACTGCGCGCTTGCGTTGTCCAGACGGCGATCCCGGCAGCCGCCGACATCCAGCCCGCGGATCTGGCGCTTGACCGTTCCGCAATTCGAAGAAGGCACCGCAACCACGTTTCGGCAGCGCTCGCGGCCGTCGAACGCATGCTGGCCCTGAGGGAAACGCACAAGGGCGCCGAAGGGCGGCTCGATTGGTTGATCCTGCCCGAGCTTGCCGTGCATCCGAGCGACGTCCGTACTCATCTGGTGCCTTTCGCGCGGGCTCACAGGTCGATGATCCTCACCGGGCTGACCTATCAGGAGCTCTGGCTGGGCAAGCCTCTAGTCAATTCCGCCCTTTGGGTCATCCCGGAGTGGTCGAACGCCTACGGACTGCAGATCCGAACTCGTCGTCAGGGTAAGCAGCATCTGGCCCCGTACGAGCAAGCGCTCAACCGTGGCGGAGCACCGGCGCTTCAGGGTTTTCGGCCCTGCCAGTGGTTGATTGGCTACCCATGGTGCGACGCGGGTAGCGATCGGCCCATCTGGCTGACGGCAGCCGTCTGCTACGACGCGACGGACCTCGGCTTGGCTGCGGATCTCCGGGACGTGTCGGATGTCTTGGCGATCCCTGCGCTCAACAAGGACGTCAAGACGTTCGACCAGATGGCGCTGGCGCTGCACTACCACATGTTCCAGCTCGTCGTCGTCGCCAACAACGGGCAGTACGGCGGGAGCAATGCGTACTGGCCCACGAGCGATGCTCACGTCAGGCAGGTCTTCCACACCCACGGACAGCCGCAGGCGTCGATCTCCTTCCTAGAAATCGACGACATAGGGGCGTTCTTGAACCGGCGCACCGCGTCGGTCCCCCCCTCCACCGACTGGAAGCATCCCCCCGCAGGGCTCAAGACCACATGAAGCCGACCTCCTAGCCCAACTTGGACACTTGCCGCGATCTCGCGGCGATTCTCGAGACGCTGTCCGTCGAGATCGAGCCGGATAGGCCTGTTGGCTGCAATGTTGATCGCCAGACTCGATGTAGTGCCAACCTGACCTGTTGCGGCGATGCCCCGCGTTTTCCAGAGTGGGACACCGGTCAGGGCGGCCGATGTATCTCCGACACTCGACGGTCAAGAAGAACGGCAAGACGCACACCTACTGGCGGCTGGTGAGATCCGAGCGCGTCGGCGGGAAGGTGCGGCAGGTGACCGTCGCGCAGCTCGGAGAGTTGGACTCCAAGGGACGCGCCAAGGCGTCAGCGCTCGCGAAGCACTTCCTCGGGCCGCGTGCACAACAGCCGGAGCTGTTCGAGGACACGAGCAGGATCGGGCCGTTGAGAGTCAAGGGCGACAAGGTGCGCGTCGAGCGCGGTCGCGCGTTCGGGGACGTGTGGCTGGCCTACAAGCTCTGGCAGACGTTGCGCCTCGACAGGTTCTGCGAGGAAGTGATCGAGCGGGGCAAGGAGAAGGTGCCGTGGTCGGAGATCGCCGCGATTCTCGTGCTGGCGCGCATTTGCGAGCCCTCCAGTGAGCTGCACATCGCGGAGGACTGGTATCGACGCACGGCCTTGGAGGACATCCTCGGCGTGCGAGCGGACGACGTGCATCACAAGCGGCTGTATCGCGGTCTCGACCAGCTTCTGCCGCACAAGGCGAAGCTCGAGGAGCACCTCAAGGAGTGCTACGGGCGGCTGTTCGCCTCCGACTTCGACTTCATGATCTACGACGTGACCTCGACCTACTTCGAGGGCGAGGCCAGACGGAACCCGATGGCGCAACGCGGCTACAGCCGCGATCACCGGCCAGACTGCAAGCAGGTGTGCATCGGGCTGGTAGTGACCCGGCAGGGTTTTCCAGTCGGCTACGAGGTCTTCGACGGCAACCGCACCGACGTGACTACCGTCGAAGACGTGGTCGAGGCCATGGAGGCGCGCCACGGCAAGGCCAAGCGCGTGTGGGTCATGGACCGCGGCATGACCAGCGAAGACAACCTCCAGTGGCTACGCGACGGCGGGCGGCAGTACCTGGTCGGCACCCCCAGGAGCGAGCTGCACAAGTGGGAGTTCGAGCTCAAGGAGGAAGTTGGCTGGGAGCAGGTCCGCGATGGTCTCGAGGTCAAGATCTGCGAGTGGCCGTTCGACAACGACGCGAGGAGCAAAGAGGTCTTCCTGCTCTGCCGGTCTGCCGATCGGCGCAAGAAGGAGCTCGCCATCCACGAGCGTTTCAGTCGGCGCATCGCCGACGGGCTCGAAAGCCTCCGGCGTCGCCTGAAGAACGGCAAGCAGCAGGCGAACCGGGTCCAGGTCGAACGCCAGATCGGACGACTGCTCGGGCGAAACAGCCAGGCCGCCGCGAAGTTCACCGTCGAAGTAGTCGAGGACCCATCCTGCTCGTCGGGCTTGCGGCTGACGTGGCGGACGAACAAGAAGTGGCAGGACTGGGCGATGCTCTCGGAGGGGGCCTACATCCTTCGATCGAACACCGTCGACTGGACTCCGGAGGAGTTGTGGCACACCTACGTGCAGCTGCAGGAAGCCGAGGCGGCGTTTCGGATCCAGAAGAGCGATCTGAGGATCCGACCGATCTGGCACCAGCGTGAGGACCGCGTCCTCGCGCACATCTTCGTCTGCTTCCTGGCCTACGCGATGTGGAAGACGCTGAGTGGCTGGCAGCAGCAGGCCAACCTCGGGGCAAGTCCACGCACCGTGATCGAGGAATTCGGTCGGGTCCAGACGGTCGACGTCGTGCTACCGCTCGAAAACGGCCGCGACATGCGGCTGCGCTGCGTCATGAAGCCCGAACCGGAGACTCAGACTCTTCTGGATCGGCTCGGCCTGAGGCTCCCCACGCGTCTCAAGGCCCCGGAAGTCGACCTCGAGATGTAGTGCCAACTCTGCTCGCAGTTGGCCGCTATTCCGCGATTGGAGCTCATCGGCGTCCGCAAGTGTCCAAGTTGGGCTAGCTCGGCGCGGGCGCCCACATCCTGACGTTGTTCCTCATGAAGAGCGGGTTCGTCGTGCCGCGGTAGACGCCGGCAGTCGCCAGCGCCAAGTCATCGGTACGAAGTTTCGGATCGCGTCGAGGCGACCTGCCACTTGCAAGCCTGAGGGATTGGTGCGTCTCGATCGATGGTCGGGATTCATCCGTGTTCCGTATCAGCGTGAATGCTGACCGCCCGCAGCAGCGCATCCGCCCCCTGCCTCCTCGCCAACGCCGGTCGCAGCACCGCGAACACCGGGACCGATGGCACCACGTCCACACCCAACCGGCGCAACTCCCGGCGTCCCAACTGCTCCGCCACCAGATCCGGCAGCACCACCAACAGCGGCGCCTGGACCGTCGCCTCGCATCCGAGCCGCATCCGGTCCACGACCACCGCGACCTTGCGTGCGAGCGTCGGCGGCCAGCCGTCCTGCTGCGCGCCGCTCGCTTCCGGCGGTGGCGCGACGAACTCGTGCGCGAGCACCTCGTCGAGCGTGACCTCCTCCCGCTCGAACAGCGGGTGCGTCGATCCGCAGTAGACCCCAGCCGTCGCCACCGCCAACTGTTCCGTGCGCAGCTTCGGATGCGCGACGGGTTGGCTGGTGAACGCGATGTCGAGCCTGCCGCTGAGCAGGCGCGGCACGAGATCCGTCAGATCGCTGGTGATCTCGGGCAACAGCCTGGGGTGCTCAGCGCGCAGCTTCAACACGGCAGGCAGTACCCACGTCGACGTCGCCACGCCGGTGCTCGCGATCCGCAGCACGCCGCGCAATTGCTGATCCTGCACAGCTTCGCTCGCTTCGTGCACGATGCGCATCGCATCGCGCACGGACACGAGCAACTGCTCCCCTTCGCGCGTCAGCTCGAGCCGGCGATGCTCACGCCGGAACAAGTCGCGACCGAGCGTCTTCTCGAGCTGTCGGAGCGCGCGCGAGAGCGCAGACGGGCTCAGGTGCACGGCCTTCGCTGCAGTCGGCAGGTGGGGGTTTTCGCCGATGGCGCGAAAGGCGGGAAGCCAGTTCCAGAACTCGGTGATGCTGCGCAGCCGCTCCATGCGCGGAATCGTTGCGGGCGACGCAACATGGTGTCGAGGTCTTTGCGAGAAACGGGGCGCGGGGCGGGCGTAGCAGGGGGGAGCGGAGCGGCGTGCGGTTTGCGACGCGCGCCGCTTCCTGTTGCACGTTCGCAAGGTTCCGACGAGGAGAACTCCGATGCTTCGTTTCGTGACTTCTGCCGCGCTGCTGGGCGCGGTCTCTGTCCCGGCACTGCCTGCACAGTTCCCGGGTGTCGACTCGATCTACACGCTGACGAACAGCGCCGAGGACAACTCGGTGCAGGTGGGCGTGCGCTGGTTCGGTCATATGTTCCCGGTCGTGAACTACCCGACCGGCGGCAAGGGCACGGCCGCCGGCCTCGGCTCGCAGGGCGCGCTGGCGACGACGCGGCACGGGCATCTGCTGTTCGCGGTGAACCCGGGCAGCGACAGCGTGGCGATGTTCGCGGTGTTCTTCGACATCTTCATGTGGCGGCTCGACGTGGCGCCGTCGCGCGGGACGCAGCCGACGAGCGTGGCGGTGCACGGCGACCTGGTCTACGTGCTGAACGCGGGCTCGGATTCGGTGACGGGGCTGCGGATCAAGAAATGGCAGCTCGAGGCATTCGGCCGCTGGCCGCTGAGCCAGGCGAACGCGGGCGGCGCCCAGGTCGCAGTCGATCCGAGCGGGCGCTGGGTGGTGGTGACGGAGCGGATGACGAACCGGATCCTGGTCTATCCGATCCACGGCGACGGGACGCTCGGCACACCGAAGGTGAACGCGTCGGCGGCGCCGACGCCGTTCGGATTCCTGTTCCGCGACGATGGGGTGCTGGTGGTCAGCGAGGCCGCCGGCGGCATGCCGGGCGCGAGCGCGGTGTCGACGTATGCGATCCGGCGCGACGGCTCGCTGCGCACGATCACGAGCGCCGCGGCGACGAAGCAGACGGCGGCGTGCTGGATCGCGATCCCGCGATGGGGGGAGTACGCGTACACGACGAACACGGGCAGCGGGACGGTGACGGGTTACGCGCTCAGCGATGACGGCGCGCTGAAGATCCTGGACGACGACGGCGTGACGGGGGATCTGGGGATGGGCGCCGCTCCGATCGATTGCGACTTCGAGCGGTGGGGGAAGGTGCTGTACGTGCTGGACTCGGCGGGGGATGAGATCGTGGCGTTCTGGCGGGATTGGCGCGGCGGGCTGCACAAGCTCGGCGGGAGCATGCGCACGCCGGATGGCGCGGCGGGGTTGTTGGCGCGGTAGGCGGGGGCGGGCGTGCGCGGGTGGCGGCGGTGGCGATCACCATGAAGATCCCGCATCGGATGCGGGATTCTCATGGTGCCAGCGCGGGAGGGGCGCTCGGGGTGTGCGACGGTGCCGCGTTGCGCGTGGGAATTCTGGCCGGGAATTGGCCGGCTCATTCCATGGGGGTGCATGGACCCGGTCCCGTGAATGCCTGCGTGTGACGATCCGACCTTGACTGCCACTGGCCGCTTGGCGGTGGCCAGCCGGGGCCGGGTCCGTGCGATTCCCTCCGCCGGCGCGGGGCCGGGTGTTTTGCCCGGGGTGGGGGCGCGTGGGAGCGCCAATTAGTAACGACACGCGCTCTGGGTGGTGGCGAGCGGTGCGGGGCGGCGTGGGGCGGCGTGGATGCGCGGTTGGACGCCGGGACCCGCCGCGGTGCGCAGGGGGCGCGGGTCGTTCATGCGTCGAGCCGCATTTCGTGTTCGGAATGGGGCGTCTCGTTGCATGGAGGTGCAAGGGCCCGACTCAGATGATCCCACGCTGTATCCCGACGAGGCTGCGAGACCCGGTTCGCCGGCCGGCTCGTGTGCGGGGCAGCGGGTCGGGTCCTTGCGTTTCTCATCGGCGAGCGCGGCGCTCGCTGCGGTGCGAATGCGTGCCTAAGCTGCGCGGGTTCCGGGGAGTCGGTTGTGGCCTTCCTCGGGCGTTTCTGCAGACGGCTTCGCCACGCTCGTCGGCGCCGTCGTCAGCGCTGCTGAGGAGAGACCATGCGAACCGTTGCCTTGCTTCTCGTCGCGTCGCTCGGGCCGCTTGCGAGCGCGCAGACTGTGCCGCAGCTCGATTGGTATCGGCTGCCGCCGCAGCAGCTCGCGGATCACGCGGTGGCGTTCGATGCGAAGGCGAGCAAGGTCGTGTTGCAGGGCGGCGTCGAGGGGACGCGTCAGCGCGGCGAGACCTGGCTATGGGACGGGTCGGCCTGGGAGGTGGAACCGGAACTCGGACCGGGCGGTCGCTCGCGGCATGCGATGGCGTTCGACGCGGTGCGCGGCGTCACGATCCTGTTCGGCGGGCGGTTCGGGACGTCGGACCTCGGCGATACGTGGTCGTGGGACGGCACGAAGTGGACGGTGCTGCGGCCGGTGCACGCGCCGGCGGCGCGAAGCGGGCACGCGATGGCGTTCGATCCGCTGCGCGGGCGGATCGTGTTGTTCGGCGGGCGCAATGCGAGCGGTGATCTCGCCGACACATGGGAATGGGATGGGCAGGACTGGGTGGTGCGCGCGCTGCCTGGGCCCTCGGCGCGGCACGGGCACGCGATGGCGTGGCACGGCGGGATCCAGCGCATGGTGCTGGTCGGCGGGTTGGTTGCGGGGAAGGAGACAGCGGACGTGCACCAGTTCGATGGGGTGCAGTGGCAGTTCCGCCATCAGGCGCCGATGAAGGCGCGTTCGGGGCATGCGACGGCGTGGGATCCGAACACGAAGGAGCTGATCGTGACTGGCGGATTCGATGCGAACGGGACGCTGTCGGACTGCTGGCGCTTCGATGGGCAGTTGTGGAACGCGATGCCGGCGCCGGTCGGGCAGGTGTGGTACAGCCGGCGCGCGACGACGGATGTCGCTCGGTCGAGGGTGGTGCTGGTGGGCTGGGGGCCGGGGAAGAACGAGGTGGAGACGTGGGAATGGGATGGGATGGTGTGGGCGCAGCCGGCGATGGGGTGGAAGCGGCCGGGGGCGCGACTCATCAGCAGCTGTGTGTGGGACGACGCCCGGTCGGAGGCGATCATGTTCGGTGGTCATGTGGACAACGCTTCGCCGTTGGATGACACCTGGAGCTGGAACGGGCGCAGATGGCGGCAGTTGGCTCCTGCGAAGCATCCTTCGAAGCGCTGGTTTGCGGCGAGCTGCTACTTCCCGGCAGCCAAGGCGATCGTGCTCTTCGGCGGCTACGACGTGGCGAACAACGGAGGCTTCGCGGACACCTGGCACTGGACCGGCAGCAACTGGGTCGAAGTGACTCCGACCTCGAACTCGCCGGCGCCGACGGAGGGCGCGGAGCTGGCGCTCGATCCGAACACGGGACATCCCATGCTGTTCGGCGGGCGCGAACGGTCCTCCTATCGGACCGGGCAGTTCTTGTGGAACGGGACGAACTGGACGAACTTGACGGCACCGCCTGGGCCTCAAGCGCGCTTCGAGCGGTTCGTGATGCAGTTGGACCCGCTCAGGAAGCGGGTCGTCGTTGCAGCGGGTGAGGATGCGAACCTGCAGCTCATGCGGGACACATGGGAATGGGACGGCCAGAGCTGGATTCAGATGGCTCCCATCACGAGCCCATCTGCGCGCAGTTGGATTGCTTCGGCGTTCGACCCGCGGATCGGAAAGGTCGTCGTACATGGTGGTCGCACGACGCAGTCGCTCGACGACACATGGCTCTGGGACGGCAAGATCTGGCAGCAGCTCGCCGCGAACGGCGCACGTGGCAAGCTCTACGGCGATGGCGCATCGATGTTCTTCGATGCGGTGCGCGATGCGATCGTGGTCTACGGCGGACGCGGTCCGAGTGATTCGGTCTTGTCGGACGCCACCTGGGTGCTGGCGCCGGTTCCGTTCCCGGGCCGATTCGAGTCCTATGGACCCGGTTGCCCAGGCAGCAACGGCATCATCACACTCGCTCCGTACCTGGGCAGCCGCGCGGCGATCGGCACGGTGTTCACGCTCGAAATCACGAACCTGCCGCTCGCGGCGTCACTCGCGTTCTTCGACGTCGGCGCATCGCGGACGGCGTACTACACGATCCCGCTGCCCTGGGACCTGAAGGTCCTCGGCGCGCCGAACTGCTTCCTGCACCAGAGCCGTGAGTGGACTCTGACGCTGCTGCCGACCGCCGGCCGCGCGCTCCAGCAGTTCGCGATTCCCGCGCAGGACTCGCTGCTCGGCGCGCAGGTGTTCATGCAGTCGTTCTGCGCGGATCCCGGCACCAACCAGGCCGGACTGATCCTGTCGGGCGGTTACGAGGTGACGGTTGGGGCTTGGTAGGAGGACGGTAAGTGTCAGACTCCAACCCTCCTATCCGCACGGCACTGGAGGACATGAAGCTCGAGCGCGTGGCGGTCGTGTATCCCGGAATGAAGCGGTACGCGCTGGGCGAGTCCGTGGAAGCTGTCCCGCTGCAGGCGTTGGCGCGTGCGGGGTCGTTGTTCGGCGACGAGGAGTAAGAGGATGCGCCGGGATGGTTGGTGTCTGACTCCAACTCTCCCGTTTCGGGACGGTTGGTGTCGGACTCGGACGGTTCTGTTCCGATCGGATCGTGGGGATTTCCCGTCCGGAGTTGGCCGGTTCGTTCCATGGGGGTGCATGGACCCGGCCCCGTGAATGCCTGCGTGTGACGATCGACCTTGACTGCCACTGGCTGCTTGGCGGTGGCCAGCCGGGGCCGGGTTCGTGCGCTTCCCGCGTTGGCGCGGGGCCGGGTGTCTTGCCCGGCGGCGGTGGTGTGGGTGCGCCAATCAGTAACGACACGCGTCGTCGTGGCGGCGGGTGGCGCGGCGTCGAGCGGAGCGGTGCCGGCGCGCTGGGATCGCAGCGGGTGCTGGTGGTGCGCGGCATCGATCCGTCGCGCCGCATTTTGGGCACGGATCAGGCGGTCTCGTTGCATGGAGGTGCAAGGGCCCGACCTCTACGAGGCATTGCTGCTTCCCGACGAGGCCACGGGCTGGACGACCAGCCGGCTCGTGTGCGGGACAGCGGGTCGGGCCCTTGCGCTTCACGCTGCTCGGGACGGTAAGTGTCAGTTCTCTCACCGCCGCGACGCGGCGACCACGACGCCGCGGAACCGGCGGATCTGGCGCCGCTGCGGCGGCGACGTTCGCCGACGGGGCGTATGACCAGTTTCTAAGGAGACTCCAACCGTCCTGTTTCGGGAGGGATGGAATCTGACCCCAACCCTCCTGCATGGGTGCGCGAGAAATCCGGCGCTCCTGACGTTCCTGTGGGTGCCGCAGGAGCGTAGTTCGGCCGCGTAGCC
>CAZABP010000057.1:0-27495 GCA_964483245.1 uncultured candidatus Brocadiaceae bacterium | reverse complement strand
CGGATCGCGATGTCGGCCGTCTCGCCGTCGCGCACCTCGCCGACCATCATGACGTCCGGATCCTGGCGCAGGAACGACCGCAGCCCGGTCGCGAACGTCAGCCCCTTCTTGACGTTGACCTGGACCTGGCTGATGCCGTCGAGGTTGTATTCGACCGGATCCTCGATCGTCAGGATGTTGAGGCTCGGCGCGTTGATCTCGTTCAGCGCGGCATACAGCGTCGTCGTCTTGCCGGAGCCGGTCGGGCCGGTGACGAAGATGATCCCGTGCGAGTAGTGGATGTAGCGGCGGATGATCTTGCGCGCTTCTTCCTCGAGCCCGATCTGATCGATCGTGTAGATCTTCGAGGTCTTGTCGAGGATCCGGAACACGATGCGCTCCCCGGTCGAGACCGGCACCGACGAGATGCGCACGTCGACGTCGCCGTCGCCGATCCGGATCGATGCGCGGCCGTCCTGCGGCAGCCGGCGCTCGGCGATGTCCATCTTCCCCATGACCTTGACGCGGGAGATGATCGCCTCCTGCGCCTTCTTCGGGATCGACTCGGTGTCGTACAGCACGCCGTCGACGCGCATGCGCACCTGCAGCCGGTCCGGATACGGCTGCAGATGGATGTCCGAGGCGCGCAGCTTCAGCGCCTGGAACAGCAGCATGTTGACCAGCCGGATGATCGGCGCCTTGTTGTGGACGTCGAGCAGGTCCTCCGACGCGTCGATCGTGTTGGCGAGGCCGACGATGTCCGCCTCCTCGATGTCGACCAGCGCTTCGTCGACGCCGTCCGCCTTGTGCCGGTAGGCGCGGTTGATCAGGTTCGTGATCTCCGACCGCGTGCAGAGGACCGGCTCGACCTCGCCGCCCATCATCGACGCGAGGTCGTCCATCGGCCGCACGTCGAGCGGGCGGCAGGTCGCGACGCGCCAGCGCGGGCCGGAGCGCTCGAGCGCGATCAGATGGTGCGTGCGTGCGAACTGGACCGGCACGTTCTGGATGAACTCGCCCGGGACTGCGGTCCCCTCCAGCGTCGGCCGCATGTCCAGGCCGAGGAAGTCGGCGAAGAACGCCAGTGCCTTCGGCTCCGGCAGCATGTTCTTCTGCACCAGGATCTGATCGAGCGTCTGCCCGGTCTCCGTCTCGAGCGTCAGCACCTCCTGGATCTGCGCATCGGTCAGGCCAGCCTTGCGCAGCAGGGCTTCGCGGATGCGGTCCTGGATCACTTGATGTCCCCGGGGTTGGTCGGGCCGGTCGTGTTCCCCGGCCGTTGGTAGACCGGGATGCTGAAGCCGCCCTTCTGGTCGAAGTCCTCCAGCGTCGCGCCGCGATCCTCGAGCGTCTCCGGCGCGGTGTCGCGCCACTTGCGGTCGACGATCTGCAGCCGGCGGTGGCCGATGTACTCCGACGCCTCCAGCTTGCGGCGGAACGAGATCTCGGCGAGATCCGTGAAGTCCTCTTCGTTCAGGATGTGCGGCGTCAGGAAGAAGTAGAGATTGGTCTTGTTGTTGGACGAGGAGGAGGTGCGGAACAAGATCCCGAGGATCGGGATGTCCTTCAGGATCGGGATCCCGGATTCCCCTTCGCTCTCGACGTCCTGGATGATGCCGCCGATCACCATCGTGTGGCCGCTCGGCAGCGTGACCTGCGTCGAGACCTCGCGCGTCGTCCGCACGCCGGCCGTCACCGAGCTCGGATCGAACGTGGTCGTGAACCGGCTGACCGACAGGCGGATGTTGAGCCGCAGGTAGTTGTTGGTCGAGATCGACGGCGAGATCGCGAGGTCGATACCGGCTTCTTCCGGATCGCCAGCGCCCTGCTGCGAGCCGGTCGTGTTCTGCGTCACCGTCTGCGTCGGCCGGATCTCCTTGGCGGCGACCGTCGCCTCCTGGTTGTTGTTGACGACGACGCTCGGAATGCTCAACACGTTCGCCTGATTGTTGGTCTGCAACGCGTTGATGATGAACGGGATCGCGAAGTCGTCGCTCTGGATGATGCCACCGGTCAGGCCCTGCAGCGGGTTCTCGAAGTCCGGCAGCCGCGTGTCCGGCAGGCCGTCGTCGTCGGTGTCCTGGAACGTCGTCAGCCCGAAGCTGGTGAACCCGAACCCACGCGTGTAGTCGCCGCTCTCCTTGATGTCGATGAACCCGAGCTCGACGCCGAGCTGCTCGGCGACGTCAGTCGACAGCTCGACGATCGCAGCTTCGATCAACACCTGAGGTTGGCGGCGGTCGAGCTGATCGATCGTCTTCTTGAGCTGCTGGTAGGCGCTCGCGGTGCCGGAGATCAGCAGCGAGTTGCTCTCCTTGTGCGCGATGACGACCGTGCGGCGCGGCCGCCGTGCGCCGGCCGCCTGCTGCGTGGCCTGCTGCGCCTGCTGTTCAGCGGTCAGGTCCGCCTGGATGAAGTCGTTCAGCGTCGCGCGCATGTCCTCGGCCAACGTGTTCTTCAGCACGATGACGTGCTGGTCACCGGCCGCGACCTCGATCGGGACGTCGAGCTGTGCCACCAGCTCGAGCGCTTCGGCGATCTGGTCCGGCATGCCGCTCAGCAGCAGCGCGTTCTGCGTCGTGTGCGCGAGGATCTTCAGCTTCAGCGGTTGGCCGACGCCGGGCTGTCCGGTGTTCGGATCGGTCGGCTGCGGTCGCCCCTGCCGGTCGGACAGGATCTCGTTCAGGATCGGCTCGAGCTCCTCGGCCGCCTGGTGCTCGAGCCGCTGCACGCGCGTCTCCAGCAGCAGCTCGTCGAACGGCACGTCGACCAGCCGCAGGATCTGGTACGCCGAGTAGACCTGCGGGCCGAAGCCCTGGATCAGCACCGCCTTCGCGTTGCCGACGTTGCCGAACGTGAGCTGGCTGCCGGTCTGTCCGCCGGAGCCGATGAAGAACGGCCGCAGGCTGTTGGTCGCCGCGGTCGGATTGATGTGCTCGGTCGGGATCGACGTCAGCACCGTGACGCCGGTCTGGTTGCGGTAGTTCTCGAGCTCGTCCGGCGGCACGTAGCGCACGCTCGAGGTCAGCTCGCCGCGCTTGGGGCCCTGCATGTAGATGATCTCGTAGATCTCGGTGTCCCCTTCACCGCGCGGCAGGCAGGCGAAGCCCTTGATGTAGAGCATCGTCTGGAAGAAGCCGAAGAAGTTCTTCTTCTTGATGCGCTTGACGCCCAGCATCGTGATCTTCTGATCCTGGACCTGCATCAGCTCCTGCTCGGACCAGGTGAAGTTGTTCCCCGTGATCTGCTGCGCGATCTTGATCAGCGCCTTGAGCTGGACGCCTTCGGCCTCGCTGAGCGAAAACGTGATCGTCGCGTCGTCGCCGAGCTCCGGATTCTGGATGTCCACCTGGATCGGCGGCTGCTGCGGCGGTTGCTGCGGCGGCTGCGTTGGTGGGGTCTGGGCGGCGACGGTCGCGGCCAGGCCGAGGGCGGCGGCTGCGAGCAGCCTGCGGATCGGGTGAGCAGCCGTACGGGCGGGTTCGGTCATCGTGCGTGCGTCCGAGGCCTGGGGCCACGGACGGATCCGCGAACCCTCGACGACCGGTCACAGACCGGTGCGGGCAGCCTTTTATTTCCGGGGTCGGGTGTATCAAGGACGCGGCCGCGACCTTGCACGCTCCGCCCTTGCCCGTTTACCTACCTCGGCTTCGGACGCCCCGGGGCGCCGCGTTCGCATGAAGCTGTCCGAACTCCTGGTCCCTGAGCTGGTCGTCCTGCCGCTGGAGGCCGTGGACAAGTGGCAGGCCATCGAACGGCTCGCCGTCGCCGCGGTCACCGCCGGCCGGCTCCCAGCCGCGATGCTCGAGCAGGTGCAGGCGGCGCTGCGCCTGCGCGAGGAGAGCATGACGACCGGGATGGAGCAGGGGATCGCGATCCCGCATGCGGCTGTCGAGGGGATCCAGGACGTCATCGCCGTCCTGGCCGTCGCTCCCGCGGGGATCCCGTTCCAGGCCCTCGATGGGCGGCCGGCCCGGATCCTGGTCTGCCTGATCATCCCCCGGCAGAAGAAGCTGCTGCACATCAAGACCCTGGCTGAGATCGCGCGGCTGCTGTCGCGCGCGCCGGTCCGTGAAAGCCTGCTCTCGTGCGAAACGCCCGATCAGGTGCTCGGGGCGATCCGGACCGCGGAGGCGGCGTGAAACCGCGCACGCTCGGCGAGCTCGCGACCGTGCTCGGAGCCGAGCTGGTCGGCGATGGAGCCTTCGTCGTGCACGGCGTCGCCGATCTGGCCGGCGCGGGCCCGCAGCAGCTCTCGTTCGTGCGCTCCGGTGCCTACCGCGAGCAGGCGCTCGCGTCCCGCGCCGGTGCCCTGCTGGTCGCCGAGCGTCTCGCGGTCGCCAAGCCACAGCTCGTCTCGCACAACGTCGGCGTCGACTTCGCGCGCATCGCCGCGATGTTCCACCCACAGCCGACGGCGCGTGCGCATCGCGTCGATCCGCTGGCGCAGATCGATCCGAGCGCAGTCCTCGAGGCCCCGGTCGAAGTCGGCCCGTTCGCCGTCGTCGGGCCGCGCACCCGGATCGGCCGTGGCTCGATCCTGTCGGCGCGCGTCACGATCGGTCCCGACTGCGTGCTGGGCAACGACTGCTACCTGCACCCAGGCGTCGTCCTGTACGACCGCGTGCAGCTCGGCCACCGCGTGCAGGTCCACGCCAACAGCGTGCTCGGCGCCGATGGCTTCGGCTACGCGCGCGACGGTGCGACCTACGTCAAGATCCCGCAGGTCGGCCGCCTCCTACTGGGCGACGACGTCGAAGTCGGCGCCAACTGCACGCTCGACCGCGGCGCGATCGGCGACACCCGCATCGGCCGCGGCACCAAGATCGACAACCTCGTCCACATCGCGCACAACTGCGTGATCGGCGAAGACGTCGCCATCGCCGCGATGACCGCCCTGGCCGGCAGCACCACGATCGGCGACCGCGTTCAGCTCGCCGGCCACGTCGTCTCTGCCGGCCACCTCAGCGTCGCCACCGACGCGCGCATCGGCGGCAACTCCGTCCTCATCAACGACGTGCGCCAGGCCGGCGACTACATGGGCTACCCCCTGATGCCCAAGCGCCGCTGGCTCCGCACGCTCGGCTGGCTCGCGCGACAGAACAAGCCCCAGCCGCAACAGGCGGAACGCGACGAGAGCGAGTGAGCGAGTGAGCGAGTGAGCAAGTGAGCGGGATGGGGATCGGGATCGGGTCCGGATGCAGTGCGCCGGCGTAGCCGACGAGGGTGAGGGAGTTCGCCCCTGAATCCTCACCCTCCCCCGATTCCGTTCCCGTTCCCGTTCCCGTTCCCGCTCTCTCCCGAACCCGAACCCGAACCCTATCCCCTCTCCATCAGCTTCAACCACTGCGGCACCCGCGCCCGCACCGCCCGCTCGATCTCATCCCGCGCCGCGCGATACGCCGGCAGCGGACCGCCGAATGGATCTGCGATCCCGACCCCATCCGGCGCCAGCAGCTCGACCCTGCCGGCCGCTTCCGGGAACGCCGCGAGCAGCCGCTCCACGTGCGACTCCGCGAGCGCGTAGATCCGCACCGCGTCGGCCACCGTCACCGAATCCAACGATCGCGAACGGTGCCCACCCAGATCGAGCCCGAGCTCGGCGCCCGCAGCAACCGCGCCTTCGCTCGCCGGCATCCCGTCGTAGGTCGTGACCCCGGCGCTGACGATCCGCAGCCCGCGCGCCGCCAGCCGCTCCGGCGGGATCCCGAGTGCGGCGGCCACGTGCATCCGCGCCAGCCCTTCGGCCAGGGGCGAGCGGCACGTGTTGCCGGTGCAGACGAACAGCACCGTCTGCGCCGTCAGCCGTTCGACGGTCGCCGCGTCCAGGATCCCTTCGCGCAGGATCTCGACCTCCGGCCCGGTCATCCGGACCACCGTGGAGGCCTGCCCGAGCTGCGCCGGCCCCGCGTCGCACAGCAGTGCGATGCGATCGCCGAACTCGGTCGCGATCCGCGCCGGGTCGTCCAGCGGCGGTTCGCCGCTGCGGTTGACCGAGGTCAGGAACAGCGGATGCCCGACCGCGCGGATCACGGCGCGCGTGAACTCGTGCGCCGGCACGCGCAGGCCGACGTCGTGGCCATCGCGCCCAGGCACGACGATCGTCAACGGACCGGGCCAGAACCGCTGCACGAGCCTCTGCAGCCGCGCCGGCAGGACCGCCAGCGTCTCGGCGTCGTGCGCGTCGGCCAGATGGAACGTGAACACCCGCTCCTGCGGCCGCTCCTTGAGCGCGCGCGCCTGCGCCAGCGCCTGCGGCTGCGCCGGATCGATCGCGAGGCCGTACACCGTCTCCGTCGGCAGCACGACCGGCACGCCGGCACGGATCGCCGCCGCGGCACGCGCGACCTGCTGCGGGTCGACTCCTGCGATCTCGATGCGCTCCATCCAGGTTGCGTCCCGATCTGCGCGGCGCAGGACGTCCGGTTTGACCTGCCGATCCGAGCTACCTATGGTCGCGGCCCGCCATGCCCGTGGCGTTGGTCGTGGCAGCCGAAGCCGGACAGCGTTCCATGCCGCCACAACCAGCGCAAGAGCGCAGTCGAGACGAGCGGATCGCGGAGCTCCGAACGCTGCTCGGCGGGTTCGCGCACGAGATCCGCAATCCGCTGTCGACGATCGGACTGAACCTCGCGCTGATCAAGGAAGACGTCGCCGCCGACCAGAGCCCGCGCCAGCGGCGCATGCACCGCCGGCTTTCGATCCTGGAAGAGGAGATCCGGCGACTGCAGACGATCCTCGATGACTTCCTCAACTACGCCCGGCCCGCGGATCTGTCGTTGCGCGCGACCGATCTGGTCGCGCTGGTACGCGGGATCGCCGAGTTCACGGCGCCGGAGCTGGAGCAGGCCGGCATCACGCTGCGCAACTACACCGACAGCGGCATCGGCATGCCGCTGGTCGATCGGGACCAGATGCGCGCCGCGATCGTCAACCTGCTGCGCAACGCCAAGGAGGCCTGCCAGCCGGGCGACCAGGTGATCCTGTCGCTGCGCCGCGAGGGGCAGGAGGTCGTGCTGCGGATTGCCGACACCGGGTCCGGGATGCCGCCGGAGATCCGCGCGCGCGCGTTCGAGCCCTACTTCAGCACGAAGAAGCAGGGGACCGGGCTCGGCCTGCCGACGGTCAAGCGGATCGTCGACGGGCACGGCGGCAAGATCGAACTCGACTCCGAGCCGGGTCGTGGTACGCAGTTCACGATCCGGCTGCCGGTCCGCGAGCTGCTTGCGGCCGGCGAGGCCCCGCACCAGCCGCCCGGCGCATGAACCGCGATCCGATCCTGATCGTCGACGACGACGAGAACCTGCGCGAGACGCTCGCGGCGGCGCTCGAAGCGGACGACGTCGAGATCACGACCGCGGCCAGCGGCCAGGAGGCGCTGGCGCTGCTCGCCGAGCGTCGGTTCGCGGTGGTCGTGACCGACCTGCGGATGCGTGACGTCGACGGCTTCGCCGTGCTGGCCGAGAGCAAGCAGCGCTACCGGTTCTGCCGCGTGATCATGCTGACCGGGCACGGCTCGCGCGAAGTCGCGGTCGAGGCGATGGAGCGCGGCGCGAGCTTCTACGTCGAGAAGCCGGTCGATCTGAAGGAGCTGCGCACGTTCGTGCACAAGGCGCGCGAGGACCATGCGCGCGACCTCGCCTACGAGGACCTGCGCAACCAGGTCGAACGCAGCTTCGGGATCGAGGGGATCATCGGGCAGGACCCGAAGATCCTGCGCATGCTCGAGCTGGTCCGGCAGATCGCGCCGACCAGCGCATCGGTGTTGATCCTCGGGCAGTCCGGCACCGGCAAGGAGCTCGTCGCGCGCGCGATCCACAACTTCTCGCCGCGCCGCGGCAAGCCGTTCGTCGCGCTGAACTGCGGCGGGCTGTCGGAAGGGACGATCGAGAGCGAGCTGTTCGGGCACGTCAAGGGCGCCTACACCGGTGCCGTCGCCGACCGCGTCGGCAAGTTCGAGTTCGCCAACGGCGGCACGCTGTTCCTCGACGAAGTCGGCGAGATGCCGATCGCGACGCAGATCAAGCTGCTGCGCGTGCTCGAGGACCGCGAGGTCATGCGGCTCGGCGCCAACACGCCGCGCAAGGTCGACGTGCGTGTGCTCGCGGCGACGAACGCCGACCTGGCGGCGAAGGTCAAGGACGGCTCATTCCGCGAGGATCTGCTGTACCGCCTGAAGGTCGTCACGATCGAGCTGCCGCCGCTGCGCGAGCGCCGCGGCGACATCAAGCTGCTGGTCGAGCACTTCCTGCGCCAGTTCGCGGCGCAGCATGGCAAGCACGTGGAGAGCATCGACCGCGACGCGCTGGTGGCGCTGGTCCAATACGACTGGCCCGGCAACGTGCGCGAGCTGCGCAACGCGCTCGAGAGCATGGTCGTGCGCGCGCACGGCAACATCCTGACCGCGAAGGACCTCCCGCCGGAGATCTGGGCGCCGGCCGGCGACGGTCGCCCGAGCGGCGGCGACCCGTGGGAGTTCCTGGCCGGCAAGAAGGCGGAAGAGGTCGAGCGGCAGTTGATCCGCGTCACGCTCGAGATGTGCGAGGGCAACCGCAGCAAGGCGGCGGCGCTGCTCGACGTCAGCGAGCGGACGCTGTACCGGAAGATCCGGCAGTTCGGGCTGTGAGTCCGGCCCTGCCTCGGCTGCCGCTCGGCATGGCCGAGCTGCGTGCGCCGCGCCGCAGCGACGCGGCGGAGCTGGCGCGGCACGCCAACGACCGCGAGGTGTGGCGCAACCTGCGTGACCGGTTCCCGCATCCGTACGAGCTCGAGGATGCCGAGGACTGGCTGCAGGAGCAGGCGGAAGGGTTTCGCGCCGCGACCTGGGTGATCGCAGTCGCCGACGCCGCGGTCGGCGCGATCGGGCTGCATCCAGGCGACGACGTGCACCGCTTCGACGCCGAGATCGGGTTCTGGCTCGGGCGGGAGTGGTGGGGGCGCGGGATCATGTCGGCGGCGGTCCGCGCCGTGACGGAGTTCGGGTTCGGGACGCTGAAGCTCGCGCGGATCCACGCGGTCGTGTTCGGCTGGAACCGCGCGTCGGCGCGCGTGCTGCAAAAGGCCGGCTACCTCCGCGAAGGCGTGCTGCGCGATGCCGTGCACAAGGACGGCGAGACGATCGACGGCGAGCTGTGGGCGGCGACGGCGCGGAGCTGGCCGCGGGCGCCGGCGGGCGTGCCCTAGTCGACCTGCAGCAGCACGCACTTGAGATAGCGCGTCTCCGGGCACTCCAGCGCGACCGGATGGTCCGGCCCGGCGCCGCGCAGGTGCAGCACGCGGGCGTCGCGACCTGCTTCGGCCGCGGCTTTCGCCAGCAGTGCGAGGAACCGCTCCTCGGCCAGTGCGCCGGAACAGGAGCAGGTCAGCAGCAGGCCGCCGGGCGCGAGCTTCTGCAGTGCCAGCAGGTTCAGGTCGAAGTAGCGGCGGCTGGCGGCGGCGACCTCACCCTTGCCGGCGGCCCACTTCGGCGGGTCGAGCACGATGCAGTCGTGCGCACCCGGCGCGACCTCGCGCAGCAGGTCGAATGCGTCGGCATGCCGCAGCTCGAAGCGCAGGCGGTTGCGCTTGGCGTTCTCGGCGGCCAGCGCGACCGCGGCTTCGTCCAGATCCGCTGCCAACACCGAACGTGCCCCCCCGCGCACGGCATGCATCGCGAATCCGCCGGCGTGGCAGCACAGGTCGAGCACGCGGCGCCCGCGCGCGAGCGAGCCGAGCAGCAGCCGGTTGTCGCGCTGGTCGGCGAAGAACCCGGTCTTGTGTCCGGTCCCCGGCACGACGCCGTAGCGGATCTCGTGCTCGAGGACTTCGGTCGGCTGCGCACGCAGCCGCGGTGGCCGTTCCATCCCTTCGCGCCGGGCCGCCTCGTCATCGACGGTCAACACGAGCTGTGCCGTCGGATAGCGGCGCTGCAGCGCCTCGCCGATCGGCTCGATCCGCGCCAGGATCGCCTCGGCGAACACCTGCGCCACGACCGCATCGCCGAGCCGGTCGAGGATCAACCCGCTGATCCCGTCCCCTTCGGCGTGGACGAGCCGATAGCCGTTGGTGACATCCGGCAGCCGCAGCAGCTCTTCGCGGCGGCGGATCGCGAGATCGAGCCGGCGCAGCAGTTCCGCCAGCGGATCGAACTGCGGATCGAGCGCCGCCTCCAGAGCCGTGCCGCTGTCTGCGGTGCGCGCCAGCATCCGCAGCGCCAGCTCGGTGCGCGGGTTGTAGAACCCGATGCCGACCGGCTTGCCGTCGCGATCGAACACGCGCACGGCGGCGCCGGCCGCCAGCCGCTCGGCCGGCTTGTGGATCATCTTGCGGAAGAACCACGGATGCCGGCCGTGGACGCGGACCTTCAGACGCAGTTCGGGCAGCGGCACGGCGCGCGGTTTGACCGGCGGACGGGCGCAGGCGCAAGATGCGGGCGTGTTCCGCACCGCCGCCGCGTCATGGTTGCTGCTGCTCGCGGCCTGCGGGCAGCCGGACGTCGTGCCGTTGCATGCGCGCGCGGAGTTCGCCGGCAGCGTCACATGGCGCACGGCAGACAGCACGACTACGCCACGCGTCGACCTCGCGTTCGACCGCGCGCGCGGGTCGCTGCAGGTGACGTCGCGTGGGGACGTGGCGCGCACGATCGCACGCGCACCGGATCGATCCCTGGTCGTGTTCGCCGATGGGGTGCCGGTCTCCGGCACCGCTGCCGACGAAGCGCTGCTGGCATCGATCGAACGGATCGTGCACGCACCGGCCGACACACCCGTCGTCGCGCTGCCGGACGGCTACCGTCTCGAGTTGCGACCGCAACCGATCGAGCTCCGCCTGACCCCGCTGCAGTCGCACACGGTGCGCTGAGTTGCTCGGTGCGAGGCCGCGCCGCGGAGGCCGGGGTAGGCTTGCTGCGTGCCGGATCCTTCCACGATCCCCTCCGGTGCCGCGCCGATCCCCCTGGTCGGCTGGGACGACCGCCGATCCCCTGACCGGCGGTCGCGCCCGACTCCTGCGTTCTCCTGGCATGTCTGGTTCGGCGGCCGGCGCCTCGGGCCGCGCCGCCGGGCCGACGATCCCTACGGGTTCGCCGACCAACACGGGTGGTCCCTGTTCCTCGTCGTGACGGCCGTCGCGGCGCTGAACATCGTCGATGCGTATTTCACGGTGCTGTTCTTGTCGCACGGCGGCGTCGAGCTGAATCCGCTGATCGACTTCGTGCTGACGCAGGGGACCTGGCCGTTCCTGTTGGTCAAGTCGCTCGGGATCGGGGTCTGCCTCGTGTTCCTGACGCTGACCAAGAGCTTCCGCGCGTCGCGGATCGGGCTCGGCGTCGTGCTGGTCGGCTATCTGCTGCTGCTCGGCTGGCACCTGTATCTGCTCGGCGAGATCCCGGAGTGATCCGCTAGCTCAGGCACGGCAAGATCCTGCCCATGTGCGGGATCCTCGGCGTGCGGCGCGGCTGGCGCGGAGCGGACGGCTTCGCGCGCGCGCTCGCAGCGCTGGCCTGGCGCGGCCCGGACTCGATGCGCAGCCTCGACGCCGGGGAATGGCATCTCGGCGTCGCGCGGCTCGCGATCACCGACCGCTCGGCGGACCAACCGGTCGTCTGCCCGCGCACCGGGCGCATCGTGCTGTTCAACGGCGCCGTCACGTCGGCGCGCGCCGAACGCGCCCGACCCGGCCCGCCGCCGGCGAGTGGGAACGACGCCGCGCTGGTGTTGCGGCGGCTCGAACGGGATGGCGCGGAATCCCTGGCCGGGACCTGCGGTCCGTATGCCCTCGCCGTGCTCGACCCGCACGCAGACACGCTGTGGTTCGCGCGCGATCCGTGCGGGGAGAAGCCGCTGTGGATCGTGATCGAGCGCGGGCGCGTCGTCGCCTTTGCGTCGACGCCGGCGGCGCTGCGCGAGTTGGGTGTGGATCCGCGCCTCGCACCGGCGGAGCAGGCGCGGTTCCTGCGCTTCGGTTTTCCGCTCGCGGCGCAGGCACCGGAGCTCGTGCTGCTGTCGGACCTCTGTGGCGTCGCCGTCAGCCACCGTGGCGGGCCGCTGGTGCCGGTGGTGGCGTCGGGCTGGCGCAGCTCACCGCCGGCGCCGCTCCGTGAGTGTGTTGCCCGCGCGGTCGCGCGCTGTCTCGACACCGAAGTGCCGGCGGCGCTGTCGCTGTCCGGCGGCGTCGACTCGGCGTGCCTCGCGGCCGCCGCCGCGGCACAAGGACTGCGACCACCGGCGTATCAGTTCCTGGCCGCCGGCGAGCCGCCGGACGAACGCGCGCGTGCTGCCGAAGTGGCCGCGCGCACCGGCCTCGAGTTGCGGCCGGTCGATGCCGGACCGGAGATCCTGCGGCTGCTGCCGGAGCTGAGCGGGCACGTCGGAATGCCGCTCGGCGATCCTTCGGTGTTGGCCGTGCACGCGCTCGCGCGCGCGGCGGCGCAGGACGGCGTGCGCGTGCTGCTGTCGGGCGAGGGGGCGGATGATCTCTGGCTCGGCTACCGCCGGCACCGTGCGGCGGCCTGGTTGCCGGCGCGAGGGTTGCGGTTCGTGCCGGCGCCGCAGCTGGCGACGTCGAACGGCGCGCGCTTCCTGCGCGCGCTCGGTGCTGCGGACCCGTATGCGGAGCTGCTCGCGGTCGCACCACCGGAGTTCCTGCGCGCCGCCGTGCGCCTACCGCCGGCGCGGCTGCCGCCGACGGCGCGGGCGCGGTCGGCGCTCGCCCGCGCGCGCGTGCTCGACCGCGCCTGCTACTTGCGGCACGACCTGCTGCCGAAGCTCGACGTGGCGACGATGGCGGCCGGCGTGGAGGGTCGCTGCCCGTTCCTGGACCCGGAGGTGTTGCGCGCGCCGGCCAGCGCCGCCGACGGGCCGCGCCAGGTGCTCGGCAAGCGGCCGCTGCGCGCCGCGTTCGCCGCGGAGCTGCCGGCGTCGGTGCGCCGGGCAGGGAAGCGCGGCTTCGCGATCCCGCTCGATCGCTGGCTGCGCGAGGATTCGTTCCTGCCGGACCTGCTGTGCGACGCACGCACGCGGCAACGCCCGCACCTCGACGCGGATGGCCTGCAACGAATGCTCGACCTGCACCGCCGCGGCCGCGCGCGGCTCGGGCACGCGCTGTACCTGATCGCTGCGCTGGAGCTGCACCTGCGCGCCCTGCCATGCGCATCGTCCGGATCCTGACCCGTCCGAACGTCGGCGGCCCGACGCGGCAGGTCGCGGCGTTGTGGCACGCGCACCACGCACTCGGGCTGCGCACGCTGCTGGTCGTCGGCCGCTGCGACGCCGGCGAACCGCCGCTCGACCTGCACGCGCTCGGCGTGCCGCCGGCGTGCGAGGACGGCGGGCTGCTCGTGATCCCGGAGCTGCAGCGCGCCCTGCGGCCGCTGCGCGATCGGCGCGCCGCGCACGCGATCCAACGCTGCATCGCGCAGTTCCGCCCGGATGTCGTGCACACGCACACCAGCAAGGCCGGCCTGCTCGGGCGGCGGGCGGCCCGGCGCGCGCGGGTGCCGGTCGTCGCGCACACGTTCCATGGCCTCGTGCTGCGCGGCTACTACCGGCCGCCGGTCTCGGCGCTGCTGCGGTGGATCGAGCGCCGGCTCGCACGGCGGACCGATCTGTTGTTCGCGATCAGCCCGAGCTGCCGCGACGAGCTGGTGCAGATGCGGATCGCGCCGGCGGCACGGATCGAGGTCACCCCGCCCGCGGTCGATCTCGAGCCGTTCGCGGCGACTCCGCGCCCGCAGGCGCGGGCTGCGATCGGCGCGCAGGATGCGGAGTTCCTGCTCGGGTTCGTCGGCAGGCTCGTGCCGATCAAGCGCCCCGATCGGTTCCGCGCGTTGGTCGATGCACTGCCGGACGTGCAGGCGGTCGTGTTCGGCGACGGGCCGCTCGCGAGCGAGGTCGAAGGCCCGCGCCTGCGCCGGCTCGGGGCCCGCGCCGATCTGGCCGCGCTGCTCGCCGGCATCGACGCGCTCGCGATCACCAGCGAGCGCGAAGGATGTCCGCTGGCAGCCCTCGAGGCGTTCGCGGCGCGGGTCCCGGTCGTCGGGTTCGACGTGCCGGGTGTGCGGGACGCGCTGGCGGAATGGGGTGCTGGGTTGCTGGTGCCACCGGAGGCGGGGATCGCCGGGCTCGCCGCCGCGGTCGCGCGGCTGCGGGCAGCGCCGGAGCTGCGCGCCGAGCTGATCGTGCGCGCGGCGGCAGGGATCGATCGGTTCGCGCCGGGCGCCGTTGCGGCGCAGCTCGCTGCTGCCTACGAACGCTGCCTGTCACAGCGAGCCCCGCGCCGATGACCGATCCGTCCGACTTCCGCGAAGCGCACCTGCGCCGCGGCGACTTCCTCGGTGCATTCGCGCTGCACGAGACGGAGGCCGGAATCCTGATGGTGCAGAACCGGCGCGTGATCCGGGGGCAGCATTGCGAGACCTGGGACCTGCCGGGCGGACAGGTCGAGCCGGGCGAGCTGCTGGTCGAGGCGCTGGCGCGCGAGCTGCAGGAGGAGCTCGGCGTCCGGATCGGCGGGACGCCGGAGTTCCTGTTCTTCCAGGAGGGGGAGAAGCGGCAGGGCGGCCAGCGCCGCTATGCGTGGCGGTCGTTCTTCTTCCGCGTCGACGCGCTCCTGGGCGAACCGGGTGGGGACAGCGAGCCGCTGCCGTGGCGCTTCGTGGCGCGGCACGAGCTGGCGGCGACGTTGCACGCGCCCTACCACGACAGCTTCCTGCAGTGGCTGACCGGCGGCGGGTCGGCGTTCTCGAGCCGCTGGGACGAGTAGCAGAAATTCTGCGCGAGAGGGGAACCGCCGTGCTGCCCGCGGCACCGGTCAGCATGCTGCTGATCACGTGCGTCGCGCAGACGCTGCTGAGTTTCCATTGCGCCGAAGCGGGGCCGGTCCGCTTCGGGTTTCCGTTGCCGGCATCCAAGCTCGCGCGCGGCCTCCGCGCCGAGGGGCCGGAGCATCCGCGCCTGCAGTGGCGCGTGCTGCAGGAGCGTCCGGACCCCGCGACCGGCCGGCTGTGGGTCGAGCTCGCGGTGGCGCCGGCGCGCGGGCAGATCCGGATCGTGGGCGGCGGCGTGGCGGCGCAGCCTGGACCGGCCGGGCCGGTCTACGAGCTGCACGAGGAGTCGCGCGACGACGGCGGTGACCACGTGACGGTCCGGACCTGGAACTGGTGCGATGGAACGCTCGACCGCGAGGAGCGACGCGTGCTCGGGGCGGCGCGCGAGGAGGCGGGCGAGCGCTGGGCCGCCGGTGAAGCGCGCACGACCTGCGACGCCGGGGCGAGTCGTTGGACCCGCGTGCGGATCCCGCGCGCGCAGCTCGAGCGGGCTGGCTTGCTGCCGGCGCGCGACGGACTCGCCGCGACGCTGCGGCGCGAGCTGGTCGACACCGCACGCGCGCTCGTCGAGTTGCCCGGTGCGCGCGGTGCCGGCGACTACGCGCGCGCCGGCGGCGTGGTCACGAATCACGAGTTCGACACGTTGCTCGGGCTCACGCGGCTCGGGCTCGACGCCGCGGAGCCGGAGCTGCTGGCGAAGGCCTGGCGCGGGCTCCGCCATCTGCTCGATCACGACCTGGACCCCACGACCGGGTTGCCGTTCCGACACAGCCTCGATCACCGCGGCGCACCGCCGGAGCCGGGGCACGTCTGGTTGCAGGGTCCGCTGTTGGTCGCCTGCCTCGCCGCCGACGACGAAGCGCTCGCGCGGTTGCGCAGTGTCGCGCGCGGGCTCGCTGGGCATCCAGCACTCGGCCGCGCCCAGCTCGGCACCGAACGCTGGCGCGAACGCGCGCGCGACTGGGGGTGGCCGCTGTGGGAGCTCGAGTCGTGGCTGCGCTTCGCCGACGACGAAGCCTGTGCCGCGGCAGCCGACCGGCTCGCGTTGGAGCTGCGCGGACGCTTCGACACCGCTGCCGCGACCTGGCGCTTCGGCGAGGGGGAGGCGAAACCGGGGCTCTACGCCGAGCGCTGCTGGATCACCGGCGGGATCCTGCTGCCGGCGCTGGCGGCCCACCTGCGGCGCCGCCCGGACCCGGAGCTGGCGCAGCAGATCGAGCAGGCGCGCACGCGGCTGTTCAAGCTGTGCAGCGACGGGGGCGCCGGCTTGCCGGTGCGGGTCTGGCTGCACGACGGGCAGCCGGAGGGTGCGCAGCGCCTGGTCGGTCGCGCCGAGCTGGTGTTGCTGCTCGAGGGGCTCCATCCGCAGCAGCGGGCGCGGCTGCTGCAGCGGGGCACCGTCGAGGCGGCGTTGCGCGGGATCCCGGCGCGCGACGATCCGGATCTCGCGACGCAGTTCTCGATTGCGGCGCGCTGCCGGTGGATCCTGCAGTGAGGAACGAGATCAGCGGGGATAGATCTCCCCTTCACGCAGCTCGTCCCCGCGCATCAACAGCAACGTGATCCAGTTGCCGCGCAGATCGCGCAGCAGGTCGTTGAAGTCCTCGAGCGACGGGATCGCGAGGTTGCGGCTGGGTCCGTAGCGCTGCGGGACCCGCAGGCCGTACATCACGTCGCCGGGGCGCAGCCCGAGCTCGGCTGCCGGTGATTCCGGCTGCACGCGGCGGATCCGCAACACGAGCCGCAGCATCGGGACCTGGCGGTAGCCGCTGCCGGCGTAGAACTCCTGCGTCGCCTTCACGACGAGCGCGCGGTCCTGCTCCGGGCTCACCAGGTCGACCAGCAGGCCGAGGCGGCGCAGCAGTTCCATGTTGGCGGCGGCGACCGGCACCGGTGCCAGGCGCAGCTCGCGCTGGTTGCGTTGGACCGCGAGCGGCAGCGCGCGCCCCGGTTCCGCGTTCAGGATCCGGCGCGCGTAGTCGACCGTGCGGTGCACCTCCTGATCTCCGATCGAGACGATCCGGTCGCCGGAGCGGAGTCCTGCTTCCTGCGCTGGACCGAACGGATCCACGTCGGTGACCAGCAGCGTGCCGTCGCGCTCTACGATCTGCATGCCGAGCCAGATGTGCGCCAGCGTCTCGGTCGCCAGCAGCTTGTCGCGGAACACGCGCAGCATCGTGTCGACCGGGATCGCGAACCCGATGTTCTCGACGCCGACCGCCATTGCGCTGTTGATCCCGACCAGCCGCCCGGTCAGGTCGAGCAGTGCGCCACCGCTGTTCCCCTGGTTGATCGCCGCATCCGTCTGCAGCAGCCCGGTGAAGCGCCGCATCGCGCCGTCCGGCGCGCGGACCGTGATCTCGCGGTCGGTCGCCGACAGCACGCCGACGGTCACGGTGTTGGCGTGTCCCTGCGGATTGCCGATCGCGATCACGGTCTCGCCGACTTCGAGCGTGCTGCTCTGACCGGTCGTGACCGGCTTCACGGTCTGTCCCGGGGGAAGCTGCATCTGCAGCAGCGCGAGGTCGTCTTCGGCCGACGTGCTCAGCAGCTCGGCCGGGAAGTGCCGCCCGTCCTTCAGCCGCACGTGCAGTTCGAGATCCTGCCGCATCTGCGCCAGTGCGATGACGTGCCAGTTCGTGATCACGAGACCCTGCTCGTCGAGCACGACGCCGGAACCCTGCCCCTGCGCGCTGAATCCTGCCGCGTTGGTCAGCCGGTTGCGGACCTGGTTGCCGATGTAGACGCTGACGACGCTGTCGGCGGCACGGCGGACCGCCTTGACGACCGGCGTCACGCGCTGGTTCAGGTCTGCCTCATCCGCTTCGAGCCCTGGCAGCACGTGCGGCTTCGGCGGCGGCTCCTGGGCCGCAAGGCAGCCTCCGAGCAGGAGGAGGATCAGCGGAAGTTCGGCTCTCATCTCGACGCCATACTACGACGGTGCCGGCTGCAAGCTCCGCGCCCGGAGTTCCCGTGCAGCCGCGCGCACTGCCTCGCGAATCCTCGACCCCATGTCCGAGCTGCTGCCGATCCCGTCACCCGATGCGTTCCGGTTCGTGCACGAGGAGCGCACGCGCTGGGTCGACCTCGATGCCATGGGCGTCGTCAACAACTCGGTGTTCCTGACGATGTTGGAGCAGGCGCGGCTGGCGTACTTCCGGGCGCTCGGGGGCATGGACGGGGATCGCTTCCCGTTCGTGCTCGGTCAGACCACGGTCCGGTTCGTGCGCCCCGGGCGCGCCGGCGAACTGCTGCGGATCGCTGCGCGCGTGGCGCGGCTCGGCCGCGCGAGCTTCGAGATGGAGTATCGGCTCGACGGGGACGGCGCCGGGGTCGCGGATCCGGGGGTCGTCGCGGTTGCGACCGCGCAGCTGGTCTGCGTCGATGCCGCGCTGCAGAGCTGTGCGATTCCGGCGGAGCTGCGCGCGGCGATCGCGCAGTTCGAGGGGCTCGGGGGCTAACCCTTCTTCAACACGAACACGATGACCTGGCCGCCCTGGTCCGCGTTCGTGAGTCGCAACGTGTCGCCGGTCAGCTTGCCGGAGAGCTTGCGCCCGTCCTGGTAGTGCAGCGTGACCTTGTCCTCGTCGATCTCCCAGGTGCCGCTGGGGTGGTCGTGCTTGTCGAACAGATCGATGTGCGTCGAGAACTTGCCGTCGCCGCCGAGCGTCAGATCGAACTCGCCCGCTTTCAGTTGCTCGAGCATCGGCGCGACCTGCTTGCGCGTCTGCTCCGCGACCGCCGCGTCCTGACCGGCGGTCGTGGTCTGCAACTCCTGCTCGGTTGCGGCGGCCGACGCGGGGCCGTCGAGCTTGTAGGTGCCGGCGTGTGGGGAGAGCTTGCTGTCACCGCAGCCGGCGAGCAGCGCGAACGGGACGAGGATCCAGGCGCGGTTCATCGTGCGGATGGTAGCGCGGTGCGCGTGTAGAGCGCGAGCCGGCGCGCGCGTGCGAACGGAGCCGGCAGCTCGTAGGTCCATGTGTCGGCGCGCGTGAACTCCCGCCCCAGGCGCGCCGGCGGAGCTGCCAGCTGCTCGAGCCACAGCACGAGCGCGCCACCAGGGGCGGTCAGCGGCGCGGCGAGGGTGGCGACCGATTCTGGCGCGGCGAGCGCGCGTGCCGTGACGAGGTCCGCCTGTGCGCACAGCTCCGGATGGCGTGCGGGGAGCTGCGCGGCGTCGAGTGGGAGCACGCGCACGCCCGCGATCCCGGCCGTGGCGAGGATCCGCTGCAGCGCGGCTGCCTTCTTCTGCGTCCGCTCGACCCAGACCGCGCCGGCGTCCGGGAACAGCACCCGCGCGGCGATGGCCGGGAAGCCGTTGCCGGTGCCGAGATCGAGCGTCTGCGCAGGGTTGCCGCGCCACCGCGCCAACACCAGCGAGTCGAGTGCATGTGCGATCAGGGCGGTGTCCGGTTCGCGGATCGCGGTCAGGTTCAGGTGCGCGTTCTCTGCCAGCATCGCCTGCAGGAACGTGACGATCGACGCGCAGTGCGCTCGCGGGACTGCGAGCTGGAGCTGCTGCGCGAGCGCGTGCAGATGATCGACGGCGTCCGGCCGCATGCTGCCGCGGATGCCACGCGCCGGGTCGCGGAGCGTCAAGCGCAGAATCCGCGGCTGCCCCGCGCTGCACGCTTGGATCTCGCGGCACGGTCCCTACTGTTCCGCCGTTCCAGAGCCCTTGCGGAGGCAACTCCTTGTCGCAGAAGACTCAAGAGTGGGGGACGCGTCTCGGCGTGATCCTCGCCGTGTCCGGCTCGGCAGTCGGACTCGGCAACTTCCTGCGCTTCCCGGGTCAGGCGGCGGCCAACGGTGGCGGGTCGTTCATGATCCCGTACTTCCTGGCCCTCGTGCTGCTCGGGATCCCGATCGGCTGGGCCGAGTGGACGATGGGGCGCTACGGCGGACGCAAGGGGTTCCACTCCGCGCCGGCGATCCTCGGCGTCATCGGGCGCGGCGCGATCGCGAGGTACCTCGGGATCGTCGGCGTGCTGATCCCGCTGTGCGTCTACTTCTACTACATCCTGATCGAGTCCTGGTGTCTGGCGTACGCGTTCAACTACTTCACCGGAGGGATCGGGATCGAGCAGGGGGCTGACATAGCGACGCAGAAGCAGGCCTCGGTGTCGTTCTGGGATTCCATCACCGGCACGAACTTCGATGGCGTGATGCTCGATGGGGAGATCCATCAGAGCGTCGTGTTCTGGGCGATCGTGTTCGCGGTCAACGTGCTGGTCGTGTTCCGCGGCTTGTCCGGGGGGATCGAGAAGTTCTGCCGCATCGCCATGCCGACGATGGCGGTCTGCGCGATCATCGTGCTGATCCGCGTGCTGACGCTCGGTACGCCCGATCCGACCGCGCCGGAGCAGAGTGTCTGGAACGGCCTGGGGCAGATGTGGAACCCGAAGCTCGAAACGCTCGCGAATCCGCAGACCTGGCTCGCGGCGGCGGGGCAGATCTTCTTCAGCCTCTCGGTCGGCTTCGGCGTCATCATCAATTACGCGTCGTATCTGAAGCGCAAGGACGACGTCGTGCTCTCCGGGCTCACCGCGTCGTCGACCAATGAGATGTTCGAGGTCGGCTTCGGCGGGATGATCACGATCCCGGCTGCGTTCGTGTTCCTCGGCGCAACGGGGACGTTGGAGGCAGTCGCAACCGGCTCGTTCGGACTCGGTTTCCAGACTCTGCCGGTCGTGTTCGGGCAGATGCCGGCGGGCAACCTGATCGGCGGCGTCTGGTTCTTCATGCTGTTCCTCGCCGCGATCACCAGCTCGCTGTCGATGCTGCAGCCGGTGCTGGCGTTCTTCGAGGAAGCGCTGGGCATCAACCGCGCCAAGGCGGTCGCGCTGCTCACGCTGTTGTCCGCTAGCGGGTCGCTGTTCGTGATCTGGTTCAGCCGCGACCTCGCGGCGCTGTCCACCCTCGACGACTGGGTCGGCACGCTGTTGATCTTCGTGCTCGCCACGGTGCAGATCATCTGCTTCGGGTGGGTGTTCGGCGTCGACCGAGGATTGCGCGAGGCACACATCGGTGCCGAGCTGCGGATCCCGGCGATCTTCCGCGTGATCATCAAGTACGTCGCGCCGCTGTTCCTGCTGATCGTGTTCGTCGCGTTCTGCTGGAACAACCTCGGTGGCTGGGTTGCCGGCATCCACCGGCGCCCGAACACGACCAAGGCGGAACTCGTGCTCGACGATGCGAGGCGCACGACGCTGCACGAGCGGGCACGGGCTGCCGGGGCGTCGGACGAGGAGGCGACCCATGCGGCCGAGCTCGCCGCGAGGACGGCCGCGGCATACGGGGCCGATCCGGGCGACCTGGCGGAAGGGATCGCGTACGCGCGGCGCGGGGAGGCACGCGGGGATCCGCTGCTGTCCGCCGCGATGGGCGTCGCTGTGACCACCGCGGCAGATCGCGAAGCGGCACTCGCGGAGCTCGAGCGCGTCTCCAGTATCCGAGCGCTGCGGCGTCAGGTCGCAGAGTTGCAGGCCGAGAAGGCTGCTGCACTGGTGGATGCGCGTGCTGCGAACCAGGCGCAAGCGCCGGCGTTCCTGGCGCGGCAAGCAGAGCGCGACAAGCAGCTGGACGCCTGGTCCGCCTCGATCACGGAGATCTCGGCCGTCGAATCTCCGCTGTCGCGATTCATCAGCGTGGCGGGCTACACGCTCGCGGTCGTGCTCGCGATCATCGCGTTCCTGGTCGTCGTGCTCCGCATCGGCGAACGGCGCTGGCGCGCGATGGGGCTCGATCTGGACGGACGTGACCTCGGAGGTTCCGCATGAGTCTCGGTGGCGCCATCTCGATGACCGTCTCGCTGCTGTTCGTGTTCGGGCTCGCGCTCTTCTGCTACCTGCGCGTGCTGCGTGCGCCGCCGCCGGTGCAGGAGAAGGAGAAGGAAGAGCTCGAGCACTTCCACAGCGCGTGAGCCGGGTTCACAGCGCGAGCGCCGCCCGCAGATCTGCGAGCGGCGCGTCACCGGGAACCCAGCGCACCGCGGCGATGTGCCGCAGCCAGGTGGTCTGGCGGCGGATCATCCGGTGCGTGTTGCGGCGGATCCGGTTGCGCAGCTCCTCGCGGTCCTTCAGCCGCCCGGCGAGGAACGCCAGCGACTCGGCGTAGCCGATCCCGGCCGCGGCCTGCGGTGAGAAGCCGCATGAGTCGCGGATCGCGCGCACTTCGTCGACCAGACCGGCGTCGAGCATCTGTTCGGCGCGCGCGCGCACGCGCTGGTGCAGCAGGCCACGGTCCCATTGCAGCGCGACGATCCGGCACGGGCGCAGCCAGCCCGGGTCGTCGAACGACGTCTGCTGCGCGCTGATCGGTTGGCCGGTCACGCGGAGTACCTCGAGCGCGCGCACGAGGCGCTTGTGGTCGTTGCGGTGGATCCGCGCTGCAGCCGGTGGATCGAGCCGCGCCAGCTCCGCGTGCAGCGTGCCCGGCTCCTGTTCCTCACGCGCCATCAGCTCGGCACGCAGCTCCGGCTGTGCCGCGGGTCCCGGCAGGATCCCCTTCAAGAACGCCATCAGGTACAGCGGCGTGCCGCCGACCAGCAGCGGCTGCCGGCCGCGGGCGCGGATGTCGGCGAGCGCCGCGGCGGCCGCTTCGCAGTAGCGCGCGGTGTCGAACGATTCGCTCGGCTCCACCAGGTCGATCAACCAATGCCGGACGCGGGCACGTTCCTCGGCGGTCGGCTTCGCCGTGCCGACGTCCATGCGCCGGTAGATCGCCATCGAGTCCATCGACAGGATCTCGCAGCCACCCAGCTGCTCGGCGAGCTCGAGCGCGCGCGCGGACTTGCCGGACGCCGTCGGCCCGGTCAGCACCGGAAGCGGACGGTTGGTGTCAGACTCCAACCCTCCGGATTCGGGACGGTTGGAGTCTGACACCAACTGTCCGTACATGGTCAGCGGCGCAGCGGGCGGGTGGCGCCGTAGTCGGTGAGCAGGGCTTCGATCGTGCGCTGGCGCTCGGCCAGGGTCGGTGGTTCTTCACGCCAGAGCTCGAGGACGCGCGCGCGGACGTCGTCGAAGCGCGTCACCTGCTTGCGCTCGAGGCGCACGACGTGCCAGCCGTGCGACGAGCGGAACGGCGCGCTGATCTCGCCGACGGCGAGGGCGCGCACGGCCACGGCGAACTCCGGCCCGAACCGGCGGAAGTCGTAGCCGCGGATCAGCCCCGGCTCCTCGGCGCGCGCGTCCGGGTCTTCGCTGCACTGGGCGGCGACGTCAGCGATCGGCGCACCGGCGGCGAGCCGGGCGACCGCGGCGTCCATCCGTTCGCGCGTCAACCGCTCGACCTCCGCCTCGGTCGCGCGCACACCCGGCCGCCGCGTCTCGAGCTCGTGCTTGGTGCGGCCGAACGCGACGAACACGTGCCGCACGTCCGCCTGCACGCCATCGACGCCGAAGTGCGTCTCGAACGTCCGCTGCAGCGCACGCGGCTCCGGCTCCCGCCGCGCCTGCGCGACCGCCGCGAGCCGGTCCTCGCGCAGGACCTGCAGCGCCGTCGCACGCCGGTCCTCTGCTTCGGTCAGCCCCGCGTCGGCCAGCCATTGCCGCCAGCGTGGTTCGTCGCCGCCGAACTGCTCCCGCAAGCGCGCCGCGAACGCGTCGCGCTGCCGGCGCTCCGGCTCGTCGAGCGCGGCCCGCGCGGCCGCCCCCAGCCGCGTGCGGTCGATCTGCTGCACCTCGCGCGCGAGGATCCGGTCCAGCACCAGCTCCTCGAGCCGCGCCCCGCCGATCGCGGCGTACAGGTGTTCGAGATACTCCGCGCGCGTCACCGCAAGGCCGTCCCGCAGTTCGATCAGGACCGGGTCCTGCGGCCCCGCGGCGAGCTGCAACAGCAGTAGACAACCGACCGTGCCCATGGCGGCAGATTAGCAGCGGCAGCCTTTCGCACGTTGCGGGCCAACGCTAGCCTGCCCGCCCCGCGCCGCCCGATGATTGCGTTCATCTCCGACATCCACAGCAACACCGAGGCGCTCGGCACGGTGTTGGCCGCCTGCGAGAAGCTCGGCGCGACCCGCTACCTGTGCCTGGGGGACGTGATCGGTTACGGCCCGGAACCGCGCGAGACGCTGCTGGCGATCATGGACCGCTGCGAGTTCTCGCTGCTCGGCAACCACGAGCACGGCGCGATGTTCTACGCGTCCGACTTCAACCCGCGGGCGCGCGCTGCGATCGACTGGACCCGCGACCAGCTCAACCGTCGCGACCGCCCGCGCGAGGAGAACATGCGGCTGTGGAACTACCTCGGCGCGATGCCGGAACGCGTCGTCGAGGGAAACATGCTGCTGGTGCACGGCTCCCCGCGCGACCCGGTCCGCGAGTACATGGTGCCGAAGGACGCCGAGGACACGCAGAAGCTCGGCGAGTGCTTCGCCAAGATGGGGGAGGCGCAGCTCTGCTTCGTCGGTCACAGCCATGTCCCGGGCGTCTATCTGCCGGAGGGGCGCTTCCTGCACCCCGACGACGTGGACGGCGTCTACGAGATCGGCTCGCGCCGCGCCCTGATCAACATCGGCTCGGTCGGTCAGCCGCGGGACGGCGATCCGCGCGCCTCGTTCGTGACGTTCGATGGCAGCGTCGTGCGCTTCCACCGCCTGCCGTACGACGTCGAGGCCACGATGGCGAAGATCCGCGCGATCCCCGAGCTGCCGGACTACCTGGCCGAACGTCTGGCCGTCGGCCGCTGACCGCTCACCCTCGTCGATGATGAACCTGCTGCTCCGTTGGTCCCTGGCCGGCGCCCTCGCCGGCGCGGCGTTGCTGCCGGCCCAGGAGGACACTGCGATCGTGCGCACGTTCGGCGCCCATGCCGAGGCCGGCGCGATGCGGATCGTGTTCGACCGCCGCGGTGCCAGCGTGCGCGAGATCCGGCTGCTCGACCATTGGGAGTCGACGGCGGCGCGGCAGGCACGCTCGAACGAGGTCGCGGACTACTACAGGATCGTCGGCCCGGTGCAGGAGCCGAGCTGGCGCCTGCTCGCGTTGGCGGAGCAGAAGCCGGGCAACCTGTTCCCGGACGTCGCACCGGACGACGCGCTGTGGGAATACGAGGAGCTCCCAGACGGCGCCCGCTTCACGCTCGACTGCAAGGAGGGCACGACGCTCGAGCGCGTCTACCGCAAGGAGCCGGGCCGGCGCGACCTGATCCTCGAGATCGCCGCGCGGCGTGCGACGCAGCACACGCGCGAAGGCGGCGACTACGCGCTGCTGCTGAGCGGCGTCACGATGCCGAACCCGACCACCGACCACGTACTCGGCAACCCCGCCCTCGCGATCGGCGCGACGGCCGGCACGCGCAGCAGCGGCGTCGCGTTCGTCCGTCCGGCCGGCCAACCGAACCCGCCGACGCTGCCGGACATCGTCCGGACCGGTGAAGGGGGGCGGATCCAGTTCGCCGGCGTCACCAACCGGTTCTTCGGCTCGTTCCTGGTGCCCGACGGCGACGCGGCGGCGGATGCGCTGCGGATCACCAAGGCGGAGTTCTGGCCGGTGCTCGCGAACGGCGCCGTGCCGCTGCCGGAGCATGCGCCGTACTCCGTCCCGATCGCCGAGTACTGGCTGTACCTGCGGATCCCCCGCGCCGGGAACGAGACCCGGCTGCGGTACCTGCTCTACGTCGGCCCGAAGTCGTCCGCCGTGTTCGACGAGCAGCCGGCGTACGCGCCGTTCCAGGCCGTCATGGACGTGGACCTGTCGCCGATCTGCTTCTGCGACATCCCGGGTGCCAGGCTGATGGCGAAGTTCCTGCTGTGGCTGCTGCGCACGATCGAAGGTGCCGTCGGCAGCCTCGGTGTCGCGATCATCCTGATGACGGTGCTGGTCCGTGGCTCACTGGTCCCGCTGAACTTCCGGATGCAGAAGTCGATGCGGGCGTTCGGCGAGAAGATGCACCGCCTCAAGCCGATGCTCGACGAGATCAACCGCAAGTACGCGAACGATCCGAAGCAGAAGCAGCTCGCGATGGTGCAGTTCCAGCGCGAGCACAAGATGTTCCCGCCGCTCGGGGGCTGCCTGCCGCTGTTGGTCACGATCCCGATCTTCCTCGGGCTGTTCACGGCATTGCGCGTCGCCTATGAGCTGCGACACGAACCGTTCCTCGGCTGGATCAATGATCTCAGCCAGCCAGACCGGCTGTTCGCGCTGCCGTTCGAATGGCTGCCCTACTTCAACCTGCTGCCGATCATCATGGTCGCCGCCTGGGTCTACATGCAGGCCGGGATGCCGCTGCCGAACGACCCGCAGCAGCGCCAGGTCATGAAGATCATGCGCTGGATGCCGGTGCTGTTCGGGGTGATGCTGTTCAACTACGCGTCCGGCCTGATGGTCTACATGATCACGTCGAGCCTGTGGGGGATCGGTGAGCAGAAGATCACCAAGCGGATCCTCGGTCCGGTCCAGCCCGAGGCTGGCGCGGTCCCGATGCCGACCTTCTGAGTTGGGTCTGGAACGTGCGATGCCAGCGAGACTGCGGCAGCGCCGGCGAACCGGCGCTAACCTTCTGGCTGGTAGCAGCTATGGGAGGTCATGACGGCGCCTAGCTTTCGCAGGCACCAGGATTCGAAGCGGCCCGGTGACACCGGGCAGACCGAGGATCCGCTGCTGGACAGCCCGTTCTCGCAGGCGCAGATCCAGCAGCTGTTGCGCGCGGAGTTCGCGCGGGCCAAGCGGTACGGCTTTCCGCTCGCGATCGTCGTGATCCAGGTCGACCGGCTGCTGCGGTTGATGGATCTGCACGGGACCGAGCTGCGCAGCGTCGTCCGCAGCGGTCTGGCGCGGATCCTGCGCCGGCGCATGCGGATGTCGGACCAGCTCGGCGTGCTGCCGGAAGATCGCGTGCTGCTGGTCCTGCCGCACACCGACCTGGCTGGCGCCGAGGCGGTCGCCGGCCGGCTGCGCGAGGAGTTCGCGCGGCTCGAGTTCGAGGTCGGCGGCACCAAGCTGCCACTGACGTTGAGCCTCGGGGTCGCCGCGGACGCGGCGACCGCGCTGTTCCACGACACGTTGCTGACGCGCGCCGAAGCGGCGCTGCAGCAGGCGGCCGCCGCCGGCGGGGACCGCGTGGCAGTCCACCGGGAGACGCCGACATGAGGATCCTGCTGGTCGAGGACGAAGCGACGATCGCGGTCACGCTGACCGACGACCTGACCGCCGAAGGTCACGAGGTCGAGCACGTCGCCGACGGCAAGGCGGCGATCGCCCGGCTGCAGGAGAAGGCGTTCGACTGTGTGATCACCGACGTCCGGCTGCCGGGCGCCGATGGGATGGCGGTGCTCGCCGCCGCCAAGCAGGCGCGGCCGGACACGGAGGTCATCGTGATGACCGCATACGCGACGATCGAGCACGCGGTCGAGGCGATGCGGCACGGCGCCGACGACTACATCCAGAAGCCGTTCCTGAACGAAGCGGTCGTCGAGCGGCTGCGGCGGATCGCGCAACTGCGCGTGCTGCTCGACGAGAACAAGAGCCTGAAGGCGACGCTGGCCGGCGACCACGGGTTGCCGGGCGTGATCGGCAACAGCGCGCCGATGCAGGACGTGTTCAAGATCGTCCGCACGGTGGCGCCGACCGACGCCTCGGTGTTGATCACCGGTGAGAGCGGGACCGGCAAGGAGTGCATCGCCAAGGCGTTGCACCAGCTGTCACGCCGCTCGCCGAAGCCGTTCGTCGCGCTCTCCTGCGGCGCGCTGCCGGAGACGCTGCTCGAGAGCG
>CAZABP010000056.1:0-27658 GCA_964483245.1 uncultured candidatus Brocadiaceae bacterium | reverse complement strand
AGTTCCGACAGTGGTTACCGCCACGAGAGTGGGGCTGAGATGCGAAGGTGTACAGACGGCACCGCTGTTCCGCGAGGACGGGCGAGGAACGGTAAGCGCTGTTGATGATGCCGGCATCCCGGTCTCGCGGCCGATGCAGCTCCTACGCGCGGTGCGCGGCGCTTGTGCGGCCGTCAGCCGCGGGACCGGATCGCACGTGCCGCGGCAACGTGACTGCCCAGGACTGGCATGGAATAGCCCCGGGCCCGACGCGTCTGATGGCGGACGCGTTACTTCGAGTGCGCGTCCTTGGAGCGGACCCACGGGCTGAGTGCCTGTTCGATTACGCTTGCTGGGCGAGCCACGAGTCGGCGCGGTGTCTAGGTGAGGAGCTTGTCATGAAGTCGATCCAGTGGTCCGGTTCTCGCGTCGTGCAGCGCATGCTCCTGGTTGTCGCGGCCGCGCTGTTGGCTTGCTGCGCAATGCCATCAGCATCCGAGGCGCAGGCGGCTGCCGGCACGCGCAACGATCTCAAGCACGGCATCGCGGCCTCTGCATTCCTGGACCGCCTCCTGGCTGCGTCGGACGAGGCAATGGTGCAGCAGATCAAGGAGCATGCCGAAGCGTGTTGCAAGTCGATGCTGTCGGCAGTGCGGGCAGCAGACCCAGAGGAGAAGGCGTTGCGTCTCGGAATCGCGCAGACGGACTTCCGGAATGCCGTGCAAGCCGCCGTCGACGCACGCAACTTCACGCACGGGCTGCTGCGCGAGATGCACGCCGAGGAGGTGCGTGCGCAAGCTCGCTGAATCAGTCATGCCATGCCAGCGGCGCGCTGCATCAGTTTCAGGTCGGCCGCAAGCGGCTCGAGTCCAGCGCTGACGCGTCGCTCGGTTCTGACCGTCGCCAACCGCACGGGGTAGTCCGCGAGCACGTGCGCGACCTCCGCCGCGGTGTCCGCGGCGATCCCGTCGCAACGCGCCGCAACGGTGCCGCCTCGGATCTTCGGAAACGCGGCGTCGATTCCCGTCACTTCCGCATCACGGCGCGGCGCGACGGTCACCTCGCCGGGATCTGCGGCGATCGCCCGGTAGGCCGATCCGCACGCACGGCAGAAGCAGCGCCCGACTCCTTCCGGCGTTCCGTCGCGGCGCACGTTGCTTGATCCGCAGCGCGGACAACGATTGCGGACGGTCAGCACGACCGGGAGCCCGGTCCGTCGCGCGCGTGCGATTCGATCCTCCAGCGAGTCGAGAACGGCGGCTTGGTGGCGTTGCATGCGGTGTTCGATTCCTCGATGATCAGAACACCGCGGTTCTCCTGCCGCGGGCCGTTTCCGTTTTCTCGATCGGCCGGCGAGACCTGTCCTCGCCGGCCGTTTTACGTCAAGGGCCACGCTTCGGCAGAGGTTTTCTGCGCACACGAGCCGATGGATTCGGTTGCGAAGGAATCAGCACCAACCACTACAGCTCCTCGCTCCTCCCCTTGGCCGAAGCACGCGTGACCGTGATTGTGGAGTTCGCACCACCAGGCAACCCTTCGTAGTCGCCGATTCCGGGATTCGCCTGGAGCGCAGCCAGTACGGCTTGGCAGGGAAGTGAGCGACCGATCAGTCGGCGAGACTGCTCCCGTTCCTCGCCAACGGCCTTGGCTCGGTAGACCATGACCTCGTTCTCGCCGTGTTCGATCGCCTCTCGGCACAGGGCGCGGATGTAGTAGTGGTTGAACTGCCCCTCCGACAGTGTGTCTGCAGCATCCCAAGGCACGGCCTTGGTGCTGGTTTTCTTGGTGGATTCGTTTGCCTGGAGCAGACCCTGCGAGCGAAGTTGTTCCGCCAGTGATTCGTCCGACCCGGACTCCAAGGCCGCTCGGAGCAGCTCGGGCCATCGTGTACTCCCGTCACCCGTCAGCCGCTTGCTGCGGTAGTAGTTCTGCCCGTCCCGGTCGAACTCTTCGACCATCTTTCGCCGAACACTCGGCGTGAGATCGCGGTAGGTGAGTGCCATCGAAGCTCCGTGTAGTTGACGATCCAATGCAGCGCCACGGATCGGAGTCTCGGGCGGGCAATGCCGCCTCGGCTCCCGAACGGCGCTCGAAGGACAAGGCTACGCTTATCTTGGCGGCGGACAACCCGATAGCGCGAGCAGCGGTCCGCTGCGCCCAGTCGAGTACTAGCCGATCCTGCTTCGAGTCGAGAACGGTCGTGTAGGGACGTCGCACCCGGACTGCCGAACACCGACGTCAACCTGCCGCGCGACGCATTCCATGCTCTCGATCGGCGGGTGAAACCAGTTGCGCGTGCGCCGTCTCATTTGGTCATGCATCAGCGCGGAAGGTGCCAGCCTCGGTCATCCGCCGAAGCCGATTAGCCGCCGCGTCCTAGCCCAGCGATCAACGGAACCATAGCGCTAACTCATCACGAACAGCTTCGGGCAGTTGCTGGGCAATGAACTCGTTCAAAAACTCAGGGTCAGGATCAACGCGGACCGCCCGAAGCTGAACATCCCACGACGCATAGTCGCCTGGATCCGCGCCCACGATCAATCCGACGCCGTGGCGCCGTGCCTCGTCGTTGATCCTTCCAAGCAATGCCTGAGTGCTCTCTTGCGATGCGTCTGACTCGGGAACGTGTAGCCAGACATACGCCTGCGTTGCGGCACGACGATGTGCGAGGGCCTCGTACACAGCCGTCACATCGATGCCATCGAACCCCTTGAGCTCGAACGTCACCAAGTCGAAGAACTTGCCTGGTACGTGCGGGAACACTCGAAGCGCCGCGACAACGACATCGGGGCGTGTCCAAGTACCACCAGTATCTCGTCGTCCCTGACGCGCGGTCACTTCGACGTGGTGATTGCGAAAGCGCATGTCGTTTGCCCAGTCAGCCCGAAGAACGCTCGCCACGGGTGCGTAGAGATCTGCCTCCGCTGGGTGGCCCGTGTCTGCCCCTTCACCTCCGGTGAGAGCGCTGGGCTCGACGAGAGTAACGCTCCCGCCTCTTCCCTGTCCCAGCTCCAACTTGCCGGAGTCGACCAACCCGTCCCGAATCTGCCAGTAGGCATCGGGATCCCATCCGAGTGCTCTCATTAGGGCGAAGTTGCCTGCGTGGCCACCCATCGTGCTCAGCGTGGATACGAGATTCTTCTCGCGTTCGTCGACGTCGTCACGTGCATCAGCCATCTGCGTTCCTCATCGGGGTCAGGCTAGCTTTCGGCTCCACGCCGCAGTGTGTCAAGCTCGGGCTCGAATACGGAGCCGCTGCGCGACGATCGGCCGGCGTGCGCCCAACGTGGCCGTGGAGTAGTGACCGGCGACGGCGGGATCGTCTCGCACGAGCCGCGCCGCGAGCGCATCGCGCTGCGTTTTGTCTTCGATCTGCGCGAGGATCGCCGCATCGCCGCCGCGCGCCCGTTCGATCACGTCGCGCAGCTTCACCTGCCGAGGCTGCTGTGCACGGCGCCGCGATCGCGGTTCGCCGCGAAGGCGACGTAGTCGTCGACCGTGGCGAACTCCGCCCGAAGCGTCGCGTCGCGCTCGTACTCGAAGCAGAGGGCGAGCCGATCGTTCTCGTCCCGCGTGCGGGGCATGCGGGGTGCCTTCGTCGCCGGCGTCGTTCGAGTGCGTCGCGGCAACAGGGACAGCAGGAAGCCGGACAAGCCGCCCAGGTCGAACTCGGCCGCGGTCCTTCGATCGCCGAGCAGGTCCGCCGCGAGTTGCATGCGGCGGTCGCCGTCAGCGACCATCTCGACGATGGCCGGGTTGCGCGCGCGCAGCCGGCGTTCGACGTCAGCGAGAGTCAGAGTCGCGGTCATCGCGCACCTGCTGCGGCTTCGAGCCGGGTGATGCCGGACAGCTCGGACTCGACCTTCCTGCGCTCGGACGCAATCGCTTCGACACGCTCCTGGCATGCCTTGCGGGCATCCAAGGTCGTCGCTTCCGAGACCATCCGCTTCGCCTCCTCATTCTGCCGGTCGAGTTCGGCAAGCCGATTGACCGCGGCGACTCGCTGACCCTGGAGGCGCCGCGCGGCACCGATGCGCTCCCGCTCGGATTGCTCCCATGCTGCGCGTTGCTCGGCCGTCATGCCGCGCGTCGCCATCGCGACGGTCGCCGTCTCCACGAACTCGCGCGTGCGGCGTTCATGCTCTCGCTGCGCAAACTCCAGCGCGCGAACGCGCTTCTCGGGCTCGCGCTCACGCTCGGCTGCGGCACGTACCGCAGCCTCCAGTGGTTCTCGGTCGCGCTCGATCTTCTCGAGGATCGGCTGAACTTTGCCGCGGTACGCGTCGAGAGCTTCGCGGGCCTCTGATGTCGCTTTCCGAGCCGCGCTCCACTCGGCCGGCCCGCCGGCAAGCGCGCGCACGCGCGCCGCGGCTGCGACATCTTCCTCGAATGCTTCGATCGGTCGCAGAACTGCGTCGAGGATGCGGCGTGCTTCTTCGACGGGAACGTCTTCGTCGCGCGCTGCTCGATCGACCAGGCGCAGGTACTCGCGCCGTGACTCTTCCGCCTGTTCCACTGCGGACTTCCGCAGCTTGCTGAACAGCTTCATTTGATTGCCCCTCCGGGCGATTCGCCATCGCCGTCCGCTTGACGCCCGCCGCAGCTGCGCGGCTGCCGCGCCTTGGACCAGCGCCGACGCACTTTATTCGCGCGTGCATCGCGCGCAAGTCGTCACGGAAGCAGTCGTGCGGGACCGCCAACCATGTCGAACACGTTGGCATGCGCTTCGTCGACAACGCGCGCGATCTGGTTTGGATCGGTCAGCCCGATCAGCTTCGGAACCAGCATCGCCTTCGCGGCATCGAGCGCGAGGCTGAGCCGATCGACTGCGCGCATGGCTTCGCGTTCGGCCGGGAGCAAATGATCAGCGATCGTGGGTTGTGCGTTGGGCATGCTTGGATCATCCTGCAACTTGCTGCTCGCCGCCAGGCGGCTTGACACGTGCGGCCGCGGCCGAATCGGCGTTGTCTCCGCTGCCAGCGATCAGCGACAGCAGGTCCCGAATCTCGCTCGCGAGGTCGTCGACCTGCTGCGGCGTCAGGTCGAGCTTCAATGCCGCGCGACGAGGCAGCGCGTCGAGGCCACGCCGCAGCAGTGCAGCGCGGTCCACGAGAACTTCTTCGATCGCGTCCCGATCGACGACCAAGCCTTTCGCCACCTTCAGCTCGAGCACGGCCAGCGCCGCCTTGGCTTTGCGCGTCGTGACATCTGCCTCCTCTGACTCGAGCCAGATTGCGTCAGTTCCCGGAGCGACGCCGGCGCCGCCGCGCGGATGACGCCCGTACCGACGCGCGTCTGCCTCGTTGCGCATCGCACGGACCCAGCGCCGTACAGCGCCAACGTCGAATGATCCGTCTGGTGCGCGCGGTGCGCCGCGCTTGACCCACCGCTGCACAGACCGCTCGCCGGCCCGCAGCGCGGCGGCGAGTTCGGCGACGGTGCGCGCGCGTGCTGGTGGCGCCGCGGTGCCGCGGCGGGTTCGACTCTTCGTACGACTTGCCGTCACTGATCGCTTCTCGGGCAGGCCCCCAGGATGCAGCAGGCGAGCAACGCAGCGCCAGCCGATTCAGATGACTCGTCGGCTGGTTGCAGGCCCACCTGACGTGTCCCACGCGCCACGCCATCGACTCGATTCCTGCTCCTAACCCCCGAAACAGCGGAGCGCCGCGAACCCCGTTCGGGGAGGGCCGCGGAAGGACCCCAGGCCGCTCGCCTAGGACCTCAGGACCTCGCCGCTGTCCAGGTCGACCCGACCCCTCGCAGGCCCAGGCAGGGCAGCCCAGGACCTTGGGCGAGTGCCGCCCAGGGCCGCACCTTGGCGCAGGACAGGGCCGGCGCCGGGTGCGACCTATACCCCGTGTCGATCACGGCACGCCGGGAAGGGCCGCGTGCGCCGTCATGCCGGCGTGCACGTGCAGGCCCCTGCGGTTGCGCAGGTGGTCGCGCGCGGCGTGATCGACGCACCGGCCGGGCAGCACGTGGTTCGCGCCCCTCAGGGCATCGCTGGGCCGTTCACGCGTGCGCGATGCGCCTACCCGCGCGTGCGGTGCTCGATCCAGTCGATGAGCGGCCCAGTGGCGACGTGCGCCGTGCGTGGTGCAGGCATCCAAGTAGTCGCGTGCACAGGCGCACAGGTGCAGCGCGACGTCGACAGCCAGCAACCGAGGCAGCAGCGGATGCCTGTGCCTCGGTGCCTGATCCAGTAGCGCCCGCACCGCTGCACCTCGTGCACGCTGTGCCGCACGTGGGCCTGCGCGTGCCCGAGTCATCGCGGGAGCGCGCCGCCGGGCACGGTCGCGCGTGATGGCGTGTCCGGCGCGCGGATGGATGCGCGTGCCGAGCCATAGCCGAACGGTTGCTCGTACGTGCCAGCCAGGACAGGCCGCGATGCAGCATCGGATCGACAGCTTGAACGACCTGCGGTTGTCAGCCGGCGCCGCCGCTGCGATTCCAGTTGCGTCGTGCTTCAGCAACGGGCCGGAGCGCGTGAGGCATCCGTGCGCATGCTTCCCGGCGCAGTTCTTCGGCGCGCTGCACGGTCCAGCGCCTTAGAGCTTCCATGCGCTGCGCGTGATCCGGGATCGCGTGCACCGCGACCTCCTCGGTCGTCGCGCCGATCTGTTCCGCGTGCTCGCGTAGCAGCTCGATCAGCCGCTCGGCCGTGATGGCATGCAGGGCTGCGACCTCGGCGCAGGTGCGCAAATCGCCGCTGACCATCGCCCACGCTCGACGCAACTGCACGAGCCGCCGGTCGTCTTCGCTTGGCTCTGCTTCGCCGATGTCCGTGAACCTGGGCGGCAGCCCGATGCGCTCGCGAAGTCTCTCGCCCTGTGTGAGCGCATCCTTCCATCCGCCCTTCAACAGCAGCGCCGCCAACAACGGCCGATGGCTGTTGCGTTTCGACGCTCGCCGCTTCGCAAACTCGACGAGCTGCCCGAACTGCGAAGCTTCGAGTCCATCGGCAACAAGGCGCTGCGCGAGGTCGGTCCGCTTGTCGTGCGCCATCCGCTCGAAGAGCCGCTGATCGACGATCGCCGCGTGGAGATCCGCCAGCACGTCGTCGGTCACGGTGCACCTCCTGCTGCCGTGCTTGGTGGTTCTGGCGTTCCGGCAGCCGCCGCGCGCAGCAGTCGCTCGACGCGATCGAGGAGTACCTGCAGGTGCCGCGCGTGCCCCGGTCGGCTGTCGATTGCGCGCACCAAGGCGCCGCGGAGGAGGGCGAGACGCACGGCGAGCGGCGCACGGAGACCGATCGTTGGATCACTTGGTGCGGCGGCGCTGCACCGGCGGGAGTCGATGGAAAATTGCCGGCTCATCGCGAGTCTCCGGTGGCTTGATCCACGCCGGACGCCCGATCGACCGTGGCGGCAATGCTGCTGCCCTCACTGTGCTCGCCATCGACTGTGCCACCGCGACCGTGGCGCGCCCCCCTACGGGGGGCGCCGCGCGCACAGTCGCTCGAGGTGGCACCGACCGTGGCGGCCACGGTTGCGCCACAGTCCGCCACGGTGCTGCCTGCCTGGCGATCTGCGGGGGGAACGGCAGCGGCGACGGCGGGCCGGTCGGACAGCGGGATGGCCGCGAGAACGTCGGCTGGCACGCGATCGCCGACCAGGTAGTGCATCAAGGCTCGGCGCTCCCCGGGCACCGTCACGACGGCAGCGCCAAGGTGTTCGAGGGCGAAGTCCACGCGATCGCGACCCATCCCGCCGGCAGCCTTGGCAGCCGCGGCACGCAACCGCCGAAGCGGCAGCCCCGGCTCGTGCGCAAGCACGACGCTGACGGTTGCGGCGTCCTTGGCGGTCCGCTGTGTCCGCTGCGCCGACTTGGCGGCATCGCGCTTCGCGCTGGTCGGCGGCGTGTAGTCGGTCGTCTGCGTGATCGCCTGGCCGGCGCGGTCGATGCGAAGCGTGATGCCTCGCTCACCCTCCCGATGCACAAGCCCGTGCTTGTTCTTCACGATGCGCAGCTCAAGAACGTCTGGCTCGTCGGATGCGTTCCGCAGCGAGAGCACGACGCGCGCCTGGTATTCGATGGAACCCGACTCTTTGCCAAGCGAGAGATCCGCGCCGCGTTCCTGCGGATCGTTCGATCGGTACCCGGCGCGCGACATCTCGGAGGTCGCGAACGCGATCAATCCGAACTCCGCCGCGACCGCGCGCAGTGCCATCATGCGAGCCGTAACGCAGTCATGCCGCGAAGCGCCTTCGCGTTCCGTCGCCGAGCGAACTGTTTGCAGCGAATCCACGAACAGTGCGGCCTTGACACCACGCGTGCGCGCAAACTTCGCTAGGTCAGCGGCTGCTTGCTCGATCGTGGACTCAGCGCCGTAGAACTTGATCGGCAGCGACTCGACGCGAGTCGCCATCGATTCGATATCGTCGTGCTCGCGCCGCTCACAGCGCCGCCGCGAGAACCCGGCGCGCTGGAGGATGCGTTGCAGCACGTCTCCAGGTTCCTCGTCGACTGCGTAGAACCCGACCGCGATGCCGCGATCCGCGTAGGTGCAGCCGATCTCCACGGCCAGCGCGGTTTTGCCCGCGTCGGGACTACCGAGCAGCACCACGCGCGTGCCGTAGACGAGCCCGCCGTCGGTCGCCTCGTCAAGCGCGGCAATGCCCGTCGGTTCGTGCACGAGCGGCCCTTCGCCCCGCCAAGCGGCCAGGATGTCGCGCGGGCCGAGCGCCTGCGGCCCGCTCGGCCGGCGTCCGGCCAGGACATGTGCAAGGCACGCGTACAGTTCGTCGATTGGCGCGCCCTGCTCATTGGCCTGCTTCACGTGCGCAAGACTCTCCTCGATGCGCCGACGCTCCGCACACTCGCGGACGATCTTCGCGTAGTGGCCGATCGCGGCCGCCGAGTGGATGCCCCAGGATGCTAGGTTATGCACGAGGTCTCGCAGAGCATCGCGACCACCGACATGACCGAGTTCCCGCTTCGCCTCAAGGTCCATGCCGACCAAGATCAGATCGGTGTGCGACATCTTGTCGTAGGTCGCGAGGATCGAACGGAAGATCGTCTGGTGCTTGGAGAGGTAGAAGTCCTCCGGCCGCAGGTCGTGGACTTGGTCCAGTACGTCGGCGTGGCCGTACAAGAGCAGAATGCCCAGGACAGCGCGCTCGGCGTCCAGCGCACCTTGATTCGCGGACGTCACGACGTCCTCCCGATGAAACGGGCACTCCAACCGTCGTCGTCGGGCGGCGCGTGTGCTTGCGCTCGGCGCGCGATCTTGATGGCACGCCGCTCGCGTTGCCTGCCGAGTACGTGCAGGCAACGGCGGCGGACTGCTGGCTCGCGCCGGGACTTCTGCGCCCGCGGCGTCGGCAGCGGCTGCGCGGACTCACGCGCCGCAGCGACGGCAGCGGCGACGAACACTTGCTCGATGCTGCGACGAGCACGCATCCGGTCGAGGTCGCGTTGCACTAGCTGCGCCACGTGCAGCGCATCGGCGCGGGCGCGTTCGGCGATCGCGGCCACCCTGCCGCCGGGACGCGGCGGCTGTTCATCCGACGCCCGGCACTCTGGACGCGAGCATGCCTGCGTGGTTTGATCCAGGTCGATCACTGCCATCTGTTTCTTCCGCGGGCCGGCGTTGCAGCGCCGGCCCGTGTCGTTTCTGGTCAGGGCGCGGTGCCGTGGGGGCGGAGTGCAGCATCAGTTCGGCGCTCGCTGGCATCTGCACGCACATGCTGGTGGTACTGGAACGGCTCGAGGGGATCGTCGGGACACAGCTCGTTCCAGCGCTCCACAAGCGCGTCGTGGCTGAGCGCGTGCTGGTGCACTGCTCCGGCGTCGTGCCGAAGAACAGCCACGATGTACTGCTCAAGTTGTCGGTGGATCAGCACGAGCAGTGCGCGTTCACATTCCGGCCGCACGTGAGTATCTTGTGCATTCATGCGTCGCCATCCGGAGTTAGCCCGTACTTGCGCAGCGTCTGCTCCGATCGGCGAGCTCGTGCCTTCCGCTTCCGCGTGCCGGGACGCTCGCGCTTCACGGGCCGCCGTTCCTTCGCGCGTGCGACGGCGGCGACGAACTCGTCGACCCACTCGGGTCGAGTCGCGCGACCGACGCCGGGAAGGAATTGCGTCTTGAGCACGACGCCGGCGCTACCCGCGCTCGCCCAACGATGCGGCACGCTGATGTGCAACGGCTTTCGCCGCCCGGGCCACTGGCGTGCGAGATCGCGGAGACTGATCCACCCGGAGGCCAGGGACCTGCTGATGCCGTCTGGGTTCGCGGCGTGCAGCACCGATGCGTTTTGGATCGCCATGTTGGTTGGCGATCGTTGGCAGCGACCGGGGCAGTTGCTGGGCAGGTCGGGGCGGTTGCGGGGTTTTTCGCTCAGCTACTGCTGTGCGAATCCGACTGGCAAGGATCTGACCGAGAGCTTCCCCGCCTCGCGATTCCCCTCGCGGGCGAAAGTTCCCTCCTTCCACAGCTCCCGGATCCGGCGCTTGGTGTGGCTGTTCTCAGGGAGGCCGGCCGCCACGATCAGTGTCGTTCCGCTGATGGCTTCATGCTGTTCATGCAGCTTGCGTACGAGCTTCTGATCGACGGAGTCGAGGTGGCGCCAAGTACGTCGAGTGCCATTGCTGAAGACCGCGTCACCAGCGAGCGTGCGTGCTTCGTCGGTTACGCGGTCAAGCAAGTCAAGGAGTTCGGATTCAGGTCGGAGGCGGATCATGTGCACGACGGCGTGCACGCCGAAGCCTTGCGTCCTGAACAAGCGACCTGCACGCGACGCGCCGTCGCAAACGGTTGCGATCCCGCGCCCGCCGGTCGCCTGCAGCCGGTGCGTCGCCAGCCTCCCGTGCCGGCGCCACTCGTCAGTGAGATCGCTCCCGACGACAACGAGCGCGGCGACCACGCGGTGCTGCTCCTCAGGACTCCCGTCTTCCGACCATGCGACTTCCAGCATCAACCGACAGGCCGCCGCGGCGAGTTCCCCGATCCGCCGCAACGGATCACGGCACGCGGCATCGACAATCGGGCTCGACATCTGTCCGTCCTTTCTCGTCCGCTGGTGAATCGCCGCCGGGCGCGCGGACGGTGCGCTTCGATCCGGGAGCTACCCAGACCGCCCGGCGGCGGAAGGATCATGCGTCACCCGAGGGCCTGCGCAACCTGCGCGGCTCGCGCCTGGTCCAGCTCGGCGTAGATCTCGGTCGTCGTCAGTGTCCGGTGGCCGAGCATCGCGGCCGCGGCGTCGAGCCCCAGGGCATTTCGGATCCGCGTCGCGGCCGAGTGCCGGAGCGCGTTCGGACGCCACTGCGGGATCTCGTCGACGTGCTCCGCGACCTTGAGCAGCGCGCGGTGCAGCTTGGCATCGCCGATCGTCGTGGCGACCGACCGCGCCGTCAGCGAAGCGACGACATGGCGCGCGATCCGCACGTTGAACTGCGGTCGCTCTTCGCCGCGGCGCCGGCGTGGCAGGACCCGCAGCGCCCGGGCAAGCTGCGTGGTTTGGGCTTTGCCGCAGAGGGGAGCGAGCGCGCCGTGCAACGCCTCGCGTAACCGCGCGACGTTCGCAAGTCCGATGCCGCGCAGGATCGCGCCGCGCAGCGTGACGACGCTGTAGCCGTCCCGCGGCGGGCGCTTCCGTTCCTTGCGAGGCTTCCGCTTCCGCCTGCGCTGGCTCGGAGTCATCGGCGTGACGCGGAAGATCCTCCGTTTCACCGACCGCTCGGCCTCCGCGCGCACCGGCGAGAAGAGCGGTTTGCTCTCGTCCGGCGCTGGGACGCGGTTCAGGAACTCGGACAGCACGGCCTGCGCCTGCGGACCGAAGCAGATCGTTCTGCTGTGCCCCTGACGCCATGCGTTCTTGTGATGGCGCATCGGCATCTTCCAGACATCGCCCTCACGCACGATGTCGAGCGGCCGCATGCCGACGATCTCGCCGGGCCGCGCGCCGGTGAGCCACAGCAACTGCACGATCGCACCAACTTCCTTCGACACGTGCGGCAGGACCGGCTCGACGTGTTCCCACGGCACGGGCTGCACCTTCCGGCCCTCCTTGACGCCGAGCTCGCCGCGCTGCAGGTGCTCGACGGCACAGAGCGCATGGTGCAGGTCCGGCGGGACGATCTGCTCGGCGACCGCCCACTTGAACATCCGGCGCACGCGCTGCACGCGGCGGTTCACTTCGCCTCGCGACAGGCCCGACTTCGCGAACTCTGCCTGGAGCAGCCGCAGGTCGCGCGAACCGAACTGCCGCGCAGGCGATGCGCCGAACAGCTTGACGAGCGGCCGGTGGGCGAGCCGGTCGGCTTCGCCGCGGAGCGTCAGGTTCTCGCTGCCGTACTTCTGCTCGAGGTGCCGCCAGTACCGGGCAGTGAGATCGGCGACCGTCAGCTCCTCATCGTTGCCGTCGTCCGGATCCTCGCCGAGCATCAGGCGCCCGAGCCGCTGGCGGGCTTCCTTCTCATCGCATCCGAGCGCCACGAACTGGCCTCGGGTCCACGTGAACCACTGCATCGCACCACTCGGCAACTTCCGCCGGTGGAGCTTCGGAATCGGGACTCTGCGCATCGCGTCAACCTCCTAAGTCTTGCACGTGCAAGCGTTGTGGGGTCCGCGCCGCGCCTCCTCGGATCGGGTGGGTTCGCCGCAAAGCGGCGATCGGCAACAGGTTGTGATGGTCGGAGCGACTGGATTCGAACCAGCGACTTCCAGCTCCCAAAGCTGGCGCTCTACCAAGCTGAGCTACGCTCCGGTCGGCGCGGAGGGTAGCGAACGGCGCGCGGCGCTGGCAAGTCCAGCCTCTCGTTGACTCGCGTGGCCGCGTGATCTCGACTGCGCGGCAGCGATGCAGCTGACGGATTCCAGAGCGCGAGACTGAGCGTGGCGCGCGTGCTGCACGTGTTCCCGAGCTTTGCGCCGGGTGGCTCCCAGGTGCGGCTGGCGCGCATCCTGGAACTGTGGCGCGGGCACGAGCACCGGATCCTGGCGATGGACGGCTGGCACGGCTGCGCGGAGCAGCTGCCGCCGGGGACGGAGTTCCGGCTGCTCGAAGCGCCGCCGAAGGCAGGCACGTGGGGCACGAGCCGGCGCATGGCGGAGCTGCTGCGCCGGGAGCAGCCGGCGCTGGTCATGACCTACAACTGGGGCGCGATCGAGACGGTGGTCGGGTGTTGGCGGGAGCGGTTCGGTCGGCTGGTGCACCACGAGGATGGCTTCGGCTCGGATGAGGTGAAGCGGCTGAAGACACGCCGCTCCCTGGTGCGCCGTGTGTTCCTGCGTCGGGCGCGCGCAGTCGTGGTGCCGTCGCAGTCGCTGCAGCGGATCGCGACGACGGTCTGGAAGCTGCCCGTGGCCAACGTGCGTTGGCTGCCCAACGGTGTGGACCTGGTGCGGTTCGCGCCGCGTGCACTGCCGGCGGCGCCACCGGTCGTGATCGGAACGGTGGGTGGGCTGCGGCCGGAGAAGGACCAGGCGACCCTGCTGCGCGCGTTCGCGCGGTTGCCGGCGCAGGCGGATGCGCGGCTGCTGCTGGTCGGGGACGGCCCGGATCGTCCGGCGCTGGAGCAGCTGGCAGTGGAGCTCGGCATCGCGAGCCGCTGCGAGTTCCGCGGCACAGTGCGCGACCCGGCACCGACGTATGTGCAGATGCACCTGTTCGCACTGTCTTCGAAGACGGAGCAGATGCCGTTGTCGGTTTTGGAGGCTATGGCGAGCGGACTCGCCGTCGTTGCTCCCGACGTGGGTGACGTGGCGCAGATGGTCGCGGAGCCGAACCGGATCTGGATCACGCCCAAGGGGGACGCGGCGGCGCTCGGCGCGGCCCTGGCAGCCGCGGTCGCGCAGCCGGAGCTGTGTGCGCGTCTGGGCCAGGCGAACCGTGCGCGCTGCGAGCGGGAATACGAGCTGCGCGCGTGCCTTGGTCGCTACGCGGAGCTGTACGAGAGCGTGCTCGGCGGCTGAGCGCGGACGGCCAGGTGGTACCGACGTGGTCAGACCCCAACCGGACCACGAGCTGCGCGCGGGGTGGTACCGAAGGGGTCAGACCCCAACAGGATCACGCGCGCTTTGCGGCGAGGCCAGGTGGTACCAGAGGGGTCAGACCCCGACAGGACCACCGGGGCGGCGGTTCAGAAGTCGATCCCGAAGCCGAACTGCACGAACACCGCGCCTTCGCGCGTGCCGTACATCGCGTTCCCCGCGACGTCCTCGAAGTCGAACTTGCCGCCGAGGGTGCCGCCGACCTCACCGAACAGCGACAGGCGGTCGTTGATCCGGTGCAGCAGTCCGACCGCGGCGTTGAGCTCCTGCGTGCGCACGAGGTACGTGCGCTCCGCATTGCCGAATCCCTGGCGGATGTTGTAGCGATCGCCGTCGAGACGCACGGATGCGTAGACATGCGTCGCTTCGCTGGCGAGCCAGGTCAGCTCGGCGCGGCGCGGCAGTTCGGCATCCAAGCGCCACTGCTCGTGGAACAGCCAACCGAGCCCGAGCACGGGGTAGACCGGCACGTCCTTGAACACCTCGCTCGCCTCGACGCCGAGCTTCCAATACAGCCGCTCCTGCCCGCGCCACGTGGCGAGGATGCGGCCGAACAGCCGCCAGTCCTCGTGGTGCAGCGTGCCATCGAGATCGGAGTGCACGCCCGGCGTCAACACGGCCTCGACGAGCAGGTCCTCGCTGAAGAACTTGCCGAACCCGAGCCCGAGCTCGAGGTCGTACAGCGTCTCGTCGGCGTTGTTGAGCTGCGTGCCGCGGAACTTGTATTTGCTCCCCTGGAACCGCGGCTCGACGATCACGAACTGATCCGGATCGACCGGCGAGCGCCAGCTGCCGTCGACCTTCCAGCGCAGCAGTTCGATCTCGCCCGGTTCCCCTTTGACCTCGGCGTTCTCCTGCCAGAACAACGCGAAGTTCAGCGCGGGGCGGAACCGGTCCTCTTCGCGCAGGAACTGCCCGTGCAGCTGGTGGAACATCGCGCGCGCGCTGTAGTCCTGATCCTGCAGCGACGCGCCGGTCGACGGATCGAACCACGACAGCGGCCGCATGGCCGCAGGCTGCTGGGCGACTGCGAGCGGTGCCGGCGCGGACACGCCGGAACCAGACGCAGTTTGTCCGAGCAGCGGGACTGCGAGGAGCGGGAGCGGGACGAGGCAGAACGACGGGCGCATGACAGGCTCCTGACCGTGTGACCTGGACGACAACGCGCGAAGCCCCCGGATGCACTTCGGCGTGGCCCTGGATTCAAGCAGGCCGCGGCCGTGGATCAACGTTGGAAGATCGGCAGGTATTGCTGCGGGATGGACAGGATCAGGCAGGCGACGGCGGTCGAGAACTCGTCCCCCGGCCCGACGCTGTTGATCCACCTCCCGTCGGTCCCCTGCAGCGCCAGCAGGTCGCGGCTGGCGCGTTCGAACCAACGGCGGAACGGCTCGCCGCCGGCCTGGAAGAAGGCCTGGCAGGCGTAGAAGTTGCCGTACCAATAGAAGTAGTGATCCGAGTACCCCGCCGCGAGCCGTGGGTACTCATCGGTCAGGAACTCGAGCACCGGCTCGTACAGTTCCGGATCGTGCACGCCGGCCGAGAACAACGACGTCAGCGCCGCGGCGTTGACGGCGTACTCCCGGTTCTTCTCGTAGGCGCCGCGCCCGCGGATCTTGTACGAGAACAGGTTCTTGTCGTAGCCGCGCGGGATCCGGCTGCGCCTGACATAGTCGACGGCGAGATCGATCGTCTCGCGTGGCACCCGGATCCCGACGTTGCGCGCGGCGCGCAGCCCCTGCAGCTGGCACACCGTCACCGACAGGTCGGCGTCCTGCGTGAACGCGTTGTAGCGCCACGCCCCCTGCGCATTCTGGCAGTCGACGATCAGGTGCACGGCGCGCTCGAGCGCGGCCTTGAGCCGTTCGTCACGCACGGTGCCGAGTGCCTGCGCCAGGAACAGCGTTGCGAACGCGTGGCTGTACATCCGCGTCCCGCTGTCGGTGACGAACCCGTTCTCCTCGGTGCGCGCCAGCACGTAGTCGAGCGCGCGGCGTACGGTCGCGCCATGCTCGCCACGGTCCGGCAGGTGCCCGGCGGCCAGGAACGCGAGCCCGGCCAGCGCGCTGACGCCGACATGCGCGGTGCCGGCGCCGACCTGCTCGCGCGTGGTTTGGAACACGAGATAGCTGTCCCCCTGCTTGTGGCCGACGTCGCCGAGCCAGCCACCGCCCGGCTGCTGCCTCGTCACGAGCCAGCCGAGCCCGCGGTCGACGGCGCGCTTCAACTCGGCATGCCGTTCGGCCGCGAACCCGGTCACGGTCGCTTCGGTGGTCTCGCGTTCCGGGATGCTCTGCGCGCGAACGCCGGTTGCGAGCAGCAGCAGCACGGCGGCGCAGCGCCAGGAACGCATGGGCTGGGAGTCTATCCAGCCAGCCCGCCCACGATCAGCGCGCCTGCTCGTCGTCGTAATAACGCCCGAACCGGTTGCTCAGGAATTCCTGGAACGGCACGTCCTCCTGCCGCACGAAGCCCTGCTGCGGCAGCTTGCCCTGCAGCAGCAGCTCGAGCACGGCACAGATCCCGGCCGCGGTCGTGATCTGGATCGCGCTCCAGTTCTCGCCGTCGATCTCGCGGTGGCGGATCGTGCGGGCATACACGTTCTCGGTCAGGCGGCCGCGGTAGGTCCCGGTCGCGCTGACGAAGATCACGACCTGGTCGCGGAACGTGGTCGGCAGCGACGAGTCGAGGATCTCGGCCAGCATCTGCGGGCGTTCGCGCATCCGCAGGTCCTGCAGCAGGAACTTGATCAGCTGGCAGTGCCCCGGATACCGGATCGACTTGTAATTGACGTTGCGCACGCGGTGCTGCAGCGTCGCGGCGAGCGTGCCGAGGCCGCCGGACGTGTTGAACGCTTCGTACTCGACGCCGTCGATCGTCAACGTCTCGAGGTTCTCCAGCGGCTGCACCGTGCGCAGCTCGCCGTTCAGCACGACTTCGCACAGGTTGGCGTACTCGTTGATCAACCCCTCGGTGCTCCAGGTGAGGTTGTACTGGAGCATGTTGGACGGATAGCGCGGCAGCGCGCCGACGCGCAGGCGCAGATCGGTCACGTCCTGCATCGGCGCCAGCAGGTGCTGCGCGATGATCGTGATGAAGCCCGGCGCGAGTCCGCACTGCGGGATGAACGCGGTCTTCGCCCCCTGCGCCAGCGCGATCACGCGCTCGGTCACGTGGACGTCCTCGGTCAGATCGAGGTAGTGGACCCCGCTGTCGCGGGCGACTTCGGCGATCAACGGATTGCAGTGGAACGGTGCGCACGACACGACGGCGACGCAGCCGCGCATCGCTTCGCGCAACGCATCGCGGCTGCGGAAGTCGAGCACGTCCGCCTGCACCGACGGCATCCGCTTGCGCACGTGTTGCACGGCCGGCTCGGCGGAGTCGCCGAGCCGCAGCCGGTAGTCGCCGCAGTGCGACAGGAAGTGCGCGACCATCCGGCCGATCTTGCCGGCGCCGAGCACGAGGAGCTGCGCCTTGGTCATGGAGTCACCGCCGCCCGGGGTTCGTGCCGACCACGTATGCGATCCAGGCCGGGTCGGCTTCGCCGCGGCGGATCTCACGATAGATCCCGTTGCCGCGCAACGTCTGCTGGTCGGTCCCTTCCCACAGCACGCGCACGTCGGCGAAGCCGGCCTCCGCCATCAGCTCGCGCAGCTCCGGCAGCGTCCACAGCCGCCACTCGTAGACGAACGCATTGCGCAACCAGGTCCCGTCGTCGAACCGGTAGTGGATCTTGCAGACGATGTCGTGGCTGACCGGATCGAAGCTCGCCTGGTCCCAGACGTACGTGAACCCGCTGCAGCGGCGGTTCTCGCGCAGCTCCTTCTGCACGTCGCTGCCACCCCAAGCGTCCAGCAGGAACAGCCCGCCTGGCCGCAGCCCCCGCCGCGCCGCCCGCAGATACGCGCGCAGGTCGTCGCGGGTCTTGAACACGGAGTAGCTGAAGTTCATCGCGACGGTCAGGTCCGCCTTCGGCCCGGGCGCGCTGCGCACGTCGGCGCGGAGCACCCGCACCCGCGCGCGCTGTGCCTCGTCCAGCTGCGCCAGGTTGTGCTTGCGGCCCCAGGCCAGCGTCGGCCCGTGCAGGTCGACGCCGACGGCGCGGTTCTCGCGGTGCAGGCGCACCCACTCGCAGGCGAGCGCGAACGTCCCGCAGAAGTCCTCGCGCAGGATCCGCGCCGTGCGGCCGGTGCGCTTGCGGAAGTACCGCGCCAGCCAGCGCGTGTCCCCTTCGACCGCCTGGACGCTGCGCTGGTACAGCTCGTGGCGGTCGGCAGTGCGTCGGGTCGGCTTGGCGGCGCGCGGCATGGGGCGGGGGGTGTAGCGGATCGCGCAGCACGACTCCAGCGTGCGGCGCGCCGGCCCTCGTATGCTCCGGCGATGCTCCGGCCGCTCCTCGCAGCGTTTTCGTTCGCCATGCCGCTGCTGCTCGCGCAGGATCCGTCGCTGCACGGCAAGCGTCCGGCGACGTTGACGATCCGCAATGCGCATGTCGTGCCGGGCGACGGTTCGCCGGCATACGGCCCGACCGACGTCCACGTGCGCGACGGGCGCATCGTTTCCAAGCTCGAAGGCGCCGCCGCGGCGGTCGTCGACGGGACCGGCTGCTACGTGCTGCCCGGCCTCGTCAACACGCATGCGCACCTGCAGGAGGCGCAAGCCGGCGTCGTGATGCCGATGGAGTACCAGCTCGCGCTGTGGCTCGCCTGCGGGATCACCACCGTCCGCGACGTCGGCAGCACGCTCGGCCGTTCGCTGCGGATCCGCCAGCGCAGCGCCAGTGGCGAGCTGGCCGCGCCGCACGTGCTGCTGTACCAGGGTTTCGGACCGGCCGAGACGGAGGAGGCGGCGCGCACGCGCGTGCGCGCGATCCAGAGTTCCGGCGCGGACGGGATCAAGCTCTGGTCGAACTCCAGCTATCCGCAGCCGATCCTGGGCGCGATCCTGAACGAGGCACGCAACACCGGTCTGCGCACCACGGCGCACATCGGGGTCGGCCCGAGCGATGCGCTCGACTACGCGCGCGGCGGCCTCACCAGCATCGAGCACTGGTACGGGATCCCGGATGCCGCGCTGAACGGTGTGCAGCAGTTCCCACCGGAGTTCTCGTACAGCAACGAAGTGGACCGCTTCCGCTGGGCTGGCAGGCTGTGGCGTGAGGCGGACCCGGAGAAGCTCGACCTCGTGCTCGCCGAGCTGGTCGACCGAGGCGTGGCGTGGAGCCCGACGCTGGCGGTCTACGAGGCGAGCCGGGACCTGCAGCGCGCGCAGACGAAGCCGGAGTTCCGCGACTTCCTGCACCCCGCGCTGGAGCGGTTCTTCGCGCCGAACCTCGAGCACCACGGCAGCTACTTCGTCGGCTGGACGACGACCGACGAGGTCTACTGGAAGGAGAACTACCGGATCTGGATGGGGGCGCTGCGGCGCTTCGCCGACCTCGGCGGGACGATCACGACCGGCGAGGACGCGGGCTACATCTATCTGCTGTACGGATTCGGTCTGATCCGCGAGCTGGAGCTGCACCACGAGGCGGGGTTCCATCCGCTCGAGGTCATCTGCCACGCGACCTGGAACGGCGCGCGCGTGCTCGGCATGGAGCAGGAGTTCGGCCGGATCCAACCCGGGTTGCGCGCCGATCTGATCGTCGTGCGCGGGAATCCGCTGCAGAACCTGAAGTGCCTCTATCCGACCGGCTGCGACGTCTGTGTGGACGGCAAGAGCGTCCCGACCGGTGGCGTGCAGTGGACGATCAAGGGCGGCTGGGTCTACCACGGTCCGACGCTCGTGCAGCAGGTGCGCGAGATCGTGCGCGATGCGCGCAGCTCCGCCCGGTAGCGCGTGACCGGCACGCACCGCGAGCCGGACTCCGCGACTGTGGTCTCCACGCCGGCTGGCGCCGGCGCGGCGACGGGCCCGGGCGCGGACACCTGGCACGATCGGATCCAGAGCGAGCCGCTGTGGTACTCGGTCCTGCGCCTGGGGCTCCCGGCCGCGCTGGCGCTGTTCGCGCATGCGGCGATCAACCTCGTCGATCTGCTGCTGGTCGGCAGGTTCGGCCCGGATGCGGTCGCCGGCGTGCACGCCGCGACGACGATCAACTTCCTGCCGATGCTGCTCGGCAACGGCATCACGGTGGCGACGTTGTCGATGCTGAGCCGCCGGCTGGGAGCCGGCGACCTCGCCGGCGCGCGCGCGCTGGCGCGCCGCTCACAGCTCTGGATGCTGGCCCTCGGGCTCGGGATCGGGGGTCTCGGCGGCCTGCTGGTCGAGCCGAGCATCGCGATCCAGGGGGACATCGGCGCGGCGGCGTCCGGCTACGGGATCGACTACCTGCTGGTCAGCCAGCTCGGTGCATTCACGATGTTCGCGCTGATGCAGGTCACGACGGTCATGCGCGCCGCGGGCGAGATCGTGATGCCGGTCGCGCTGCTGGTGCTGGCGAACGTGCTGAACCTGCTGCTCGACGTCGTGCTGATGTTCGGCTGGGATGCGGCCGGGATCCCGGCCTATGGGCCGGTCGGTGCGGCCTGGGCATCCGTGCTCGGGCGCTTCGTCGCGGTGCTGCCGGGGTTGTGGTGGCTGCGGCGGCCGACGCATCCGCTGCGGCTCGAGCGGGATGGGGATCGCATCGGCGACGAGTTCGGGTCTGCGCTGCGGCTCGCGGTGCCGCAGACATTGCAGATGCTCGTGCGCGCGCTGCTCGTGGTCGCGGTCAACCGGGTCGCTCACGATTCGTCCGGGGACGCCGCGCTGGCGGCGCTCGGCGTCACGATGCGGCTCGACACCACGGTGTTGTTCTCGACGCTCGGTTTCGCGACCGCCGGGACGACGGTGGTCGGGCACCTGATCGGAGCCGGCAGGCATGCGGAGGCGCAGCGGGCGGCGCGCATGACCGTGATCCAGGCGGGGCTGTTCGCAGTGTTCGCGATCCTGTTGCTGGTCCTGTTCGCGGATGCGTGGATCCAGATCTTCATCGCGGCACCCGGCGTCGCCGTGCTCGCGGAGGGCCGGCTGTACCTGCAACTCGCCGCCTGGCAGCATCTGCCGGCGGCCTGCTGCATCGCGATGGCGGGCGCGGTCAACGGCGCCGGGCGCATGGTTGCGCCGATGGTGTTGGACCTCGTCGGCTTCGGCGGGTTGCTGATCCCGGTGCTGCTGCTGGCTGGTTGGGCGCAGGCGCCGCTCGCTGTCTGCTGGGCCTGGCTCGTGGTCGGGCAGGCGCTGCTGCTGCTGGCGTACGGGCTCTACCTGCGCCGAACGAACTGGACCGAGCCTCCGCGTGCTCTGCCAGCCTGACAGGCTGCCGTTTCGGCAGGCTGCCAGAATGGCGTCCCGCGCGTGTCAGCCGGCGCGCCGAGCGGCTCGAAGTCGCTGCGGTGCAACGGGTTGGCGCATGTCGGCCAGCGGCACGCAGTTTGTTCCGTCGCGCCGGATCGAGGCCGCCGCGCAGGGCGCCGGCACCCGACCATCACCAGTCCGAACAGACTCATGTCCAAGATCATCGGAATCGACCTCGGCACCACGAACTCGGTCGTCGCCGTCATCGAAGGCGGCGAGCCGGTCGTCATCCCAAACCTCGAAGGGAGCCGCACCACGCCGTCGGTCGTCGCATTCACGCAGAGCGGTGAGCGGTTGGTCGGCGCACCGGCGAAGCGGCAGGCGGTCACGAACCCGCTGAACACGATCTACTCGATCAAGCGCTTCATGGGGCGCCGCCACAGCGAGGTGGCGACCGAGGAGAAGATGGTGCCGTACAAGGTCGTCGGGGCACCGGAGGAACTGGTCAAGGTCGAGGTCAACGGCAAGCAGTTCACGCCGCCGGAGATCTCCGCAATGATCCTGACCGCGCTGAAGGAAGCGGCTGAGGCGTATCTCGGGGAGAAGGTCGACCGCGCCGTGATCACGGTGCCGGCCTACTTCAACGACTCGCAGCGGCAGGCGACCAAGGACGCCGGCACGATCGCCGGGCTGAAGGTCGAGCGGATCATCAACGAGCCGACCGCCGCGGCGCTCGCCTACGGGCTCGACAAGAAGCACACCGGCAAGAGCCAGCGCATCGCCGTGTTCGACCTCGGCGGCGGCACGTTCGACATCTCGATCCTCGACGTCGGTGACGGCGTGTTCGAGGTCAAATCGACCAACGGTGACACGCACCTCGGCGGCGACGACTTCGACCAGGTCGTGATCAACTGGCTGTGCGACGCGTTCAAGGCGCAGAGCTCGATCGACCTGCGCAACGACCAGATGGCGCTGCAGCGGCTCAAGGAGGTGGCCGAGAAGGCGAAGATCGAGCTGTCGTCGGCGCAGCAGACGACGATCAACCTGCCGTTCATCACGATGGATGCGACCGGGCCGAAGCACCTGTCGGAGAACCTGACGCGGGCGAAGTTCGAGCAGCTGATCGAGCCGCTGGTCGAGCGCTGCCGCAAGCCGTGCGAAGCGGCGCTCGCCGACGCCAAGCTGGATCCGAGCAAGATCGACGAGGTGATCCTGGTCGGTGGCTCGACGCGCGTCCCGCGCGTGCAGGCGCTGGTCAAGGAGATCTTCCGCCGCGAGCCGAACCGCTCGGTCAACCCGGACGAAGTCGTCGGCGTCGGCGCCGCGATCCAGGGCGGCGTGCTGACGCGCGAGGTCGGCGGCGTCGTGCTGCTGGACGTCACCCCGCTGTCGCTCGGCATCGAGACGCTCGGGCCTGGCCGCTACGGCGGCGTCATGACCAAGCTCGTCGAGCGCAACACGACGATCCCGACCAGCAAGTCGGAGGTGTTCTCCACGGCGGCGGACAGCCAGCCGGCGGTCGACATCCACGTGCTGCAAGGGGAGCGCGAGTTCGCCAAGGACAACCGCACGCTCGGCCGCTTCCGCCTCGAGGGGATCGCGCCGGCGCCGCGCGGCGTGCCGCAGATCGAGGTCACGTTCGACATCGACGCGAACGGCATCCTGAACGTCTCGGCGAAAGACAAGGGGACCGGCAAGGTGCAGAAGGTCACGATCCAGACGTCGTCCGGTCTGTCGAAGGACGAGGTCGAGCGGATGCGCCGCGAGGCGGAGCAGCACGCCGGCGAGGACAAGGCGCGGCGCGAGTTCGTCGATCTGCACAACCGCGCCGACGGGCTCGTCTACGGCGTCGAGAAGACGCTGAAGGAGCAGGGCGAGAAGGTCGACGCGGCCGCCAAGGCGGACGTCGAGCGCAAGATCGCCGACGTGCGCACCGCGATGCAGGGCGAGGACAAGGCGGCACTGCAGCGCGCCTACGACGAACTCGAGCAGGCGATGCACCGGATCGGGCAGAGCCTGTATCAGGGCGGCGAGGCGGGCGAGCAGGGTGCGGCGGCCGGCGCGGGCAGCACGGCTGGTGGTGGCCAGCGCGGCAGCGGGCAGGGCGGCGAGGACATCAAGGACGCGGACTTCGAGGTGAAGTGAAGTAGCCTCCGCCGGATGGAGTACCGGCGGCTCGGACATTCCGGCCTCAAAGTCAGCGTCGTCTCGCTCGGTTCCTGGTTGACGATCGGCAACGCGGTCGCCGAAGAGGCCGGCCGCACACTGGTCCACCGCGCGTTCGAGGCCGGCGTCAACCTGTTCGATACCGCCGACGTCTACAACCGCGGCGAAGGGGAACTCGCGCTCGGGCGCGCGATCGACGGCTTGCGGCGCGAGCGGCTGGTGCTCGCCAGCAAGTGCTTCTTCCCGATGAGCGACGACGTCAACGACCGCGGTCTGTCGCGCAAGCACATCTTCGAGTCGCTGCACCAAAGTCTGCGGCGGCTGCGCGTCGACTACCTCGATCTGTACCAGTGCCACCGTGCCGATCCGGACACGCCGATCGCGGAGACTGCGATGGCGATGGACGACCTGATCCGCCAGGGCAAGGTCCTCTACTGGGGGATCAGCCATTGGCCGGCGGCGCGGATCGCCGAAGCGGCGGTGTTCTGCCGCAGCCACGGCCTGCATCCACCGATCTCGAACCAGCCGCCGTACAGCCTGCTCGACCGCGCGATCGAGGCGGAGGTGATCCCGGTCGCGGCGCAGCACGGGATCGGGCAGATCGTGTTCTCGCCGCTGGCGCAGGGCGTGTTGACCGGCAAGTACCGCGCCGGCAAACCGCCTCCGGCAGGTTCACGCGCGGCGGACCCGCGGATCAACCAGTTCATCCAACGCTTCCTGACGCCGCAGCAGCTCGATCAGGTGCAGGCGTTCGTGGCACTGGCAGGGCGGCTCGGGCAGCCGCCGGCGCGCGTCGCGTTGGCGTTCTGCCTCGCGCGGCCGGAAGTCGCGAGCGTGATCGTCGGCGCGACGACGGCACAGCAGCTCGACGAGAACCTCGCCGCCGCGGAGCTGCGGCTGGATGCCGCCACGCTGACCGAACTCGGCGACCTGTTTCCGGCGCAGAGCGCTTGAACGCGCGGGGGCCGCGGCCTGCTTGCAACGGCAGCGGGCAGCCCGGATCCTGCGCGCCATGAAGGTCCTGGTCGTCGGCGGCGGCGGGCGCGAGCACGCGCTGTGCTGGAAGATCGCGCGCTCGCCGCTGGTGACGCGCGTCTACTGCGCGCCGGGGAACGCCGGGATCGCGGCGACGGCGGAGCTGGTGGACATCCCGGCTCACGACCTCGACGGGCTGCTGCGTTTTGCGCAGGCGGAGCGGATCGAGCTGACGGTGGTCGGGCCGGAGGACCCACTGTGTGCCGGCATCGTCGACCGGTTCCAGGCGGCACGGCTGCCGGTGTTCGGACCGACGCGGATCGCGGCGGAGGTCGAAGGGAGCAAGGCCTATGCGCGCGAGCTGTGCCGGCGGCACAAGATCCCGGGGCCGCAGGCGTGGATCTTCGACGACGCGGCGCAGGCGCTGGCGTTCGTCGAGAACCGCGCGGAAGGTCCGATCGTGATCAAGGCCTCGGGGCTCGCGGCCGGCAAGGGCGTCACGATCGCGCGCAAGAAGGAGGAAGCGGTCGCCGCGATCCGCGAGAGCATGGAGTTCGGGCGGTTCGGTGAGGCTGGCCGGCGGCTGGTCGTCGAGGAGTTCCTCGAAGGGACCGAGCTGTCGCTGATTGCGCTGACCGACGGCCGGACGATCCTGCCGCTCGAGCCGGCGCGCGATCACAAGGCGGCGTTCGACGGCAACAAGGGACCGAACACCGGCGGGATGGGGGCGTTCAGTCCGGTGCCGGGGCTCGGCGCGCGCACGCTGCGGCAGATCGAGAACCAGGTGCTGCTGCCGACGATCCACGGCCTCAACCGCGAAGGGCGCGCGTTCCGCGGGTTCCTGTACGCCGGGATGATGCTGACGGCATCCGGTCCACGGGTCTTGGAGTTCAACTGCCGGCTGGGCGACCCGGAGACCCAGCCGCTGCTGATGCGGTTGTCGAGCGATCTGGTGCCGCTGCTGCAGCACGCGGCGAACGGCACACTGCACGAGCTCGAGGCGCCGGAGTGGGATCCACGTCCGGCCGTGTGTGTCGTCGCGGCGAGCGCCGGATACCCCGGCGAGTACCGCAAGGGCCTCCCGATCCACGGCCTCGACGCGGTGACGACCGGCGCGAGCCTGCAGGTGTTCCACTCCGGCACCGCCCGCCGCGGTGGGGACATCGTCACGGCGGGGGGACGCGTGTTGTCGGTCTGCGCGCTGGGACGGGATCTGGAGGATGCGCGGCGCAGCGCCTATGCGGCGCTGGAGCGGATCGACTTCCAGGGGATGCATTACCGGCGGGACATCGCCTTGCCGCCACCGCGCACGCCTTGAGCATGGATCGCTGATGGCAGCGCGTCGCGAGCCGCAGGCGGAGCTCGACCAGGAGCTGAAGCTCGTGGAACGCAAGCTGCGCGAGCGCGGCTACCGCTGGACGACGCAACGCAGCCTGATCGCGCGCACCGCGCTGCGCAGCCACGACCACTTCAGCGCCGAGGAGCTGCTGGCGATGTGCCAGCGCGTCGACTCGGCGGTCTCGCGCGCCACGGTCTACCGGACCCTCGGCATGCTCGAGGCGGCCGGGATCGTCGAAGGTCTCGACACCGGCGACGGCGGCCGCAAGTTCGAGCACGTGATCGGCCACGAGCACCACGACCACATGGTCTGCACGAAGTGCGGTGCGATCCTGGAGTTCCGCGACGACGAGCTGGAGTCGCGCCAGGAGGTCGCCGCGCGGGCCCGCGGATTCCTGATCGAGAGTCATTCGCTGAAGCTGTTCGGGGTCTGCGCCAGCTGCCGCCGTCGTGGAGACCGCAAGCGTGGCTGACGCGCGCAAGGGCGCGCGCGTGCTCGTCGTCGACGACGAAGCGGACATGGCGGAGTCGTGCGTGTTCTTCCTGACGCGCGCCGGCTACGCGGCCGAGCGGGCCGGCTCCGGCGAGGAGGCGCTCGAGCTGCTGCAGCCGGCGCGGTTCGACCTGGTCGTGACCGATCTGCGGATGCCGCGGATGTCGGGGCTGACGCTGCTGCAGGAGATCAAGCAGCGTGATGCCGATGTCGAAGTGCTGCTGATGACCGGGTACCCCGACATCGAGAGTGCGGTCGCGGCGATCAAAGCGGGAGCATTCGACTACGTGCAGAAGCCGTTCACGGCAGAGTCGTTCATGGAGCGCGTCGAGAAGGCGCTCGAGCACCGGCGGATCAGGGAGCGGAACGTGCAGCTGCGCGAGCGGCTCCGGCATGGCACCGCCGGGCGGCGGCTGGTGCATCGGGATCCGGTGTTCGCGGCGATGCTGGCGACGCTCGAGCGCGCGGCGCGCAGCGACGCCTCGGTGCTGCTGGTCGGCGAGAGTGGGACCGGCAAGGAGCTGCTGGCGCACCACCTGCACGACATGAGTCCCCGCAGCGGGCGGCCGTTCGTGCCGGTGGACTGCGCGACGATCCCCGAGAGCCTGGTCGAGAGCGAGCTGTTCGGGCATGTGCGCGGCGCCTTCAGCGGCGCCGAGCGCGACCGCGTCGGACTGTTCGAGGTCGCCAATGGCGGCACGCTGTTCCTCGACGAGGTGGGGGAGTTACCCCTGCCGTTCCAGCCCAAGTTGCTGCGCGCGATCCAGGAGCGGCAGATCCGCCGCGTCGGCGCCTCGACGCTGCGCCCGATCGACGTGCGGATCGTCGGCGCGACCAATCGCAACCTGGCGCAGATGGTCGAAGCCGGAACCTTCCGCGGCGACCTGTACTACCGGCTCGACGTCGTGCGGATCGAAGTGCCGCCGCTGCGCGAGCGGCGCGAGGACGTCGTCGCCCTCGAGGAGATTTTCCTCGCCGCGGCGGGCGCGCGCGGCAGCGCCGTCGAACGTTTCACGCCGCAGGCACTGGCTGCGCTGCGTGCCTACCCGTGGCCGGGCAACGTGCGCGAGCTGCGCAACGCGATCGAACGTGCCAGCACGCTCGGCGCCGGCCCGGAGCTGCAGCTCGAAGACCTGCCGGAAGCGATCGCAACCGGCGCCGATGCGTCCACCGGGCAGCAGGAGCTCGCCGGCGCCGAGCTGACCCTCAAGGAGATCAAGGCGCGCACCGTCGCGCACCTGGAGAACACGTACCTCGAGGAGCTGCTTCGCAAGCACCGCGGCAACGTCACGCGCGCCGCCGAAGAGGCCGGCATGGCCCGCTCGGCGCTGCAGAAGCTGATGCAGCGCTACGGCATCCGCTCGAGCGACTACCGGTAGGGTTGGGGTCAGATTCCATCTCTCCCATTTCGGGAGAGATGGAATCTGA
>CAZABP010000055.1:0-28479 GCA_964483245.1 uncultured candidatus Brocadiaceae bacterium | reverse complement strand
GCGCACCTGCATGGGGTGCAGGGGGTCGGAGGTTCAAATCCTCTCGCTCCGACCAACTCGAACTGCATGCCGATCGCCGGGTTACGGCGAACCTGCCCGAGCCGGGCAGCGCGGATGTCTCTGTCGCAATCCCTGCACGTGCAGGGATTCGACGCAAATCCGGAGACCCGCGATGCCCAGAACGACCAGCTCACAGATCAAGCGCCGTCGACTCCCGAGCGGCGCGACGGAGCGCTGACGGGACTGAGAAGATGAGAACTCGGGTGTAAGCAGGAGCGGAGGGCAGCGAACATCTGCGGTGGCCGCACGATTCCGAGCAGGGAGCGGGAGCTGTTGCGCAGTGGTAAGTCCACCGGAATCCCACTCTGCCGCGCAGCAGTGCGATGACCCCGCAGCGCGCACCATCCCGCCGGACCTACCGCACCCGCGCCGCCGCAGCTCGAGCACGGGCGAGCACTGCCACGGCCATCGCCGTGCCATAGACCTTTCCGCTGTGCTCGTAGTCGAGCCAGGTGCCGTCGATCTCGACGACGCGCAGGAGTTCGTCGCGGAGCTGGGCCAGCCGCGACGCAGCTTTCGCGCCCCCGGTTGCTTCGATCGCATCGGCGGCGTGGAACAGCGAGTGCAGGTAGAAGTAACTCGACGTCCCTCCGACGCCGACCCACGCCGCGGTCAACTTGCAGGTTGCGTGCAGCTCGCCGACGCGCGCGAGGTACTCACCGATCGCGGCGTCGAGATCCTTCGGCTCGGCGCGTTCGAACGCGGTGAGCGCCTGCAGGCACACGGCCGCCCGCCCGAGGGACTGCCCTGGCCGCTCGAAGCACTTCGGCTCCGGCCACGTGTACGTGAAGTCGGTTGCCGCCTCACGCATGTCGGCGAGGCGATCCAGGCCCCGGCCAACCCGGTCTTGGTCGAGCGCGAATCCGCCGTTGGCTGCGCGAGCCAGCGCCCACAGCGCGATCGCCGTGTTGATGCTGTGCGCCCGCCCCTTGTCGGTCTTCGGCCAGCCACCGAAGCCACCCTTCCAGCCCTCGCCGAAGCGGAAGTCGTAGCTCCAGGCACCATTGCGCAGCTGGGTCGCGAACAGCAGGTCGACGCCCGCCGGCACGGCGCTCCGGGCGCGTGCGGACCTGTCCACCATGCCGGCAAGGAATTCGACCGCATAGGCCGCACTCCAGGAGTCCGCGACCTCGGGGCGTGCCGCTGCGATGCCGATCCAATCGTCGAGTGCTGCGATCGCAGAGTCGACGGCGCGGGCGATTGCGTGGTCCGTCTCCTCGTCGAGTTGATCGCGACAACGATCCAAGGCGCCAGCTACCAGCGCCGTCACGGCTGCGTCGTATCTCGCATACGTCGCGTGTGGAAAGCTCCCGTCGGAGCGCTGCGCGCGTAACAGGAACGCTATGGCGGCACGCAGGACCGCGGGCTCGTCGGACGGCTTCCGCGGATCCTCGGTCGAAGTTCGGCCGCGCGGCACTTCGCCGGGAACGGCGGCGGCGAGTCCCTCGATCAGGTCGTGCCAGTAGCTGCGCAGTTCGGCGCGTACACCCCACGGTGCGGCGTCTGCGGTCCGTCGCCGAAGTTCGATCCATGCAGCGCGTGCCTCGTCCGCGCGCCCGAGGTGCGCCAGCGCCAGTGCGTCCCAATAGCTTGCGGCGTCCTGCAGTTCGCGCGGCAGGTCCGCCTTCTGGCTGAACCAGTCGTGTGCAGCGCGCGCGTCGCCGGAACTGAGCAGGGCGACGCCGTAGCGGAGCCGGTCGGCGGGCGAGTCCAGCTCAGGAGTCCCCTCGAGCGCGCGCGCGTAGCGCCCGGCGAGGCAGTCTGCGCGGAAACGCGTAGTCCGATCGGCGTCCTCTGGCGCCGCGCCGGTCTCCTCGATAGTCCGGAGCAGGAACCCCATCAGCAGCTCGCGGCTCCAGGTTCCGATCCTGACCAGGCGGCCGAGGCACTCCCCGTCCGGCGTGCTCACGATGAGCGCCGGCGCGCGAGCCTCGAGAGTGGTCGTTCCCACGCGTCGCAGCGGATCGTCCGGGGGCGCGGCGCGCCGCACCTGGAACACGGCACGAATCGAGACACGCAGCGGGACGAAGCGCTCGAGCACGAAGTCAGCGACTTCGGGCTCGAGCCACAGCGCCTCGGCCAACGCCACTTCGTACGGCGAGGCGACGCGATCCTCGTCGGCGACGACGAGGGTCAGGATCGGTCGCCTGCGTTCGCGTGCACGACGCAGCGCGTCCTCGACGTCGGCGCACCACGGCGCCGCGGCCCGCACTCGCTCGGTCAGGCGCAGCATGTAGTTGAGCGTCGCCATGCCGTGGTCCGGATCCGGCGGCAGCACGAGTTCCTGCTGCTGCGCGATCGCTGGCGCGATCCAGGCGGTCCCGAACAGCAGGAGCCGACCCATCCGAGTTCCGTCCATCGCCGCAGACTATCGGTCGTGCGTGACGACATCACAGCACGCCCGGTGCAGCGCTGCGGAGATCCTGCTCAGCCGCCGCCGATCAGGTGCGCCGCCCCGCCTGGCACACTGTGCGGCCCAGCCGCTCGGCGCGGTTGCGCGAGGTCACGACCGCCACTGCCGACTCTCGGGCTGCGTCACTTCGCTCCGATCGGCAGGAAGCCGCACTCGTGCAGGATCGCCTGGCCCGCCGGCGAGAGTGCCAGTGCGCGGAAGGCCTGCGCACCGCGCGGCTCGCGCGCTTCGCGATCGACCGCGATCGAGTACAGCACCGGCTGGTTCTGGCTCTCGGGAACCTCGACGCGTTCGACGTCTGCCGCGTCACGGAACGTCGTCACGTAGACGACTCCCGCGTCCGCGCGACCTTCGCGCACTGCGGCCAGCACACCGTCGGCAGTGTCGGCTTCGACTGCGCGCTGCGCGTTGACTGGGATCCGCGACAGCGCCCAGCTGGTGTAGCGCCCGATCGACGAGGTGCGCTTGCCGAACGCGACGCGCAGATCGGGACGCGCCAGGTCAGCCAGCGAGCTGACGCGTTTGGGATTGCCTGTGGGCACTGCGATTGCGATCCGGTTGCGCGCGAGTTCGGTCGCGCTGCCGACGGCGAGGTGCACGGCGGCCGCGAAGCGCGCCATCTGTGACGAGTCGCCAATCACGAGCACGTCGCAAGGGCCGCCGGCGGTGCGCTTGGCCAGCAGCTCGGCGCCGCCGGCGCAGAACAGTTCGACCTTGGCGCCAGGCGTGTCCTGCTCGTAGCGGGCCGCCATCCGCTCCATCGGACGCCGCATCGAGGCGGTGCTCCAGACGACGACGGTGTGTGGTCCCGGAGGTGCATCGACGTGGCCGGCGCGGGGAACACCAGCTACGACGGTTGGCTCGCGGCCACACGCAGCGAGCAAGACCAACACGCAGGGAAGCAACGACTTCATGCGCATGACACACTGCCCGGCCTTGCGGCGTAGCCGACGCTCGGGATCAACGGCGGCGATTCTGGCGCGCGGTGCGGCGTCACGCCAGCGCGCCAGGCGCTGGGCAGCGTGCTACCTGACGAGCCCGGCGAGAAGCTCGGTGACACGGATTCCCACGTCGGCCTGCCGCGCTGCCGGTTCTGCAGGATCACCCGCCGCCGAGCAGGCGCGGCAGTCCCGCCTGCAACACCGTGCGGCACAGCCGCTCGGCGCTGTCACCTCCCTGATTGGCGAGGACGACGACGCGCAGCCCGGCGCGCGGATGGAACGCGATGCAGGCGCTGTGGCCGTCCACTTCCCCACCATGGCCGAGCAGTTCACCGAGACCCGGCAGCGTGTCGACGAACCAACCGAGCGCGATCCGGCGGCTGCCACCGAGCTCGGCACGCGGAGTGTGGAGCAGCTCGCGGGTTTCGCTGGCGAGCAACGTCGGTGGCGGATCCTCGCCGCCGGCACCAGGCAACGGCGCGCCGAGCTGCGCGCCGAGGAACCGTGCCAGGTCGTCTGCGGTCGTGTGCAGACCGGCGAAGGCGGCGACTTCGCCGAAGCGCCACGGCGCGCGCGCCTTGCGCTCGGCCTCAGGCCAGTAGCAGGCCGCGAGACGCGCGGTCAGCCGCTCGTCGGGAATCATCGTGGAGTCCCGCATCTGCAGCGGACGGAGGATCCGCTGCTCGAGCAGCTCCGCGAACGGCTGCTCGGCGGCGCGCTCGAGCAGATGTCCGAGCAGCGCATAGCCGAGGTTGCTGTATTCCGCGGTATCGGAGCGTGCGGCGAGCGTGGTCGCCGCAAGACCTTCGTACAGCTCGGCGACCGAGTACGGCTCCATCACCGAAGGGGAGTCCTTCACGTCGCGCCGGTTCACTGGGTTTCGCGGGAGGCGCGACCTGTGCGTGGCGAGCTGCTCCAGGGTGATCGCAGCGACCTCGTCGGCGAGCTGCAGCTCGGCGGGCAGGTGCTTTCGGATCGGGTCGGCGAGCGTGACGGTGCCATCGGCGACGAGCTGCGCGAGCAGCGTCGCCGTGAATACCTTCGTGACCGATCCGACCTGGAACAGCGTGTCCTCGGTCATCGGTAGCGCGCGCTCGAGATCGCGCATGCCGAATGCTCGACGCAGTGCGATCAGGTCGCCGCGCTGCACGAGCAGGACGGCGCCTGGGATCTCCCGCTCGGCCATCACCTTCTGCACGGCCTCGCCGATGGGGTCGGCCTTCGGCGTCCCGCCTTGGGCGGTTGCGGGACAGATGGCGAGCGCAAGAAACAGTGGCAGCGCGGTCAAACTTGCGGCGCGGGATCCGCATGGAATGGAATGAGGGTTCATCAGGTGACTCCGGGCTACGCGGTCGCGTCAGGCATGGATGACCGGGGGTGGCGCGCGCTTACGCCTGTTGGTCGCGACGATTCCGAGATTCCAACTGCAGGGTGAACTCTCGACCGCGCGCCGTGCCGTCGTCGGCGACGTTCGAGCGCATGCACGCATTGCCGGACGATTGCAGACCTGCGATGCTGCGCCACCGCTCTCTGGCGTGCAGCCACGCCGGAGCGGATCGAGGTCCAGGCCGATCGGAGCGAACAGCATGGTCCGCAAGCAGTCCGCGAAGTCCGCACAGGCTGGCAAGAAAGCCACACCCAAACGAGCCGCCACAAGACCGACCCGCGCCCGCGCGACGTCCAAGGCTCCGTCCCGCGCGTCTCCCGGCACTGCCGCCTCGAAGCAGATCGACCAGCGGATCCGCGATCTCGGTGGCTGGCGCGCGGCCACGCTGGCGCGCATGCGCGCGCTGATCCTCGCCGCCGACCCCGCGATCACGGAGGAAACGAAGTGGCGTGGCACGCCGGTCTGGTCGCACGACGGGATCGTCTGCACCGGCGAGACGTACAAGGACGTCGTCAAGCTCACGTTCGCCCGCGGCGCGGCGCTGCCTGACCCGGCGCACCTGTTCAACGCCAGCCTGGACGGCAATACGCGGCGTGCGATCGACATCCACGAGGGAGAACAGATCGATGCGCGCGCATTCAAGGCGCTGATCCAGGCCGCCGTCGCCGAGAACACGCACGTCGCGGGCAAGCGCTCGATGACCAAGCCGGCCGCGGCGGCACAGCCCAAGCTCCTCTCCGGCGGCAATCCGCAGATCCGCAAAGCGGACGGCGACGCACCGGTGCAGGCCTACATCGCGGCGATGCCGGGATGGAAACAGGAGGTCGGCCGCCAACTCGACGCGCTGATCACACGCACGCTGCCGGCGATCAAGAAGGCGGTCCGCTGGAATACGCCGTTCTACGGCGTCGAGGGCAAGGGCTGGATCGTCGCGTTCCACTGTTTCACGAACTACATCAAGGTGACGTTCTTCAACGGAACCTCGCTGCATCCGCAGCCCCCGGTCGGTTCGAAAGACCCCAACACGCGCTACCTGCACATCCGCGAGGACGGCGAGTTCGACGAACTGCGATTGGCTGCCTGGCTGCGCCAGGCCAGTCGATTGCCGGGCTGGGGCAACGTCTGACGCGCGCCGAGCCGGCTGCGACTGCAGCACCCTGGATCAGTCGGTGTCGGTGCAGCGTCGGTTCGCGGAATCCTCGATGCTCGCGCGCGCCGCGGCGAGTGCCGCCGGTTCGACGAGGGAACCGATTCGCTGGTAGTGCTTGCGAGCATTGCTCCAGCGCATGACGACCGCAGTCAGCCTGCTCGCCGCACGCGCGCGTCGCGTCAGCCTTGCGTCGCCGGCCGGTACCAGCTCGAGACCACCGAGACCGGCACATGCCAGGCAGGCTGGTCCCGGTGGCTCCATGACCAGGAGTGCACCGCTCCCGCTACAGCGGTGGCATCGCCAATCCGGGTGGCGCGCCTCGATCGCGACCAACTCGGGTGGCTTCTGCGCCTTCGCCGCGACGCGCGCTCGCTTCGCCTCCGTGAGTTCGCTGGACATCCAGTGCGTCCGCCAGGCGGTTTCGATCGCCGGATCGCCCGACTGCGAGAACTGCAAGGTCTCGCGCGTCGCCGTGCGCGCGACGTACTCGGTCGTGGAGGGACGCAAGCCGGTCTGCTGTGCCCAGGTCTCGAGCGACCGCATGGCCACAGCGAGCTTTCCTCGGTTGACCTGGAAGGCTTGCTCGAGACATGAGAGCCGTTGCGTGCGCCAGGCGAGCACATGGCTCGGCTGGAGCCAACCGATGCCGATCATGACGTCGATCAGCGCGGCGTAGCCCTTGTCACGCAGTGCGACCTGGGCCGCGTGGGCGACGCGCTTTGCGATGGCATCCCGGTCCTCGGCGTGCACGCCGCCCAGCATCGCGCGGTCGCCACGGTGACGCCAGTCGTTCCTGTTCACGACACGGGCTGGGGTGGACGCGTCCGGTCAGCCGCCCAACACGCAGGTTCCGCCAGGACTGCACGCTCGACGCCGGACCGGCACGTATCTTCGGCACGATGCTTCCCACCAGCCGCCGACTCGCTGTCGTGTTGCTCATCGCAGCGTCCATCCCGGCCCAGGACCAGGCCGTCGATTGGCTGCGGGCGAACGCGACGCCGATCGTCACACTCGATCCGACCGCCGACTTCGCGGATCTGAAGGCGATCGCCGCGCACATCGGGGACGCGCGCGTCGTCGCGCTCGGGGAGCAGACGCACGGCGATGGCACGACGTTCCGCGCCAAGCTCCGGCTGATCCGGTTCCTGCACGAAGAGCTCGGCTTCGACGTGCTCGCATTCGAGAGCGGGATGTTCGGATGCATGCGCGCATGGGAGGCGCTCAGCACCGGGGATGGCGCTCCCGGCGCAGCGGCCGGCCTCGGAGTGTTCCCGATCTGGACGCAGAGCGCGCAGTGTGCGCCGCTGTGGGAGTATCTCGCCGGCCGGGCGAAGAGCGGCCGGCCGCTCGAGCTGTGTGGATTCGACTGCCAGATCACCGGAAGTGCGGCGAGCGAGTTTCCGGCCGCGTTGAGCGGAGTCGCCAAGCAGGCCGGTCTGAAGCCGCGCGAAGCGGCGCGACTGTCGGAGCTCGCTGCGGCGCTCGCGGCCGGCGACTCCGAGCGCGATGCAGCCAAGATTCCGACGGCCGACGCAGCACTGCTCGATGGGTTGGAGCGCCGCCTGCGCCAGCCGGCTGTCGAAAAGGAGCTCGGAGCGTCGCAGGCACAGTTCTGGCGCCAGCAGACGCGCAGCCTGCGCGGGCTGGTCGAAGTCCGTGCCGCTGCGGACAAGCGCGGTCCACTCGCGCACCGGTTCAATCCGCGCGACGAGCAGATGGGGGAGAACCTGGTCTGGCTGGCGCGCGAGCGATATGCCGGCAAACGCATCCTGGTCTGGGCCGCGACGATGCACGTGCAACGGAATGCACAGGTGATCGAGACGCAGCAGAAGGGCCTCGACTACACCGGCGTGTTGCCGATGGGGCACTACGCGAGCAAAGCGCTCGGGAAGGATTGGTTCGTGATCGGATTCGTCGCGCACGAGGGTCGTGCCGGGCTTCCGTGGGGGCAGGCCTCGAGCTTGCGCGCATCGCCGCCCGGTTCCCTCGAGGCGCTGTGCGTGGCAGCCGGCCTCGAGAACGCCTACGTGCCGCTGCGCGGCACGGAGCGGCCCGCGGACCTGCGCAAGGCATTCACTGCGAGACCACTTGGCCACACGCCGATGAAGGCGCCGTGGGACCAGGTCGTCGACGCGTTCGTGTTCACGCGAGTCATGACGCCGAGTGGGCAGGCAGCGTCGCCGGAGGAAACCGAGCAGGCGCCGCGGACGGCGGAGCAACTGCTCGAGCAGCTGGTCGGCAGCTGGAACGTCGCGCGCGAGCGGCTGGCGCAGCGCAACCCCTGGGCCGACAAGCAGACGTTCCAACCGGTGATCGAGAGCTGGTTGCGCGTGCGTTCGCCGGAGCCGGAGCAGATCCGCGACGCGCAGCAGCGCATGCAGGCGTGGGGCGAAACGATCGACGATCCCGCGCACCTCTGGCGCAACCAGACCGGCCTGGCACTGCTCGCGGCAGCCGCCGGGGAGGGAGCGGCGGCACGCAAGCACTTCGCAGCTGCGCTGGCCGGATATCCGGACGCAGTCCCGGCGGATCCCGCCAGACACTCGTCGTACCAGCACATTGCGAACCAGCTCGCGATGACGATCTGGGACCAGGACGGGTTCGAGAAGGCGTGCGACTGGATGGCGCAGGCGGTCGCGTCGGATCCGAAGCTCGCCTTCTTCTACGCAGATCCGTGGCTGGACCGGATCGCCGAGGCCGACCAGCGCGTGGCATTCGGCGACGCCATCGACGCCGCGTATCAGCAGCGCGCCAAGCGCTTTCCACAGGACGCGGAGCAGATCGCCCGCTACCAGCGCATGCTGCGCTCGCAGCTCCGCCGCTGACCTGGCCGCCGCTGCTCAAGCGCCGTACGCCCCGATTCCGATGCAGCGGCATCCCATGCGATGCCATGCCGTCCTCCTGGTTCTGCTGACGGGTGCCTGTGGCGGGAGCGAACGCGACCACGGTCCGCCCCCGCCGGCGGATCACGAGGCGTTGGTGCGCTCGTTCGTCGACGACCTGCTCGGCGCGAAGTACGAGCTGGAGAACCCGTCGGCCTATCGGTTCAGCAAGCCATCGAGGGACCGCGTCGCGCGCTGGTTGTTCGAACCGCACGAGGACGGCGAGCCGCACGAGTTCGGCTACCGCTACGGCTGGCGCGTCGACTTCTGGGTGAAGCCGGACTACGTGGGGTACCCCGAGCAGCCGGAATCGCGCCGCATGGCGTTCTTCGGTGACGGCAAGCTGCGCGGGATCTTCAGCGCAGGCGGCAACGCCGCGCCGCTCGCGCTCGACGCGTGGTCGCCGATGTGGGTCGACGAAAGCTGGCAGCCGGAGCAAGCGGCCGGCGCAGCGACTCCGCGCTGAGTCCTGCACCGAGAGCGGGCTACGATCCGCGCGGTCATGCCTCTGGTTCGGCTGCTGCTCGGCGTTGCGCTGTTCTGCGGCGTCTCGTCGCTCGGACTCCTGCGTGACGAGCTCGCCGCGCGTCGCATCGAGCGGGCGCTCGCACAATCGCGCGCCGAGCAGCGCATCGTCGAAGTCCCGATCGACGAGATCGCGCCCGACGTGCGCGACGTCCGCATTCACGGCCCGTACAGCCTGCCTGCCGACCTGCGCCCGCGCGGCAACTGGCTCAGCCGCGGCGTCCTGGCGATGCAGAGTTCGACCGAGAACCTGTTCGTCGTCCTGCACGCAACCGATGGCGACGTCCGCGTCCTCGTGTTGAAGCCGCTGACCGCCTCGGTGTCGCTGCGCCACGACGGCGGACGTCCCGTGTTGGTTGCCGACGAGCGGAGCGCGCGATGAACCGTGTCACGTGTTGGCTGCCGGCGGTGTACTTCCTGCTGGCGTTCACGATCGCAGAGGCACTCGCAAGGTACTCGGGTGAGAGCTTCGGCCCGGTGTTGGCGCGAGTCGGTTGGCAGACTGCCATCTGCACTTTGCTCTGGTACGCGCCGCACACCTGGCGCTCGTTGCGTCGACGCGCGAGCCACGGCCGTGCAACGGCGTAGTGGTTTCAGCCACGCCGCAACCGCGCGATCCCACCACCTGGTGGCGTGCGAACGACCGTCTCCCACGTGAATCCCGCCGGCGCCGGATTCGCCATCAACACCTGCGGCAGATCCTGCTCGGCCACCGCGTAGACCGGCTGCTGGCGCGCGAGCACCTGTTGCACGAACGCATCCCGCTCCCGCCGCCCGAACCGGAACCGCGCCGGATTCCACTGGTAGTCATGTTCGTCGAGCGCGGGTGCCACGACCCACGCTTCACCCAGCAGCGCCTTTGCATAGGGGGGATTGAACTCGGCCAGCGCAGCACCCGGTGGCTCGAGGCGCAGCCGCATGATGAGCTCATAGCGCCAGGCATTTTCGTGCGGTGGGGGAGCGAGCAGGGTCGGCAGGTCGGCGGGCGAGCGTGATCCGGGGATCCCGAGGACGTGCAGCACCAGCAGCAGCCCGACTGCAGCCCGTGCGCGCCGGCCTCCCTCACGCAGGATCCACATCGTCTGCCACGCTACGACGCCGGCCGCGAGCGGAAACAGCGGCACGAAGAAGCGCGCGTCCGGAAAGAAGTAGAACAGCATCGCGCCGACATACGCGGCGACGCCGGCCGCAAACCAACGCGCCCGCGGATCGCGCAGCGCCCGCGCGCAGCACAGGACCAGCAGCACGAACCCGGCCGGCCCGAAGTAGCCGCCGGTGCCGTGCGAGACGGCGACGAGCTGGCGCCACTCGATCTGCAGCAGCTCACGCGCCAGATAGCGCAGGTTCTCGTCGAGGAACTCGAGCCGGAACGCATCGGAGACGTGCCCGCGATCGGCGAGCCAGTAGCCGTATCCACTCGAGAGCGGATAGCCGAACGCCTGAGCCTGTGCGAGGAACAGCGGGATCAGCATCATCACGAACGCGGCGCCGAGCACGACTGCATCGCGCCACGGCCGCAGCAGCTGCGGCCGGACGGCCAACCAACACACCAGCACGACCGTGGCGAAGCACAGGTTCGCGAACCGATACATGACCGCGATCCCCAGCAGCGCAGCCCCAGATGCGCCGATCCACAATCGCGGCCTGCCCAGGTACGCAATGCAGCACAGGAACCCTGCCGTCACCCAGACCGTGGCCGTCAGATCCGACATCGGCGCCCGCGCCACCGCGAGGAATCCCGTAGTCGTGGCCAGCAACAACGCGGCGAGGCCGGCGACGGAGGCATCGATCCACGCCCGCAGCGCACACCCGAGCAGCAGCAGCAGCAGCACAGCCGCAGCCGCACTCGCGACGAACGGCACGCGGATCGGCTCGATCCCGAGCCAGAGGCCGGGCACCAACGTCGCGCTGAAGCCGATCGGGTAACGGGACGGATACTGCTTCCCCGCGATCTCGATCTGGTGCTCGCCGGTCGTCGCCAGCGAAACGGCACCGGCGAGGTACTCCGGTGCGTCCGGCACCGGGTGCAGATCCCGATACACCCAACGCGGCACGGGCCACACGGCGAACAGCGTGATCGCGAGCGCCGCGAGGAACGCGACCGGTCCGAACCAGCGCTGGCCGAGGAACTGCACGCCGACAGCATCCTCGCGCTTCACCACTTGCGCAGGTATCGCTCAGCCTCGGATCTCGTGCTGCGCGCCCGGCAGCCGCCTCACGCCGAGCAGCGCACCGGCGAGACCACCGACCGCGACGCCGATGCCGGCGGCCGTGAACGTCGCCACCGCATTTCCGGATGCGGTGAACTGGCCGAGCCCCGCGATCGCCATCACGCCGGTCGACAGCGCGTATCCGACCAACCCGAGCAGCAGGCCGCCCGTCAGCGCGCCGGCGATGGCGCCGAACAGGATCCACCCGTCGTAGATCCGCAGCCCCGCCACCTCGTCCCGCAGCGGCACGCGCACTGGTCCGGCACCCGGTTCGTCGCAGGTCTGTTCCATCACTTCTGCTTCCCCACGTGCTGGCTCTGCTCCGTTTCACCGGTGCTCTCCCCGTCGCTCGGCGCCAGCAGCCGGTGCAGTTCCGCCTGCGTGCTCCACGAGATCCGTTCACGGCCACCGAGGATCCAGCCGTGATTGCGGATCGTCTGGCGCGGTCCGCTCGGGAACGGCCGGACCATCGCCAGGTAATCGGCGACCGACTGCGGCACGCGGTCGTGCTGCACCAACAGCAGCGGTCCGTGCTTGCCCATGTGGCCGAGCAGCACCGACGGGATCGCGCCGAGCAGATCGTCGGCATTGGCGAAGATGAAGTTGTGCCCGGCCTGTGCCAGGCCCCAGCCGAAGCTGCGTGGTGTCCAACCCCACCACCAGCCGAAGTTGCGCCCGAAGTCCTTGTAGCCAGCGTTGACCGCGTTCGTCGCGTACTCATCGACACCCGCGATCCGCCGCACGAGACCGAACGCCGCCAGCTCACGCACGACGTCGTCGGACACGATCTCCTCGCCGCCGGTCACGTAGATGTAGGCCCCTTCGTAGTCGCCGGATTCGAACCGCCGCTGCAGGATCTGCCTGGTCGGTTCCGGCACCGAGTCCCGCAACACCCAGGCGAAACCCTTGCCCATGTGTGCGTTCCAGCCCATCGCACCCAACCCGTGCGCGATCCCTTCGCGCCCCAGGGCCGACACGACGACTTCGTCCGGATGATCCGCCTTCACGGCGGCCTGCCAGCGATCGAGCAGCTCGGCGAGCGCGATCGGATCGTCTTCGGCGAACGAGCGCACGCGGTAGCCGAGTTCGTCGCGCACCTGCGCCAACACGGCATCCGACACCCGACCGACGACGTAGACCTGCACCTTGCCGTCCTGCAGGACGCCATCCGGCCGGATCCGTCGCATCTCGCGCAGCGTCGCATCCGACAGTGCGCCGCCGTGCGTCAGATACAGCAGCGGTGCATTGACCGGCATGTGCGTGATCCGGTGCATCGCCGTGAACGCGAGCGCCGGATCCTGCCGGCACAGGATGATCGCGCCGGCGGCGTTCTCCTCGCGCGTGGCTGCGTACACCGTCTGCGACACCGAGATCGAGAGCTGCTCCGGGTCGTGTCCAGGCAACCGCGTCGTGTATGCCGTGGCGATCGCCTCGCTGTGCAGCGCTGGCGGCTGCACCGGCGGCCCGGATGCATCACCACAGGCCACGGCGACGACGGCGGTGGCAGCGAACGCGGACCACGCAGCGACCGGGCACCTCATCGGTTCCCCGCCTTCAGGCGCAGGCGCACCAGCGGTTCATTCAGCGGCCACGCGATCAGGAAACCGACCGCCGACGCGAGCCACAGCACGCCGAAGAACAGCACCTCGTCCTCCTTCGGCATCATCGGGAGGCGCACCATCTGCAGCCACCAGGCCATCGTCATCATGCCGAGGCTGACGGCGGTCATGCTGACTGCCGTGATCGCGAGCGTGCGCCCGAGCAGCCGCGGCCACGCCATCCGCGGCATGAATTCACGGTGCAGCGGCAGTTGCGCGAACAGCCATGCGACGAGGATCGCACCGGCCCACATCGCGAACATCATGATCGGCATGCCGGCACCGAGCAGGAACTCCGGTCCGTCGACGGCGAGCTCCCCGAACTCGAGCGGCCAGCCGAACCACGCGAACGCCAACGCGATCACGATCATCAGCGGCGCGCCGTAGCCGAACCCCATCGCGGTCGCTGCGGCTGCCTGCACGGCCGCCGGCCGCTCGAACGCCGGCGGATGCCCGGCGCGGCGCGCAACCGGCCGCCGATACGCCGCCAGATACAGCACCGGTCCCAGCAGTGGCAGCAGCATCGCCGTGAATGCCCATGCCAGGCGTATGCCGAGCGGAACCTCCGGCAGCAGACGTCCGCCGTGGACTACGACGAAGATTCCGGACGCGATCCCGAGCGCCAGGAACACGACGAGCAGCCCTTCGAACGGACCGAGCGCCGTCGCACCGCGGTCGGGGTAGGGTCCCTTCTCGAGCGCGTGATCGAGGCGACTCTGCGCCGCGTAGCTCGTGCGATCGCCGACGATCCACAGATGACGGAACGGTCCCTCGGCCGGTGTCACGAACCAGTCCGCCCGCTGTTGGAACGCGTAGCGATCGGTCGGCGCCGGCACGCCGCCCGCGTCGGAGCAGAACAGCAACGCGGCCGCGTTGCTGCGCGCCAGCGGCAGCGCCTGCACTGCGGTGTCCGCTTCGGCTGGTGTCGTCACGACGAACTCGAAGTAACCATCCCGCTGATCCTGCGTGCGCCCCCAGCCGAATCCGCTCGCCGGATCGTGAAACTCGGCGATCGCGACGGCATGCGCCGCTGGATCCTCGGCGGCGAGCCGCGTCGTCGGTGCCGCAGCTTCGAGCTCCGCGAGCACGGTCGCTCCAGCGAGCGACTCCGGGGCGAGCAGGAAGACCGGCAGACCGAGCTCCCGGATGCGCGCCAGCGTCTCGTCGCCAGCGACGTCTCGACCCGCGAACACCACCGGCTCGCCTGCGTAGACCGCCCAGAACATCCCCGGCAGCGCCCACGGCAACGCATCGGCTCCGGCTGGGAGGACGAGGACATGCCGCGCATCGCCGCGGACACGATGCACGCTCGTGAAGGCGGCTCGCGCATCCGCGGGCAGATCGCTGCGCAGCTCGTGCAGGTGCACGGCGCGCCCGACGGCGCGCCGCACCTCGGCCGGTCCACCCGGCAGCCGCGTCGTGTTCTTCAGGTGCAGGTGCAGCCGACCCTCGGCTGCTTGCGCCTGCCACGGTGCGACGCGCAGGTTCTTCCACAGCACGTTGCCGAGCCCGAGCGCGAGAATCGCCGCGAGCAGGATGCCGAGCAGGACCGGCAGCCGGTGCACGTCAGCGTTCCTTCGCGGAATTCGCGGACCGACCGGCTGAGGCGGACGTGACGCGTTTGGCATGCGGCACGACCCGCCAGATCACGCCCGTGGCCGGCACCGGGATCCGAACCGACGTTCGTGGAGCTCGCATGACCGCTGGCGGACAGCAATGCGCATACCGTCCAGGGAGCGGTGAGAACCGTGATTCACGGGTCGGGCGGCGTCAGCACCGTGGCACGCACGCTCTCTTTCTGCTCCTCCTCGGCAGCCGGATCAGCCGCTTCGGCATGCTCCTCGGCGAGCAGTACGCCGTTGTGGCGCAACGCGGCGATCTGGTACGTCAGCACCGCACCGACGAACAGGATCACGCACGAGTAGTAGGTCCAGGTCAGGAACACGACGAGCGTGCCGGCGGCGCCATACGCAGAGCCGACGGCACTCATGCCGAGGTAGAGACCGATGGCCCACTTGCCGAGCGTGAACAGCGCTGCAGTCAACGCCGCGCCGAGCCATACGTCCGCGATCGACAGCTCGACGTCCGGCAGCCAAAGGAAGATCGCGCCGAAGATCCCGACGTAGACGAGAAACGGCACCAGGAAGTTGAACACCGTCTCGATCTCTCCCTCGCCGACGCGCGACGCGAGCGAGGAGACGACGGCGCTCAGGAACAACGAGACGAGCAGCAGGAAGCCCAGCGTCAGCAGCATCCCGAACGACAGCAGGCGCTTGCGGACCCAGAGCCAGAGCGCGCCGGCCGACTTGGTCTTGACACCCCAGATCGCGTTCAGCGAGGCCTGCAACTGCGCGAACACGCTCGTCGCCGAGAACAGCAGCACCGCCAGGCCGATGATCCCCGCGGTGCGGCGTTCGGCCGTGTCCTTGGCTGCTTCCTCGATCAGCGACTCGACCGCGGCGCCTCCTTGTGGCCCGATCAGTGTCACGACTTCATCGACGATGTTCTGTTGCATGTCGGCACCGAGGAAGCCGGCGGCCCACAGCAACAGGATCAACAGCGGGGCGAGCGCGAGTCCGGTGTAGAACGCCATCGCGGCGGCCAGCGTCAGCACATCGTGCGAGATGAACTGCAGCGCGCTGCGCCAGATGACGCCCGCCGGCACGCGCACGAACTTCGGGAGTCGGTCGAGCCAGGACTTCGCCATCGGTCGTCTCAGGGATGGATGAATTGCGAGAACCGGACTCCCGGCTCGCCGGCCAGGCCGAGGCGCCATGGCAGCGGCCCCGGCAGCTCCGGGCTGATGCGCACCTCGACGACGGCCGGGCCGGGATCCGGGCCGACGCCGAAGCTGTAGGTCAGCCGGCCGCCGCCGAGCGTGACGCGCTCAGGCGGCGGGGTGATCTGCTCGAGCGCCGCGCGCGCGAGGAATGCATCCTCGATCCACAGCTGCACCGTCGGACTCGATGGCGCCGGGTCGAGACGAAGCGTCAGCGTCAGTGGCGACTGGATGCGCCACGCCCGCGGGTAGTCGATGCTCAAACGGCCGCTCGGGCACACCGCCGTCGCCGTCGAGAACAAGCCGCGGCCGAACAGCCCCAGCGCTGCCGCGAGCAGGACCAGTCCCATGACCAGCCAGCCGATGCGTTCGAACCGCCACGCCCGCCGCTGCAGCTCGAAGTCGACCGGGATCTGCAGACCACACCCGGACGACGCAGCCGACGTCGAGCTCGTGCTCATGATCGCTGCTCTTCGGCCACGATCGTGATCGTCCCGTTGCGCTCGAGGACCGCGTACTTGATCTGCTCGATCCGCTCGAGCCCCTGCAGCTCGCGCGCGGCCGCCATGACATCCTCCTGATCGACCCGCGCGCGCCACATCCGATCGAGCAGCGGCTTGCCGTTCTCGACGATCACCAGCGGCAGGCCTTCGAGCAGGCGGTCGAGCTGCGGTGATCGCTGCTTCAGCAGCGACAACAGCACGTCCATCATCACGATCGTGACGATCAGCAGGAACGAGTTGGTGACCGAGAAGTCGTCGCCGAGCAGCGCCTGCTGCGTGGTCTCCGCGATGATCAGCAGCAGCACGAAGTCGAACGTCGAGACCTGTCCGAGCGAGCGGCGGCCGCTGATCCGGAACACGATCAGCAGGAGCACGTAGACCGAGAAACCGCGCAGCACTGCGTCCATGGGTTGTCGCTCCCCAGGCGCATGGCGCATCGCACGGGGAAGCTGGGCCGCACTTCAAACCCTGTGCCGCCGGGCGGGTGCACGCTGGTGCGAGAGTTGCTCGGCCCGGCGTCCATGCGCAGACAACCACGTGACGAGCCGACCCCACCGTTCCCCGAGCAACACCTGTCGCCGCCCGGCATCGAGCAGGAGATGGACCCGCGCCCGCGCTACGACGCGCCTGGCTATCGCGGGTCCGGCAAGCTGTCCGGCCGCGTTGCGCTGATCACCGGGGGCGATTCCGGGATCGGCCGTGCCGTCGCCGTGCTGTTCGCGCGCGAAGGGGCCGACGCCGCGCTCGTCTACACGGAAGCCGAGCAGGTGGATGCCGAGGAGACGCGCCAAGCCGTCGAAGGTGAGGGACGGCGCGCGATCCTGGTGCCAGGCGACGTGCGCGATCGGGCGTTCTGCGAGCAGGCGGTCGCGCGCTGCATCGACGAGCTCGGCCGGCTCGACATCCTCGTCAACAACGCTGCCTACCAGCAGCACTGCCAGCTCGATGAGCTGGACGAGGAGCAGTGGGACCGGACGTTCCAGACCAACATCTACGGCTACTTCCACATGGTGAAGGCAGCGTTGCCGCATCTGCCGCGCGGCGGTGCGATCCTGAACACCGGGTCGATCACCGGCCTCGAGGGGAACGACGAGCTGATCGACTATGCATCGACGAAGGGCGCGATCCATGCGTTCACGAAGTCCCTGGCCCGCAGCCTCGTCGGGCGCGGGATCCGCGTGAACTGCGTGGCACCCGGTCCGGTCTGGACGCCGCTGAATCCCGCCGAGCGTGATCCCGCGGAGACGCGCAAGTTCGGCAGCAGCACGCCGATGGGACGCCCGGCACAGCCAGAGGAGATCGCGCCGGCGTTCGTCTACTTCGCCTCTGCGATCGATTCGAGCTACGTCACCGGCGAGGTGCTGACGCTGCTCGGTGGCGCCACGCGCGCAGGCTAGGCACAGGCTCCGAGAGCCGCGCTGGTCCTTCTTCCGGTCAGAGCAGCTCGCGGCCGCGGGCTGGACGCCCGCGACCGGAGCTGCGGGTCCCGAGGGATCGGGACCTGGTTCGAATCACTTGCGCCCGACCTCGCCGTCGCGGCCGAGATCGTTGAGCTGGACGCCCGGGAACGCCGTCTCCAGCTGCTGGCGGAGGTCGGCGGCGTCGAGCTTGGAGAGCTGCGACTTGTCGATCTTCGGGGCCTTCGCGATCTGGTCCGCAGTCGCGCGCAGCTTCAGCGTCAGGTCGTTCATGCCGATCGTGAGACGACCGGTGTCGGGACGACCCGCGCCGTCCGCCGGCTGGTTGGCCGGCGTCTTGTCGGTGCCCGGCTGCTTGTCGTTGCCGGTGCCGAGGCCGGTGCCTGCACCGGTGCCGGTCTGATCGACCGACGCCAGCGACCAGGGGATCACGCAGAACTCGCCGCCCATGCTGGTGGCGCCGCCCGTCGTGTCGCGCTTGCCGGTGTCATCGACCCCGCCGACCCCGCCGGTGCCCATGCCACCCTGCTGGAACGCATTGGCCGACACGAGCAGGAAGCAGAGGTCGCCACGCTGGACGTCGAACACCAGGCCGCTGACGTTGCCTTGCTTGTTGTCCTGCGTCGTCAGCCTGGCCTTCGCCAGCTCCTTGCCGAGCAGGTCGTGCGACGGCAGCGTCGTGCTGGTGCCGACACCCGGGTTGCGCTGGTCACCAGGACGGTTGGTGCCGCCCATCGGATCCTTGTCGCGGTCCGGTTTGTCGTAGTCCTTGTCCTTGTGCGTCATGCCCTTGTCGGGGCCGTACTCGTAGGACGGCATGCTCTGGATCGATGCCGCGGTCTTGCTGACCGTGAACGACATCCGGTCCGCCTGCCACTCGAGCTCGCTGAGCGGGATCGCGACGCACTTCTTGCCGGAGCTGCCCGGCTTGTCGCCCGGATCGACGCCGACGCCACCTGGGCGATCGTTCATGTCGTCCGGTTCCTTCGTCGTGCTGCCTTCGCTCAAGCGGACGATCGCACGTGCGTGCGTGGCATCACTGCGGAAGCCGCCGCCCATCGGCTTGGGATCGCCGATCCCGCCGGTGCGGTCCGTGCCGCCGATGCCGCCGCGCCCGCCGGAGGCGTCGGTCGTCGCCGACGGCTTGCCGATCGCGATGTCCTCGATCGTGCCGATCTTCTTGCCCAGATTGCCCTGGTTGCCGACGGCGCCAGCTTCCCGGTTCCCCGGATTGCCGAGGCCACCCGTGCCGGTATCGGACGCGTAGATTGCCTTCCCGCGCAGATCATCGAGCGTCAGGAAGCGCTGCGATTTCGTCGCGGGCTGGTTGCCGGCCAAGGGTTGGTTGGGATTCCGCTGTGCCGGGTCTTGGGCGAGCCCGCTGCACGTCAACGTGACGAACGCGGCGAGTGCGCTGTGGTGGATGCAATGTCTCATGTTGTGAAGTGACTCCTTGCGTGTAGTGCGACAAAATGGGCAAACGATGTGCCGCCGTCTCGTCGCTCGTGGAAGCGCAGCGACGGCGCGCACGATGCGGATACCTGCGCGCGCACCTCCGGTGGGTCGCAATTCCGCTGCAACTGCTGCAATGCGGGCGAGCAGAATCGGCATGCCGTGATGCCCGCGGCGGGTGGTCGGCCGCGCGCGGATCCCGCGACATGAACCGGACTGCGCGAATGCGCGGCGGCTCGCACGCGGCCGCCGCGCCGGTCCGGCGAGGCGGCCTACCCGCCCTGCCGGTTGCGTGCCATCTCGAGGTGCTCGCGCAACGTCGGCAGCTTGTTGCCGGCGAACGTCGCGAGCTTGCTGTCTGGCAGGCCGCTCTTGGCGCGTTCGAACAGCTCGATCGCTTCGCGATGCGCCTGCTGTTGCAGCTCCAGGAACGTGCGCTCGAAGCTGTCGCCGGACGCGCCCTGCAGCTTGCTCAGCATGCGTTGGTGCTCGGCATTCATCTGCTCCGGCACCTTCAGGTTCATCTCCTGCGCGATCTGCTTCAGCTCCTGATTGGCCTTCTGGTGGTCCGTCTGGATCCGCTGCGCGAGTTCACGCACCGGCTCGCGCAGGTCCTTTTGCAGCGCGAGCTTCGCGCTCTCGACCTCGAACATGCCGCCCGACGCAGCGTGCTCGACGAACGTCCGTGGCTCGATCGAGCCCTTGGTCGTCGCGCCCTCCGTGCTGGGGCGGTCCGGATTGGCGCCGGAACGTTCGTGCGTGGTGTCCGGGTCGTTGGTGCCCGGCTGGCGGCCGGTCGCTTCGGCGTCTCTCTCGCAACCGGCCAGCGTGAACATGCTCAACGTAAGCGTGGCAGCGCACATCGTGGGGAGTCTCATCGTCATACCTTTCATGACTCGGGGATCGTCCGTGCGGTCGCCACTGCGCCCTCGCGGGACACCGGCGCAACCGTTCTCTGCGGATCCGTGCGTGTCGCAATCGGTGTGCCGGTGCGTTGCAGCGGCGTGCGCGGCACCGGCGGCACGCGACTTGCGCCGTCTGCGACCCCACGACGAGAAACCCCGGATGGCTGCGCGCGCAATGTGGAAAGGCAACCTGGCGATCGGCGGGCTGCGCTTGCCGTTCAAGCTGTACGCGGCAGCCAGCGACAGCGGGATCCACTTCCGCCTGCTGCACGCTGCGGATCTCGTGCCGGTCAAGCAGGAGATGGTCGATCCGCGCAGCGGTGAACCGGTCGCCAGCGAGCAGGTCCGGCGCGGCGTCGAAGTCGAGCGCGGGCGCTTCGTGCTGCTCGATGACACGGAGCTGGAGCGGCTCGAGCCGCCGGAATCGCGGACCGTCGAACTGCTGCGCTTCGTGCCGCAGGCGCAACTCGACCCGCGTTGGTACGAGCGGCCGTACTACCTGGGTCCCGATGAAGCAGATCCGGAGCGCTACTTCGCGCTGGCCAGCGCACTCGAGCAGAGCGGGCTGGAAGGGATCGCCCGGTGGACGATGCGCAAGCGGCAGTACCACGGATCGCTACGGGTGCATCTGGGGCATCTCGCGCTGGTGGCACTCCGCAGCGCCGACGAAGTGATTCCGGCCGGAGGGCTGCGCGCGCCGGAGGGACGCGCGCTCGACGCGTTGGAGCGGAAGCTGGCGAAGCAGCTCGTCGACGCATTGACTGCCGAGTTCGACCCGGACCAGTTCCAGGACGAGTATCGCGACCGCGTGTTGGAGCTGGTGGCGGCCAAACGGCGCGGCAAGCGGCCGCGGCTCGCGCAGTTCCGGCCACAGCCGGTGCCCGAGGATGCAGAACTGGCCGGCCGCCTGCGCCGCAGCCTGGCCGCGGTCGGGTGATCACGATGCCAGCGCGGACCAAGCATCGAAAACGCAGCCGCCGCGAGCGACGCGCGCCGGACACCGCCAAGGAGCTGCACCCGATCTGGTCCGGAACGATCAGCTTCGGCCTCGTCTCCGTGCCCGTGGATCTCTTCTCAGCGATCCGCTCCGGCGGCGTGCCGCTGCGGATGCTGACGGAGGACGGCGTGCTGCTGCGCCGGCGCTACTTCTGCCCGCAGGACGGCAAGGAGCTGTCGTCCGACGAGCTGGTCCACGGCTACGAAGCCGAGGATGGCGTCATGGTCCCGCTCACCGACGAAGAGCTGGAGGCGGTCGAGCCGCGCAAGTCGCGGGACATCGACCTGCGCCGCTTCGTCGCCGTCAGCGAGATCGATCCGTTCCGCTATGAGCGGACCTACGTGCTGACGCCGAGCGGCGAATCGACGAAGGCATACCGGCTGCTCGCCGACGTCATGGAGCGCGAGCAGAAGGCCGGCATCGCAACGTTCGTCATGCGCAGCAAGGAGTACCTCGTCGCGATCCTGGCGCGCGCGGGAATCTTGTGGGCGGAGACGATGCGCTTCGCGGGCGGGCTGCGCAGTCCGCAAGAGGTCGGCCTGCCGGACGCAGCGAAGCCGGCGCGCAGCGCGGTGGAGCAGTTTGCGCGGGCGATCCGCGATCTGCGCAAGCCGGCGATCGATGAGGACGAGTTGCACGATCCGCGCGCTGCGCGTCTGCGCGAGCTCGTCGGCGCGAAGCAGCGCGCGGGCGACATCCTCGAGGTGCCGGAGCTGTTGGCCGCGGACGAGGGGGACGTCGATGCGGAGGACATGGAGCACGCCGATCCGATCGAGACGATCCGGTTGCGGCTGGCCGGGAAACGGGTGCAGCGGGCGCGCGCTCCGGAGGCTCGGAACCGCTCGCGTGCGCTGCAGACGCTGTCCAAGAGTGAGCTGTACGAGCGTGCGAAGGAGCAGGACGTGCCGGGCCGCAGCCAGATGACCAAGGAGGAGCTCGTGGCCGCGCTGCGCGCTCGCGCGTAGCAGAGGTTATCGACGCACGGCGGCGCGGACCGACCTGGTCAGCGACTGCTTCACGTCGTCGAACCCGGCCCAAGGATCTTTCGCGTGTGCGACACGATCCGGCACGGTCCGGATCGTGAATGCGGCGGGATCCAGCTCCGGCCGCACTTCACTCCACGCCAGCGGTGTCGCGACCGGTGCCCCGGGCCTCGCGCGCGTGGAGTAGCTCGCCACCGCGGTGGCGCCGCGGTCGTTGCGCAGATAGTCGAGGAAGATCTTCCCGCGCCGGGCCGCTTTGCTGGCGGTCAACACGAATCCACGCGGCTCGCTGCGCGCGAGCAGCGCGACGAGGTCCTTGCTGAACTGCTTCACGTCGGACCAATCGCTGCGCCGTTCGATCGGGATCACGACATGCAGTCCCTTGCCTCCGGTCGTGCGGGCCCAGCTCTGCAGGCCGAGCTCAGCGAGCAACTCGCGCATCCTGTTGGCCGCTGCCACGACGCGAGCCCAGGCGACGCCGGGACCCGGATCCAGATCGACGACGATGCGATCGGGCCGGTCGAGGCGATCTGCGCGGCTGCCCCATGGATGCAGCTCCAACACGCCGAGTTGGACGAGCGCGATCAGTCCCGGCAGATCGTCGATCGCGAGATACTCGGCCGTGCCGTCCCGTTCGCGCACGGTGACCGCACGGATCTCGTCCGGCAGGCCTTGGGTCGCGTGCTTCTGATAGAAGCACTTCTCACCCTGTCCACGCGGACAGCGCACGACGGTCAGCGGACGGTCGACGACATGCGGGAGCAGCCGGTCGGCCACGGCGACGTAGTACTCGGCGAGCTCCGCTTTCGTGATGCCGAGGTCGGGATACAGCACGCGGTCGGGATGCGTCAGGCGCACGTCCGCAGGCGCGGTGTTGCGCTCGCGGGGCGGTGGCCGTTGCGCCGCCGCGGTGCGGGGCGTGGCAGCGCGGTAGGCGGCCGCACGCGCCGGCTGCTCGCGGTGCACCTCGCGGGGGTCCTTGTCCTCCCGCACGCCCAGGAACGCGGGATGACGCAGGACACCATCGTCGGTCCATTCGGTGAACGCGACTTCGACGACGCACTCCGGTTTCAACCAGCGCACGCCGCGCGCGTCGGCGCCGGTCGGTGGATCGGCGAACGGCGGGCGGTTGCGTTCGAGCTTGCCGAGTTTCGTGCTCAGCTCGGCGAGTGAGCGGCGCGTGAATCCCGTGCCGACCCGCCCGGCGAACCGCAGCTCGCCGCGCTCGTCATAGGTCCCGAGCAGCAACGCGCCGAATCCGCTGCGCGCTCCTTCCGGCGCCGTCATGCCGCCGACGACGAACTCCTGCCGCGCCAGGCACTTGGTTTTGATCCACTGCTTGGAGCGCGCCTGCTGGTAGCCCGCGTCCGCGCGCTTGGACACGGCACCCTCGAGTCCGAGCTCGCAGGCATGGCGCAGGAATCCGGCGCCGTCGCCGGCGACGTGCTCACTGAAGCGCAGCCGATCACTCGGCGCCGCTGCGAGCAGGTGGGCGAGCAACTCCTTCCGCTCCGCCAGCGGCGTGCCGGTCAGGTCGTAGCCACCGCAGTGCGGCAGGTCGAACAGGCAGTAGACCTGCTTGCCCCGACCCCCGCGCAGCGAGTTCTGCAACGCCTGGAAGTCGGAGATCCCACCGGCGCCGAACACGACGATCTCGCCGTCGAGGATCCCCCGCTCGAGCGGCAGCGTTTCGATCGCGGCCGCGATGGCCGGGAACCGGTCGGTCCAGTCCTTTCCGCCGCGCGTGATCAGCCGCGCGCGGTGTTGCGTGACGTGAGCCAACATCCGGTAGCCGTCGAACTTCAGCTCGTGCAACCAGCCATCGCCGCTCGGCGCATGCTGCGCGAGTGTGGCGAGCTGAGGCTGCAGCGCACGAGGTTGGCGGGCCTTGCGGGCACCGGTCGCGACGGACGGGTCGAACTGCGAGCGCGCCTTGCGCCGGCTGCACGAATTGGCGGGCGCATCCTGAGGCGCGCGCTTGCGGCGCGGTTTCGTGCTCCCTTTGCCAGCGGCGATCTGCTGCATCGAGCGACCGGTCGTCACGCTCTCGTCGAGGCCCGGATCGGCAGTCTGCCCGCCCGGTTCGCGGTCATGGCGCTTGATCAGGAGCCAGTTCTCTTTGGCGGCATCCCGCCCGCCGCGCATGCGCGTCAGCGTCCAGCGCCCGCGCAGACGTTCGCCATCCAGCCGGAAGTCCAGCTTGCCGCGAGCGAGCGCGGCGTGCGCTTCGCCATCCGGCGTCCAGCGGCCGTGGTCCCACAGCATCACGGTGCCACCGCCATACTCGCCGGACGGAATCACGCCCTCGAAGGAGCCGTACTCGAGCGGATGATCTTCGGTCCGCACCGCGAGCACCTTGGCCCCCGGCTCGGTCGGCGGCCCCTTGGGCACCGCCCAGCTGAGCAACACGCCGTCCAACTCGAGTCGGAAGTCGTGGTGCAGCCGCCGGGCCGCGTGCTTCTGGATCACGAAGGTCAGGTGGTCGCCGCGCCGCCGCTTGGCGCGACCGCGAGGTTCCGGCGTCTTGTCGAAGTCGCGCTTGGCCTGATACGTCCGCAAGCCCACGGCGCCAGCAAAGCAAGAACGGGGCCCGCGCTCCAGCGCGCAGGCCTTGCCTGGCGGGCGTGCAGGCGCCAGTCATCGGCGGCGCGGCTGGCGCCTCGGATCACTTCGCCGACATGTCCTCGACGACGAACGCGATCTTGACGTTGGCGTGGTACTCGTAGATCCGGCCGTCGCGCACCTTCGCGGTCTGGTTCAGGACGTCGATGCCGTGCACGTTGCGGATCGTCCGGCAGGCCTCGGTGACTGCGGCGCGGACGGCCTCGTCCCAGCTCTGCGCGGAGACGCCGATCAGCTCGATGACTTTGATCGTGGCCGCCATGCTGCTCAGCCCCTCCGCAGCGCGTGGACGAGCTGCTTCTTGTTCATCTTGCTGCGACCATCGATGTCACGGTCGGCGGCCATGTTGTAGAGCTCCTGCTTGGTCCGCTCCTCGAGGCCGCTGTTCGGATTCCCGGTGCCCTGGCTGCGCCGGCTCGGCGTGCGCCCCTGCTTGCGGCGGGACTTGTTGACCGTGCGGGCGGCGATCTCCTTCGCGCGTCGCGTCGACTTGCCGCGGCTGCGCGCGCTGCGCTTGATGTGTTCGTACTGGCGCTCGTCCTTGTTGCTCCATCCACGTGGTGTCATGGCATCCTCAGGGGGTCAGGAGTTCAGAATCGCGTCGCGGAACCGGCAACAAACGCCGTGCCTCGGAGACCTCAGGTCGAGCGTGCTGGTCAGCGCCAGAGAGCTGTGTGGTCCTGACTGATGCGGTCGACGACCGCCAGTGGCCGGGCGGTCCGGCGTCTCGCGGGCCAGGACCCGCGCGCTCGTGCAACGGCGAGCAGCAGCCGGTGCAGCATGTGCATGTCCAGGCGGCCGGATCGGGACTGCGCAAGGGTCTGCGAATGCGCGCGCTCGCGGCATGGCCATTGCTGACGGCGCAGCACTCCGCACCTCGCACGAGCCGGAGTCGACGCACATGCCAAGGAATGTCCTGATCACGGGCGGAGCCGGTTTCCTCGGCTCGCATCTGGCGGAAGAGCTGCTGCAACACGGGCACGGCGTGCGCGTGCTCGATGCGCTGACGGCGCAGGTGCACGGCGAAGACACCGCACGGCCGGTCGATCTCGACCCGGAAGTGGAGTTGCAGGTCGGCGACGTTCGTGATCCTCGCGCCGTACAGCGCGCGCTCGACGGGATCGATGCGATCGTGCACTTCGCCTCTTCGGTCGGCGTCGGTCAGAGCATGTACGAGTGCGCGGCCTACACCGACGTCAACTGCCGGGGCACCGCCGTGTTGCTCGAAGCCGCGATGCGCCGCGGGCTCGACAAGCTGCTGGTCGCCTCCAGCATGAGCGTCTACGGCGAAGGGCTCTACACCGACGAAGACGGGCTGCCGTATCACCGCGTCAGCCGCTCCCCGCTCGCGCTGGCGCGCGGTCGGTTCGAGCCCTCGACCGACGATGGGACTGTGTTGGCGCCCGCGCCGACGCCGGAGACGAAGTACCCGGAGCCGGCCTCGGTGTACGCGCTGACGAAGTACTACCAGGAGCGGTTCTGCCTGATGCTCGGCGGCGCGTACGGGATCCCGACCGTGGCGCTGCGGTTCTTCAACGCGTATGGCCCGCGCCAGTCGCTGTCGAACCCATACACCGGCGTGCTCGCGATCTTCGCGTCGCGGTACCTCAACGGACGTCCGCCGGTCCTCTACGAAGACGGCCGGCAGCGGCGCGACTTCGTGCACGTGCGCGACATGGCACGCGCCTGCCGGATGGCGTTGACCGACGACGGTGCCGACGGCGAGGTCCTCAACATCGGGAGCGGCGAGCCGCGTACGGTGTTGGAGGCCGCCGAGAGCATGGCCCGCGTGCTCGGTCTGCAGCGCCTGCAGCCGACGATCCTCGGCAAGTGCCGCACCGGTGACGTCAGGCACTGCTACGCCGACATCTCCAAGGCGCGCGACCTGCTCGGCTGGGAGCCGCGCGTCGGCTTCGAGGCCGGCCTCGCCGAGCTCGCGGGCTGGCTCGAAGGCCAATTGGCCGGCGACCACACGGACCTCGCGAGTGCGGAGCTGGAGCGTCGAGGGCTCGCGATATGACGCGACGGCGCCATCACCGGGACGAAGGTCGCGAGGTCGACCTGCAACCATGGAATTGGAAGGGGATCGACGTCATCCATGCGCACGAGCGGAGAAACCCCGTGTGCATGACCGGTATGCGATACGCGCTCGCTGCGCGCGCTGCCGGTCGCGTCGACACCCCTCCGCTGTACTCGATGCGCGTGCCCCTGCTCGGGCTGTCCACTGCGATCGCAACGGCTGCCGAGAGGCCGGACGGCTTCTTCAAGGCGCTCGTGGAGGTATGGGCGTGACCGCGGTCGGTCAGTCCCGCAGCAAGGGCGCGCGCATCGGTTTTTCTGCACCCGGCTGGATCGGTCGGAACCGGCTCGCCGCGACGGGTGCTGGCGCAGCACACCCATGCTGAGCGCGCGACGCGCGTCGACGAAGTCCTGACCAGGAACCGCAGATGAGCCACGTACTGTTCTTGGGTCTCTCGATCACGTCGTCGTGGGGGAATGGCCACGCAACCGGCTACCGCGCGCTCGCGCGCGCACTGGCGCGCCGCGGGCACGAGGTGACGTTCCTGGAGCGGGACCAGCCGTGGTACGCGGCCAACCGGGACCTGCCGGAGCCGCCGTACTGCCGGACGGAGCTGTACGAATCGCTCGAGGAACTGCGGGACCGGTTCTCGATGCTGATCCGCGACGCCGATCTGGTCGTCGTCGGCTCGTACGTCCCGCAAGGAGATGCGGTCGGGGAGGTCGTGCTCGAACTCGGGCGCGGGATGTCCGCGTTCTACGACATCGACACGCCGGTGACGTTGCAGCGATTGGAAGGCGGGACCTGCGGCTATCTGCAGCCGGACCAGATCGCGCGCTACGACGTCTACCTGTCATTCACGGGGGGACCGATCCTGCGCTATCTCGAAGATCACTTCGGTTCGCGGCAGGCGATCGAGTTTCCGTGCTTCGCCGATCCGGGCGCGCACCACCCGCAGGAGGGGAAGCCGCGCGTGGATCTGGGTTATCTCGGGACCTACAGCGAAGGTCGCCAAGCTCGGATCCGCGAGCTGTTGCTGCTGCCTGCTGCGCGTTGGCCGGAAGGCAGGTTCGAGATCGCCGGGCCTGGCTTCCCGGATCGTGCGGCGTGGCCCGGCAACGTCGACTACCGCGAGCACGTCCCGCCCGACCAACACGGTTCGTTCTACTGCCCCCAGCGCTTCACGCTGAACGTCACGCGACGCGCGATGCGCCGCTGGGGGTATTCGCCGAGCGTGCGGATGTTCGAAGCGGCGGCATCTGGCGTGCCGGTGGTGACCGATCGCTGGGCCGGAATCGAGCGCTACTTCGAGCCTGGGCGGGAGATCCTGCTCGTGACGACGGCCGACGACGTGCTGGCCGTGCTGCAGGGCACCAGCGAGCGCGAGCGCACAGCGATCGCGCAACGCGCACGCGCGCGCGTGCTGCGGGAGCACACTGCCGAGCATCGCGCGGCGCTGCTGGAGTGCTTCCTGCAGCGGCAGGCGCGCAGCAGATGGCGGCAGTTCGTCGCCGCCAGGACCCACGACGAAGCGTCATGAGCAAGGCCAGGCAGACGACGGATCACGACACGATCCATGGAAGTCGTTTCACCAAGCCTCCGCGGCTGCGGCCGGCCCCCGCACCCGAGGGCGG
>CAZABP010000054.1:6453-28850 GCA_964483245.1 uncultured candidatus Brocadiaceae bacterium | reverse complement strand
ACTCGCGCAAGGACGACTTCCGGCGCGAGATCATGAACTACATCGGCGCGCTGGCGATCGAGGGGCGCACGTTCACCTACAAGACCAACGAGCGGCTGCACCGCGCGCTCGAGCTGAAGCTGTTCGAGGACCAGAAGGACTCGATCAAGCTGACCAGCCTGGTCTCGACCGTCGTCGACAAGGACACGCAGGAGAAGATCGAGGTGGTCAAGAGCCGCCTGATCCGGGACTTCGGCTACGACGAGATCTCCGCCAACGACGTGCTGAACTACGTGGCGTCGATCTTCGCGCGCGGCGACACCAAGGGCGAGTAGGAGCGGGCGGACCGAGCGGTGGCCGTACGCAAGATCGAGCAGGACCGCGGTCGCTTCCGCGACATCGTGCGTGGTCGCATCAAGCGCGACCTGCGCAAGTTCGTCACCTCCGGCGAGCTGATCGGCAAGCAGGGCAAGAACTGGATCAGCATCCCGCTGCCGCAGATCCAGCTGCCGCGGTTCCGCTTCGGCAAGAACCCGCAGGGCGGCGTCGGTCAGGGCGAAGGGGACACCGGCGATGCCGTCGACGTGCAGGAGGGGGAGGGCGCGCAGGCCGGCGAGCAGGCCGGCCAGCACGTGCTCGAGGTCGACGTCCCGCTCGACGAGCTGGCGAAGATCCTCGGTGACGAGCTCGAGCTGCCGCGGATCCAGCCGCGCGGCGAGAAGACGATCCGCGCGCCGGGCGGACGGTTCACCGGAATCTCACGCAGCGGGCCGCAGAGCCTGCGGCACTTCAAGCGCACGTTCCGCCAGGCGCTGAAGCGCGAGATCGCGGCCGGCACGTACGACCCGGAGCGTCCGGTCATCGTGCCGATCAAGGACGACCTGCGGTTCCGCTCGGTGACGCGGCGCGAGGTCCCGCAGGCGAGCGCGGCGATCCTCTACATGATGGACGTCTCCGGCAGCATGGGCCGTGAGCAGAAGGAGATCGTGCGCATCACGGCGTTCTGGATCGACACCTGGCTGCGGCACCAGTACCGCAACCTCGAAGTGACCTACATCGTGCACGACGCGGTGGCGCACGTCGTCGACCAGCACACGTTCTTCCACCTGCGCGAGTCGGGCGGCACCAAGATCTCGTCGGCGTACGAGCTGGCGCTGCGCGTGATGCAGGACAAGTACCCGGCCAGCGAGTGGAACGTCTATCCGTTCCATTTCTCCGACGGCGACAACTGGTCGTCGCGCGACACCGAGCGCTGCGTCGAGCTGTTGAAGACCGGGATCCTGCCCGGCTGCAACCAGTTCTGCTACGGCCAGGTCAAGAGCGCCTACGGCTCCGGCCAGTTCCGCAAGGACCTCGACGGCCCGTTCCGCAGTGACGACCGCGTGGTGACGGCCGACATCCTCGATCGCGACGGGATCCTCGGCGCGATCAAGGCCTTCCTCGGCAAGGGCCGCTGAGCATGGCGAACCTGACGCCGGAACTGGCCAAGATCCGCGACGAGACGCGCGAGCTGGCGGCGCGGTACGGGCTCGACTTCTACGACGTGATCTTCGAGCTGGTCGACGCCGACGAGCTGAACATGATCGCGGCGTACGGCGGGTTCCCGGTGCGGTATCCGCATTGGCGCTTCGGCATGGAGTTCGAGCAGCTGCAGAAGAGCTACACCTGGGGGCTGTCGAAGATCTACGAGCTCGTGATCAACAACGACCCGTGCTACGCGTACCTGATGCGTAGCAACGCGCTGACGGACCAGAAGCTCGTCATGGCGCACGTCTACGGGCACTGCGACTTCTTCAAGAACAACCTTTGGTTCGGCAAGACGTCGCGCAAGATGATGGACGTCATGGCGAACCATGGCGCCCGGATCCGGCGCTACATGGACCGCCACGGGGTCGAGCGCGTCGAGAATTTCATCGACGTCGTGCATTCGCTCGACAACCTGATCGACATCCATTCGCCGTTCATCCAGCGCGAGGCGCGGCCGCGCGCGCGCGCGACCGAGGACGCGGCGCCGGACAAGGAGCCGCCGGTGTTCAAGATCGCGGCCAAGGACTACATGGACCGCTACATCAACCCGCCGCAGTTCCTGGCGCGGCAGCGGGAGGAGGCGGTCGAGGAGCAGGCCCGGCAGGAGCGGTTCCCGGCGCGGCCGGCGCGCGACGTGTTGAAGTTCCTGGTCGAGCATGCGCCGCTGCAGGTGTGGGAGCAGGACGTGCTCGCGATGCTGCGCGACGAGGCGTACTACTTCGCGCCGCAGGGGATGACCAAGATCATGAACGAGGGGTGGGCGAGCTACTGGCACTCGCTGCTGATGACGCGCCACCTCGTCGAGGCCAGCGAGATCGTCAACTACGCCGAGGCGCACTCCGGCACGATGTTCACGCAGCCGGGGCAGATCAATCCGTACAAGATCGGGATCGAGCTCTGGCGCCACATCGAGCAGCGCTGGGACAAGGGCCGGTTCGGCAAGGAGTGGGACGACTGCGACGACGTCGAGGTGCGCAAGCAGTGGGACCGCGCCGCCGGGCTCGGGCGCGAGAAGATCTTCGAGGTGCGGCGGATCTTCAACGACGTGTCGTTCATCGACGAGTTCATCGACGCCGAGTTCGCCGAGCAGCAACGGCTGTTCGTGTTCGCGTTCAACCAGGCCACCGGTCGCTACGAGATCGCCGACCGCGACTGGCACAAGGTCAAGGACAGCCTGCTGAACGCACTGACCAACTTCGGCCAGCCGCGGATCGAGGTCACCGACGCGAACTACCGCAACCGCGGTGAGCTGTACATGCTGCACGACTGGCATGGCGCCGACCTGCAGTTCGAAGAAGCGCTGAAGACGCTGGAGAACGTGCATTCGCTGTGGCGCCGGCCGGTGCACATCGAGACGCGCGAAGGGGGGAAGGGGCGGCTGCTCAGCTACGACGGCAAGACCGCGACGATGAAGGAGACCGCCGGCAGCAAGACCCCGGCACCGGCCGCCGGCAACGGAGACAGCTCCTGATCCCGCTGCGCGACGACCTCGGCATCCGCGGTCGCGCGCTCTGGACGGCCGGGCTCTGCCTGGTCCTGCTGCTCGCCTACGCCTGGCAATGGTCGCTCGATGCGGCGGCGTGGCGCGCGCTGGTCGAGCGGTTCGCGTTCGCGCCCAGGGACGTGACGCTGGTATGGCGCTATCCGGCCGGGCAGCACGGGCACGCGCGGTTGCTGGAGCTGCTCGAGCTCGGCGTCGCGCCGTTCGTCACGTATGCCCTGCTGCACGCCGGCCCGCTGCACGTGCTGTGCAACGTGCTGTTCCTGCGGCTGTTCGGGGGCACGCTGGAGCGGCTGGCCGGACGGGCGCGGATGCTGTGGATCCTGCTCGCCGGCGTCGTGCTCGGCGCGCTCGGACAGCTGCTGGTCGAGCCGATGCGTGCTGTCCCGATGGTCGGGATCTCGGCCGGCGTGTTCGCCCTGGCCGGCGCCTACTTCGCGCGCGTCCCGCGGGCACGCGTGCTGCTGATCGTGCCGGTCGTCATCTGGCCGGTGTTCGTCGAGCTGCCGGCGTGGCTGCTCGGGCTCGTGTTCGCGGCGCTGCAGGTGCCGCCGATCCTCGAGCTGGCGGCGCCGGCGGATGCGGCGTCGACCGCGTGGCCGGCGCATGCCGCCGGACTGCTGGTCGGCGTCGCCGGCGGGTGGTTGCTGGTGCCGCGCCCAGCGGCCAAGGAAGCGGGCTCGGTCGGAGTGCCGGCGCGGTAAGGTCCGCGCCGCCTTGTCGCTGTTCGAGCGGATCTTCGCGTGGTACCTGCTGACGGTCCTGGCCATCGCCGGTGCGTTCGGCTTCACGGCTCCCGGTGACCAGCCGGCCCGCACGGCGAGCTACGTCGCGCTGCACGTCGGGTTGCTCGCCGGGCTGCTCGTGCTGCCGCGCGTCACGCGCGGCCGCACTGCGTGGGGCCGGCTGCTGGCGCAGGGCCTGTACACGGTCGTCGCCCTCCCGGTCGTGTTCCAGAGCCTCGGCCTGCTGTTGCCGGGAATCCACCCGGAGCCGTTCGAGCTGCTGTGGATCGACGTCGACCGGGCGCTGTTCGGCTTCGATCCGACCGTCGCGCTGCAGGGTGCGCTGTCGCCGCTGGCGGTCGAGCTGCTGCAGCTCTGCTACGCGACGTTCTATCTGCTGCCGATCGTGCTGATCGCGACGCTGCTGGTGCAGCACCGCACGGCGGCCGGCTACGCGACGTTGGTCACGGTGGCGTTCGGCTTCCTGCTCAGCTACCTCGGCTACCTGGTCTGGCCGACGCTGCCGCCGTACCGGTTCCTGTGGCACGGCGACCCGCAGCCGGGGCTGTGGCTCGCGGATGGGGTGCACCGGCTGCTCGACAGCGCGGAATGGAACCGCTGGGACTGTTTCCCGAGCGGCCACACGATGCTGACGCTGGTCACGCTGGCCCTCGCGTGGCGGCACGCGCGGCGGCTGTTCTGGGGGATGCTGCCGGTCGGGCTCGGGCTGGTCTTCAGCACGATGGCGCTGCGCTACCACTACGTGATCGACGTGCTGGCCGGGGCGGCCGCGGCACCGCTGGCGGTCTGGCTCGCCGACTCGATGCTCCGCTGGGAATGCGCGGGTGCGCAGCTGCGCACCCTGACGCGCAGCCGGGAACCCAGCACTCAGACGAGCTGATACCGCTGCCCGTCTTGCGTCTGCACCAGCGGGTCCTGCTCGAGCAACTGCTCCAGGCAGTCGGCGAACTCGGCCAGCTCCGGGTGGTCGAGCAGGATCTCGGCGATCGTCAGCCCGACCCCGGCGCAGCGGATCGCGTCGTGCGCGCGGCTCATGATCCAGGCGACGAGCCCGAGCGACGGGCGGGCGACGATCCCGCTCGGCAGGAAGTCGAGCTGCGCATGCCGGCGCAGCAGATCACGCAGGAAGTGCCGCGTCAGGAAGGCGCCGCCGAGCTGACCGGCATTGATCGCGCCGATCAGGCGGTCGAGCGAGGCGTAGCCGCCGCGCTGGTCGAGCGTGCGATCGACGATCTCGAGCAGCCGGGCCAGCCGCTCCTCGTTGAACGGATAGTTGGTCAGCACGTCGATCCGGTCCGGCGACGGCTCGATGAACGCGCGGTTGTTGCTGAGCAGGCGGTGGATCTTGCGGCGGCGTGATTCCGGTTGGTTGGCCAGGAACCGCGCCAGCGGCACTTCGCCCATGGCGCGGCGGAACATCTGCCGCAGCTCCAGCATCGCCTGCGACGCCAGCGACGAGGCCGGGCAGAAGTCGCCGCGGCCCAGGTAACGCAGCGCCGGGTTGCGGCGCATGCAGTCGATCAGCAGGTAGACCGTGCGTGGCGAGCGGTCGGCATCCTGCACGAACTCGCGCACCGACGCGCGCCGCTTGCCGGCGATGATCGCGTTGACGATCCGCTCCGCCTCCCCTTTGGCGATGTCCAGCTCGTCGGAGTGCCGCGCGCGCAGACTCCAGGTGCGCGGGCCGACCTCGAGGAACCGCGCATCGGCATACAGGTGCTGTTGCAGGCGTCCGACGCTGCCGCGCCGATGCCGGTCGCGGTAGTGGAACAGCAGGTCTTCGACCGTCAGCGGACCCTGCTCATCGAGGATCGCGGCGACCCGGTCGGCGATCAGGTCGGTCGCGCGCACGACGTCGCCGAGATCCGGGTCGATCGCGATCAGGATCCCCGGCAGCTCGCGCAGCAGCCGCTGCAGCAGCCCGGCCGGCACTTCGATCCCCTGCTCGCGCAGCGAGGCGTCGAGCGACGAGACGGCGACTGGCAGCCGCCCGCGCCGCGTCCCGGCCCGCAGCAGTCGGCGCACGCGCGGCAGGTGCCGCAAGGACAGCGTCGTCAGCATCTCGCCGTGCAGGTGGAACAGCCGCGGGAAGCAGAACGCGAGCAGCCGCAGCGGCAGCAGCGGATCGCGCGTCCCCTTCGCCGCGTCGGCGAGCAGCGTGCCGGCAGCGATCCGTCCGGGCTCGAGGATCCCCTCATAGGCCTCGAGCTCCCGCTCACCGTCGCGGCGCAGGCGCGCCATCAGACCGGCGGCACGCTCGTGCAGCTTGCGACGCACGCGGCTGTCGAGCTGGCGTGCTTCCCGCTTGCCGAGGCCGAGCCGCATGCCCAACTCGGCGGTCGGCCGTCCCGCTGTCGGTGCGAGCAGGCGCATCCGGAGCCAGTCGCTCTCGACCGGCTCCAACACCGACGTGACCTTCTCGAAGAACGCGCTGAACGACTCGAGTTCGTTCGGACCGGGCGTCGCGACCTGGTCCAGACCGGCGCGCAACGTGCGGTCGAGCGCTTCGCGGATCTGCTGCACACCGGCGAACCCGACGCCGGTCTGCTGCAGCAGCCAGTCCGGCTGCGTGCGCAGCAGCGTGCCGAGGTCACCGAGACCGAGCGCGAGCAGCCGCTGGTCGAGCTCGGCGGCGAGGCCGAGACCGGAAGTCGGGAAGCGCAGCAGCGCGTCCGGCAGCAGCCCTGGATCCTGCGTGCGGCTGCGCACGAGCGCGTGGATCCGGTCGAGGACCGTTTCGTAGCTCTTGGCGTCGAGGCCGCGTCCGCTCAGCAACTGCGCACGCGGTGTCGCGAGGAAGTCACCGACGGTCTGGATCTTGTGCTTGAGCAGCGCGGTCTGCAGCTTCGGTTCGGGCGCGAGCGGAGCGATCGGCAGGCTCTGCTCTTGCGGCGACAACGCGAGCGGGGCCGCGGGGACCGGCTTCTCGAGGAACCGCCGCACGGCGCGCCGCGCGGCGCGGTAGCTGCCGGGTCCGACGCCGCGGCTGGCGAGCATCCGGTCCGGATCGACGGTAAGGAAGTCGCCGATCGTGCGGACGTGCAGCTGCTCGCAGGCGCGCAGGATCCGCGTGCTGGTCACGATCTCGGAGATCGCCCACTGCAGACGCGGATCGCCTGGATCCGGCGGCTTCGCGCGACCGGCTTTCACCGGACCGCCTCCGGGCGGAGCACGCGGAAGCGCGGCCGCGGCTGTGCCGCCGGCTCGGGCACAAGCGCCTGCAGGCGCGGGTCGTGGACTCCGGCGCGGCGCAGCGCTGCCGCGGCGCTGCGTACGAGCTCCGGATTCCGTGCCGAGCACCAGCCGAGCAGGAGTCCTCGCGCCTGCGGCTCGGGCAGCAGCTCGAGCAGCGGCACGGCGCGCAGCCGACGCGGTTCGTCGGATGCCGTGCGCACGGCGATCCCGTGCACGACCAGCAGCGGGTCGAGCCTGGCGAGGGACCGCAGCAGCAGCGGGTCCAGCACGCTCTCGCTCTCGCTGAGATACGAGTCCAACAGCGGCGCGATCGCGGCGTCGAGGCGCAGCTGCGCCGCGACGCGCAGCAGTGCCGGTGTCTCCGGCGCCGGGCGCTGCAGCGTCGGTGCCAGCGCCTGCGCGACGAGGTTGCGGACGTTCGCGCCGGCGGTCGCGAGCAGCCGGCTCTGCGCCAGCGACTCGGCAGCGTCGGCCCGCACGCGTGCAGACCCGGACTGCAAGGCCGCGGCGAACAGCCCGAGCCGGGCCGCTTCGTCCGGTGTCGCGAGCAGGGTGCGCAGCTGCGCACGCAGCTCCGGATCGAGCAGCGGGATCGCCCGCGGTCCGGGCACGACCAGCGCGGCCGGCTCCGCGGCGTCGAGGAACGCGATGCAGGCGGCACCCGGCAGCAGCCCGCGCAGCGCACGCCCGCAGGCGTCCCCGTCCGGCTCGCGCAGGGTCCATTGCGCGCCGACGTCGCCGCGCAGCAGTTCGAGCGTGCGGAACGTGACGACGCGATCCCCATGCCCGTCGGGAATGCTCGCGACCACACGGCCGACGACGATGTGCGCCGCACGATCGGCGAGGCGGGCCAGCGTCGTCGCTTCGTCCTGCGCCGCAGGAGTCGCGGCCAGCGCGAGGAACGGAACCAGCAGCAGGGTCTTCATCGCAGCAGCAGCCTCTGGCGCAGGTAGGCGAGGTTGAGATCGCGGAACGCGTACGGCAGCGAGACCAGCGCCTCGTAGCTGACCGAGGGCGCCATGACGTCGCTGAGCTCACTCGCCTCGTTGTGCAGCGAGTCGTCACCATGCAGGCCCAGCGGGTTCGGACCGGGCGCCGTCAGCCCGAGCGAATGCCCGATCTCGTGCGCGAGGATGACGCCGTTGGCCACCGCCCAGTCGTCGGCCGCGCCGAAGACCGCCAGGTAGCGCGCGCGCTGTTCGGCGCCGGCGTTGTCGAAGTCGAACCCGGGTGCGAGCACCGTCGCGTCGAGCGGATGCCGGCCGGCCGGTGTGCCTTGCAGCGCCGGTGCGAGCGGCAGGAATGCGCGTGCCCAGACCGTCGTGTAGCTCGGGTAGACCTGGAAGTGCAGCTTGGCCTGGAACAGCAGGAGCTCGCCCGGGAACACGCCGAGGCCCGGACGCGTGCCGACGTTGGTGTCGGTGACGGAGCTGTTGCGGTAGTCGTACCAGGCGCGGCCGAGGATCCCGGTCGACTCGGCGCCGAGCGTGCGGTTGCGTGCGCCTTCCGGATCGAGCCCGCCGACCGCGATCTGCATGTGCGGGACGCCGAGCGGCCGGCGGTGCGTCAGGCGGATCCGGACCGCACCTGCGGAGGCAGACCTGCCATCCGGCGTGCGCCCGTACAGCTCGTGTGCGGCGGCGAGCAGGCCATCACGCACGATCGCTTCGACGCGCGCGTTCCGCCCGATCGGGTCCCCTTCGGCGATCAGCCCCAGGCGCAGCAGGTCGTCGGTGAAGTCCGGCTTCCCGTTGCTGTCGCGGTCCATGTCGAAGCGGACCCAGACCACCTGCAGGCGCTCGAACGGCTGCACCTCAGGTGCGAACGGGGCGACGCGGAATGGCAGCGGGCCGGAGCTCGCCTGGTTGCCGGACAGATCCCGCAGCCGCACCTCCAGCTCGTAGTCGCCGTTCGCCAGTGCCAGCGACGCCGGCAACCGGATCGAGAGGCGGCCGGGTGTGCAGCTCGCGAGGGCGAACAGCGCGTCGGGGTCCGGCGTCGGCGAGGCGCCGCGCAGCACCACCTCGACCGAGGCCAGGTCGACCGCGTAGTGCACCGTGTCGTTCGCGCGGACGTCGATCGTGAACCCATCCGGCGGGAGCGTCTGGCTGCGCTTGCGCTGGTCGGCGATCCCGTTCAGCGTCGCCGCCACGAACGGCGGCAGGCGGTCGTATTCGTGACCGACGCGGAACGTCGTCGTCAGGTCGCGCTCGAGCCAGTTGCCGCTCTGCTCGCGGACGCCGTCCGGGCCGGCGCGCATGCTCCAGGTGTACGTGTAGCCGGGTGCCAGCGGCTGCTGTGGCACGAACTGCACGACGCGGCCGCCCCGCAGCAGCGACAGGTCGCCTGGCACCGGCACGTTGCCGGCGCGCAGCTGCACGCTGTCGGCGGTCACCGTCAGCGGATCGAGGATGCTGTCGAAGACGGCGGTCAGCCTGGCGTCCGGACTGACGGCGGCGGAACCCTCCGACGGCGCCAGCAGCGCGGTCGGCAGCGTCACGTCGTCGGCCGTCGTGAACCGGATCACGACGTCGGCCGGCAGCAGATTGCCGGCAGGATCGCGCAGCCCGTCGTGGCCGCCGAGCAGGCGCAGCTCGTGGCGCCGGCCGGGTGCGAGGCGGGCGGCCGGGACGATCCGGATCCGGTCCGGCGCGGCCAGCGTCAGGGTTCCGGCAATCGGCAACCCGTCGACCGTCAATTGCACGGTGCCGGCGTGGACGCGCGCGGCTTCGAGTGGCTCGTCGAACGTCACCTGCAGGTCGGTGTGCAGTGCGATGCCGACGTCGCCGTCGCGCGGGAATGCCTGCGTCACGACCGGCGGCGCGGCATCGACGCCTGGGATCAGCGTCAGCGTCTGCGAGCTGGCGAGTGCATTGCCGCTGCGGTCGGTCACGGCGCCCGGTCCGCCATGGATCGAGAGCTGGTAGTTGCGGCCGCTGACCAGCAGCTCCTGCGGTGCGAAGCGCAGCTCGCGCCCGTCCGGCGTCAGCTCTGCAACGCAGTGGATCATGTTGCCATGCTCGTCGGCCAGCGACAGCGCGCCGCCGTCCATGCTGGCGGGATCGATCGACTCGTCGAAGCGCAGCACCGGCACGATCCGCGGGCTCACGCCGATTCCGAGATCCGGCCACAGCGACAGCAGGCGCGGCGGCGTGGGGTCGGCCGCCGTCGTGAACGGGAGCTTCCAGGTCGCAGCCAACGCGTTGCCGGCGCGATCGCGCACGCCGTTGCGGCGCAGGTGCAGCGTGAACTGCAGGCTGCCCGGCAGATCGGCGACCGGCTTCAAGTCGAGCTCCGCCCCGCGCACGGTCAGCGCAAGTGCATGCTCGACGCCGAAGCGATCCAGCAACACCGCGTGTGCCGGATCCGCCGAAGCCGCGCCGAGCGCGCCATCGAACGTGACCACGATCGCGGCCATGCGGTCGACGCCGAGGGCGCCGGACGGGATCGAGGAGCGGACGACGACGGGTGGCGACTCGTCGATGGTCCGGAACGTGAACGAACGCAGCTCGTCGAGGATGCGGCCGTAAGGATCGGCCGTCAGCGGCGACAGCTCGAACCGATAGTCCGTCTCGCGCTCGAGTGGCGTCACCGGCGTGAACGTCGCCGTGCGGCCACCATCGGTGAACCGCCAGGCGCCGGGCAGAGGATCCCCGCCGGCCGCAGGAACCAGGCGCGTCTCCGGCTCCTGCAGCGAGACCTGGATGACCGGCGCATCGAAGCGCAGCACGACCGGAGTCGTGGTTGCGATCTGCAGCGCGTCGACAGCAGGCTCGTGCGAGAGCAGGCGCAGACTGTCCGCAGACTGTCCAGAACCGCCACCATCGCCACCGCCGCTGCCGGCTCCTCGATCACCCGAACCGCATGCTGCGCAGAGCAGCAGCGTCCAGAGGATCGTGCCTCTGTCGATTCTTCCCATCCCCGATGCTCTTCCCGGTTGCGTGTCGGGCAGTCCTTCGACACCGCCGGCGCCGGGGATTGAGCAGATCGGGCCAATGCGGCGCTTGCGGCGTTCGCACCGCCGGTTGCGCGCTGCGCGGGGCTATGGCGACAGATCGAGCGCAGCGACGACCGCGGCCCCGAGCGCGTGCGTCGAGCAGGTCTTGCCGCCGCGCGCGAGATCCGGCGTGCGGAGCCCGTCGGCCAGGACCTTGGCGACGGCCGCCTCGATCTGCCGCGCCTCGGACTCCAGCTCGAGCGAGTAGCGCAGCAACATCGCGGCGCTCAGGATCGCGCCGATCGGGTTCGCAATGCCCTTGCCGGCGATGTCGGGCGCCGAGCCGTGCACCGGCTCGTACAGCCCGAACCCCTGCTCGCCGAGCGACGCCGACGGCAGCATGCCGAGCGAGCCGACCAGCGCCGAAGCCTCGTCGGTCAGGATGTCGCCGAACATGTTCTCGGTCACGACGACGTCGAAGTCGGCCGGCCGCTGCAGCAGGAACATCGCCATCGAGTCGACCAGCACGTGGCGCAGCTCGACGTCGGGGAACTCCGCGGCGACGACGCGGCTCGCGGTCTCGCGCCACAGGAACGACGTCTGCAGCAGGTTGGCCTTGTCGACCGACGTCAGCCGGCGGCGCCGCGTGCGCGCGAGCGTCGCCGCGCGGCGCACGACGCGTTCCACTTCGCCGACCGTGTAGACGCAGGTGTCGTGTGCGCGGTCGCCGCGGCGCCCCTTGTCGCCGAAGTAGATCCCGCCGGTCAGCTCGCGCACGAACAGAATGTCGACGCCGGCGAGGCGGTCGGCGCGCAGCGGCGAGGCGTCGAGCAGGGCGGCGTGCGGGACGATCGGGCGCAGGTTCGCGTAGAGCCCGAACCCGCCACGGAGCTCCAGCAACGCCGACTCCGGCTTCACCTGTGCGTACGGATCGGAGTACTTCGGCGAGCCGATCGCGCCGAACAGGATCGCGCGCGCGCGCCGGCACAGCTCACGCGTCGCGGCCGGCAGCGGGTCGCCGGTGGCATCCATCGCCGCGGCGCCGACCAGCCCGGGCTCGAGCGTGAAGCGATGCCCATGCCGGTCGCCGACGGCCCGCAGGACCGCACAGGCCTCGTGCGTGACCTCCACGCCGATCCCGTCGCCGGGCAGGACTGCGATCAGGGCATCCATGGGGGCGGGGCAGCGTCGCGAGGGGCGCGATTCGTTGCAAGGTGCCGGTTACAAGGACGCCCCGGATGCTGCTCGAGGCGCGCGATCTGTATCGGCTGCACGAAGTGGATGGCCACGCGCTGCCGATCCTCAAGGGCGTGTCGTTCGGCCTCGCCGAAGGGTCGTTCACGACGATCATGGGGCCGTCCGGGTCCGGCAAGTCGACGTTGCTGCACCTGCTGGCCGGGCTGGACCTGCCGTCGGCCGGAGCCGTCCACGTCGATGGCGTCGACCTGAACCGGCTCGATGAGGACGGGCGTGCGCAGCTGCGCGCCGAGCGGATCGGGTTCGTGTTCCAGTTCTTCAACCTGTTGCCGGACCTGACGGTGGCGGAGAACGTCGCGCTCCCACTGCTGATCCGCGGCGATCGGACGCAGTCGCAGCAGGAGCGGATCGCCGCCCTGCTCGAGGCGCTCGGACTCACGCCGCTGGCCGAACGCCTGCCACGCCGCCTGTCCGGCGGCGAGATGCAGCGCGTCAGCATCGCCCGCGCGCTGGTGCACCAGCCACGGCTGGTGCTGGCCGACGAACCGACCGGCAACCTGTCGTCGAAAGCCGGCGAGGAGATCGTGGCGCTGCTGCGCGACGTGCGCGAGCGCTTCGGGACGACCGTGTTGCTCGTCACGCACAATCCACGCGATGCGGCGGCGGGGGACGAGATCCTGTTCCTGCACGACGGCCGGATGGATCCGGCCTGGGCCATGCGAGGCGGTGGATTCGGTGCGGCTGACGTATTTGCTCGTCTGCAAGAGCTGGGCATCTAACCGGCTCCGCACGGCGCTGACCGTGCTCGGAATCGCGCTCGGGATCGCGCTCGTCGTCGCGATCCAGGTGCTCGATCACAACACCATCCGCAGCCGGCAGCTGCAGGGACGGGGGGAGCAGGGGAACTTCGACTTCGAGCTGGTGCCGCGCGCGGCCGACGTGGCGCCGGAGCTCGTGTTGGCGCAGCTGGGTGAGGCGCCGGGTGTCGCCGACACGGCGGCGATCGGGTTCGCCCCGGTTGCGGTCCGGCAACCGGACGGGGATGCGCAGGTGCCGGCGCTGCTGCACGGGCTGTTGCCGCTGCCGAGCGGTGAGTTCGGGCACTACGTCGTCGCCGATGGGCGGGATCTGGGCCCGCTGGATGGAGATCAGGCCGTGTTGGTCGGCAGCGCGCTCGCCGAACAGCTGCAGCTCCGGCTCGGAACGGAGCTCGAACTCGCCGCCGTGGCCGGACCCGCGTCCCGCTGCCGCGGCGGTCAGCGGGTCCCGGTCGATGGCGAGTCGGTGGCGCCGGCACCGCGGCGGGTGCGCGTGCAGGGGATCCTCGCGCCGGAGCGACTGGGGGCGCGCGCGCTCGGCATGGTCGTCGTCGGCTCGTTCCCGCTGGCGCGTGCGCTCGCGCCGGCCGGTGCGGTCGTCTACCAGGTCCGGCGTGCGCCGGGCGCCAACGTGGATGCGCTCGGCCAACGGCTCGCCGAGGCGCATGTCGTCGCCGATGCGCGGCAGAGCATGTTGGGGGAGGCAGCCGACGAGCGCGCGTTCCGCAACGGCGTCAAGGTGCTCGGTTGCCTCGCGCTGGTGCTGGGGATGTTCGTCGTGTTCCAGACCCTGTCGCAGTCGCTGCTCGAGCGGCTGCGCGCGATCGGGATCCTGCGCTGCCTGGGGCTGACGCGGCGCGCGATCGGATTCGTGTTCCTGGCCGAGGCGTCGCTGCTGGCTGGGCTTGGTGCCTTGCTCGGGATCGGCCTGGGGCTGCTGCTGGCCTGGTGGTTCCAGGCGCTCGAAGTCAGCACGCTCGGGTTCGGCAAGAAGCTGGTCGGGTTCGAGGTGCCGGTCGGCATCGTCGCCTGGACGGCGGGGCTCGGCGTGTTGTTCACGCTGGCAGGGGCGTGGTTCCCGCTGCACCGCGCGCGTGGTGTGACGGCGCTGCGCGTGTTGTCCGCGCGCGGGCTCGAGGACGGCACGACGTTCGCGCAGGCCGGGGTGCACCGGTTCCTGTTCGTGCTGCTGGTCGTGCTGCTGCCGCTCGCGTACCTGCTGATGACGCCGCTGCTCGCGGCCGACCAGGGGGAGACGCTGGTCGTGCTGGCGCAGCTCGGCGGGATGGTGCTGCTGTTCGGCGGCGTGCTGCTGATCGCGCCCGGCGTCGTGCGTTGGTTCGGCCGGCCGCTGCTGTGGGTGCTCGCGCGCCGCGCGCCGCTCGTGGCGTTCCTGGCCGATCGCAGCCTCGCGCGGGATGCCGGCCGGATCGCGGCGTCCGTCTGCGGCCTCGCGGTCGTGCTGCTGGCCTATGTCGGGCTCGAACACCTGACCGCGTCGCTGCGCGGCGAAGTCGAGGCGTTCGGCGCCGTCGCGATGGATCGCCGCGTGTTCGTCGCCGGGCCAGCGATGACGCCGGAGGTCGCGGCGACGGCGGCGACTGCGCCAGGCGTCGCGCAGGTGACGCTGTTCGAAGGGAATGTCAGCGTGCCGTTTCCGCTGAGCGGCGTGCGCGTGGATGCGCTCGCGCGGCCCGGGATGCCGTTCGCGGCGGATCCGGCGCGCGCCGACCGCTACCAGGCCACCCGCAGTCTCGTCGTCAGCACGCGGCTCGCGAAGCTGCGGCGGCTGACGGCGGGGGACTTCGTCGCCGTGCCGACCGACGATGGGGCACGGGCCTATGAGGTGCTGGCGGTCGCCGATGCACCAGGGTTCTTCCCGGATGAACGGGCGTTCGCGGTGACCGCCCCGCACTGGCTGCGTGAGGACTTCTGCGTCGGCACGCAGAGCGTCGAGCGCATCGCGGTCGACCTCACGCCGGATGCGAATCCATGGCAGGTCATGGCGGCGCTGTCGGAACCGCTGCCGCAGTTGAACTGGCGCAAGACCGGTGCCGAGATCGTCGCCTACCTGCTGCGCGACGTGACGCGCGACTTCTTCCTCTTCGAAGTTCTGCTGGCGCTGATCCTGGGGGTCTCCGCCGTCGGTCTGGTCAATGGCATGACTCTCGCGGCGCTCGGGCGCGCGCGCGAGATCGGCGTGCTGCGCGCGCTCGGGATGACCGGACGCACGCTGCGCGCGCGATTCCTGGCCGAAGGCGCCGTCATCGCCTGCCTCGCCGCCGCGCTCGCGCTGGTGCTCAGCCTGCCGCTCGGCGCCGTGCTGGTTGCGGGCCTCGGTCGCGTCGCCGGCCTCGACGCACCGCTCGTCGTCCCGTGGGGACACCTCGCGATGGTGCCGGTGTTCGCGCTGCTCGTCGGTCTCGCGACGTCCCTCGTCCCGGGCTGGCGCATCGTGCGCGAGGACCCGGCGGACGCGGTGCGGTACGAGTAGCCAGGCCGCTGCGTAGGTGTCTGACACCCGGTGTACCGGTACACCGGGTGTCAGACACGCACGCGGCGGTCAAGAGCGCTTGGTCGGCAGGCGCCAGATCATGGTCTTGCGCGGCCAGACGCGGATCTGCTCGTGCTTGCGGCCGAAGCCGAACTCCGGCTGCTCCAGGATCAGCAGCGCGTCCCCGTCGTGGCCGATCGCGCGCAGGCGGTAGTTGCTGTCGATCTGCTCGATGGGCTGCAGCGTCTGCGGATCGAGGAAGTGCACGGCAGTACGCCCGACGGTCACGAAGCGCTGCCCATCGAACGTCAGCCCGAACACCCAGTTGCAGCCGGTCGTGAACGTCTGCTCGACGTCGCCGCTGGCGGGGTCGACGCGGTGCACCTTGCCGGAGATCTCGAGCACGTACAGCTTGCCGTCGTGCCAGCAGATCCCGCGCGCGCCGGCGCCCGGCTTGCCCCGGTTCGCCGCGGTCGTGATCCGGCGCTGCACGTTGCCGCTCGCGGGATCGAGCTGCTGGATCGGCGAGCCTTGCGACCACTGCGCATCGACGACGTAGATCGATTTGCCGTCGGTCGTCAGGTCCTGCGGCACCATCCGCAACGTGACCTCGCGCCGCAGCTCGTGCGTCCGGGCATCGAGCACGTACACGATCTTCCCCTGCGCGACCCACAGCTCGTCACCGCAGCGCACGATGCCGCCGGGCACTTCGTCACTCGGCGCCGGGATCGCCGTCGCATCCCGCCCGGCGAACGGCTGCTCCGGCCGCGGCCGCGGTGCATCCCACGGGTCACCCTCGCGGAACAGCTTCCAGCGGCGCAGGGCGTCGTCCAACTCGACCAGGAACTCCGGCTCCTTCAGGAAGCCGGACCAGCGATGGACGTTCTCCTCCTGCGGGCCGAGCACGAGCAACGCCGGATACGCCGACACGTTCAACCGCTTGGGGATCTCCGGCGTGGCATCGCGGTCGACGAGGACCCAATGGAAGTCACTGCTCTTGGCCACGACCGTGGCGACGGGGAAGGTCTCGCGCTCGAGAACCTTGCACCAGTGTCAAGTCTCGAACGTGAAGTAGGCGAGCACCGGCTTGCCATCCTCGCGCGCCGCGGCCTGCGCCGCCGCGAGATCCGTCTCCCAGCGGATCGCTGCCTTGGCAGCCGGCTCCTGCGCCGTCAGCGAAACCTGGGTCAGCACCGGGACGAGCACGAACGGGAACAGCCGCATGCGCGGCAGGATACCGCTCATCGCTACGGCGGCCGTGCAGCCAAAGGCTGCGCCTCGCTTCGCTCGGCGAGAAGAGGCCGCCGGCGATGGTGTCCATGCGCCTCCAGTGCCGCGCGGCGCCTGCGAAATGGTCGCCAACGCGTTGGAGCGGTCCACTTGAAGCGTCGCGCGCCGCGAGGGTTCGCGGCCCTTGCGGCTCAGGCCGCCAGCTTCGTCCGCACCCAGGCGCACAGCTCGGCGAGCACGGTCGCGAGCGACCGGCGCACGGCGGCGGCATGGGCGGCGGCCGTGTCCGCCTCGAGCGGAGTCTCGGCGCGGAACTCCTGCTGCACCGACCCGCCCTCGGCGAGCAGGATCGCGCGGATCGCGACGATGCCGACCGGCCCCGCCTCGCGGACGACGACGCCGACTTGCCGCACGTCGCATTCGAGCCGGTGCGTCACGTCGAGTCGCGTGCCGGCCGGCACGACTGCACGTGCACCGCTGCAGCGATCGAGCCAGGCCAGCAGGCTGTCGTGGACGGCTTCGGCCGGCGGCACGAACCACTCCTCGTAGAACGCAGCCTCGACCGCGCCCGCTTCCCCGACGGTCACGAACCCGCGCCCGGCCCAGGTCCGGTGCACGTACACCGGCCGCAGTTCCAACACGGCATCCCCGACCGGGGGCTGCGCCTCGCCCGGTTCCGGCGCCAGCACGAACTGCTGCTTCTGTGGCGCTTCCCGGTTCAGCCCCAGGCTGCAGGCCGCGAGCAGAGCGCAAAGTCCCAGGGCCGTCGTCCGCATCAGCGATCCTTCTTCGGTGGGTCGCCGAGCAACAACAGCGATGGATACCGCTCCAGCGTCGTCGTCAGCCGGCCGAGGTTTGCCGCGATCTCCCGCAGGTTCTCCAGCAGCCCGCTGCCGCCGCGACGCTGATCGGCGACGAACGCATCCGCCTGGCGCAGCGCCGCGTCGAGCCGCGTGACTGCGGCACGCGCCTCGACCGCGAACTCCCGTAGCTCCGCGACCGTCGGCTGGAGCTCGAGGGCGTCGAGTTTCGCCTTCCCGCTGTCGATCAGCTGGTCCGCCTTCTGCGCCACCTGACGCAGGTCTCCGAGCAGCCGGTCGAACTCCGGCCCCAGGCGCTCCACTTCGCCGCGCCCCCGCGCCAACAGCTCGCCCATCTCGCGTGACCGTTCGGCGAGCTGCATGCCACGGATCTCGTCGCGCACCTGCTTCAGTGTGTCCCGCATCTCCTGCACCAGGTCCCGCAGCGGCATGCTCGCCAGCTCGTCGAGCGTCGTCGTCAGGCTGTCGCCGAGCTGACGCAGCGTGCTCGGCGTGGATGGCACGTACAGGAACCGCGGCGTCCAGTCGATCGGGAGCGTGGGTTGCTCCCTGCGCGCGAACAAATCCGTCTCGAGATACATGACGCCGGTCAGCCCCTGCGCCGAGAGCTGCACGCGCAACCCGTCTTGGATCAACTGCGCGACCTGCTCCGGGATCGTGCCCGGCTCCCGGAACGCACTCTCCTCGATGTTGACCCGCACGAGCGCGTAGCGGTACTGCGTCTCGTAGTAACGGTTGGCGAACGTGATCTCGTCCACCTCGCCGATCCTGACGCCGCGGAAGCGCACCGGCGAGCCGACCTCCAGCCCCTGCACGGATTCCGCGAACACGGTCTCCATCACGATGCCGTGCGTGATCAGCCGGCGACCGCCGACGAGCGCGATGCCGCCGATCAGCAGCGTCGCGCCGACCAGCACGAACAGCCCGAGCATGACGTGGTGCGATTCCCTCATGCGTCGGATCCGGCCGCGTGGTTGCGGTCGTTGCGGTCGTTGCGGTCGTTCCGCCCCGCACGGCGGAAGAACCGCTGCACGCGCGGATCCTGGTTCTGCTCACGCAGCTCCTTCGGATTGCCGGTCGCGATGATGCCGCGCGCCGGGCCGTCGAGCAGGATGCAGCGATCCACGATCGCGAAGATGCTCGGCAGCTCGTGCGTCACGATCAAGACAGTGCAGCCGAGCGCCTGATTCAGGTTCAGGATCAGCGAATCCAGCTCCGAGGAGGTGACCGGATCGAGCCCGGCCGACGGCTCGTCGAACATCAGGATCGACGGCTCGAGCGCGAGCGCCCGTGCGACCGCGGCGCGCTTGCGCATCCCGCCGCTCAACTCCTCGGGCAGGTGCTGCTCGAAGCCGGTCAGACCGACCATGGCGAGCTTCATGCGCCCGATCAGCTCGCGCGCCGCCGGCTGCAGCCGCGTCCACTCCTCCAGCGGCAGGACCACGTTCTCGAGCAACGTCATCGACCCGAACAGGGCCCCACCCTGGAACGCGACCCCGATCTGCCGCAGCAGCCGCTCCCGCCGGCGTCCGTGCACGCGGGCGATGTCCTCGCCGGCGATCCGGATCACGCCGCCGCGCGGGCGGATCAAGCCGAGCATCGCGCGCAGTAGCGTGCTCTTGCCGCAGCCGGAGCCGCCCAGGATCCCGAAGATCTCCCCCTGCGCCACCTCGAGCGACACCTGCTCCAGCACGACCTGGTCGCCGTAGCCGAGCGTGACCTCCTCCACTTCGACGAGCGCCGGCATGCAGGATCCGGATCAGATGTCCAGGTGGTAGTAGAGGAACGAGAAGCCGCTGTCGGCGAACGCGATCAGGATCACGCCGGACACGACCGAGCTCGTCGTCGAGCGGCCGACCCCGGTCGCCGCGCCGATCGTCTGCAGCCCGCGGATGCAGCCGATCGCAGCGACCAGCAGCCCGAACACGAACGGCTTGGCGAGCCCGCCGAGCAGGTCGCTGAGGTCGAGCGACTCGACCACGGAGTTGGCATAGATCGGCAGTGGCAGTCCGAGCGTCGTCACCGAGACCAGCGCACCGCCGGCGATGCCGGCCGCGATCGAGAACGCGGTCAGGATCGGCATCACGAGGATCGTCGCCAGGATCCGCGGCACGACCAGGTAGCGCAGCGGATCGATCGCCATGACCGACAGCGCGTCGATCTCCTGTTGCACCTTCATCGTGCCGAGCTCGGCCGCGAACGCCGAGCCGGAGCGCGCGATCAACACGATCGCCGTCATCAGCGCGCCGATCTCGCGCACCATCGACAGCCCGACGAAGCGGCCGAGGAACACGTCGGCGCCATAGATCCGCAGCGTGACCGCGGCCTGGAACCCGAGCACCGAGCCGATCAGGAACCCGATCAACACGACGACCGGCAGGGCCATGACGCCGACTTCGGCCGCCTGCGCGAGGACGTTCGCGAGGCGCAACGTGCGCGGCCGGCGCAGGGTCTGGAAGCAGGCCTCGGCGATCGCACCGACGAACTGGATCAGCTCGCGCAGGTCGCGCAGCACTTCGATCGTGGCACGGCCGGTGCGCGCGGCAAAGCTCTCCTGCTTGCGCGGCGGTTCGCAGCCGGTGAACTCCTGCTGTTGGAACTGCGTCAGCAGCGCGGCGAACTCATCGGGGAACTGCTCGACGCGCAGCGTGCCGCCGCGCGCGCGTTGCGCGCAGTCAAGCTCGACGATCAGGCTGATCCCGGCGGTGTCGGCGTAGGTGACCCCGCTGCAATCCAGCTCGATCGCGTCCCCGGCCGGGCGGACGCGGGCGTGAAACGGCTTCCACAGCTTTTCGAGGGCCGCGGTGTCGAGGCGACCGGTGAGCCGGACCCGGCGGCGGCCTTCGGCCGCAGCCTCGACGTCGAATGTGGCGCCCGGTGGGGCGGAGCTGGCTGCCGCGGTCGCCATGGCGCGCGCGCAGGATAGCGAGGTGGACGAAGCGGCCAAAGTTGTCCCGGCCCGCAGCGTCGGTACAAGACTTCGGCCCCGGATTCCGGCGCATCCCATCATGGCGAGCTGGCAACGCACCCATACCTGTGGCGAACTCAGCGTCGCCGACGTCGGGCGGACCGTGACCTTGAACGGGTGGATCGAGAACCACCGCCATCACGGCTCGCTGTTGTTCATCGATCTGCGCGACCGCTATGGCTTGACGCAGGTCGTGTTCGACGGCGAGCGCGCGGACGCGGCCGGACTGCTCGAGCGCGCGAGCCGTCTCGGCGCCGAAGACGTGATCTCGGTGACCGGCGAGGTCGCCCGCCGCGCGCCGGACAAGATCAACCCCAAGCGGATCACCGGCGCGATCGAGGTGTTCGCGTCCGGGCTCGAGGTCCTGAACGAAGCCGAGACCCCGCCGTTCGAGGTGCTCGACGAGCCGGAAGCGGGGGAGGAGCTGCGGATGCGCTGGCGCTATCTCGACATCAGGCGCCGGCCGCTCGCGCGCGCGCTCGAGCAGCGCGCGGCGTTCGTGACCGCGGTGCGCAACTTCCTCGCGCAGCACGACTTCGTCGACGTCGAGACGCCGATCCTGACCAAGAGCACGCCGGAAGGGGCGCGCGACTACCTGGTGCCGAGCCGCGTGCACCCGGGGCGGTTCTTCGCGCTGCCGCAGAGTCCGCAGATCTTCAAGCAGCTGCTGATGGTCGGCGGCATGGACCGCTACTACCAGATCGCGCGCTGCTTCCGCGACGAGGACCTGCGCGCCGACCGGCAGCCGGAGTTCACGCAGATCGACCTCGAGATGTCGTTCGTCGAGGAGGAGGGGGTTTACGACATCGTCGAAGGCATGCTCGTCCATGCGTTCGCCGAAGGCTTCGGCGTCGAAGTCCCGCGGCCGTTTCCGCGGCTGGACTACGCCGACGCGATGCGGCGGTTCGGTTCCGACAAGCCGGACCTGCGCTTTGCGATGGAGCTGGTCGACATCTCCGCGCTCGCCGCGCGCAGCGAGTTCAAGGTCTTCCGCGGCGCCGTCGAAGCAGGCGGGCTCGTCAAGGGACTCTGCGTGCAGGGCGCCGGCGACCGCTTTTCGCGCAAGGAGATCGACGAGCTGACCGCGTTCGTCGGCGAGTTCGGCGCGCGCGGCCTCGCCTGGGCGAAGGTCCAGCCGGACGGCCTCGCCGGCAGCATCGCCAAGTTCTTCACCGGCGCCGCCGCCACCGAGCTGACGCAGCACCTCGACGCCAAGCCGGGCGACCTGCTGCTGTTCGTCGCCGATCAAGAGCGCGTCGTGCACCGCGCCCTCGGCGAGCTGCGCGTCAAGCTCGGCAGCCTGCTCGGCCTGCGCGACCCCAAGGAGTTCCGCTTCGCCTGGGTCACCAACTTCCCACTCTTCGAGTGGAACCCCGACCGCCAGCGCTGGGACAGCTCCCACCACCCGTTCACCGCTCCCGTCGACTGGAACCTGCCGGACTACGCCGCCAACACCGCCCAGATCCGCTCGCGCGCCTACGACATCGTCCTCAACGGCTGGGAGCTCGGCTCCGGCTCCATCCGCATCCACCGCCGCGATGTCCAAGAACGCATCTTCTCGTTCCTCGGCATCTCCCCTGACGAACAGCGCCGCAAGTTCGGCTTCCTCCTCGACGCCTTCCGCTTCGGCGCGCCCCCGCACGGCGGCATCGCCCTCGGCGTCGACCGCATCGTGACCCTCGCCCTCGGCGCCCCCTCGATCCGCGACGTCATCGCGTTCCCCAAGACCGCCTCCGCCACCGACCTCCTGTGCGACGCCCCCAGCGACGTCGCCGCCGAACAACTTGCCGAGCTGCACATCTCCCTCGCCGCGACCGCGCGCCAGAGGCCAAGAGACTGACTGCGCCCTAGTGTGGCCCGCCCGCACCGCCAGAACGATCCCGAACCCGAACCCGATCCCGAACCCCATCCCGCTCGGTCGCGGGGCGGGGCGCCCGGTCCGAGCCGGGCGGGGGGTGGTGGGGGGGGGGGGGGGGGGGGCGGG
>CAZABP010000054.1:0-6443 GCA_964483245.1 uncultured candidatus Brocadiaceae bacterium | reverse complement strand
AGCGCCCGCAACTCACGCGCATTCCAACGGGCAAAAAAACGGCTCGACGCCGAGGGAGTTCTGCGTCGAGCCGCTGGGGATGTTCCGGTAGACCCCGACTTCGGGACGATTTCCGAAGCCGGGCCCACCTGCCGCCGGCGGTGCCGCGTGCGGACAACTCCGAGCGTCAGGTCGGTTGCTTCCAGTCCGGCCGAAACCGGACCGGGGGAAGCTAGGGAATGCGCACGAGACCTGCAACACCCTGCGCGCGCGTGCGCGCGATCTGCTCGAGCATGTCGGCGACCGCTTCGAGCACGTCGGCCGGCTGGATCTCGAGCATGCAGAGCCCGCGTGGCGAGCTGATGCACCCGCGCCGCCGCATCGTGGCGAAGCAGCGCGTCATGCAATCCTTGCAAGGCAGGTCCGCCTGGACCGGCCGGACCCGCGCACCGGGATGCAGGAACCTCTCCGGCGTCGCCAGCGAGAACAGCGTCACGCACGGGGTGCCGGCCGCCTGCGCGTAGTGGAACAGTCCCGAGTTGTGCCCGACGAACAGGTCGCACTGCTCCAGCACGGCTGCCGTCTCGCGCAGCGAGAGCTGGCCGACGAGGTCGAGTCCGAGCCCGAGCCGGTCCTGGCTGCCGACCTCGACGAGGCTGGCCCCGTTGGCCCGCAGCGTCTCGCCGACCTCGCGCCACCGCGCTGCCGGCCAGTGGCGCAACGGGTCGCTGAAGTCAGTGCAGAGCGCGATGCGCGGGCGCCGCAACCGGCCGATCCCGGTCGCCGCCGCGCGCAACCGGTCGTCGGGGCTCAGGTACAGGTTCGGTTTCCGGTTGGTCGGCGTGACCCCGGCGTAGCTGCACATGTGGTCGATCAGGCTCGGCATCGCTTCGAGCCGCGCGTAGTCGGCCGCGGGCAGATGCGTGAACAGCCGGACTTCGATCGTCTCGTCGGCGGTGAATCCCGGGCCCGCGAGCCCGCGCACGGCCGGGTGGTGGATCAGGTTCCCCGGGCGACCCTCCAGCCACAGCTCGGTGTCCGGACCGTGCCGCTCGACCAGGCCGGTCAGCATCGGGTCGGCACACAGCAGGTCGCCGAAGCCCCAGGGCCCGAGCAGCCGGATCAGGATCCGCATGGTCAGACCGCGGCGGGGTCCGGCGGCGCGGGCAGGAACGTCGCGTCGAGCGCCTGCTCGATCCGCGTCAGCTCGACGTCGCCGACCCGGGGCCGGATCCGTTCGCGCGCCAGCGGGACCAGCTCCAGCTCGCGAGCGACGATCAGCGCCGAGCAGACCGTCTCGATCCGCGTGATCCCGCCTTCGATCGCATGCAGCAGCGCCGCGAGCGCGCCGCGCTTCTCGCCGCACTCGTACAGCGTGACCCCGAGGTCCGCCCAGGTCTCGTAGTCCTCGACGCCGGCCTGCTGGTCGCGGCTCATCGCGGCAAGCAGCGTGTGGCGCGCGAGGTCGAGCTGGCCTTGCGCGAAGTATCGCTTCGCGACCGCCTTGATCGCCGTGGGATCCATCTCGCGCAGATACACGCGCTCGTCGTGGTCGGTGCGCCGGAACACGCGCCCCTCCGCGTCGCGGAACGCGCCGTGACCGGAGTTCTCGTGGCACGGATCGCACATCCCGAAGTCACCACAGGCGAAGAAGGTCCCGAATGGCGGCAGCGGCGTGACCTCGGCGATCCGCGTGATGTTGCCGAACGGGTTCTTGCGCACGGTCAGGTGGTACTGGCAGTTGTAGATCTCGCCGTCCGGCGCGATGTTGACCCAGGCACTCGTGCAGTCGATCCGCGACACGTGCGTGCGGTCGAACGGCTTGCCCATGTGCGGGCCGCGGAACTCGTTGAACTGGTAGACCAGCCCGCGCCGCTCGGCCAGCTCGCGCAGCACCGCGACGTTGCGGTCGTGCTCGTCGTCGCGGAAGTGCGGGAATCGATCCAGGTTCACCATCGAGAACACCGGCGCCTCGACGATCCCGCTGTCGCGCAAGCGCAGCGCCTGCTCGAGCCAGCGCTCCGGCGTGATGAACTTCGGGTGGTACGTGTGGAAGCTGGTCTTGAACCGCTTGCCGCGCGCGTTCATCTCGCGCGCGAGCCGTTCGATGTCGAACGTCAGGTTGGAGGTCAGGTCGAGGTCGTAGCCCTCGAGGTGCGACGCGATGAAGTAGAAGTCGCGGTGCAGCGACGGTTCACCGCCGGTCAGGATCAACGGATGCTCCGGGCGGACCGGATACTCGTTCAGCGCGTCGACCCACTGCCGGCCGGTCAGCTCTTCGTAGCGACCCCACGGCTTGCGCTTCTGCCCCGGGATCATGCCCGGCTTCTGGATGCAGTAGTCGCACGCGAAGTTGCAGCGCGCAGTCAGATAGCAGACCCAGTTGTGGATCTCGCTCGTCGGCAGCGGGAAACCGTTCGCCATGCGATCCTTCCGGCTCGTGGATCGGCCATGCGGCACCGCGCGCTGAAGTGCCGGTGGGGGTGGCGCTCCGCGTCAGTCCCGCCGGCCCTGCGCCCAGGCGGCCAGCGCGGCGCGCCACCGCGCGAGCTCCGCTTCGAGCGCCGCCGTCGCGGCGGGATGCTGCTCGCGGGCGGCGTCCCGCTGCCAGTGATAGTGCCCCATCCCGAACGGGTGCCCGAGGTCGCGCAGCACGGCCGCCGGGATGACCGGCTCCGTCGCGTGTTGGTTGGCGGCCTCGGCGAGACCGCGCAGCGTCTGCCAGTCGAGCGACGGGAGGCGTGCGTCGGCGAGGATCGCGCGCAACAGCTCGCGCCGCTCCGCGCCGCCGAGCTCGGCAGCGAACCGCGTGCGTCCGAACCCGAATGCACCGCGCTGCAGTTCCTCGGCGAAGAACCAGTCCAACACGCGTGGTAGCTCCATTGGTCCGCGCTGCACCCACAGCGCCAGTGCCAGGCGCGCGCGGTGGTCCTGCGCGTCGGTGTCCTGCGGACCGGCGAACCGCGCGAGCGCGTCCCGCAGGATCTCGCCCGCATGCTCCGGATCCAGCTCCGCCGCCGCCGTGAACCAGCGCGCCGTGACCAGCGCCGGCGATCTCCCGACCGGCTCGCGCGCGAGATGACGCAGGCCGAGCGCACGCAGCTCCGCCGCATGCTCGGGACCGAGCAGCTCGCGCGCGTGCTGCAGCAGGAACGGCACGACCCGCCTGTGCGCAAAGGGGGAGTGGTCGCCGTAGCGGAAGTCCGGGTCAGCCGGGAAGCGCGCCTGTCCGCGCAGCAGCCGCAGGATCTCATCGCCGCCGAGCGCCTGCGCCGCCGCGACCAGGTCCGCCTCCGGTGCGAGCGCCTCCGCGCCCGGCTCCGAGCCTCCGGTCTCCCAAGGTGCCGCGAGCGCGAGCAGGACCCAGGCGCGGTAGTCCGGCGCGAGCGCGTCGATGCGCGCGCGCAGCGCGGCGATCGCCGGGCCGGCATCCTCCGGCAGCGGGAACGATCGCTGGCTCGCCCGCTGCAGATCGAGCGCGAACCAGCTCAGGCAGTGGGTCCGGTTGCGACGCGCGGCCCAGTACTCGGCGAACCCCGGTTGATGCTCGGTCCCTTCGACGCCGCCGTAGGACCCGGCCGCCTCGAGGTACATCGTGACGAACGCCGTCGCGAGCTGCCCGACCGTCTGTGGGCGTGGTGACCACGGTGGGCCTTTCGCCTGCCCAGGTCGCGCCAGCGCGACCGCATGCAACTGACGTCCCGGCGGCGCCGGCGCCGGATCGAACGCGAGGGCGACCATCGCCGGCAGCGCGCGCGGATCCGCCTGCTGTGCCAACATGCAGAGTGCGAGCGCGCGCACGCGCGGATCCGGATGGCCGAGCAACGGCTCCAGCTCGCGGCGCGGGTGCCGCGCCAGCGGAGCGAGCTCTGCCGGCGCGCGGCCGAGCTCGAAGTCGCTCGGCTCGAGGCAGTCGAGCTGCGGCGCGAGCTGCTCGAATGCGCTGCGCGCGCTGCGTTGCGCCGGCAGCAGAGCCGGGGACGCACACAGCAGGAGCAGCGTCAGCGGCGCTGCCTGCGCGCCGCGCCGTGCTCCCTCGTGCTTCGTCATTTCGTTCCGCATCCGATCGCGGCTCCCCGTAGAAAGCGCCCGTGCAGCGCAGCGAGGATCCTGTCGGACCGCGGACGTCCGGACTGCAGCAGAACTTCGCGCGCCGCGTGCTGGGCCTGCAGCCCGGCGAGGAAGCGCCGGTCGCGCTGGCCTTCTCGGCGTTCTTCCTGATCCTCGCCGGCTACTTCCTGGTGCGGCCGCTGCGCGACGAGGTCGGCGCCGCGGACCGGCCCAACCTCGCCTGGATGTTCACAGGCACGTTCGTCGTGACGCTGGCGCTGGTACCGATCGTCGGCGCCGCCGTGACGAAGCTCGGCCGCGCGCGCTACGTGCCGCTCGTGTTGCACGTGGTGGCGCTGACGAGCCTCCTGTTCTGGTTCGGGCTGCGCTTCACCGGCGGCGATCTGCGCCGCGGCATCGCGATCGCGCTGTTCATCTGGATCAGCGTGTTCAACCTGCTGCTGGTCACGACGTTCTGGGGGTTCCTGGCCGACCTGTTCCGCAGCCAGCAGGGGAAGCGGCTGTTCGGGCTGATCTCGGCCGGCGGGACGACCGGGGCGTTGACCGGATTGTTCGCGGCCGACCGGCTGATCGAGCTGAGCTGGATCGGCCCTGCCGAGCTGCTGCTGGTGTCGGTCCTGCTGTTCGAATTCGCAGCGCTGGTGCTCGTGCTGCTCGGCCGCCGTTGTGATGTACGCGCAGGCGCGCGGGATGACCGGCAGCCGCAGGTCACGCTACGCGCGGCGCTGGCCGGTCTCCGCGCGCTGGTCGACTCGCCGTACCTGCTCGGCATCGGTGCCTATGTCGTGCTGTTCACCGGGACGTCTACGTTCGTGTACTTCGAGCAGCAGACGATCGTGTCTGCGGCGATCGCCGAGGAGGAGCTGCGCACGCAGGTGTTCGCCCGGCTCGAATTCGCCGCGCAGAGCGCGACGCTGCTGCTGCAGCTGTTCCTGGCCGGCCGGCTGCTGCGCTGGTACGGGATCGCAGCGTGTCTGGCGATCGTGCCGGTCCTGACGCTGGCGACGTTCGGTCTCTTGGCGGCGGGGATGTCGCTGTGGCTGATCATCGCCGTTGCGGTCCTGCGCCGCGCAAGCCACTTCGCGCTCGCGAAACCGGCGCAGGAGGTCTTGTTCACGGTCGTCCCGCGCGAGGACAAGTACAAGGCGAAGAACTGCATCGACGTGTTCGTCTATCGCACGAGCGACGCCGCGTTCGCTTGGGTGTTCGAGCTCGTGCGAGCCATCGGCCCGCACGTCCTCGTCTTCACCGCCGCACTCGTGCCGGTCACGGCCGCATGGGCGCTGCTGTGCGCGCGTCTGGGCCGCCAACACGCAAAGGCTGCCGGCGACGCGCCAGGCGCTATGCCAGCCGGAACGCCGACTCCGCCGGACGCACGACCCGCTTGAAGTGCAGCGGCCGGCGCAGCGGCCCCGCCGCCGGCCGCGCCCTCGCCATCCACTCGTGGAACACTTCCATCGACTTCTTCGTGTCGACGACGACGTCGCCGTACTCGTCGTCCTCGCGCGCCTTGTAGACCGACACGAGCTGGTGCCAGCAGTGCATGCCGGAGACCGGATCCGGCTGCACCGGGAACGTGAAGTTCTGGTGCACGCCGCCGTCGGTCCACCATACGCGCTTCGCATCCGGGTCACGGCTCGCAAACGGTTCCACGTCGCGCACGCGGCGCATCCGGTAACGCCCTGGCGCGAGCTGCTCGAGCTTCGCCGCATGCTGCTGCCAGCGATTGACGCCCTGTGGGTCCTGCTCGAGCTTCCAGCGCCCCATGTGGTGGCTGCAGGCGACGACGCCGGGCCGGATCCCCTCGGTGACCCAGACGCGGTTGACGTAGTAGCCGATCCGCGTCGTCACGCGGACGAGGTCTCCGGTCTCGACGTCGACCAGCCGTGCGTCGTCGGGGTGCATCCAGACCGGATTCGTGTTCGACAGCTCGCTCAGCCACTTCGAGTTGGCCGAACGCGTGTGGATCAACGTCGGCAGGCGGAACGTCGAGACCAGCACGAACTCCTGGTTCTTGCGGTCGATCCGCTGCTCGTCGACGTGACTCTCGATGTAGGTCGACTCGGCGTATTCCGGCCAACCCCACTCTGCCATCGTCGGCGAGTGGATCTCGAGCCGCCGGCTCGGCGTCGGGAAGCCGGCCATCGCCTTGCCCTCGACCAGCACGCCGACCGGTTTGCCGTCCTTGCGTACGACCGCGGTGGCTTCGTCGCGCTCGCCGCCGGTGACCGGCGACTCGTGCGTGCGGTAGACGTCGCGCTGCACGAGGAACGCGCCGTGCCGGCGCATGTACTCCAGCGGCGACAGCCCGACCTTCGCCGCCGCCTCCGGCAACCCCGGCACCGAGTTCTCGAAGATCCAGCGGTAGTACTCGTCGATGGTGATCCGCTCGC
>CAZABP010000053.1:0-29871 GCA_964483245.1 uncultured candidatus Brocadiaceae bacterium | reverse complement strand
TTCGGCAGGATCCGCTCCAACCGTACGCCGAACGCATCGCCGATGTACGGATCGATCGATTCCCGGCGGAGCAGCGGGTCCAGTGACGCACCGCCGCGACAAGCAGGCGAGTACGCGTCGTAGCGTCCCTGCCACACGGGCCCGTACTCCCATGTGTCGTCGTAGATGCCATTCGTCACGCCGTCCCAACCGCCGAACACTACGAGCCGCCTGCGTGCCGAGTCGTAGCAGCTCGCGTGAAAGGTCAGCGGTGGCGGAGCGGACCCCGTCGGGGCCCGGAGATGCCAAGTCGCGCCATCGAACTCCCAGGTCTCGCCCGAGATCGTGCCGTCGGACCTCGAACCGCCGTAGAGGCACACGACCCCCCTCGAATCGTCGTAGCAGAGCGACATTCCGGCACGGTGTGGGCCCGAAACCGACACAAGCCGCCAGTCAATGCCGTCCCATTCCCAGGTGTCGTTCAGTCGGCCCTTGGCAGGAGCTCCGCCGTGTAGCACTACTCGCCTGCGGCGCGAGTCGTAGGTCATCCCCGGAGCAGAACGTGGACTTGGTCCGTTCGCGGGATTCAGATTCCTCCAGGTAGCGCCATCGTACGTCCACGTATCACTGTGCAAGACCGAGGACGCGGAAGAAGTCGTCTGCCCACCGAATAGCACGACAAGCCCGCGTGCCGCGTCGTACGCGAGTCCATGCGCGTGTCTCGCTGCCGGCGCAGGGGCTCCAGTGAACTCGCGCCAACTCACTCCATCGAACTCCCACGTATCCCCGAGCATCGCGAGAGGGAACGTTTGTCCCCCGAACATGACAATGCGCTGTCTGCCCGTGTCGCAGGCCATCGCATGTGCTTCGCGACGCGGAGGGCGAACGCCGCCCGTTGCGATCTGCCTCCAGGCAACACCGTTGTGTTCCCAGGTCTCATCCGACACGAACGGCCAGTTCGTTGGAGTGAAACCGCCGAACATCACCGCCCCCTCGCTCATGGGTTCGTACGCCATGGCGTGGAGGAATCGCTGCGCAGGACGCGGGAAATGGCTCGTCTTCGACCACACTTGTTGCGCAGAAAGGCAATCGGTTCCTGCGCCAGCCGCGAGAGCTGCCGCGCCGACCGCCACGCCACGGGCACATCGCCTCGAAAAGCCCATCAGCTGATGCAGCGGAACTGCTTGAGTGCGGTTCCCAGCGATCCGCCCGAGCAATCCAACACCACTGCCCACCCGCTGAAGGGTGTGCCTGGCACGGGCACGCACTGCAGTTGGCAGGGATGCGGGTTCGAGGTTGGACCGCTGCAGTTCGAGAACTGCTGGAAGGCGCCGCTACACGAGCTGTCGGTGCTGCCGGAGTTCATGTTGGAATTCGACCAGTTGCCGCTCAGTGCACAACAACTCGCGCTCGGGGTCCACGTGATGTTGCCGGTGATCGTGCAGAAGTTCACCGGCGAGTCGCCGGAACAGCTCAATGACTCTGTCAGATCGCCCTCTCCGGCAATCGTGAGCGGGAAGCTGTTGGACACCGTGTTGCAGTTGCACTCGAGGTTGTCCTGCTGCTGGCCCAGGCCACACGCCATAGGCTTCCAACTAGCAAACAAGTGGAGAGCCGCGACACACAGAAGCCATCTTGCACTCATCAGGTCACCCTTTGATACGTGAACTCAACTCGAGTAATGGCGGACCGTTCGCGCCGGCATTCCGCCTCGGTGGTGTCCGCTATGATCTGGGGGGCTGCGGGATACCTGCGACCAGCCCCTGCTTGCACTCTGGGCCTCATCACTTGGCGCCGATCACGCCCTCACAGGCATTCGAGAGGACGAACGGGCGCTGGTGCGCGGACGGGTCGACGGCAAATGCTTGGTTGTAGAACCGCGCCCCAACCAGTCCTGCTGCTTGCGGGATTGCAAACCCCCACTGCAGGACGCCGTTGGCGTCCGACCAGCCGTTCACGGACCACTCGTAGCTGCTCGCGAGCTTGCAGCCCGGCATCCCGAACCAGCCCAAATCGAGCGGCAGCGGAATGCCATTCCAGCTCGTATTCGAGACCCCGATCACCAGGAATCCAAACGTGTTCGGCAGGATCCGCTCGAACCGCACGCCGAACGAATCGCCGATGTACGGATCGACCGATTCCCGGCGGAGCAGCGGGTCCAGTGACGCACCGCCGCGACAAGCAGGCGAGTACGCGTCGTAGCGTCCCTGCCACACGGGCCCGTACTCCCATGTGTCGTCGTAGATCCCGTTGGTGATTCCATCCCAACCGCCGAACACGACGAGCCGCCTCCGTGCTGAATCATAGCAGCTAGCGTGGTAGGTCAGCGGTGGTGGAGCGGACCCCGTCGGGGCCCGGAGATGCCACGTCGTGCCATCGAACTCCCAGGTCTCGGCCGAGATCGTGCCGTCAGATCGCCGACCGCCATAGAGGCACACGATGCCCCTCGAATCGTCATAGTCGAGCGACACTCCGGCACGGTGTGGACCCAGCAGCGAGACCAACCGCCAGTCGACTCCATCCCATTCCCACGTGTCGTTCAGTGTCACGCCAACGGCCACGCCACCGTGCAGCACGATGCGGTTGCGGCGTGAGTCGTACGCCATCGCAGGAAGAGAGCGTGGACTGGGTGCACTTGCTGGTGTGAGCTTGCGCCAGGTCGCGCCATCGTATGACCACGTGTCGTTATGCAAGACGGACGATGTGGACGAAGTCGTTTGCCCGCCGAAGAGGACGACGAGGCCACGAACCGGGTCGTAGACGAATGCATAGGCTTGCCTGGCCGCCGGTGCTGGACTCCCTGTGAACTGCCGCCAACCGACTCCGTCGAATTCCCACGTGTCACCGAGCATCGCCGGAGGGAACGTCTGCCCGCCGAACATGACGATCCGACCCCTGCGTGCGTCACAAACCATCGCATGTGCTTGGCGGGGAGCAGGGCGGACACCCGACATCGCGACCTGCTTCCAGGCAGCACCGTCGTACTCCCAGGTTTCGTCAGAGACGAACGGCCAGTTTGGCGGAGCAAAGCCCCCGAACATCACCGCGCGCTCCCTGCTGGGGTCGTACGCCATGGCGTGCAAGGATCGGATTCCCGGACGAGGCAGATGGTTCGTCTTGGTCCACTCTTGCTGCGCAACTGCCGGGGCGCAGAGAGAAAGCCCGACGACGGCAGCGACAAGCATTCGTGTGGCAGTCGCACGCGAATTGATGGTGCAGCTCATCGGTAGACGCACGTGAACTGCTTCAGCGCGGAGCCGAGGGCCGAGCCTGAGCAATCGATCACGACGCCCCACCAATTGTGGGGAGTACCTGGCGCATCCTCGCATGCGACCTGGCAGGGGTGTGGATTCGTCGTCGCCCCAGAGCAATTGGTGAACTGCTGAAAAGCTCCCATACTGCACGGCCCATCGGTGCTACCAGAGTTCACGTTCGAGTTGGACCAGTTGCCACTCATTGCGCAACAGTTGGAGATAGGAGTCCAGGGGATGTTCCCTGTCACAGTACAGTTGTGCACGGGAGAATTGCCGACACAGCTCAGGGATTCTGTCAGGCCACCTTCTCCAGCGATTGTGATCGGAAAGTTGCTGAACGTGGTGTTGCAGTCGCACTCTGGGACTTGCTGCGGATTGCTGCGGCTCGACACCACGGGCGCCCAACTGACGAGCACGAACAGCGTCACTACGCATAGGAAGCGCTTGGTTCTCACGGGATCACCTCTTGACGGCGGATGCCAACTTGAAAATGGCCGACCCCTCGCGCCGGTAACCGGCCTCGATGGAATCCGGTACGATCTGGGTGCGCTGTGCGATCAGCTTCAACTGCATGTCGCGGATGCTCTTCAACGCCGGCCACTCGTCTCAGCGCGCGACGAAGTGGCTCTCCTCGCCGTCGATGAAGCCCCTCCCACACGCCGCCGTGGCCGCGCTCGACCCACTTGCGCATGCGCAGCAGCCGTTGGCGATCCGGATCCTCATCGCCGCAAGCCTCGAACTGGCTGCGCGAGACGCCGCGGCATCCGGATCGTGACCCGACAGCCGTGTTCATCGCCCAGACGCTCCCGCACTTGGGGCTTGGCTGGATGCAGCTAGTGCTGGCGGCCCTGAAGCAGGATCACGATCCAGCAGCGCGCTGACGACGAGCGTCTCCTCGTGTGGCGCCACGCACGAGACGTGAATCGGAGCCAGCAACAGGCCATCGGTCGATGCGCGCACGATTCCGCGTACCGTGGCTCGCCGGTGATCCGAGGAGTATGTCATGTCTGCATCGATCACCAAGAAGTCGGCGCGACCGGCCGGTTGCGTGACACTACCGATGAGGAGCGGGCCGTTGCGTGCGGGCTCGACGTCGAACTCGAAGCCGTAGAGCCGATCGCCGAGATGCGCAGCCGTGACGACAGACTGCTTGGCGCGGATCCAGGACTTCCACCGCACGCGCAACGGGATCCGCACCTCGATCGTGGGGTCGGTCGTTGCGAGCTCGAGTGCGGCACCCGGCCCGGGGTCCGCCACGATGCGCAGATGCCCTCGAACCGTGCACCGAGGCCCATCGCGCGACGGTGCAAGCTCGTAATCGAGCAGGCCGTCGCTGTGCTTCGTCGGCACCAGGGTCGCCGCAAGTCGGGGGTGCATCGCCACATCGAACGTAACGTCCAAGCGCGCTGCCGAGTCCGGCTCTCGCACGAGGACGCATTCCGCCGGAGTCACGGTCGCCGGCTCGAGAATGCGGAGGCGACCTTCGAGCTGTAGCGGTTCGCAGCCCTCCTCTGCCCAGTGCACGGTGAGCCGCGGCGTCAACTCGCCCGCCTTCTTGGCGGTGTCTACTCCAGCGCAGAACACGGCCTTCTCACCCGGTCCGATCGCGGCGTCCGCGGCAACGCCTTGTTGCTCGCCTGGGGTCGCACTTCGCACCGCACCGAGCCGATCGAGGCCGTACCGGCGGCCTGCGATGTCGACTTCGACGATCGTGCAGGCACAGCTCGTGTGGATGGCTGCGATCGTCCTGCGCGCACCGCTCACGTTCGTGAACGACCAACTCAAGGCTCCGATCGTCCCACTCCAGACTTCGCCTCTGGCCACCAAAGGTTGCTGCGTCGCATCGCGGCAGGCCCCCAACGAAAGTAGTGCTGCGGCCAGCACGGAAATGCGGTGCAGCAAAGCTGACCGTGACGGCTGATCCAGCCCTGTTCGCACCTGCGTCGTCTTCACTTCGCGCCGATCACGCCTTCGCAGGCGTTCGAGAGCACGAACGGGCGCTGGTGCGCGGACGGGTCGACGGCGAATGCTTGGTTGTAGAAGCGCGCGCCGACCAGTCCTGCTGCTTGCGGGATTGCAAACCCCCACTGCAGGACGCCGTTGGCGTCCGACCAGCCGTTCACGGACCACTCGTAGCTGCTCGCGAGCTTGCAGCCCGGCATCCCGAACCAGCCCAAGTCCAGCGGCAGGGGAATGCCGTTCCAGCTCGTGTTCGACACCCCGATCACGAGGAATCCGAACGTGTTCGGCAGGATCCGCTCCAACCGTACGCCGAACGCATCGCCGATGTACGGATCGACCGATTCCCGGCGGAGCAGCGGGTCCAGCGACGCACCGCCGCGACAAGCGGGTGAGTACGCGTCGTAGCGCCCCTGCCACACGGGCCCGTACTCCCATGTGTCGTCGTAGATGCCGTTCGCCACGCCGTCCCAACCGCCGAACACGACCAGGCGGCGCCGCGCGGAGTCATAGCAGCTCGCATGCCAGGTCAACGGTGGCGGAACGGTCCCCGTCGGGCTTCGGAGATGCCATGCCGCGCCATCGAACTCCCAGCTCTCGGACGACACTGTGCCATCCGATCGATGACCTCCATAGAGGCACACGATGCCCCTCGATGCGTCATAGTCGAGCGACATTCCGGAACGGTGCGGACCCAGCAGCGAGACCAACCGCCAGTCGACTCCATCCCATTCCCACGTGTCGTTCAGTGCCCCGCCGACAGTATCGCCGCCGTGCAGCACGATGCGGTTGCGGCGTGAGTCGTACGCCATCGCAGGAAGGGAACGTGGACTCGGCGCGTTTGCCGGAGTGAGCTTCCGCCAGGTCGTGCCATCGTACGTCCACGTGTCGTTGTGCAAGACGGAAGAGGTCAGCCCGCCGAACAGGACGACGAGCCCACGCGCGGAGTCGTACACGAGACCGTGTGCTTGCCGCCCCGCCGGGGCTGGGCTGCCTGAGTACTGGCGCCAACCAACCCCGTCGAACTCCCACGTATCACCGAGCATCGCCTGCGGAAACGTCCTGCCTCCGAACAAGACGATCCGCCTCCTGTTCGTGTCGCAAGCCATCGCGTGCGCTTCGCGGGGGGGAGGGCGCACGCCGGACATTGCGACCTGCTTCCACCCTGTACCGTCGTATTCCCAGGTCTCGTCAGAGACGAATGGCCAGTTCGGCGGGGCGAACCCCCCGAACATCACCGCACGCTCCCTCACGGGGTCGTACACCATCGCGTGCAGCGATCGGATGCTGGGACGAGGGAGATGGTTCGTCTTCGCCCACGCTTGCTGGGCAAACAGGCGCTGGCCCCCTGCGCTAGCAGCAACGACGCCCACGGCGATCGCGACAAAGCGCGCCACTCGACCGGCCATCAGTTGATGCATCGGAACTGCTTGAGCGCGGATCCGAGTGAAGAGCCTGAGCAATCCAGTACTACGGCCCACCCACTGATCGCAGTACCTGGGGTAGGCTGGCACGCTCCTTGGCAGGAGTGCGGATTCGACGTTGTTCCGTTGCAGTTGGTAAACTGCTGGAATCCGGCGGTGCACGAGTCGGCGCTACCGGAGCTCGTGTTCGAGTTGGACCAGTTACCGCTCATGGCACAGCAATTGGCGATGGGAGTCCAAGTGATGTTGCCGGTCATGGTGCAGGAGTACAGAGGCGAGTTCCCGACACAGCTCAATGACTCTGTCAGGTCTCCTTCCCCACCGATCGTGAGGGGGAAGTTGTTGAATTCGATGGTGCAGTCGCAATCAGGAGTCTGCGTCACGCGGCTGTGGCTTGACGCCACGGGCATCCAGCTGGCGAACAGGAACAGGGTCGCTATGCAAAGGAGGCATCTGGTTTTCACGGAATCACCTCTTGACGGTTGACTTGAAGATGGCCGATCCCTCGCGCCGGTACCCGGCCTCGATGGAGTCCGCCACGATCTGGGTGCGCTGCGCGATCAGCTTCAACTGCATGTCGCGGATGCTCTTCAACGCCGGCCACTCGTCCCAGCGCACGACGAAGTGGATCTCCTTGCCGTCGATGAAGTCCCCCCACACGCCGCCGTGGCCGCGCTCGACCAGCTCGCGCATGCGCAGCAGCCGCGGGTAGTGCGGATCCTCTTCCCGCTTCTTCGCGGTGATCTCGATCGTCCGCTCCGGGTCACCGACCAGCAGGCCCTTGATCCGCGTCAGCTCCTCCTCGTCGCGCAGCGCGAGCTGCATCAGCGCGCGCGTCAGGTCCTGCACCTTCTCCTGCAGCAGCAGCCTATGCGCGTCCGTCAGTTGCGACTCGAGCAGGTGGGCGCTGCCATTCGCCAGCATCTCCTCGATCTGCGGCGTGGCCGGCAGCTTCTCCACCTGCGGCTGCTTCCACGTGAAGCTGACCTGCTTCGGCGGCAGCGCGGTCCCCTGCGCCTGCACGGGCACTTCGACGGGCGGCGTCGAGAAGCGATGCGAGACGAGTTCCGGCGCTGCTGGCGCCTGCTCCGACCGCTGCCACCATGAGAACCCGAGCACGGCCGCGACGATCGCGGCAATCGCGATGAGGGTCAGGGTGCGGCGCATCGGCGTCTCCGCAGTCAGGGGGTCGTAGGGGTCACCCGCTCACGCCGAGCGGGTGCTCATCCACCTTGAGGCTGTAGCGCAGTACTTTCGCACCGGAATTCATGGCTCGCGAAACACGCTTGTAGGCGCAAGCCATTGTCAGGCCCTCGGTTGCCGGCGGCGCGGAGGGCGTGCACCTTTTTCGCCGGCGAAGTACGGGCGCGCCGTCCCCGCGATGCCATTGGCGGTCTGGAACACTGTCTGGCGGCTGCAGCGCATCGCCCTGGCCAAGCTCGCGAGCGTGGAGTGGCCACCCGCGCGGACGTGTCCGAGGAATTCCGCCTGGGTCGTGGTCCAGCGGATCGGTGCAGCGACCAGCTCAGTCCACTGCTCCGCGAGACGCGGCGTGTCGTCACGCTCGCGAGCGCGCGGGTCCTCGCACTGATTCAGGTCGAGCGCGGACTGGACTTCGCGGCGTGCGCCTCGCGCACGTCGAAGCCAGTTCTTCGCGACGCGGAGCAGGTACTTCGAGTACTCCTCCACGGATGCTACGGCGGCGCGCTCGCGCGCCTGAACCGTCCTGAGGATCGCCTCGCTGAGAGCATCCTCCCACTCGACCCATGCGATCGAGTGTGGGCGCAGCGCCTGGACGATCAGGTACGCCGCCACCAGCTCAACAGGCCATGACGTACTCGGTTCGCCATCAGAGCCCATGTCCGACCTCGACCGTCGCCCGTGGCTCAAAGGTCCATCGGGGGGGGGGTACGTTCTCTCGATTCGCCACGTCTCCTCCTGTGCGCATCAAAGAAGCGCCCCGACGCACCGTCAGGGCCACCGCGCAGGATAGGCAGCCGATCCACGCCGGCGCCAGTCCCCGAGGGCGGGGGTGCGGGCACAGCCCACATCTGCGCCGTGCGGACTGCACCCGTGTCCTGCCGGATCAGCGCGGAACCGTGAGCAGGACGCGGCAGCGACTATCCGGCAGCCTCGGCTGCGCCATCGCCCACGGCATCCGCATCCGTCGTCGCATCCGCCTCCTCCCCGACCTCCTCCGCATGCGCCATCACCTGCTCCGCGGTGAGCCCCTGCGGCCCCTTGAACGCGATCAGGATTGGCCCGAAGCACTGCTCCTGCCACGCGCGCAGGAAGCCCTGCTTCATCATCTCGAGCACGGCCACGAACACGCCGATCAGCGCGATCCGTCCCTCGCGCGGATCGAACAGATCCTCGAACCGCACCTCCTCCCGCCCCTTCACCTTCGCCAGCACGCGCTCGGTGTAGTACGCGACGGTCCGCGTGTCGATGCCGACGTCCAGCTTGAGGTCCTGCCCGGTCGCCTCCAGCAGGCGCGCGAACGCGCCGGTCAGCGCCCAGACGTCGACGTCGCCCAGGTCCAGCAGATCCCGCTCGTCCGCCTCCTCATCGAGCTCGCGCGGCCACGGCGGCGACGGGCTCAGCTTGCGTGCGCGCAGGCGGGCGAGGCGGTCGAGGCGGCGTGACAGATCCCGATAGCGCTTGTAGTCCAGCAGCCGGCGCACGAGGTCGTCGCGCGGATCGAGTTCGGCCTCGACCTGGACCTCGTCGCGCGGCAGCAGCTCGCGCGACTTGATCTCCATCAGCGTGCCGGCCATCAGCACGAACTCCCCCATGTCGGCGAGGTCGAGCGTCTGCAGCGCCTCGAGGTGGCGCAGATACTCGTCCAGGATCCGTGCGATCGACACTTCGCGCACGTCGACCTCCTGTTCCCGGACGAGGTGCAGCAAGAGGTCCATCGGCCCCGAGAACACGGGCAGCTCGACGCGATACGACATTGCCGCGCGAGTGTAGCCCGCGCCCCCGGCCGCTACACTGCTCGCGCTGATGGACCCGAGAATCGAACGGGCGCGCGCGATCCTGGCTCAGGAGGCGCAAGCCATCGGCGGCGTGGCGGAGCGGCTGGATGCGGACTTCGTCCGCGTCGTCGAGCGGATCCTCGCGCTCGGCGGCCGCGTCGTGACGGCCGGCATGGGCAAGGCCGGGATCATCGCGCAGAAGGTGTCGGCGACGTTCGCGTCGACCGGCACGCCGTCGATCAACCTGCACCCGGCGGACGCGATCCATGGCGACCTGGGCCGCGTGCAGCCGGGCGACCTGATCCTGCTGTTCTCGAAGTCCGGCGAGACGGACGAGGTCCTGCGCCTGCTCGGTCCGGTTCGCGCAGCCGGCGTCGAAGTGGTCGGGATCACGCAGTCGCGCGACTCCTCGCTCGGCCGCCACTCCGATTTCGTGCTGCAGCTCGGCGACATCGACGAAGCCGGCTCCTACAAGCTCGCGCCCAGCGCCTCGACCGCGGCGATGCTGGCCCTTGGCGACGCGTTGGCGCTGGTGGTCCAGGAAGGGCGCAACTTCGGCCCGGCCGAGTTCGCGCGGTTCCATCCGGGCGGGGACCTCGGCCGCCGGCTGCTGCGCGTGCACGAGCTGATGCGGACCGGCGCGCACAACCCGGTCGTGCGCGAGCAGGACTCGGTCATGAGCGTCGTCGAGGTGATGACACAGACGCCCGGCCGGCCGGGCGCGACGAGCATCGTCGACGCACACGGGAAGCTCGTGGGGTTCTTCACCGACGGCGACATCCGCCGGCTGTTGCAGCGCGGGGTCTCGGCGCTGGACCGGATCCCGATCCGCGACGTCATGACGCACTCGCCGAAGTCGCTGCCACCGGACACGTTCGCGATCGAAGCCCTCGCCCTGCTGCGCCAGGCGAGCGTCGACCAGATGCCGGTCGTCGACCAGGGCGGGAAGTTGGTCGGGCTGCTCGACGTCCAGGATCTGCTGGACCTGAAGCTCGGATGACGCGCGCCCTTCCCGACCAGGACCGCCTCGCGCGGATCCGCATGCTGCTGACCGACGTCGATGGCGTGCTCAGCGACGGCCGGATCTGGGTCGACGCGACCGGCCAGTCGCTGGCGAGCTTCCACGTCTACGACGGCGCCGGCTTCGTGTTCTGGCATCGCGCCGGCGGCATCTCCGGGATGCTGTCCGGCCGGCGCAGCGACGCAGTCGCGGCGCGCGCGCGCGAGCTCGGCGTGCACGAAGTCTGCCTCGGCCATCTCGACAAGATCACCGAGTTCGAAGCGATCCTGCTGCGGCGTGAGCTGCGGGCTGACGAAGTCGCCTACATCGGCGACGACATCCTCGACCTGCCGGTGCTGCGGCGGGTCGGCTTCGCTGTCACGGTGCCGCACGCCCGGCCCGAGGTCCTGGCCGCCGCGCACCACGTCACCGAGACCGCCGGCGGCCGCGGCGCGGTCCGCGAAGTCGTCGAACTGCTGCTGCGCGCGCGCGGCCTGTGGGACGAGATCGTCGGCCGGGAGCGGCACGGATGATCCGCCGCACCTTGCTGCTGGTCGTGCTGCTCGCGGTCGGATTCGCGCTGCTGTACTGGCTCGGCGGCAAGCAGGACGCCGCGACCGGCCCGGCGAAGCTCGAACCGTCGGTGCGCGACCCGCGCGCGACGACCGGGATCGCGGTGCCGGTCGAGCGCGACCCGTCGCTGCCGCAGGCGGAGCGCCCGGTCATCCGCGTGCGCGTCGAGGGGGGCGCGATCCGGCTGCCGCGCAATCGCGAGATCACGCTGCCCGACGGCGGCCGGATGCTGCTGCCGCTGTACCGGCTGAACGCGGAGGACAGCCAGCAGCTCGCCGACGACCGCCTGAAGCTGCTGCGCGTGCGGATCGAGCTGTTCGAGATCAGCGGGCTGCCGGACCGGCCGCAGGCGATCCCGTCCGGCGAGCTGCTGGCATCCGAGGCGACGGTCGTCGTCGCGCCGGACGAGCAGGGGAGACCTTCGATCGAAGAGGATCGCGACATCGACCTGCGCGACGTCGTGCTGACGACGCCGGAGCAGGCGCGCGTCGCCGGCGTGCGGCTCGAGGTCGGGCAGGCGTTCGTGCGCAGCGAAGCGCAGGGGCTGCTCGTGCGCACCGGCGATCCGCGCGAGCCGTTCACGCTGACACGCAGCGGACCGCGGCCGATGCGGATCGACGGCCTTGGGCTGGACGGACGGTTCCCGCACGGTCGCTCGCTCGATCGCGTCGGCGACGAGTCGGTGCTGACCGTGCTCGCGGAGCCGGTGCTCGAGTTCGGCGGCCGCAGCCCGGCCAAGGTCCGCGCGCGCGGGCCGATGACGCTGCGCGAGCAGGCGGCGAGCGGCCGCGTCACGCTGCACACCGAGCAGGACGTCGTCGTCGAGACCGCGATGCGCGGCGCTCCGGCGACGATCCATGGCGAGCGCCTCGACGCGACGCTGCTGCGCACCGGCAGCGATGCGCAGCAGGGTGGCGACTGGGTGCGTTTCGTGTTGACCGGTGCGCCGGTCACGCTCGAGGCGAAGCGTCTCGGATTGCGTTGCCGCGAGCTGCGGATCTCGCCGGCGCCGGATGGCAGGCCGTACCTGCTGACCGCGATCGGCGATCCGCGGCTGACGACGCAGACGCCGCGCGGCGACGCGACGTTCGCGTGCCGCGGCGAGTTGCACGTCGTCCGCTATGGCGAACGCTGGCTCGGCCCGCTCGCCGGTGCCGGCGGGCCGTTCGGGACCGGCGTCGAGGAGCTGCTGCTGCTCGAGCAGGAAGCCTGGATCGAAACCGCCGAGCTGACGGCGTCGGCGTCCGACGGCATGCAGCTCGCGCGCGGTCCGCATGCGCGCGGGCCGCTGCTGCTCGCCGGGAGTGGCGACGTCCGGATCACGAACGGTCCGGATGCGACGTTCACCGGCAACGATGGCTTCCTGCTGCGCACCGAGCCGGGCAACACGCGGGTCCTGCTCGGTCCCCACGAACCGGATCCGGCGCATGTCTACGAGCTGCGCCACGGCGGGCAGCGGATCGCCGGGAGCGGGGCCTGTCAGATCACGCGCGAGGACAGCGGCGATCTGCTGCTCCGGTTGCGTTCTCCCGCCAGCGACATCGACGTCACGCTCGCCGGGGATCGTGGCAACCTCCGGCGCGCGGGAACGCTGGATGCCCGGATCGCCGGGGACGCGCTCGCCGCCGTGACGGCGACCGGAGCCGCCTGCGAGTTCACGTTCGCGACGCCCGACGGTCCGGTCACCGGCACCGCCACGCGGATCCACAGCACCGACGCGCGCGTCGTCGAGCTGACCGGAGCCCCGGCGGCGCTCGCTCGGTCGGCCGACGAGCGGATCACGGCGCGCGCGATCGAAGTCACGCGCCTCTCCGGCGGCGGCATCGTGCTGCACGCGACGGAACACGCGCAGCTCGCGGTGCGGCTCCCGGGGGATCCGTCGGCGCCGCAAGCACAGCTGGAGCTCACGGCCCAGCAGCTCCAGCTCCTGCCGTGGCTCGCATCCCCGGCGACGCGCTGGTTCTTGGCGACGCCGCACCGCGCCGGCACGCGCCTGCTGCTCGACCGGATGCTCGGCAGCGAGTCGCTGCTGGCCGACCACGACTGCCTGCTCGTGCAGAAACGGGACGGCCAGGAGCTCGGCCGCGCGCGCGGCGACCTGCTGCGGATGCGCGTGCGTGGACGCAGCGGCGTGATCTCCGGCAGCGCGGCGGCGCCGGCCGAGCTGGTGCGGATCGACGAACGCGGACGGCGCACGCGCGCACGCGCCGTCGCGGTCGAGTTCGCGCAGGGCAGCGCCGGCGAGCACCTGTTGCTGCGCGAGGACCCGGCGTGGTCGCCGCACCTCGAGTTCACCGGCACGCTGCCGCAGCTCCCGGCCGGGGACGCGCAGCCGCGCGGCGACGAGCAGCACCGCCTGGTCTGCGACGGCCCGATCGAAGTCACGCCGGCGCAGATCCGCTGCCTCGGCCCGATCACGTTGCGCGCACTCCACGCCGATGGCAGCGAAGACAGCCAGGGCCTGCGCCTCGATGCGCAGCGCCTGCTGGCCGAGCGGGACCGCAAGACCGGTGAAGTCGTGCGCCTGCACGCGATCGAGGACGCGACGCTGCGTTGGGCCGGGCTCGACGCGCGCGGCGCGCGGATGACGCTCGACCTGCGCCGTCAGGTCTGCGTGCTCGAAGACGCCGCCGGACTGGCGCGGATCTCGGCGCCCGGCGCGTCCTGGTCCGGCCGGCGTGCGGAGTACTACTACGCGTCGTATGCGCTGCGCGCGTGGCACTCGGAGTTCGCAAACGCGTCCGACCGATGAACCGACCGCGCACGGCGCGCATCGTGGCCGGGATCGTGACGCTCGCTGGCGCTGCCTTCGCGCAGCAACAGCCGGAGCAGGAGCCGACGCCGGCAGCAAAGCCACCGGAGGCGGAGGTGCTGCGCTGGCTCGCGCCGTACTTCGACATGGCGCCGAGCGGCGACTATCAGGTCGTGCAGCTCGCCGGGGGGCTCCGGCTGCAGTACGGCGTGACCGAGTTCCGCGCCGCGAGCGGCGTGGTGCGGCTCGACCTGGATGCGTTCCTCGCCTATGCGCGCGGCGCGCAGCAGCGTGACGACCTGCCGCGCCGCGGTGCGCTGCCGCCCCCGCCGCGACGGGTCACGACCTCGGCCGAGATCGCGCGCCGGCTGCAGACGTTCCTCGGCGCCGCCGGCGCCGGTCCGGATGCGATCGAGCCGAACGCGGTCCCGCTCGACCTCGTGCGCACGATCTACCTCGAAGGGGACGTCGTCGTCGTGCACGCCGGCGTCGAGGTCGTGCGCTGCGCTCGCTTGCACCTCTCCGCGATCGACGACCGCGCGGTGTTCGAGGACGTCACGCTGCGGCTGCGCACGCTGGCGGAAGATGGCGGCGAACAGCTCCTGACCGTGCGCGGACCGAAGCTCGTGCGGCAGGGCGCGCGCACCGTCGGCCGCGATGTCACGGTGACGACCAGCCGCGCCGGCGATCCGCACTTCGCGATCTCGGTCGGGCAGGTCGAGATCATCGAGCGAGGCCACCAGTTCGAGGTCCGCAGCCGCGGCAATCAGCTCGTGATCTGGGGCGTGCGGCTGCTGCCGCTGCCGAACACATCGATGTTCACCGGCGAGCAGCCGGATCTGCCGGTTCGCAGTCTGAGTGGCGGCTACTCGAACCGCGAAGGCTGGCAGGCGCGCGCCGTGCTCGGCGGGACGTTCAACCGCACCGGCGGCGCGTTGCACGAGGCGCTGACCGGGCGTCCGGCCGACGAGTTCCGCGGTGAGTACAGCCTCGGCGCCGGATGGATCCAGGAGCGGGGATACCCGTTCGACCTCGACGTCGACTACCGCGCGGCGGATCTGTACCGCGGGCGCGTGCACGGGTTCTATCTGGATGATCAGGGGGAGGATCTCGGCACGATCCAGACCTATCTCGATGGCACGCCGATCACCGAGACCGAGCGGACGCTCGTGCAGACCGAGAACCGGTTCCGGCTCGGCGAGCGGACCGAAGTCGACCTGACGCTGTTCGCGGCCGGAGACCCGGCGGTGTGGTCGGAGTTCCACGAGCGCGAATACCGCGAGGCGGAGCTGCCGGAGACCAGCGCGATCCTGACGCACCGGCATGACAACCTGGTCGCGACCGTCGGCGGGCGCTGGAACCTGAACGAGTTCGCGTATGGCGACGATCTGCGGCTCGCGCCGTCGTTCAAGGAGGAGCTGCCGCTCGCGACGCTGGACTGGTTCAGCCAGCCGCTCGCCGACCTGCCGTTCGCGTCGCAGCTGTTGTTGACGTCGTCGACGAGTGCCGGCGAGCTGCGCAATGCATTCGATCCGCGCTCACCGTTCGGACCGGATCAGGAGTCGACGCGGTTCGACCAGCTGCTCGAGCTGGCGGCGCCGCTGGGAGTCGGACCGGTGCGCGTGCGGCCGTATCTGTCGGGGCGATACACGCACTACGGCGAGCTGGCGACGACGCGGCCGCAGGCCGAAGAGGGACGCTTCGCGCTCGAGGCCGGGATCGCGGCGTCGACGCGCCTGACGCGGAGCTGGCTGGACGCGGACGGGAACGGCATCCGCCACGTCGTGACGCCGGCGCTCGTGTTCGCCAACCGGTTCGACGTCACCGGACAGCCATCCGACTACATCCAGTTCGACGCGATCGACGCGATCGACGAGCAGGCCGTGATCCGGATCGAGCTGCTGCAGCGGCTGCAGCGCGTGCGCGCCGGCCCGGGCGCGGTCGGCGACCCGGTGCAGTTCATGCAGAAGGACTACGTCTGGCTCGATCTCGCGCAGATCGTCACGCCGATCTCCGCGCAGAACGGCGGCAGCCACCTCGGGCTGTTCGAATACGAGCTGCTACTGCGGCCGTGGCTCGCCTGGGCGCCGCTGCCGAACCTGTGGCTGTTGGTCGAGGGGGAGCACGACTGGGACCAGGACCACGAGCGCACATTCAACACCGGGATCGGGTTCGGGCCGGTCGCCAACATCGACTGGTTCGCCGAATGGCGCACCGACCACACCACCGACGGCGCGATCGGTGCGGGCGCCAGCACGCGCCTGCTCGGCCGCTGGTTCCTCGGCGCCGGCACGCAGTGGGATCTCGACCGCGACGAATGGCTCGCCTGGTCGACCAGCATCACGCGCTCCGACCTCGATTGGACGATCTCGCTCGGGGTCGACTACTCGGTCATCACCGACGAGACGCGGCTGTTCATCCAGTTCGAGCCGACGCTCGGCGGCGTCGTGCGCTCGCGGCGCGGGCAGTGGTCGTCCGCGTCGCGGTTCGTCGGGGCGACGCAGTTCGCGGATTACTGAGGGTTCGGCGGCGCGGGCTCCGGCATGAGGTCGTCGTGACCAGACGACGATGGATCGGCGTTTGGTCATGACCAGAATGCGATCTGTCGCCTTTTGGTCAGCCGGGTTGCGGGCCCGGCGGCCGAGGTCCGGCGCGTCAGGCGCGGCGCCAGACCGGGTCGAGCACCAGCACGTCGGCGTCCTGCCACCAGGCCGCTTCGTCGAGCAGGTCGCCGCCGATCGGGAAGTCCGCGATCCAGCGGACCTCCGCTGCGCGGACCTCGCACTCCGCGCGACCACCATGCTCGCCCAGCAGCGACCAGAGCGTGAGTGGCATCACGCACGACGCGTTCCCGTGGCGATCGAATCGGAGCTGGCAGTCCCAGACCACGACACCGGGAACGTCTGCGCGGATCTCCAGTCGGAGCCGGCCGCTCGACCAGGTGGCCCGCCGTGCGGCAGCGACGAGCGCTGCAGCCTGCGCCTCGATGCTCTGGGCATCACTCAGTTCCCCTTCGAGCGCGGGTGAGCGCAGCATGATGACGACGTGCTCCGGGATCGCGCGGCCGATCGGGAACAAGCAGAGCTGACTGCAACCGGCGGCCGCGAGCAGCAGCGTTGCGCCCATGAGCCGGCGCATGGCGGCAATCGTGCGGGAGCGGGTCGTCACTTGCCCACGTCGCTGAGGATCGCAGCGTGGATGCGGCTCCCGATGGATCCCGCGGCCGGAGTCGCCTCGAGGACCTGGTCGATCGCGCTGCGCTCGATGAGCACGACGCGAAGCCGTGCGGCACCGCTCACCTCCTGCACCCGGATTGCGACGCCGCGGTCACCCGGCTCTGGCATGGCGCCGCCGTAGAGCGGTGAGTTCGGCCAGCGCGTCCACGTCTTGGACTCCTGCCGCAGTTCACGGCGCATGACGAACCATGCCTGCGGCTCGGCGAACTCTTTCGTGCGATCCGGACCCAGGGCGATCACCGCCAACCGCTCCACGGCGTCCTGCCCGTCGGCGAACGCGCCGAACGACGTCCCCGGACAACAGCCGGTGAGCAGCGCAGTCAGCAGCGCCGTGCAGCGTGCGCGTCGAAACACGACCTCGCGGTGCATCGTGCGTGAGTATCGCGGGCACCGCGGGCCGTTGGCAACGACACCTAACGCAGGTCGACCTGGATCGCCGACGAGCTCGCGCCGTCGATCAACACGACGAAGTCGCCGAAGCGGCCGGCGACGAAGGAGTCCGCGCCGAACGCAGGTTCCGCGTCCCCGCGCGGGCCGTCGCACGGCAGCACGATCAGGTCGCGCTCGGGCAGCGCGTGCTGCTCGCCGTGCCCCGCGATCTGCCAGCCGGTGTCGCCTTTGCGCAGCACCCATTCGCCGAGCAGCTGCGTGTCGCCGTCGGGAGCGCGCAGCCTGCGCTGGATCCCGGCGCTGCGCGCGACGCCTTCGAGCAGGGACTCGGCCGTCAGGTCGACGCCTTCCGCTTGATACTGCAACCAGCGCGCGAGCTCCGGATGCGCATCGAGATCACGCCGCCAGGCCGGATTCGGACCGGTGCGGACGACCTGCAGCGGCTCGCGGTCCATCAGCATCAGCAGCGCGCCGGCGCGGCGCTGCACTTTGAACCGGCGCGGCTCGTCGGAGCCGCGCGGGACGACGAACTCCTGATCGCGGTCGTACAGGCAGATCATGTACATGCGCTGCTTGGTCGTGACGACGAGGTACTCGGCATCGGTCGGGCGCTCGCGTGAGGCGACGATCCGCGGGAACGTGACCCCCTTGCCGGTCTGGCGCTCGGTGTGCGTGCTGGGGAGGTTCTCGTGCAGGTCCGGTGCGGAGAGCCAGGCGATGGACCAAGGCGCGAGCGTTGCGCGCGGATAGCGGTGGTCGCTGTCGCCGTGCAGCTCGATGAAAAAAGGGTCTTCGGCCTCGATGAAGTATGGGCAGTCGGGGCCGAACTCTGGGTTCGTTTCACGCGTGTACGAATCGAGCTTCTCGTTCCCCTTGCGACCCTCGACCCGAAACGCCCAGAACCACGTGTTAGTCGACCAGTGCCCTAGATCACCCTCCGCATCCGGATTCCGCGCGAACCCGAGGATTCTCACCATGTCCAGAGTGCAACGCTGGTGTGGATCCACCGAATACTGACTGCCCTCGAAATGGGGCCAGTGCCATAGCAGCCGCCAGGTTTCGCTTGCGGTGATCGCATCGGGCACACGTGATTCCTGCGCAGCGGACGGCATCAAGAGCAGCCCCGTGATCAGCGTCAGGCGCACATTTCGCAGACACTTGCGGGACGGGGACACTGGAAGCAACTGCATGGCTGAACTCATGCGGCTCTCTCTCGGACGATCGAGACCGCTCTCGCGTGGGTCCAGTGGCTATGAATCGACCCTGCGCGATCCTGCACAGGACGTCGTGCATCCACATGCCTGCCTCTGTACTTGACCTTGGACCCCTCCTTCTTGGCTTCTTCCTTCAGCGCCTCGCCTAGACCAGAGGGCGTCGCGTGGCCTGCCTGTTTGGACTTGCCTGGCAAGTCGGCATGTTCCTCTTGTGTCGCACGTCGGATGACGAAGATCACGAAGGTCGTGCAGTTCTCGGCGCCCTGCATGTCGCCGTTCCCGCCGCGGAGGTCGTAGGGTGTGTCCTTGCCGACGAGCCCGTCGAGGATCTGCTTGAGCTTTTCCCACTCCTCCTTGCCCATTTCGATCGCGAACTTCTCGTCGCCAAGCTTGCCCTGGTCGTTCGTACCGCTGACGTGACCGTTCGTGCGGGGATTGAAGAAAGGCCAAGCCCGTCCCGTGCCTGGCCAGCTCGCGCCCGACGAAGCGGCACCGGCGACCGCTCCCGACGATCCCCCCGCGCTGCCGGTGCCAGAGCCCACCGCAGAACCATTCACTGCGCCGACTACGGAGCCAGCATTCCCGCTCGAGTCACCTTGTTGGTCCGCGCCACCGGAATAAGGCCCGTAGCTGTGCTTCTCCCCGTTCGGTCCCTCCAACTCGACCCAGGCATGTCCCGCTGACAGGTGCTTCGGGTCTGCATCCGTGATCCAGATCGTGACGATCCACTTCTGCTTCTCGCACCCCTCCGCGCCGGAACCGCCCGGAGGATCGTCGTCGCGCACCATCCGGATCACGTCCGAGAAGCCGCCGCCCGAGATGATCGACAGCAAACCGAGCGGATCGCTGCGCAGAGCAGGCGTGGAGCCCGCGTATGCATACTCGTTGCCGTGGTTCGCGTCGTCAGCCCAAGGGCCGAGCGTGTCCTTCGTCAGGAATCGTCCGACCGCCGGCGAGTAGTAGCGGTTGCGGAAGTAGAGCAGCCCCGACTCCGGGTCGATCTGCCTTCCCGTGAAGCCGTACATGCTCCCTTGCACGGTCGGCACACTGCCGCGCGGAGCACCCGCAGCATCGAACACCGACATCCTGCCGTACGGGTCGTACTCGTAGCGCTCGAGAATCTGTCCGTTGGCATCGACGACCTGCAAGACGTTGCCGCCCTGTCCCTGCACGGCTGCGTGCCGTGTCCACTGCCCGGTCCCAGGATCGCGGACCGCCCAGCCCAGGTGCTCGTACAAGGTCAACGCAAGTCGACCTGGATCGCCGACGAACTCGCGCCGTCGATCAAGACGACGAAGTCGCCGAAGCGGCCGGCGACGAATGAGTCCGCGCCGAGCGCAGGCTCTGCGTCCCCGCGCGGGCCGTCGCACGGCAGCACGATCAGGTCGCGCTCGGGCAGCGCGTGCTGCTCGCCGTGCCCCGCGATCTGCCAGCCGGTGTCGCCTTTGCGCAGCACCCATTCGCCGAGCAGCTGCGTGTCGCCGTCGGGAGCGCGCAGCCTGCGCTGGATCCCGGCGCTGCGCGCGACGCCTTCGAGCAGAGACTCGGCCGTGAGGTCGACGCCTTCCGCCTGGTACTGCAGCCAGCGCATGAGCTCAGGGCACGCCTCGAGATCGCGCCGCCAGGCCCGGTTCGGACCGGTGCGGACGACCTGCAGCGGCTCGCGATCCATCAACATCAGCAGCGCGCCGGCGCGGCGCTGTACCTTGGATCTGTGTGGCTCGTCGGAGCCCCGCGGGACGACGAACTCCTGGTCGCGGTCGTACAGGCAGATCATGTACATGCGCTGCCTTGTCGTGACGACCAGGTACTCGGCATCGGTCGGGCGCTCGCGGGAGACGACGATCCGCGGGAAGGTGACTCCCTTGCCGGTCTGGCGCTCGGTGTGCGTGCTGGGGAGGTTCTCGTGCAGGTCCGGTGCGGAGAGCCAGGCGATCGACCAGGGGGCAAGCGTTGCGCGCGGATAGCGGGGATCGCTCTGGCCGTGGAATTCGATGGAGAATGCATCCTCCGCGTCGATGAAGAACGGTCTCTTCGGGCCATAGTCCGGAATGTCCTTGCGGATCAAGGAGTCCACCTTGGCGTTGCGCCCTTCGATCCAAAACCGCCAGAACCACGTGTTGCGCCACCAGTGCGCCAGATCACCCTCCGCATCGGGATTCCGCGCGAATCCGAAGATGCGGACCATGTCGTGCGTGCAGCGCTCATGTGGGTCCACGGATTCCTCGTTCCCCTCGAGACGCGGCCAGTGCCACAGCAATCGCCAGATCTCATTAGCGGTGAGCGAGTCGGTGACGCGTCGCCCCTGCTGCGACGCTGAGCTTGGAGCCAGCAACGCGATCGCGATCGGCACGGCCATGGCGCGGAGGAACGGAGTCTGCGTGAGTTTGAGCAAAACGGTTCCCGGGCTAGTCATGCCGCCCTCCTCGTGAGAGTCGCCTGCGCGTCGACTGGGGCCCGTGCTGGCGGGACCGGAGATGGGCAACCGGGCGCGGCTCCGGACGCATCGCCGATCGGCTTGATCTTCGAGCCCTTCTTCTTCGCTTCCTCCTCCAGCGCATCCCCGAGGCCCTTCGGCGTGGAGAACCCGCCCTGCTTCGACTTCTTGGGCAGATCGGCGTGTGGCTGCTCGGTTGCCCGACGGATGACGAAGATCACGAACGTCGTGCAGTTCTCGGCGCCCTGCATGTCGCCGTTCCCGCCGCGGAGGTTGTAGGGCACGTTCTCACCAACGAGCTTGTCGAGCTCGTCCTTAAGCGCCTCCCACTCTTTCTGACCCATCTCGATCTCGAACTGCTCGTCGCCCTTCTGGCCCTCGTCCTTCGTTCCGCTGACGTGACCGTTCGTCCTCGGGTTGAAGAACGGCCAGGCTCTGCCGCTCCCGCTGGAACGCGCGCCACCGGCGCTGCCTCCTGCGGATGATCCGGCGGCTGACCCCACGGCGCTTCCCCCGATGCTCCCGGAACCCGAGCCCTTGCCGGACCGGCCTCCGATCGAGCTGCCAGCCGAGGAGCCTCGAACGGCGCCACTGCTGGAGCCGGAGTTGGAGCTCGAGTCGCCCTCCAGCCCAGGGCCCCCGGAGTACAGCCCGTAGCTGTGCTTCTTCCCATCCGGCCCTTGCAGCTCGACCCAGGCATGTCCCGCTGACAGGTGCTTCGGGTCTGCATCCGTGATCCAGATCGTGACGATCCACTTCTGCTTCTCGCACCCCTCCGCGCCGGAACCGCCCGGAGGATCGTCGTCGCGCACCATCCGGATCACGTCCGAGAAGCCGCCGCCCGAGATGATCGACAGCAAACCGAGCGGATCGCTGCGCAGAGCAGGCGTGGAGCCCGCGTATGCATACTCGTTGCCGTGGTTCGCGTCGTCAGCCCAAGGGCCGAGCGTGTCCTTCGTCAGGAATCGTCCGACCGCCGGCGAGTAGTAGCGGTTGCGGAAGTAGAGCAGCCCCGACTCCGGGTCGATCTGCCTTCCCGTGAAGCCGTACATGCTCCCTTGCACGGTCGGCACACTGCCGCGCGGAGCACCCGCAGCATCGAACACCGACATCCTGCCGTACGGGTCGTACTCGTAGCGCTCGAGGATCTGTCCGTTGCCGTCCACGACCTGCACCACGTTGCCGCTTTGACCCTGCACCGCTGCGTACCGTGCCCACTGCCCGGTGCCGGGATCGCGGACCGTCCAGCCCAGGTGCTCGTCGAGCCCGGAGCCATCGAACCAGACCTGCACCGGCTGGAACGATCCGTCGTAGGCCTCGGCCAGCTTCCAACCGTCCCACGAGTAGTACTTCGCCGCTTCCGGCATCGCCTTCGCAACCCGGCGGTTGGTCGGGTCGTAGCCGTAGTACGCAACGAGCACCGGCACCGGCTCTTCGAGCGCACCGGACTCCGTGCCGGCGTTCGCCGTCGCCGGCGCGAGCGGTGCTGGTGCAACAAGCTTTGCGCGCTCGCGCTCCACGCGTGCGCGCCCCTTGCTCACGAGCTCCTGCCAGCACCAGCGCGTCAACTTCGTCGCGTGCCCCTTGCGCTGGCGTTGCACCTCGACGCCGAACTTGCGCACCTCCGGCCCGTTCCCGGTCTGCACGGTGGCACCACCGGGGTAGGTCAGCAGCCACAGCTCGGAGAGCCGGTCCAGGTGGTCGTAGACGTAGACGAAGTAGCCGTCGCTGAGCAAGTTGCCGTTGCCGTCGTAGAGCCAGGCCTGCCCGTTCACGTCCTGGTACTCGTTCGTTCCGGGCCTGCGGGTGTACGTCGTCAACTCACTGCTCTGGCCCTGCTGCTCAGCCACGCTCTGCCGGTTGTGTGCGAGGTCCAACGCGTACGTGATCTTGCGGTCGAAGACGGATGCCTGGTCGTAGTCTCCCGTGAACGCAGGCACACCCAGCTTCGCCTCCTGGAGCCGGTCCCAGCCGTCGAGCTTGAACCAGTCACCAGCGCGCCCACTGGCGGTGGCGTAGCGGTGCTGTGTGACGTTCCCTTCGGCGTCCCGTACGAGCTCGAGGTCGAACAGCGTCGTGCCGCTGCCGCCCGGTCCGAAGTCGGCCTTCATGCGGGTCAGTTGGCGCAGCGGGTCGAACGTCAGCTCGTTTGCGATGTACTGGTTCGGATCCGATCCAGGGACCATCCCGCGGCGGATCGCGCGGGAGCCTTCGTACCTCCAGTCGGCGAGCGCCTGCGTCGAGATACCCGGCCCTTCTACCGTCATCGCAGCCAGCTTGCCGATGCCGTCAGGCGCGTACCCGAGCTTCCAGCCCGCCGAAGTCGTCAGCGATCGGCGGAACCAGGCGTCTTCGCCGCCGGTCTTGGCGTAGCCGCTCGAGTGCTGCTTGACGGCAAGCGGCGTGTAGCCCGGCGCACCGTCATCGAGGTAGCGAAACTCCGATTGCTGATGGCGCCCGATCCCGTCGTGGACCCACGTCGCTTCGACGAGATTCAGCAGGTCGCCGGACTCGAGCTGCGGGTAGATACTCCACCAGGTCTGTGCCGAGGCGACGCGATCGAACGCGTCGTAGAGCCAGCTCTCCTGCGTCGCGAGCCGCGACAGCATGACGCCGTTCGTAGGCAGGTTGACGACTTCGCGCCGCTGCAGGCGCTTCTCCGCATCGAACACCTGTCGGACTCGTGTTCCATTGCCGTCGGTCCACTCCATGAGGCGACCTTCGAGGTCATACGTGTAGGTCCATCGAAGCGCGCCGCTCTGCGCGTTGTAGCCCGGCAAACGGCGGTCGATCAGGCGCCCGAGCAGGTCGTAGTGAGTCTCGGTGGTGCTGCCGAGCGGATCCGTACGCACCATGACCGCGCTGAGAAGTGGATCCGTCGGCTCGTCGTCGTACGCGAGACCGAGATGGAGTGCAGGCGCCTGCGGGTCTCGCTGATGAAGCCATTCGTCCACGACGCGGCCGACGGCATCGAACGTGCGCCTGGTCTCCTTGCCGACAGCGTCCTTCTCCCACGTGCGGTTCCCAAGGCTGTCATGTCCGCGGTAGCGGATGGCCTGTGGCGCGGGTGCGTTGCCCCAAGCCTCGACTCGGGTCACACGGTCCCATGCGTCGAGCACGAAGTCGGTCCGATACGTGACCGGCTGCCAGCTCGCAGCCCCAGTCTGCCGCTGCAGCACTTCATCGATACGTGTGACGTTGCCGATCGCATCTCGCCAAGCATGCCAGCGGTTTCCATCGGCACCGAGCAGCATGTCCTGCTTGCTGACCAGGCGGCCGAAGAGGTCGTAGCCGAAGCGGACGCCTCTACCATCCGTCGATCGCAGTCGCCACCCGGAATGCGCCGTTGTAGGTGAACGCGCGCGAGTAGGTCGCAGTCAATCCTGGCGCACTCTTCGTGGCCGACTGCACGCGTCCGAGGTCGTCGCGCTGCCAGGCCTCCGTCTGCTGGAGCACCGGCGTCGGAAGCGGACCGGTCCGGTACTCGCGCTGCACCAACCGGTCTTCGCTGTCACGCGTCAGCCAGTAGTGCTTGTCGCCTGGCAGCCGGACCTGTCGTGGGCGCCCCCATGCGTCGAGATCGTCGAAGATCACCTCCTGTCCGGTTGCATCGACGGACCGCGCCAGGGCTCCGTCGGCGTGGAAGCCGAACGTGCGTGTCGACCAGGTCGATGCGTCGAGCTTCCGGCGCACCTGATAGATGTCATCGTGGTCGTCGTGGAGGTACTCGGTCTCTCTGCCACCAGGGTCAGTGACACGCACCAAGCGGTGGGCCCGATCGAACTGGTACTCGGTCCAGAGAGGCGCCGCTGTTGCTGCATCGAGGCGACGACGATCCACGGACTCGCGCCAAGGCCGCCCGAAACAGTCGTGCACGCGTTCCGTCGCGACCGTGTCCAGCGCGTAGGCCGCGCCGAGATCGTCATGCGCGGTGCGCACGGCGCGCGCCACGGCCCCGTGCCGTTCGTAGTTCAGTTGCAGCGTCGCGGAATACGTCGCCGTACCACGTCCGGACGCGGTGACCGGCAGCGTCAGGGTGCGCAACCAGCCCACACTGTCGTACGCGTAGCTCTCGAGCCTTCCCTTCTCGTCCGTGACCGAGGTGAGCCAGCCCGGGCCAGCGTACGTGAACGTTCTCTCCGGGTACGGCTGGCCGCCCTCCTGGCGCTGCACCTTCGTGATCAGGAGCCAGTCGGCAGCCGTCGGCGAGCTGCCGAGCGTGAAGGCCCGGCGGGAGCGGGATGTGCCAGCACCTTCGACTGCGAACACCCCTTCCTCGAACCACTTCACACGCCCGCCGGCATCCTCCTGCAGCCGGAACAATTCCACCCCAGCGAAGAGCCCGGTGACGAGATACCCGCCTGTACTCGCGTCCCACGTGAATGTGTGTTGACCGGACTTCCCGTTGGCATCCGCGTAGGCATCCAGCCGCGACGCCAAGCGGTAGTCGGCATCATTCCACGAGCGATAGCTCCAGGTGCGGAGCTGTTGCGGAGTCTGGCCGCCTACAGGGATGACGCCGGAACTCGTCACGAGGCCGCGACCCTGCGCGTCGTAGGTGAACACGTGCCGCAACCCGGACGGCATCGCGACTTCGAGGAGCTGCCCGCAACCGCAGCTCCAGGCGAAGCTCCAGGTCAGCGTGCCATGGTGGAACGGGTCGGACCCGGGACGCGCGTTGTTCGGGCCCGGCGTTTCCTGCAGCTTCGTGACCCGCCACTGACGCGGCGAGCTGCCGAACCCCGTGGAGTACTCGTAGCGCCGCACGACGCCCCGAGGATCGGTCCAGAGCGTCGCGAGCGTGGGCTGCGACTCGTATGCAAACGTGTGCAACCGCTGCTCCTGTCCGGGCGGAGCCGTACCGGGCTCACCGATCCGAAGCTCCTGGACCCGCCACGGCAGCGTCGTGTCGTAGGTCACGTCCGCGAGCAGGCGCGAGAAGCCGGCGGACTCGTCCCACACCTTCAAGATCCGGTTGCTCGCTGCACTCGTGTACTCGTATCGCGTCACCAACTCCGCGTTCAGTGACTCTTCGGGCTCGTGCACGCCGTTGCGATCCATGTCGTCGAGGAACGCCCGCGGCGGTTTGCGCACGCGCAGGAGCCGGAATGGTGCGGAAGACTCGTAATCGAAGTCGATGTCGAGCGCGCTCCAGTTCGCGGTCCATGGCGCCGAGACGGAAATCCGTTCCACGCGCCACGAAGTCCCGTAGGCCGCCCAGTGGAGCGCGTAGATCATGCCACGCGCATCCGTGATCGAGCTGAGCTGCCCGATCGATCCATAAGCGTAGGTCACCTGCCAATCCGGCTGCGTGAACGAGCCGCGGTATGCGCGGTAGATGACGAGATCCTGGCCACTACCCACCGTCGTGATGTACTGGACGCGCGTCCGGTCGGACCATTCGCGGAACCAGATGCCGACGACCTGATTGTCGACCACGTGGTGCTCGTAGACGAGCCGCGTCCCTGCTTGCGCGCTGAATCTGCGATTCGTGAAGACCTCGAGCGGCGCAACCTCAGGGAACTCAACCGTCCACGTCTCGACCTGAGTGTGGGTCCAGGACGCGCCCTGCTCGTCGAGTCGGGTCACCGGCGATCCGTCGGCGATCGGGGCGACGAGGCGGTCGCCCCAGCTCGCGCGCCACCCCGGGCCGAATGGATCGAGCGTGGTGGCGATTCCGTCACCTGCGCTGCGCCAAGCGTCGACGGCGTAGGATCGGTAACGGATCGCCAGAAACAGCGCGTGGCTGTCGTCGAATCCGAGGCTGCGGTAGAGCGCGACTGTCTGACGGAACTCTCCTCCCGTCGCGAGCACAGCGGAACTCGAACGCGCGAGGGCACCGAGGACGGCATGTAGATCGCCCGCACTGCTGGATGCGCCGGGCGGCATGTAGGCAGCACTCTGCGCCGTGGTCTCCCCGTTCGCGGCCGCACTCGCCCCCGCGTCGCGAGCGAAGTAGTCGAGAGACGTTGGTACGCCAACGACAGTGGCCTCCTGCTCAGGGTTGCAACCTTGCCCGTCGGTGCCTTCGGCGGCGCCGGTCGCCGCATCGCAGGACTGCGCGGTCGCCGCATCGCTCACTGAAAGCACGAAGCCAGCGAACAACACGACGAGAAGAGCGGACGAAGTGAATGGACGCGCCACAGCAGATGCCTCCTTGGCGATGCGTCGTCGCCGTGACCGTGTGTAGCGCGTCGCGAGCGGCCCGTCACACGGGTCGGAAAGTCTCCCTCGCCCGATCGCATGAATCCAAGTGCGGAGCGCAGATCGCTGGATACGGTGAGACCGTAGCGGCACGCGCGTTGCCAGTGCGCGCAACTCAGGCAATCACACGGAGCTGCACCAGATTCGCGCGAGCGTCACCGGTCGATCCGCCGGCATGCATAGCCAGTCCGACAGCGCACGTGGCGTGCACGTCAGAGTCGCGCGATCGGACCGCTGCCAACGAGGTGCGCGAAGTCGCACGCCGGGCCCACCCCGCCGCGGGCGGCTGCCTTCTTCACGGCGCAGCGCGCTACCGCGCTCCTCCCCCGCCTACAGCGAATCCAGGAACTTCCCCGGCTCGTAGTTCCCCAGGTCCAGGATCCGCGTGCAGATGCGGTCCAGGAAGTACCTGTCGTGCGAGACCACGACGACGCAGCCCGGGAACTCCTGCAGCGCCTCTTCGAGCACGCGCAACGTGTCGAGATCCAGATCGTTGGTCGGCTCGTCGAGCAGGATCACGTTGCCGCCGCGGCGCAGCATCTTGGCGAGCTGCACGCGGTTGCGCTGGCCGCCGGACAGCGTGCCGACGAGCTGTTGCTGGTCGGGGCCGGTGAAGTTGAACTTGGCGACGTAGCTGCGGCTGTTGATCTCGTGCTTGCCGAGCTTCAGCACCTCGAGTCCGTCGGTGATCTCCTGCCAGACGCTCTTGTTCGGATCGAGCGTCTCGCGTTCCTGGTCGACGTGGCACAGCTCGACGGTCTGGCCGACGACGACGCGGCCGGCCTGCGGCTGCAGCCGGCCGGTGATCAGCTTGAGCACGGTGGTCTTGCCGGTGCCGTTGGGGCCGACGATGCCGAAGATCTCGCCCGGCTGCAGTTCGAACGAGACGTCCTTCAACACCGGGTCGCCGTCGTAGGCGAACGTGACCTTCTCGAACCGGATCACGGTGTCGCCGAGCCGCTTGCCGTGCGGGATGTGCAGCTCGACGGTCCCCTCCTTCTCCTCGACCTCGGTCGCGAGCATCCGCTCGTAGTTGCCAATGCGCGCCTTGTTCTTGGCGGTGCGCGCCTTGGGGTTCATCCGGATCCACTCGAGCTCGCGCTCGAGGAACTTGGCGCGCGACGCCTCCTGCTTCTCCTGCAGGTCCATCCGCTTCGCCTTGGCGGCGAGGAACGTCGAGTAGTTCCCTTCGTACGGATACGCGCGGCCGTGGAACAGCTCGAGCATCCAGCCGACGACGCGGTCGAGGAAGAACCGGTCGTGCGTGACGACGATGACGGTCCCCTTGTATTCGGCCAGCGTCTGCTCGAGCCACGACACGGTCTCGACGTCCAGGTGGTTGGTCGGCTCGTCGAGCAGCAGCAGGTCCGGATGGCTCAGCAGCGTGCGGCACAACGCGACGCGGCGGCGCTCGCCACCCGACAGCTCGCTGACGTTCGACTCGGCCGGCGGCAGGTGCAGCTTGGTCATCGCGACCTCGACCTTGTGGTCGAGGCTCCAGGCCTCCTTCGCCTCGATCTCGTTCTGCACGCGCCCGAGCTCCTCGAGCACCTTCTCCATCTCGTCCGCGTCGAGGTCCGAGGCGAGCTTCTCGTTCAGCTCGTCGTGGCGGCGGAGGATCGCGCGGATCGGCTCGACGGCGAGCTCGACGTTCTCGCGCACGCTCTTCCCCTCGACCAGCTTCGGCTCCTGCGGGACGTGCCCGATCGTGATCCCGTCGGCGGCGCGCGCGACCCCTTCGTACTCCTTGTCCTCGCCGGCCATGATCCGCAGCAGCGTCGACTTGCCGGCGCCGTTCTGGCCGATCACGCCGATCTTGGCCCCGTCCAGGAAGACCAGACTGACGTCCTTCAGCACGGTCTTGCGGCCGTGCATCTTGGTCAGGCGTTCGAGTGCGAAGATCGGTCGGGCGGCCATCGAGGGCGAGCAGGGTAGCGAACCCGCCGCGAGTTGACACTCCCGCCGGGCGCTTCGATCATCGCGCGCTGCGATGCACGCGCCGCTCGCCTACATCCTGCCGGGCTATGGCGAGGTCGTGGTCCTGCTGATCATCGGCCTCCTGCTGTTCGGCCGCCGCCTGCCGGAAGTCGGCCGGCAGCTCGGGCGGACCGTCACCGAGTTCCGCCGTGGGCTGAACGGGCTGCGACACCAGCTCGAGCAGGACCAGGACATGCGCGAGATCCGCTCCGGGATCGGCGAGGTCAAGCGCGCGCTCGACGTGCCGCGGCAGCTCGCGAATCCGATGCGCGTGCTGGAGGGGTTGACCGACGAATCGCGCGCGACGCCGGGGCCCGAGGCGGAACGGGCGCCGGAGCTGCCGGGCGGCCCCTTCGAGATGCTGTCCACCATGCCTGTAGATCCGCCGGCAGAGCAACCGCGCTGAGCGCCGGCCCGCTCGGGCGATTTTTTTCGCGCAGGGGTGGTACCGCCGGCGAATCCGGGGCACCGGTCCCTGGCGCGCATGCAGCCGA
>CAZABP010000052.1:10304-31021 GCA_964483245.1 uncultured candidatus Brocadiaceae bacterium | reverse complement strand
GTGGAGAAGATGCAGGTGTTCTGGGCCTGAACCTCTTTCAGGAAGTCCGCCTGCACGGTGCCGCGGACGACCTTCAACGTGTCCGCCATGATCCGTTCGTAGGACTCGCGCGGCAGCACCTGATCGCCGCTGATGCCGAGCAGCAGCAGGCCGAGGCCGTCGTTGCCGGGCGGCTGCTCGCCGGCATAGCGCGCCGGCCGGCCGCCACGCTTGCGCCAGATCGCGTCGATCTTCGCCTGTGCGTCGGCCAGCAGGCCGTGGCTGCGGATGTGCTTCTCGCACTGCTGGTCGATCGCGGCGTTCAGGAAGAACGCGAGGAGCATCGGCGCCGGGCCGTTGATCGTCATCGAGACCGACGTCTTCGGGTCGGCGAGGTCGAAGCCGGAGTACAGCTTCTTCGCGTCGTCGACCGTGCAGACCGACACGCCGGCATTGCCGACCTTGCCGAAGATGTCCGGCCGCAGCGCGGGGTCCTCGCCGTACAGCGTCACCGAGTCGAACGCCGTCGACAGGCGCACCGCCGGCTGCCCGGCGGACAGGTAGTGGAACCGCCGGTTGGTCCGTTCCGGACCGCCTTCGCCGGCGAACATCCTGGTGGGGTCCTCCTGCTCCCGCTTGAACGGGAACACGCCGGCCGCGTACGGGAACCGCCCCGGCACGTTCTCCTGCAACGTCCAACGCAGGCGCTCGCCCCAGTCGGCGTAGCGCGGGAACGCCACCTTCGGGATCCGCGTGCCGGACAGCGAGCGCGTCTGTTGGACGACCTCGACGTCCTTGCCGCGCACCTGGTAGCGGAACTGCTCCTGCGCGTAGCTCGCCGCCCGCTGCTCCCAGCCGTCCAGCACGGCGCGGCAGGCCGGCTCCAGCGTCTCGCGCAGCTCGGTGCAGCGCTGCTCGAGCAACGCGACTGCGGCGTCCTGGTCGCCGGCCGCGCGCAGCGTGTCGATGGCACCCTGGATCCGGTACAGCTCGCGCGCCGCGTTCTCCTGGGCACGCACCCAGCTGTCGTAGGCGCGGTTGTTCTCGGCGATCTCGGCCAGATAGCGCTCGCGCTGCGGCGGCAGGATCGTGATCCGCTGCTCCGGCGCCGTCGCCAGCTCGAGTTGGGAGCGCAGGCCGAGCCGGCAGCGTTCTTCGAGCCGCTGCACGAGCGCGCGATACAGCCGGTTCGTGCCCGGGTCCCCGAACTGTGCCGCGATCGTGCCGTAGACCGGCACCGCGTCATCCGGCAGATCGAAGTCCTTGCGCGCGCGCTTCCACTGCTTGCGCACGTCGCGCAGCGCGTCCTGCGCCCCCCGCCGGTCGAACTTGTTGATCGCGACCAGATCGGCGAAGTCGAGCATGTCGATCTTCTCGAGCTGCGACGGCGCGCCGAACTCGGGCGTCATCAGGTACAGCGACACGTCGGCGAAGTCGACGATCTCGGTGTCCCCCTGCCCGATGCCGGACGTCTCGAGCACGATCAGATCGAACCCCGACTTGCGCAGCAGCGTCAGCGCTTCCGGGATGCAGCCGGCCAGCGCGAGATTCGGCTGCCGCGTCGCCAGCGAACGCATGTAGACGCGCTCGTCCTGGATCGCATTCATCCGGATCCGGTCGCCGAGTAGCGCGCCGCCGGTGCGTCGCTTGCTCGGATCGACCGACAGGATCGCGACGCGCAGGTCGCCGAAGTCGAGCAGCAGCCGCCGCACCAACTCGTCGATCATCGACGACTTGCCGGCTCCGCCCGTGCCGGTGATCCCGAGCACCGCGCACCGTTTGCCGGAGTCGGGGAGTCCTTGCAGCCAGGCGCGCGCCTTCGCCGGATCGCGCTCGATCGCGCTCAGCGCGCGTGCGATCGCGACCGGAGCGCCGGCGCGCGGCAGATGATCGGCCGGCAACGGCGGTGGCTCGTAGTCCGCGCGTTGGAGCAGGTCGTTGATCATCCCCTGCAGCCCGAGCCGTCTGCCATCGTCGGGCGAATACAGGCGCGTGATTCCGTGCGCCTGCAGCGCCTCGATCTCCTGCGGCAGGATCACGCCGCCGCCACCACCGAAGATCCGCACGTGCTCCGCACCGCGTTCGACCAGCAGGTCACGCAGATACCGGAAGAACTCGTTGTGTCCGCCCTGGTACGACGTGATCGCGACCGCCTGCACGTCCTCCTGGATTGCCGCCGACACGATCTCGCCGACCGAGCGGTTGTGCCCCAGATGCACGACTTCGGCGCCGGCCCCTTGCAGGATGCGCCGCATGATGTTGATCGCCGCGTCGTGGCCGTCGTAGAGCGACGTCGCCGTGACGAGCCGGATCTTGTGCCGCGACTGGTACGGCGGGTGGTCCGCCGGCATCGCCGAGGCCGGCTCGGGCGGGGCCGTCCGGTCCAGGCGCTTGTGTTCGAGTTGTCCGGTCATCCTTGGCCGGAGGGGGAGTCTAGCGTGCCTCATTCGCGAAGCCCGCCGCGAGAACGGGCAGGGCGCACGAGCGCGGCGGCCGCGACCGAGCCGAGGCAGCAGGGGTTCGCGAATCACGCGCGCCGGCTCCCTCGCAGACCCCGACCCATCCGCAGTCCGCTACCGTGTCCGCGATGTCGCGTGTGCTCCTGGCCACTGTGCTCGCAGCAGCGGTCCCGGCGCAGGACCGGCCGGACCTCGCGACGGTCGAAGTCCCGCTTCCGCTGCGCCAGGACGCGGATGCCGGGCTCGCGCGGATCGAGCGCTCCGGCCAGATCGTGCAGCTCCGGATCGCGCCGCTCGGACCGATCGACAGCCCGATGATCGAGGTGCCGGTCGTAACGCCGCACCAGGATTGGCGGTTCGCCGCGACGCGCGACCGGCGGTTCCTGGTCGGACTCGCCGGCGGCATCCGCAACGACCTCGAGCTCTACCTGATCGACCGGCAGCGCGCGCGCTGGCTGCGGTTCCCGACCAGCGGCGGCCGGTTGCTGCCGGACCGGTTCGCGGATGGCAGCGGCTCATGGCCGCAGCTGCAGGGTGCGCAGGTCGTGCTGTTCGCGTTCGCGCGTCACGAACGGATCGAGCTGCGGGTGCTCGACTTCGAGGGGCGCGTCCTCGCCGCACCACCGCCGCTGCCGGAGACGCTCGGCGGGATCGACTACCGGTTCGTGCCGGAGTCGTTCGAGATCGAGCTCGGCTTCCGGGGCGCCGGAGCTCCGCTGCGGGTCCCGCATCCGCTGGCGCCGTGGCTCGAGATCGTCGAGTCCGCGGTCGAGTTCGGCGACCTGCTGCTGGCGCAGCCGGCGACGCGACCGCTGACCGTGCGCAACCGCGGACGCAGCGAGTTGCGGCTCGGCTGGGACGCGCCCGGTGCGCCGTTCGAGGTGGTCGGCGAGCCGGAGCTGACGCTGGCCCCCGACGAGACGCGCCGGCTCGAAGTGCGCTTTGCACCCTCCGAGCCGGGCCCGGCGCAGGCGCTGCTCCGGCTGACGACCAATGGTCCGTTGCGGCGCACCTCGGTGTTGCTGCGCGGCCGCGCGGTCGTGGCGCCCCCGGCCCCCCAAGCAGCACCCGAGCCTGAGCGCGGTGGGGAACCCCAGACCGAGCCGGGGCCGCAACACGTGCCCCCTGCGGAACCGCGGGTGGCCGTCGGCCGCCCGGTGCAGCCGCCTGCTCCGGCGCCCGAGCCACCGCTGCGGCGCGCCGCGGACGAGATCCTCGTGCGGTGTGCACCGGCGCAGGAGTTCCTGCTGACCGCGCTGAGCGGGGATGGTGCCGGGCGGATGCTGGCCGTCTGGCGCGGCCGGACCGACTCTGGGGGCGAGTGGCGCACGTCGCTCGCGTCGATCGCGGGCGAAGGGGCGCCGTTCGACCTCGTGCTGCTGTGGCACGAGCAGGGGCGGTTGCAGCGCTCGGCGCCGCTGCGGATCGAAGTGGAGCGGTGACGCGGGGGCGGGCTACCCGGCTGCCGCGGCCTCGTCGCTCGAGAAGTGTTGCGCCACGATCTTCCAGGCGTCGCCGACCCGGGCGACCGAGAACGTCGCGCGCCCCGCCTGCGTCACCTCGCGACCTTCGGGATCGACCTGGGCGATCTTCCAGATCGCGTAGACGAACCCGAACTGGTCATCGAAGACCTGGATCTGCGGATCCTTCAGCTCGAGCCGGATCGACTCGAGATACCGGAACTCCTGATCCAGCACTTCCTCGTAGGCGCCCCAGCCCTGATCCACGCGTCCGGACGAGTCGATGTTCAGGAACCGCTTGTCGGTCCAGAAGTGGGTCCGGAACGTCTTGATGTCACGGCTGTTGAACGCCTGCCGCATGCTGCGGAAGAAGTCATCCAGCTCCTTGAAGGCTTCCACGCTCATGGGCATCGGACCACCGATCGGGAGGGGTGTTGCGGACCGTCGCAGGGGGCTTGGCTCAGAGAGACAGCCAGCGGGGGGACTCTCGGCAGGCGGGGGGCACGTGACAGGCCCGCAATCCGCGCCCGGGACCGGTTCGTGCTCGGCGGTCGGAAGTGCGCTGCGGGACGGGTCAACGGGCGGTGACGGTCAGCGGTAGAACGGCTCCTTGTCCTTCTCGTAGACGACCTTGCCGTTGACGATCGCCACGTCGACGAACGTCTTATAGCTCAACGGATCGCCGTCGAGAATCAATAGATCCGCGTCCTTGCCCGCCTCGAGCGAGCCGATCCGGTCCTCGACCCCCGCGATCCGCGCCGCATCGAGCGTCAGAGTCCGCAATGCGCGCCGTTCGTCCATGCCGCCGCGGACCGCGAACGCCGCGTCGAGCTGCGGGGTCAGCAGGTTCTGCCCGAGGATCCCGCCGGTATCGATCCCGGGCCCGCCGCCATACCGTCCCGACGGCGGCGTGACGGCCAGCGGCACCCCGGCCTCGGCCAGGATCGCGGCCGCACGGAAGTTCGACCCGGTCACATCCGGGCGCGTGGGGTCCGGAGACACATGGTTGCGTGGACTCGCGACGACCATCGAGCCGGTGCCCGCGATCTCGTCCGCGTGCAGCCAGTGCGTGATCGGGTCGACCAGGACCACGCCCCGGCCGAGCAGGCGGGCGATCTCGAGCGCCTGCGCGATCGCCGCCGAGTCGAAGGCGCCGCGACACGAGATCCAGAGCCGGATCTTGCCGTCCAGCAGCTTGCGGAGTTCCTCCTGGCTCGTGTTGCCGCGGCTGCGCCCCCCGCGACCCGGGCCGCGCGGCCGCTCGCCATCGCCCCCTTCTTCATCCTTCTTCTCGTCGTCACTCCCCTCGGTTGTGTCCGGCTTCGCCGGCGTGGCTGCGTCGTCGCTCTTCTTCGCCTTCTCGATCGCCTCCCGCAGCTCGTCCATCGAGGCCGGCGACAGCGGCACGCTCATGGTCCGGATCGTGTCGTCGGCGAGGCTCATCCCGGCGAGATCGCCGAACGCCAGCTTGATCACCGAGCTGCGCCCGCCCGGTTTGTCGGAGCCGGCGCCGGTCAGCTGCACGTACGACGTGATCCCGCTCGCCAGCGCCATGCGCGCGGTCGGGTCGTACGGATTCAGCCGGTCCTTCACTTCGCCGGCGCCGCCGCGCAGGCCGAGCGGCGTCGAGCAGCGCACCGCGACGTAGCCGGGGACGACGATCTTCCCCTTCGCGTCGAGGATCGTCGTGCCTTCCGGCAGCTCGAGGTTGTGACCGACGGCGTGGATCTTGTCGTCCCCGATCAGCACGGTCGCACGGCGGATCACTTCGCCGTTGCCGAGATGGACGTCGGCGTTCGCGACTGCGGACCAGCGCTCGACCTTCGTCTTCTTGGCGGCCGGAGCCTCGGGCTCCGCCGGCGGCGGCGGAGCCTCGGCGCGACCCGGGCGTCGGATCCGGTTGGGTCGCTGGGCGGCGAGGTCGGCTGCCGTGAGCAGCGCGAGGAGCAGCAGCGGGAGGGCCTTCATTGCACGTCCTTATCGCACGTCCTTGGTCGCGCTGGCGGCGCGCGCGCCTTGCTCGACGCGCTCACCGCGGCGCCAGACCCCGCGCAGGCGCGACGTCGGATCCAGTGGATCGCCGTCGAACAGCAGCAGGTCGGCATCCTTGCCCTTGGCGAGCGAGCCGACGCGCTCGGCGATGCCGAGCGCCTGCGCCGGGATCTGCGTGACCCCGGCGAGCGCGCGGTCGGCTGGATAGCCGTGCCGCACGAGTTCCATCAGCCGGAAGAACAGCTGCTCCGCCTCGTCGCGGTCATCGCCGATCAGGAAGCCGACCTCGAACCCGCGCGCGGCGAGGTCCTGGGCCGGGTTCACCAGCGTCTCGCGCCACGGCAGCGTCGTCAGCCGTGCCGGCAGCAGCACGATCTTGCCGACGCCCTGCAACTCGTCGGCGCGCTCGTCGAGCGTGCCGGCATCCGGCGACTGCGACAGTTCCGGCGCGACGATCGCGGCCGGGAACTTGGCTTTCCCAGCCGCATCGCGCCAATGCAGCAGGTCGGCTGCCGAGTGCAGCACGATCAGCGCGCGGCGCTTGCCTTCGAGCAGGTCGGCGAGGACTTCCAGGTTCGGGTCCTTCGGCGGTTCCTTCGGCTTGGTCTCGGCGGCCGGCTTCTCGGCCGGCTTCGCCGGATCCTTGGCCGGTTCGGCCGGCTTCGGGTCCTCCTTCGGGGTCTCCTTGGGAGTCTCCTTGGGCGGCTCCTTCGGCGCGTCCTTGGGCGCTTCCTTGCCGCCGTCCGCCGCGCCGGCGCCGTCCTTGGCGGCCGGCTGCTCGGGCTTCTTCTCGGCGGCCGGCGGGGTCGGCGGCTTGCGCCGCTGCTCGACGATCTTCGTCGCCTTGTCGAGCGTGTCCTTGACCAGCTTTTTCGCGTCCGTTTCCGGCACCGGGCGGATCGCGAGGAACGCCTCACCCTGCTCGGTCAGCTCCTGCTGGGTCCTTCCCTGCGGGTGCACGAGTCCGCCCTGGCCCGGAAACCCGTTGCCGCGGGGTGCGACGGCCAGCGTCGTGACGCCGGCGGCGAGCAACTCGCCGAACACATCCTGCCGCGCATACAGCGAGTCGAGCACCTGCTGCGCGGCGCGGTTCTGCGCGTTGCTGCTCGGCGGCGGAGTCGAAGGTCCGCCGCGCCGTCCGCGCCGCCCGCCCGGCAACGTGATCTGCTGCCGCTGCGGGCGTTCGAGCCCGGCGTGCGACCAGGCGTTGACCAGTCCCGGCATGACCGTCCCGCCTTCCGCGTCGACGATCTCGGCGCCAGGCGGCACCTGCACGTCGGCACCGATCGCGGTGATCTTGCCGTTGTGCAGCACGACGACGCCGCGCTCGATCGGCGCGCCATCGATCGGCAGGATCCGCGCGTTGCGGATCGCGACCGGCCGCGTCTGCGCACCGAGCGCCGCAGCCAGAGTCAGCAGAGCGAGAGCATGCAGCTTCATGGCGAGCTCCTAGAACAGCGGGCGGTTCTCGTCCCGCCGGTAGACGATGCGGCCATTGACGACGGTCATCCGCACGAACCGGCGCGGGTCGAGCGGATCCCCGGACCATGCACAGAGGTCGGCATCCTTGCCGGCGGTCAGCGAGCCGACGCGGTGGTCGATGCCGATGAAGCGCGCGGGATTCAGCGTCAGCCCGCGGATCGCGACCTCGTCGGGGAGCCCGAGCCGCACGGCCATCGCGGCCTGCAGCGTCAGCTCCTCCTGGCTGACGACCGGTGAGTCGGTGTTCAGCGCGATCCCATCCGGCCCGAGCCCGAGCTGGTCGGTACGGAAGCCGTGCCGTCCGCCGGAGTACCAACTCCCGGCCAGCCCGATGAACCGCGATTCGGCGCGGTCGAAGAAGAACTGCCGCGGCCCGTTCGCGACCGGCACGCCGAGCATCCGCGCCTCTTCGCTGAGCCGGTACGCATCGAACGTCCCGTGGATGATCACGGTCCACAGCCCGAACTCACCCCGCAGCTCGCGCAGCGTGCTCAGGACGACCTGGTAGATCTGCGTGTGCACGCCGACCGGGTACTCGTGGCGGAACAGCCCGCGCAGCAGCTCCAGGTCCGGCTCCGTGTCCGGCTGCGGACCCTTACCCTGCTCGAACGCAGCCCAGCGCTCGGCGTAGTCCCTGCCGCGCTCCAGCGTGAACCGCAGCCCCATGTTCATTCCCAGCGGGGTCACGCCGAGGTCGCCGGACCGTCGCTCCGGGTTGCCGGCCTGCGCGATCTTCAGGCAGCCGGGGAACTTGATCAGCGCCTCGCGCGGGTCGCCGGCCGTCTTCGTCAACGTCCCGAAGCCGCCCATGTTCGAGCCGGAGCCGGGGATGTACAGCACGCTGGTCACGCCGCCGGCGCGGGCGCGGATGATCTGCTCGTGCTCGAGCGTGACCAGGTCGAGCGTGCGGAACTCCGGGTTCGTCGGGTGCACCGTGTCGTTCAGGTCGAACGACGGACTCGCGACGTGACAGTGCAGGTCGACGAGGCCCGGCAGGAGCCACGAGTCGCCGAGATCGATCGTCTCGAAGCCGTCCGGGATCGGCACTTCGGCGGCGCGCCCGACCGCGACGATCTTGCCGTTCTGCGTCAGCACGACCGCGTTCTCGATCGGCGGTCCATCGACCGGGATCGCACGCGCCGCGCGGAATGCATACGCCGGGCTCGGCAGTCCGCGCGGGCCCCAGACTGCGACCTTGTAGTCCGCCTCCTTCGCGGGGCGGTTGCCGAAGTACGGCTGGAACGGGGCCGCCGCAGCGGGTTGGGGTTGGGGTTGGGGTTGGGGCGCCGCCGGCTCTTGCGCAGCCACGCTCGCAGCGAGCAGCAGGGCAGGAAAGATCCTCATCGCGATTCCTCCGCACGGCGCTGGTAGGCGACCTGGCCATCGACGACGACGAGCTCGACGCGGCTCGTGATCTCGAACGGGTCGCCGCTGAACACGACGACGTCGGCGTCCTTGCCACGCTCGAGACTGCCGATCCGGTCGTCGAGCCCGAACATCCGCGCCGGGTGCAGCGTCAGCGCGCGCAGCGCCTCCTGCGGATCGAGCCCGTAGCGCACCGCGAGCGCGGCGTGCACCGGCAGGTGCCGCGTGCCCCCGGCATCACCGGTGCCGAGCGCGACCGTGGCACCGGCTTCGGTCAGACGTGCCGGCAGGTTGTGGAGCTGTCCGTCTTCTTCGGTCAACACTTCCGGTCCGACGACGATGGCCGGCTGCTTGCCAGCGAGGACTTCGCCGTCGAGCGCAGCGTCCTCGGCACCATGCAGCACGAGGCGCAGCTTCTGCTCGGCGAACCAGTCGGCAACGGCGCGGATCGCCGGTCCACGGTCGACGCGCACGACGGCGGGGATCTTCTGATCGAGCAGGGCGCGGATCGGCTCGAGGCTCTCGTCGAGCCGTGGCTTGACCGGCTCGCCGCTCGCATTGGCGGTCGAGCCGCCCGCGGTCGGATCCTTCTCGGTGCGCGTGCCGCGCACCGGTGATCCATCCCCCATGCCGCCGACCAGCGAACCTTCGAGCTTGTCGTTGGTCACCGTCGCTTCGATGCGCAGGTTGCGCCCGCCGAACCCGCCTTGGATCTCGAGCGTCAGCTTCCCGTTCTCGAAGATCCCGGTCTCGACCTTTGCCGGCGGCATCTCGCGCTGGCCGAACTTGATCCGGACCTCGCCGGTCACGGCGGTCCCTTCGAGCGTCAGCCGCGCCGTGATCGTCAGCGGCACCGGGATCTGCGAGTTTTCGACCGTCAGCTCCCAGACACCGGTGATCGGATCCTCCTTCGGTGCTTCGGGCGGCGGCGCCTCCTTCGGCTTCTCGCGCTTGCCGGCCTTCCAGTCGGCGACCGCCTTCTCGTAGCGCAGCCAGGCGTCGCGGTACTGGCGCCCGCGTTGGATCGCATCGGCGAGCGGCTTGATCGCTTCGGCACCGATCGCGTCGTGCACGAACCGCACCGCAGCGGTCTCGCGCAGCACGCGCACGGCGCCATCCTGCGGCAGCGTCTTGACCGCGGCAACGCGTCCGGAGACGAGTCCCCCGTCCTTGCCGGAGACCAGCAGCGTCGTCAGGCCGCTGCGTGCCGCGTCGCGCAACGACGGGTCGTCTGCTTGCACCGCCTGCGCAACCGCCTGATCCGGCGCGCCGTTCGGCACCGGCACGCCATCGCCGGCGAGCCCGGCGTGGCTGAACGCATCGACGAACCCAGGCGTCGCGACGCCGCCGGCGATCCGGCGGACCTCGGCGCCGAACGGGATCGGCAGCCCTTGACCGATCGCCTTGATGCGTCCGTTCTCGATCAGGATCACTGCGTCCGGCACGGCGGGGCCGCTCGCCGGCAGGGCCTTGCCGACGACCAGCGCGAGCATCTGCCCTTTCGCTTCGCGTTCGTACGCGAGCTCGCCGTCGACAAACGTCCGCTCGACCATCGTTCCGATCGCAAGCGGCTCGCCGGTCAGCACGAGGAAGTCGGCATCCCGTCCGGGCGCGAGCGTGCCGACGCGCTCCTCGATCCCGAGCACGCGCGCCGCATTGCTGGTGACGGCGCTCAACGCCTGGTCGGGTGCCAGCCCGTGCCGGACCGCCAAGCCGGCGAGCAGCAGCAGATCGCGCAGATCCTCATCGTCGGCCGGCGCGATCGCGACGACGGCGCCCTGCGCCGCGGCGAGCCCGGCTGCAGCCGGATCCGGGCGGAACGAGCGATCGCCGCGATCCTCGCCACCTGGATTGCTGCGACCGGGCGCGATCGGCATCCGGAACACCGCGAGCTTGCCACCCGCGTCCTGCGTGCCGAGCTTGTGCAGCTCGTACGGATCCTCGAGCACCACCGGCTTCCCGAGCGAACGTGCCAGCTCGAGCGCACGCCGTACATCCTGCGCTTCGCGCGCGACGATCCGCAACCGGAGCTGGCCGCTCGCGACCTGACGCAGCGGCTGCAGCGAAGCGTCGTTCTCGTCGTTGGTGTAATCGACCGCCGACGTCGCCTCGCCGTTGGTTGCCATCGCGAACAGCCGCCGCAGCTCGTGCAGCTGCGAGAACCGCGCCGACGGCCACTGCACGATCGCCGATGCGAGCGGCTCCTCGTCGGTCGGGGCCGGCGTCGGATCGAACAGTGCCGGGGCCGCGGTGCTCTCCTTGCCGAGCGTCACGACGAGGGCGGCGTGCGACTCGAGCACGCGTGCGACGATGTCGCGGCCCCAGAGCTTGACGACCGAACCCTGGCCCGGCACCAGCCGGTTCGCACCCGGGCTCAGATAGACGGTCGTGACGCCGCCGGACAACGCGCGCCGCTGCGAGGCGAGGAAGTCGAATCCGTCCAACGCGACGTGATCCGGCGTCGCCTGCTGCGGCACCTCGCGGTGTCCCGCCAGCTGCGTCGCGGCGGCGATCAGACCGGGCATCACGACCCGGTCGCTGGCATCGAGGACCGGCAGCTCGTCGCCGAGCTCGCGCGGGCGCGTCGCCCCGGTGCGGATGCTCGCGACCTTGCCGTCGCGGATCTCGAGCCAGGCGGAGCGGAGCACGCTGCCGTCGCCGGCATGCAGCGTCCCGCAGTGCACGACGAAGTGTCCGCGCGGCAGCGGCTGCGGATCGCCGCCGACTGCCGTTGCGAGCGCCAGCGCGGCGAGTGCGATCGACTTCATCGGGCGTCCTTGTTCGGTTCCTTCTCGTCCTTCTCGTTGCGCTCCCCTTCGAGCGCGGCCTTCGCCTTCTTCTCGTCCCGTCCGAACAGGTGCTCGAGCCGCTTGTCGGTGGCCCGCTCGTAGGCGACCTCGCCATCCAGCAGCACCTGCTCGACCCAGGTCGTCGCCTGCAGCGGATCGCCGCTGAGGATCTGCACGTTGCCGGCCTTGCCGACTTCGAGCGAACCGACCTCGTCGCCGAGGTCCAGGATCCGCGCTGGCACGATCGTCATCGCTTCGAGCGCCGTCTTGCGGTCGATCCCGTTGCGCACCGCGGTCGCCATCTGCCACCACGGATAGCGCGCCGGGCCGCCGCGGTCGCTCAGCGAGAACGCGAACTGCATCCCGGCGCGGTGGAACACGGCGGGCGGGCAGACCTTGGTCTCGACGTCGGTGTCCGGATCCGTTTCGTAGACCTCCATCGTCTCCTCGAGCACGACCGGCATCTGCACGCCGGCCAGCGCCGCGGCCGCCTTGTGCGCCGCTGGACCGAGCACGAGCGTGATCGGGAACGTCTTGCGGCCGACCATGGCCAGCGCTTCCGGCGCCTCCGCCGCGCTCGGGACGTACAGGTGCGCCTTCGCCTTCCCCTGCAGCAGATCGATCAGCGGCTTCTTCTTGCGGTCGAGCTCCTCGTCCCAGGTCTTGTCGGCAGGGATCGCGCCGGCCGCCTTCTCCTGCTCGAACTCCTTCTTCCGGCGCTCGTAGTCGGTCAGGTACTCCTGCACCTCGGCGAACGCGCGCCGCAGCTTCTGGATCGCGGCGACGCGGCTCTCACCGGAACCGAGCAGCGACAGCTTCTGCACGCTGCGGGTCACCACCGCCATGTCGGCGACCGTGCGTCCGAATGGCTTCACGACCATCCCCTGGCCGCCGATCAGCGTGCGGTGGTTCGGCACGACGTGGATCGTGCCGACCCCGTTGCGCAGCGCCTCCTCGAAGAACCCCGACGACGGATCGATCGCATCCTCGACCGTCAGGTACGGGACGTTCTGCATGTTTTCGGCGGCGGCGCTGATCCCGCCGCTCTGGTGCGCGAGGACCCAGGTCGGCATCACGAGCTTGCCGGTCGCGTCGACGACCTTGGCGTTCCACGGCACCTCGACGTCCTTGCCGATCGCGGTGATCCGACCGTTTTCGATCAGGATCACGCCGTTCTCGAGCTCGGGGCCGACGATCGGCAGGATCCGCCCGCCCTTGATCGCGACCATCTGCTGAGCGGGGAGCGGAGAAACGGCGAGCAGGGCGCCGGAGAGCAGCAGCAGCTTCATCGGTAGATGGATCATGGCAGCACCGGGCGGCCTTGCACGTAGACAGCTTCGGCGACCGTGCTCGGGTCGAACGGATCGCCGCTCCAGATCACGAGGTCGGCGTCCTTGCCCGGCTCGAGCGAGCCGAGCCGGTCGGCGACGCCGAGGATCCGCGCGGGAGTCAACGTGATCGCTTCGAGCGCGACTGCGGGTGCGAGGCCGTTGCGGACCGCGAACGTCGCCTCGTCGATCAGGTCGAGCGCGCCGGCATCGGTGCCGGTCTGGATCGCGAACGGGATCCCGTTCTCCGCCAGCAGCGTCACCGTGTCCCAGCGCGGCCGCGCCTGGTCACCGGCGCCGGAGCCGCTGACGTGATCCGTGCTCGGTGCGCTCAGCAGCACCTTGGCACCGGAGGCCTTCACCAGCTCGATGACGCGGTACAGCTCGGTGCACTCGTCGAGCACCGTGTCGTAGCCGAACTCTTCGGCGAGCCGCAGCGCCGTGCGCAGGTCCTGCTCGGCGCGCGCCGTCGTGTGCACGACGAGCTTGCGGTCGAGCACGCGCACCAGGACTTCCATCGCCGCGTCCGGCGGCGGCATGCCGTCGGCGCCGAGCGTGCGCTGCTTGTATTCCTGCGCGTCGAACAGCGCCTTGCGCAGCGACCAGATCACGCCCATCCGCGTCGTCGGGCGGCGGTAGTAGAGCCCGGTCGGCGTGCCGCCGCGGATCGCGCGGTTGCCGCGACCCGGTTCGGACCCGAGCGTGAAGCGGACCGCGGTCTCGTCGCGCACCAGGATCTCGTCGAGGTCGTCGCCGGCGGTCTTCACGACGGCGCCGAGTCCGCCGATCACGTTGCGGTTGCCGGGGGTCAGGTGCACGGCGGTGACGCCGCGGCTGCGGATCCGCACGAACCGTTTGTCCTGCGGATCGACCGCATCCAGGATCCGCATCTGCGGCGTGATCTCGTCGCTCTGCTCGTTCTGGTCCCGCGCCGTGACGCCGACCTGCGCGCCGGCGTCGATCAGGCCGGGCGTGATCGTGCGTCCCTGCACGTCGACGAGGCGCGCGCCATCCGGGATCGGCAGGTCGGCGCCGCCGATCGCCTGGATGCGGCCGCCGCCGAGCAGCACGACGCCGTTCTCGATCGGTTGGCCGGCGACCGGCAGGATCCGCGCGCCGCGCAACGCGAGCACGCCTTCCTGCGCAGCGGCGGTGGCGGTCACGAGCAGCAGAGCTGCGATGCGCAGCGTGTTCATCGTTCGTTCTCCGGTGCGAGCCTGGTCCCCCCGCGGTAGACGCCCAGCAGACGAGTGCCGAGATCCAGCGGGTCGCCGTCGAAGTTCAGGAAGTCGGCGACGCGCCCTTGCTGCAACGTGCCGAACGCATCCCCGACCCCGCACTGTTGCGCCGGGACGCGCGTCAAGCACGCGATGGCGGTCTGTCGCGGCAGACCGTGCTTGATCGCGAGTGCCGCGGCGAGGCGCAGCTCGTCGCCCGACTCGCCGCAGAACGAGAATGGGATCCCGGCAGCATGCAGCTTCGCCGGCAACTCGAGCTGCGGCGCGCGCGCGTCGAGGCCGGGCGGCCGCAACACGACCGATGCGCGCAGCGCCTGGAGCCGCGCGATGTGCTGCTCCGCCTGCTCGGCGCCGAGCAGGATTGGCGCGATCTGCAGGTCTTCGGCCAGGTCGAGGGCCGACGTGATCTCGGTCGCGCGGTCTGCTTCGAACAGCACGCCGAGCCCGCCGGTGCGCATCGCCGCGAGCACCGCGGCGGCCGGGCCGGGCGGCGGATCGCGGAACGAGCTGCGCACCAGTTCGACGGCACCCATCAACGAGGTCGGGCCGCGGTCCTGCGGCAGCGCCGCGTCGACCAGCGCGATCTTGCCGTAGGCGTCGCGCTGCAGCAGCTCGCCGCGCGCGCCGGTCCGGATCGCCGCTGCCTGGCCGGCGAAGGTCCCGGTTGCGCTCGGCGCGAACCCGACCACGAGCACGCCGCTGCGGGCCACGGCCGCGAGCTCCGGCGCGAACGGATCGAACGCGTCGGCCGTGCTGATCTCCGGCGTGAACGGGGTCGCGGTCTCGCTGAGCTCGGCGGCACGTCCGAGCTGCGCATGGGCGCTGACGAACGCCGGCACGACGGTGCCGTGCAGCTCGAGCCGCCGCGCAGCCGCGATCGCCCCTTCGGGGATGTCGGTGCCGACGAACGCGATGCGACCCTCACGGACCAGCAGCCGACCGGGTGCGAGCACGACGTCCGGCGCGATGACGATCCGTTCCGCCGTGACGAGCAGGTCGCGCGCCTCCTGGGCCGGCAACGGGGCGACCAGGAGCGCGGCGCCGCACAGCAGCAGACATGGGCGCTTCATCGCGAGCCCTCGTTCGCCGCGTAGACCGTGGCGCCGCGCGCGAGCACGTGCAGCACCTGGGCGTCGCTCGCGAGCAGCGGCGCACTCGTGACCAGGACGTCGCCGAGCTTGCCGACCTCGAGACTGCCGACTTCGCGTTCGATCCCGAGGATCGACGCGGGCACGGTCGTGATCGCGCGCACGGCAAGCTCCGGATCGAGCCCGTGACCGGCCGCGTAGGCTGCGAGCAACGGCAGGAAGCGCCCGCGCCGGCCGCCGCCGGAGGCGATCGCGACGGCGACGCCGGCCTTCGCGAGCTTGCCCGCGAGGGCTGGGTCGGACACGGGCTGCGCCGGATCGGTCCGCGCCGACGAGAGGTCGTCGAGGATCACCGGCACGCCGGCTGCCGCCAGTTCGGTGGCGAGTGGGCCGGCCTCGGCGGCCCCTTCGAGCGCGACGCGCGGAAGCTGCCATTCCTTCTGCAGCTCGAGCGCCGCAGCGATCTCGTCCCGCCGCTGCGCCTCGACCCGGAGCCACCGCTTGCCGGCCTGGACCTCCTGCAGCGCATCCTTCGCCGGGTCCTCCTGCGGTGGCTTGGGGTAGGTCGGGCGTTTGGGCGCGCTGCCGTTGGCCGGCTTCTTCCCGTCGTCGGGGGCAGCCGGCTTCGCCGCGCCTTCGGCCGCCGGGGTCTCCTCGGCCGGTCTTGCTGGTTGGTCGGCCGGCGGCTGTGGCCGCCCTCCGGCCGGGCCGCCGCCCGGACGCCCGCGCCGCCCGCGGCCCGGCTGGCCTTGCCCCTGGTTCCCACCGTCCGGCCGCGCAGCTTCAGCGTCACCGGAACCCTCGGCCGGCTTCGGCGCCTCGGCGCCGGCTTCGCCGCGGCTGCCGCCTTCCGGCTGCTTCCCGTTCGCCTTGCGGTGGTGATCGAGCCAGGCGGCGAACTCCTTCTCGTACTTCTTCAGCGCCTCCTCGTGCTCCTTGCGCGCCTTCGCGTACGCCTCGAGGGCGCGGAACGCTTCGCCGATCCCGCGCGCCGCCTTCTGCCGGTCGAGCGGGTGGCTCCCCTTGTCGAGACCCGCCGTCAGCCGCAGGTGCACCCCGCCGACCTGCTCACCGCCGCGCATGCGGAACCGCTCGTAGCCATCGGTCCCCGGACGGATCAGCGTGCCGATCCCTCGCCACGCGGCCGCGCCGCGGTTGCTGACGTATGCGGTCGTCACGCCGTGGGCGGCGAGATCCTTGCCGGCCTTGTCGGTCGGGTCGAGCGCGAGCTGGATCTCCGAACCTGCATTCGCACCGCCGTCCGCCGCCGCGCCGTTCTCGACGAACACCGTCGAGCTCGCGTCGATCAGGCCGGGGTAGGCGTGCGCGTGCGGGTACTCGAGCAGCTTCGCGCCAGCGGGGATCTCGATGTCGCCGTGCTTGCCGATCGCGCGGATGCGGCCACCGGCGATGACGATCACCGCGTCCTCGATCGCTGCGCCGGCGACCGGATGCGCGGTGCCGACCCGCAGCGCGACTGCCGGAGCGCTGCGCGCACCGCCGCGGCGCGGCGCAGGCTCAGGCTCCTGCGCGACCGCCGCGAGCTGCAGGCTCGCGAGCTGCAGGCCCACCAGGAGCAGGAAAGGGCAGCGCCAGGAGCCGATCCGGCTCCCGGTTTCGGAGGAAGTGGGCATCGCGTCGGAGGGCCTGGGACGGAGGAGGCTATCTACGCGGGCCGCCAGGGCCGGCGCGAGCCGTTTTCTTCACGCGCGGTGCCTGACGTCCCGGCGGTTACGCACGGTGACAACAGGGATAGACTCCTTCGCATTCGGCCGCCACTACCCCCCGAACCCGCATCATGGCCAAGTTGACCCTCATCGCCGCGGCCGTCCTGGTCGCCTCCCTGCCCTGCCAGCGCGACGTCCGCGCGATCACGACCGACGCTGATGCCAAACAGGACGCCGCGATCAGCCCGGACGGGAACTACGTGGCCTACCGCGGCCCGAGCAAGATCGGGGTCGTGGCGTTCACCGGCGGCATCCCCGGGACGTTGGTGCAGGGCGCCAACCTCGGCAGCTTCCTGTGGGCGCCCAACAGCACCGGGATCTACTACCTGGACGGGGCGGCGGTGCGGTTCGTCGCGCGGACCGGCGGCAATCCGAAGAACATCGGCACGCTGAGCGGCCAGCAGCATCGGCTGTGGGACGTCTCGTCCGACGACGCGACGCTGTTCGGCAGCCGCTACGACTCGCAGACCGGGACGTACTACCTGTTCACGCTCGCTACGAGCGGGGCGACGGCGCCGAAGGACATCGTCTCGAGCCAGTTCGTCGTCGACGGCGTCAAGCTCTGCCCGGACCGTTCCAAGATCCTGTACCGCTCGTACTCCCCGCAGCCGTTCCAGCCGCGTGAGCTGTTCCGTGCGAACCCGGACGGCAGCGGCCCGAACTCGATGACCAACGGCGCGATCAACGGCAACCTCGAGGACGCCGTCTGGCTCGACAACGGGCTGAACGCCGGGATCAACCTGCAATCGCCGACCACGCTGCTGTCGCAGCTCGCTTTGGTCGAGAACAACACGCAGACCGTCAAGCTGCTGACCGACGGCTCGCGGATCCGGCGCTACAGCTCGATCAGCGGCAACCGCAAGTGGTGGGTCTGCCAGGCGCAGAACAGCCCGGGCGGCGGGACGGTCGCGGTGATGCCGGTATTCGGGTCCGGGCTGATCTTCCTGGATGCGAAGAAGAGCTTTCAGTTCAACGGCTACCCGTCGATCAGCTTCAACGGCGAGCGCGTCGCGTTCGCCGGTGTCGACACCAGCAATCCGGGGACGTCGCAGGTCTTCGTGGGCTCGCTGGACCGCGAGTACGAGGTCACCCCGCGGGCCGCGATCGGGCAGAACATCACGCTGACCCTGCCACTGCGCCAGAGCGAGATCGGCTCGATGTACGTCGGCGGGCTGCTGACCACGACGCCGATCACGATCCCGTCCCTCGTGGGTGAGTTCTGGCTGGATCTGAGCCTGATGCTGCCACTGATCAGCGGGATCGGGAACGGCTCGACGCCGCTGACGCTGACCGCACCGGTCCCCAACGATCCGGGCTTCCAGAACATCGACCTGTACTTCCAGGGGATCCGGTTCCTCGTCTCGAGCGGCGACTTCACGCGGTTCGCGACGGTGCGGATCTTCTGAGCGCCTTCTGGTCCTGACGCGGACTCTGGCCGCGCAGCGCCGGCCCGATACGCTCGCCGCGCCGTGTTGGAACCCGCGAACGAAGCCGAGCCGGTCGAAGTCCGGTTCGATCCGAGTGGTGCCGTCGCGGCGGTCGCGCCCGGCACCACGATCCTCGAGGCGGCCGATCTCGCCGGCGTCGACATCCTGACCGGCTGCCAGCGCGGGATGTGCGGCACCGATCCGGTGCTCGTCACCGACGGCGCCGACCGGCTCGCGGAGCCAGCGGCGCACGAGCGCGGGACGCTGGAGCGGATGGGCTTCGGGCCCGGCTACCGGCTGTCCTGCTCCGCGCGCGTGCTGCGCGGGCCGGTCACGATCAAGCTCGGAGAGCCGTGATCCAGCCATGAGCCGGAACAACGGAGACGCTGCCCAGACCTCGCACGCGCTGCGCGATTCGCTCCGGTTCCTCGGCACGTTCCTGCGCCATCCGCGGCGCACCGGGGCCGTGCTGCCGAGTTCGCGGTTCCTGGCGCGCGTGCTGGCGCAGAACCTCGAGCTCGCTCCCGGGGACCTCGTGCTCGAGTACGGACCCGGCACCGGGCCGCTGACGCAGGTGCTCGCGCAGACGCTGCCCGACGGCGTGCGCTACCTCGGGATCGAGCGGGACCCGGGGTTCCACACGCTGCTGCAGCGGCGGTTCCCGCAGCTCGTGTTCCACCGCGGGTCGGTCGAAGACGCCCCCGAGATCCTGCGCGACCGGGCGCTGCCCCAGGCGAAGGTCATCCTGTCCGGGCTGCCGTTCGCGAGCCTGCCGGCGCCGGTGCAGGATCGGATCGTGCGCGGGGTGCTGGAAGTGCTCGTGCCAGACGGAGAGTTCCGCACGTTCCAGTACCTGCACGCGTACCGGCTGCCGGCCGCGCGGCGCTTCCGCCGGCAGATGCAGGAGCTGTTCCCGCACTTCCAGCGGTTGGGGCCGGTGCTGCGCAACGTGCCGCCGGCCTGGGTGCTGGTCTATCGCCGCTAGTCGATCCGCTCCGCCTCGCGCCGCTCCAGCCGCTCGATCCGCGCCTCGGCGACGCGCAGCGCCTCGTCCAGCCGGCGGATCCGGTAGGCCGCGAACAGCGCGATCCACACCAACCCGAGCGCGAGCGTCACGAACCCGACCTGGGGCGGGTTCCAGGCCGGAAGCAGCCGCCGCATCGCCGAATCGAGGACGGTCGAAGCGAGCAGCAGGCCGGCCATCAGCAGGTGGAAGTTCCGTTCTCCGACCGTGACCATGGGCGCAGGTTACGCGCCGGGCGCCGAGGCGCCGCGTCACACCGGCTCGCTACACTGCTCGCCCCCGCGGCGCCGCCGCACGACGATCCCGATGCTCCACTCCGAGACGTTCTCCCGCCTGTTTCCACGCACCGACGAGTTCACGCGCCGCCACCTCGGGCCGCGCGACGCCGAGGTCACGGCGATGTTGCAAGCGCTCGGCTGCGACTCGCTCGAGGATCTGACCGAGCGCGCCGTGCCGGGCGCGCTGCGCTGGCGCGGCAAGCTGGAGCTGCCGCGTGCACATGGCGAGGCGGAAGCACTCGCCGACCTGCGCGCGATCGCCGACCGCAACGAGGTGTATCGCACGTTCCTCGGCACCGGCTACCACGACTGCATCACGCCGCCGGCGATCCAGCGCAACATCCTGGAGAACCCCGGTTGGTACACGCAGTACACGCCGTACCAGGCCGAGATCAGCCAGGGGCGCATGCAGGCGCTGCTGAACTTCCAGACCATGGTCATCGATCTGACCGGGATGGAAGTCGCCAACGCGTCGTTGCTCGACGAGGCGACCGCCGCCGCCGAAGCGATGACGCTGTGCCACCGGATGCTGCCGCGCGGCGACGAGCGCAACACGTTCGGGATCCAGGTCAAGGTCGGTGATCCGGAGCAGCTCGGGATCGACCGGGACGTGTTCGGCGTGCTCGTGCAGTACCCCGATACGCATGGTGAAGTGCGCGACTACCGCGCGCTGGCCGAGCGCGCACACGCGGCCGGAGCGTTCGTCGTGTTCGCCGCCGACCTGCTGGCGCTGACGCTGCTCGAGAGCCCCGGCACGCTCGGTGCCGACGTCGTGATCGGCAGCTCGCAGCGGTTCGGCGTGCCGCTCGGCTATGGCGGGCCGCACGCTGCGTTCCTGGCGACCAAGGATGCGTTCAAGCGCTCGATGCCGGGACGGATCATCGGCGTCACGATCGACGCCGCCGGCCGGCCAGCGCTGCGGCTCGCGCTGCAGACGCGCGAGCAGCACATCCGCCGCGAGAAGGCGACCAGCAACATCTGCACGGCGCAGGTGCTCCTCGCGATCATGGCCGGCATGTACGCGGTCTGGCACGGCCCGAAGGCGGGCCCAGGCCTCGTCGGGCGGCTCGGCCTCCAGCAG
>CAZABP010000052.1:0-10294 GCA_964483245.1 uncultured candidatus Brocadiaceae bacterium | reverse complement strand
CAGGTCCTGCTCGCCGTCATCGCCGGGATGTACGCCGTCTACCACGGGCCGGAAGGACTCACGTCGATCGCACAGCGCGTGCGTCAGCTGACCGGCATGCTGGCCGACGCGTTGCGCGGGCATGGCGGCGAGCTGCTGACCAGGACCTGGTTCGACACGATCCGCGTGCGCACGCGGCGGCCGTTGACCGAAGTGCGCGCGGCGCTGCACCACAAGAAGATCAACCTGCGCGAGTTCGCCGATGGCTCGTTCGGGATCTCGTTCGACGAGACCACCGAGCTGCAGGACGTCGCCGACATCGTGACCTGCCTCACGGGTGCGCTGAAGGTGGACCTCGACAAACTCGCCGCCGTGCAGCGCCCGCTGCCGCCGGCGCTGGCGCGCACGTCGTCGTTCCTGACGCACCCGGTGTTCCACCGCTACCACTCCGAGACCGAGCTGCTGCGTTACATCAAGCGGCTCGAGGCGCGCGACCTGTCGCTGACGACGTCGATGATCCCGCTCGGCTCCTGCACGATGAAGCTGAACGCCGCCGCCGAGATGCTGCCGGTCACGTGGCCGGAGTTCGGCAAGCTGCACCCGTTCGCGCCGGCCGAGCAGGCCAAGGGATATGCGCTGCTGCACGAGCGGCTGTCGCTGTGGTTGTGCGAGATCACCGGCTTCGCCGGCTGTTCACTGCAGCCGAACGCCGGCTCGCAGGGGGAATACGCCGGGCTGTTGGTGATCCGCGCCTGGCACCGCTCACGCGGTCACGAGCAGCGCGACGTCTGCCTGATCCCGAGCTCCGCGCACGGGACCAATCCGGCCAGCGCCGCGCTCGCCGGCATGCGCGTCGTCGTCGTGCAGTGTCTGGAGGACGGCAACATCGACCTCGCGGATCTGCGGAGCAAGGCGAAGGAACACCAGGACCGCCTCGCCGCGGTCATGGTCACCTATCCGTCCACGTTCGGTGTGTTCGAGGCGACGATCCGCGACCTGTGCCAGATCGTGCACGAGCACGGTGGGCAGGTGTATCTGGATGGCGCCAACATGAACGCGCAGGTCGGTCTGCTGCGGCCCGGCGACCTCGGCGCCGACGTCTGCCACCTGAACCTGCACAAGACGTTCTGCATTCCGCACGGTGGTGGCGGGCCCGGCATGGGTCCGATCTGCGTCGCGACGCACCTCGTGCCGTTCCTGCCCGGGCACCCGGTCGTCCGCACCGGCGGCGAGCATGCGATCGGTGCCGTGTCCGCGGCGCCGTTCGGCAGCCCGTCGATCCTGCCGATTCCGTACGCGTACATCCTGATGATGGGGGCGGACGGACTGACCAAGGCGACGCAGATCGCGATCCTGAATGCGAACTACGTCGCGCACCGGCTCGCGCCGCACTATCCGCTGCTCTACACCGGGCAGGGCGGATTCGTCGCGCACGAGTGCATCGTCGACCCGCGCGGGCTCGAGAAGAGTGCGGGGATCACCGCGACCGACATCGCCAAGCGGTTGATGGACTACGGATTCCACGCGCCGACGATGTCGTTCCCGATCGCCGGCACGCTGATGATCGAGCCGACCGAGAGCGAGTCGAAGGCGGAGCTGGACCGCTTCTGCGACGCGATGATCGCGATCCGGGAGGAGGCACGTGCGATCGAGGAGGGGCGTATGGACCGGACCAACAATCCTCTGAAGCACGCACCGCACACCGCCGAGGTCGTGATGGCGGAGCAGTGGGACCGGCCGTACTCGCGCGAGCAGGCCGCGTTCCCGGCGCTGTGGTGCCGCGAGCACAAGTTCTGGCCGTCGGTGTCGCGGGTGAACGATGTGTACGGGGACCGGCACCTGGTGTGCGCGTGTCCGCCGGTGGAGGAGTACGCGTAGCGCGCGCTACTGGATCGTCACCGCGAGTGCGCGGGTGGTGACGCCGTACGGGCCGACAGCGTCCTGCCCGAAGACCAGCCACTGCGCGTAAAACGTCGCGCCGCGCAGGCGCGGATCGTTGGGGATCGTCGTCTCGAACCGCGACCAGCCCTTGTGGCTGATGCCCTGCGCCTGCCGGACGAACTGCGCGTCGATCGAGGTGCGCAGCATGCAGCCGGGCATGCCGAATGCGGTGAGGTCGAGCGGGAGCGGGGTGCCGTTCCAGGTGGTCGCGGAGGAGCCGAGCACGAGCTGGGCGGAGGTGAGCGGTTCCACGCGGGACAGGTTGATCGCGAACGGCTTGCCGACTTCCGGCGTGAAGCTGGCGCCGATGCGCGGGATCACGCCTGCGCGCGTCGCGCAGCCGATGCCGAGCGTGGCGACGCCGACTGGTGCGCCGGAGTAGGCGCGGACGCGGTTCACCTTGCGTGCTGTGTCCGGGAACCAGGAAACCACGAAGTCGGGGAAGTCATCGCCGTCGAGATCGCCGGTGCCGTATCCATGCCCTGCTTGCAGCCCGGTCACCGTGATCAACAGCGACTGGTCACGACCGGAGTAGATGTACGAGTTCGTCGCGTCTCCGCTCGTGAACAGGTCGTCGTGCCCGTCACCATCGATGTCGCCGACGCTCGCCAGCCAGTCTCCCATTCTGGAAGTGGAGGGACGTTCGAACCGGAACAACTCGCGGCCGTCCGGTCCGCCGAAGCCGTAGATGCGGTAGCGAGTCGGAACTACGACGCGGCCGAGATCGCTGGCGGCGAAATCGTCGTAGCCGTCGGCGTTCAGGTCGCCGGCGGCGCAGTAGCCCCACAGGAACGCTTCGGACGGCTCCGGCGGGTAGATGCGGAACAACTCCTTGTGCGTGCGGCCGCAGTAGAACCGCGGCAGATCGGGTGCGCGGAACGGGTAAGTGCCGCCCGGACGGATCATGTAGTCGGGCGACGCATCGCCATCGACATCTCCCGCCGCGACTGCGCCGCCGAATCCATGGTACGGGACTTCCCCGAACTGCGTTGCGAGACGTACTCCTGTGTCGAGCGACACGATGTCGACCCTGCCGAGATTCGGCTGCAGCGGCCGGAAGCCGTAGCGGTAGTCACCCATTGCGAGATCAGTGACGCCGTCCAGATCCACGTCGCCGATGGGCGTGACGTTGACCCACCACGGTTCGGCCCAGCGCGTGACCGGGGTCATCGATCTGCCGGACCACAACGTATGGAAGGTCATGCTCCGCTCCGGGTCCGCCGCGGAGACGGTCAGATAGTCGGGTACCCGATCGCGATCGACGTCTCCGAGGCAACTGCTGATACCCAGGTACTCACCGGCCGCGCCTTGCACCACTCGAATGAGCTTCCCGCTCCTGCCGGAGAAGAAATGGATCCGTCCGGAACCAGGTGGCCCACCTGTCCCCTCGACGTCCGCGATTGCAAGATCGTTGGTACCCTCCAGGTCCAAGTCCTCGGCCAGCACGATCCAGTACCCGAACTGATCGGTCCCGCTGCTCCACTCGTGGATCATCCGCTGCGCAGGGAGAATGCAGGCCAGCAGGATCCCTGTCCCCAAGGCGTGCGGCAGGCGTGGGCCACTGCGTGCCGGATCGGTCATCTCACATCACCTGCACGAATGCGGCGACGCTGGGGAACCTAGTGTTGACCCCGCCCCACGTGTTCTTCGTAACGACGAACAGCATGTAGTAGCCCGGTGGCGCGATGTTCCTTCCACCCTGCGCGATCGATGGGAGCGGCTGCAGCGCGAGTTGGTTGCCGGAAGCTGCCGGCCCACGCGCAACCTCCCGGTCTCCGTTGAAGTCGTGTAGCACCGTAGCACCATCGGCGTGAGCTACTGGATCGTTACCGCGAGCGCGCGCGTGGTGACGCCGTACGGGCCGACCGCATCCTGCCCGAAGACCAGCCACTGCGCGTAAAACGTCGCGCCGCGCAGGCGGGGATCGTTGGGGATCGTTGTTTCGACCCGGGACCAGCCCTTGTGGCTGATGCCCTGCGCCTGCCGGACGAACTGTGCGTCGATCGAGGTACGCAGCGTGCAGCCGGGCATGCCGAAGCCGGCGAGGTCGAGCGGGAGCGGGGTGCCGTTCCAGGTGGTCGCGGAGGAGCCGAGCACGAGCTGGGCGGAGGAGAGAGGTTCCACGCGGGACAAGTTGATCGCGAACAGCTTGCCGACCTCCGGCGTGAAGCTGGCGCCGATGCGCGGGATCACGCCCGCGCGCGTCGCGCAGCCGATGCCGAGCGTGGCGACGCCGACCGGTGCGCCGGAGAAGGCGCGGACGCGGGCGACCTTGCGCACGTAGTCCCAGAACCCGGGGATCACGAAGTCAGGGAAGTCGTCCCCGTCGAGATCACCCGTGCCGTAGCTCTGGTAGAAGTTGAGCGTGTTCGTTGTGTCGACGACCGCATGCAGGACGGACTGGTCGCGCCCCGAGAAGACGTAGACCTGTCCTCCCAACCCACCGACAGCGAGATCGTCGTGCGCGTCTCCATCGACGTCGCCGACACGCGCGAGCCAGTCGCCGAGCCGCCGCCCCGTCGCGGGGCGTTCGACGCGGAACAACTCGCGGCCGTCCGGTCCGCCGAAGCCGTAGATGCGGTAGCGAGTCGGAACTACGACGCGGCCGAGATCGCTGGCGGCGAAATCGTCGTAGCCGTCGGCGTTCAGATCCCCGGCGACGCAGTAGCCCCACGCGAACGCCTCGCTCGGCTCCGGAGGATAGATGCGGAACAGCTCGCGGTGCGTCCGGCCGGAGTAGAACCGCGGCAGGTCGGGTCCGCGGAACGGGGAGAAGCCGCCAGGCCGGATGAGGTAGTCGGGAGTGCCATCAGCGTTGACGTCTCCAGCCTGCGCGGCCCAGGCCAATCCGTGGTAGGCGCCCTCGCCAAAGTGCGTCACGAGCGTGGTCGCGGTGCGCAGCGAGATGAGACTGACCTTTCCGATGTAGGGCTGTTGAGGGGGGAATCCGTACCGTGCGTCGCCGACGGAGAGGTCCATGAGCCCATCCTTGTCGACGTCCCCGATCCGTCCCACCCCGATCCACGGGGGAGCGGACCAGCTCAAGCTCGGCGTCATCGACTTGCCGGACCAGAACGTGTGGATCCTGGTGTTCTGGTCTGGCGCGGTCGTCGTCGCCAGCCAGTCCGGGATCGAGTCGGAGTCGATGTCTCCGAGTGCAAGGCAGTGCCCGACACTCTCGTATGCGTAGGTGCCCTCGATCAGCTTGAGCAGCTTCCCTGACCGACCCGAGAAGATGTGCAGTCGTCCTGCGTAGATCGAGGATCCGACATTCGCCCCGTTGGCGCCAATCGCGAGATCTGCGGTTCCGTCCTGGTCGAGATCTCCGACGACTTCGATCCAGCTACCGAAGTAGTCATGCTCACGAGTCTGCGGCGTTCCGCTCCACTCGTGAATCATCCGCTGCGCAGGGAGAATGCACGCCACCAGGATCGCGGCGCCCAAGACGTGCGGCAGGCGCAGGCCACTGCGTGCCGGACCGGTCATCTCACATCACCTGTACGAACGCAGCGACGCTGGGGAACCGTCTGTTGACGCCACCCCAGGTGTTCTTCGTGACCACGAACAGCATGTAGTAGCCCGGTGGCGCGATGTTCCTGCCACCCTGCGCGATCGAGGGGAGCGGCTGCAGCGTGAGCTGGTTACCGGATGCTGCCTGGACCGGGAGGCGCACGACCTTTTGGTCCCAGTCGAAGTGATGGGTAACCGATGCGCAGCGGATCAGTGTTGCGAACTCGATCTCCGTCGCCGGGTTCTGTGCCCCGGCCAGGGCGATCGTCAGCGTAGGCGTCTGGCCGTAGGTCAGGGTCTGCGGCGGATTGAGGATCTGCGGCCGCGCCACGGCCCAGCGCAGATAGTCCGGCAGGAGGATCTCAGCGTCGGTGTGTACGAGTGCAGGGTTCTGATTGACGGTGCTCTTGTATCCGCCGGCCAGGAGCACTCGTCCGTCGTGCAACAGCACGCCCAGGGCGTGGTAGAGGCGTGGAGACTCGTGCGGTTCCATGAGCTGCCATCCAGCCTGCGGGTTGAGCAGGTCGAGGCGCTCCGGCTCGTAGACGGGCAGCGCATCGACTTGAAGATCGGGCGGTGGCTGACCGGTGGTGGGTCCGTACGCCTTGAAATCATTCTCGCTGCCGCCGAGCACGACGACGCTCAGATCGGGCAGCACCACCGCGTTGGCGAAGATCCGGCGCTTGTTCAACGTCGACCATCCGGTCGGCCGAGTCCAGGCTGACTGTGTGTTGGTCGGGCTTGTGAGCTCCCACACGGAATCTTCCGCCAGCCGGCCCGGGGGCACATTCGGTGGGTTGTTGTAGGCCCGATTCGAGTCCGACCCGCCCACTACCACGACCCGATCCGTGCCAACTGTTTGCCCCACCGTCCACGGCCACAGGAATGCCGTGGGATACACCAGGTTCACGACCTGGTTGCTGGGATTCTGCAGGACCGATGGATGCGCCTGCCATGTCCAGTTGGCCGGCGCACCGCTCGCTACGTTGACGAGGGCCGAAGGCGAACTGTTTCGGCTCTGTGTCGAGTTGTAGCCACCCCAGGTTGCAACCGAGCAGAACACGTAGCCGTTCGAGAGCAGGTGCAGCAGCGGGTAGTAGTGGAACCCGAAGATCGAGCTGCTCGTCGGCAGACCGGGAACCGCGAAACCGCCAGGAACACCTTGCCAACTCCATGTGGGCTTGTCGAAGACTTGGTGTTCGTTGGCGCGGTAGAACGGAGGGAACTCGTTGTTAGGTCCCCAGTCGCCGCAGACGGAAGTGTTCCATGGTGCAGTTCCACCGCCGGCCATGAATGGTCTTCCGTCGGGCAGCGTGATCACGGATGGGTAGTAGTGGCTGATCGTGCCGTTCGGATTCTGCAGGTGCAGCAGGTCCGGTGTTTGCTGCCAGAGCAACGAATCAGGGAAGAAGACGTACGCCCAGTTCGGCTCCGTTCGATCGCACTGCAAGTTGCGTTCGCCGCCAGCGAGGACGAGGTCGCCGTCCTTGTCCCACGTGTGGCCCGCGCAGAACTGGTTGTCGATCCCGATCCCTCCTGGATTCGCGAGCTCGAGCGACTGCGGCGCGGCAGGATCCCACAGCCACACCGTCTCGGTCGTGGCGTGGGTCCGGAACACGAGGACCTTCCCCTGGTGCGGCCCTGGTTTTCCGATCAGCGCGGCATGGGCGAGCTCCCACCCGTAGGGATCGTTCGGAGCCCAGTCGTAGGGGCCCGTCCAGCCATCAGGATTCCAACCGACCTGCGCGGTGAGCGGTCCGAAACCTACGAGCGCGAATGACGCGAGCGCAGCGAGCGACGAGCGACGAGCGACGAGCGACGAGCGACGAGCGACGAGCGACGAGGTGAACCCATGCTCTTGTCTCCTTGGTATGGGCCACCGCGCAACCTAGCGCGCCCAACGAGAGTCGGTCAACCCGGGGCCGCATTTTCGGCGGCTCGGCACATCGAACGATCGCCCGCGCCGGCCGTTACGCTTCCCGCGCTCGCCGACTAACCAGCCCGATGAACCCGCACCCCCTCTGCTCGTCCCTCCTCGTTTGCGCCCTCACCGCCGTGCTGCCGGCGCAGGGCTCCCAGATCTCGCCGAAGCACTATACGCGGGAGGAGGGCACGTCCCTCTCCTCGTATCCGTTCAGCGGGACCACGTTCCCGGTGCGCTACCAGCAGGTGCACACCGACTTCAAAGGCGCCCCGCATGCGATCAACACGCTCGGGTTCCGCCGCGACGGGACGCGCGCCGCGAACGCGCTGTTCGGCGCGCGCACGCTCGACATCGAGTTGCGGCTCGCGCACGCGAACCACCCGACGTTCGGCGCGACGTTCAGCGCGAACTACGCAACCCCACCGATCACGGTGTTCACGCGCAAGCTGCTGGCGGTGCCGGACCTGTCGCAGCCGCCGCGGCTCGTGCCGCCGCCGGAGCAGGTCTACTTCCTGTTCGACACGCCATTCCCGTACGACGGCGTGCAGGACCTGCTGTGGGAGACGGTCATGCATGGCGCGACCGGCCCTGGCACCGCGGTCCCGCTCGACCTCGCGACGTCCGGCATGAACCTCGTGATCCCGGCCGGCTACCTGATGACCGGCGTCGGCTGCATGGTCCCGGCGAGCAGCAACACCGAAATGCAGATGCGCACGTCGAGCTCGCTGCAGGGCTTCCCGGTCAATGCGTGGATCTTCGCTTACGACGTCGTCTCGGCACCGGCGAGCGCGGCGGCGGTGTTCCTGTTCGGCACGACGAACCCGAACCTGACGGTGCCGGGCCTCTGCACCGCGCTGTACGTGAATCCGGTGATCTCGGTCAGCGGCACGACGGACGGCGTCGGCGCGTGGAAGCCTCTCGGCGCAATGACTCCCGCACCGCGGATCCCGTACAGCGCGAACGCCGTCGGCGCGCGCACCGAGGCGCAGGTCGTCGCGCTCGACGCGCAGCGTCCGGTCGGCCTCCCGCTCGCCGCCAGCAACGGCGTCTCGATGGCGTTCCCGGATTGGACGCCGGTGTTCCAGGCCGCGCGGCTGTACGAGGTCGGCACGACGACCGGCACGGGAACGCTCGCGCAGGGCAGCGTGATTCCCGTCCGCGCGCAGTGGTGAGCCCAGCGTGGCGCGGGCGTATCGGCGCTGGCTCGACCTGCTGCTGATCGCCGGCGTCCTGCTGCGCGTCCTCGGCGCGCTGCATCACTCGCTGTGGTACGACGAAGTCACGACGCTGTACGTCTGCCAGACGGAGGACCTGGCGGCGACGCTCGATCGTGACCGGCATCCGCCGCTGTCGTTCCTGCTGTTCGGTTGGTGGGTCGGGCTGGTCGGCGAGCAGGACAGCTGGGTGCGGCTGCTGCCGATCACGGCGGTGTTGGTCGCGCTGCGCGCGTTCGCCGGTGCCGCATTCCGCTGGTGTCCGCCACCGGCGGCCGTCGTGGCATTCGCGTTCGCCGCGATCGGACCGGTGTCGGTCTGGTACTCGACCGAAGTGCGGATGTATGCGTTCGTGCTGGCCGGGTCCTGCCTGACGCTGCTCGCGGTCGCGCGCGCCGAGTCCGCCGGGCAGGCCGGATGGAGCGCACGGCTGCTCGCGTTCACCGGCACTGCGCTCGCGTTCGGCTCGCACTATCTCGGGGCAATCGCGGGCGCGACCGTGCTCGTGTTGGCCGCGTTCGCGACGTGGCAACGCACGCTGCCGCGCACGTCCGCGCTGTGGCTCGGCGGGGCTGCGCTGCTCGGATTGTTGGTCTGGGCACCTTGGGTGTGGACGCATCTGGCGGTGCAACGCGCCAACGAGTGGGGTTTCGCGAACAAGTCGGGGCTGCGCGATCTGCTCGAGCTGCCGCTGCGGTTCGTGTTCCACGAGTTCCGGCTGTATCCGGGTTGGGCGCAGGGCGTGCTCGGCGCCTGTGGTCTGCTGTTCTCGCTGGCTCTGCTGTCCGGTGCGTACGCGGCGTTCCGTGGTGATCGCGGGGCACAGCGTGCGCTGCTCATCATCGGGTGCGGGCTCGTGGCGGCAGGCGCCGCGGGACTCGTGGCACCGCTGAACTTCATGCCGCGCTACCTGTTGCCGATGGCGCCCGGCGTCTGGCTGCTCGCGGCGGCCGGGCTCGCCCGGGTGCCGTACGGACGGATCGCTGCGGTCGCCCTGCTGGTCGCCTGCGCGCTCGCGTCGGCGTACGAGAACACCCGCAATCTGCGCGAGGACTTCCGCTCCGCCTGTGCGGAGCTCGAGGCGGCGTGGGTCCCGGGCGACCGGATCGTCAGCGCGACCGGGACGTTGCCGGGGTTCAACGAAGCCCCGCTGCTGCACTACCTGCGCGACCGCCCGGAGCTGCTGCGCAGCATCGCCGCGCCGGATGCCGGGCTCCCGGCCGGCACCCGCTTGCACGTGCTCTACCGCGAAGCGGACTACGCAGCACCGGTGTTGGCGCGGCTCGAGCAGCGCGCCGAGCTGCTGCACAGCGGCCCGATGCGGCTGCGCGTCCAGCACCGGATCCTGCGCGTGCGCTGATCCGCAGCGCTCGGCATACTCCTTCGCCCTCCGACGCGATGAGCAAGCAGACCTACGATCCGGCCACGATCGAGCCCCGCTGGCAGCGGTTCTGGCAGGAGCGCGACGTGTTCCGCACGCCGAACCCGGGCGATCCGGACTTCGACGGCAGCAAGCCGAAGTACTACGTGCTGGACATGTTCCCGTACCCGTCGGCGGCCGGTCTGCACGTCGGCCACCCGGAGGGTTACACGGCGACCGACATCGTCGCGCGGTTCCACCGGATGAAGGGTTTCAACGTGCTGCATCCGATGGGGTGGGACGCGTTCGGGCTGCCGGCGGAGCAGTACGCGATCCAGACCGGGCGGCATCCGGCCGAGACGACGC
>CAZABP010000051.1:0-31482 GCA_964483245.1 uncultured candidatus Brocadiaceae bacterium | reverse complement strand
CTCCTGGTAGACGATGACGCCGTAGGTCTCGGCGAGCACTGGTGCCAACGACTCGTGCGGATAGGCGACCGGTTCCTGGCCGTGCTTGCGCCGCACGAACATGTCGACCATGCCGGAGCCGAGCGGGCCTGGTCGGTACAGCGCGAGTACGGCGATGACGTCCTCGAACTTGTCCGGCGCCAGCCGCATCAGCAGATCGCGCATGCCGGGCGACTCGAGCTGGAACACGCCGAGCGTCTCGCCGCGTGCCAGCAGCGCATAGGTCTCCGCGTCGTCGAGCGGCAGATGGTCGAGATCCAGCTCGACGCCCCGGCGCGCCCGCACCAGCCGGCAGCCCTCGGCCAGGATGGTCAGCGTCTTCAACCCGAGGAAGTCGACCTTCAGCAGGCCGACCTCCTCGATCTCGGTCATCTGCCACTGCGTCACGACTTCGTCGTGGTTGCGCGCCAGCGGCACGTACTCGATCAACGGGCGGTCGGCGACGACGACGCCGGCGGCGTGCACCGACGAATGGCGCGCCAGCCCCTCCAGCTTCAGGCCGAGGTCGAACAGCCGCTTGATCTCCGGGGTCGACTTCGCGAGCGCCGCCAGGTCGGCGTCGGCCGCCAGCGCCGCCTGCAGCGACGCGCCGGGCCCCTGCGGCACCTTCTTCGCGATGGCGTCGATCTCGGCCAGCGGGACCTCGAGCACGCGGCCGACGTCGCGCAACACGCCGCGGCTCGCCATCGTCCCGAACGTGATGATCTGGCAGACGTTGTCGGCGCCGTACTTCTCGCGCACGTAACGGATCACCTCGTCGCGCCGCTCGCCGCAGAAGTCGATGTCGATGTCCGGCATGCTGACGCGCGCCGCGTTCAGGAACCGTTCGAAGATCAGGTTGTAGCGCAGCGGATCGAGGTCGGTGATGCGCAGCGCATACGCGACGATCGAGCCGGCGGCGGAGCCGCGGCCCGGGCCGACCGGGATCCCGTGCGCGCGCGCGAACTGGATGAAGTCGGCCGTGATCAGGAAGTAGCTGACGAACCCGAGCTGCCGGATCACCGCCAGCTCGTGCGTGAGCCGCGCTTCGATCTCGGGCGTCGCCTCGCCGTAGCGGTCGCGGATCCCGTCGCGGCACAGCCGCTCGAACCGCTGCTCGACGCTCTCGTCGCTGTCGGTGGCGAACACCGGCAGGTGGTAGACGCCGAACTGGATCTCGACATTGCAGCGGGCGGCCAGCTCCACCGCGTTCTGCAGCGCCTGCGGCAGGTCGGCGAATGCGCGCGCCATCTCGGCGCGCGGCTTCAGCCACAGCTCACGTGACTGCAGCCGGTAGCGCTGCTGGTCCGAGATCGTGGCCCCGTTCTGGATGCAGGACAGGATGTCCTGCACGATCCAGTCCTCCTGGCGCAGGTAGTGGACGTCGTTGGTCGCGACCAGCGGGATCCCGGTCCGCCCTGCCAGCTCGACCAGCGCGGCGTTCAGCCGCCGCTGCGTCTCGGTGCCGTTCTCGACGACCTCCAACGCGTACCGGTCGCCGAACACCTCGCGGTATTCCAGCGCGCGGCGCTCGGCGCCGGCCAGGTCGCCGCCGAGCAGCCGCTGGGCGAGCTCGGAGCCGGCGCTGCCGGACAGCACGGCCAGCCCGTCCGCATGCGCGGCCAGCAGTTCGAAGTCGATCCGCGGCCGGTAGTGGAAGCCTTCGAGCCACGCGCGGCTCGACAGGATGCGCAGGTTGCGCCAGCCGGTGCCGTCGAGCGCCAGCAGCGTCAGATCCTGGGTCGGGTTGTCGGCCGCCGTCGGCTCGCGCCGCGAGCGCGCCGCGAGCCAGCCGACCATGCCGAGGATCGGCTTCACGCCGGCCTTGCGGCAGCTGCGATAGAACTCGATCGCGCCGAACAGGTTGCCGTTGTCGGTCAACGCCAGCGCGGTCTGGCCGTCCGCGGCGGCCGCCGCGACCAGCTCCGGGATCCGGATCGGCGCCGTCAGCAGGCTGTACTCCGAGCGCACGCGCAGGTGCACGAACTCGCCCGGTGCCGCGGTCATCGCCGCGAGAGCCTAACCCGCCGCTTCGCCGAATCTGCGCTCTGCGCCCTGCTCGACCTTCGTCATCGTCACGCCGAGCTCCTCGCCGACGGCGGTGAAGATGTCGAGCACGCGCTGCAGCTGCGCGCGCGTGTGCGTCGCCATGTACGAGGTCCGGATCAGATCCATGCGCGGCGGCACCGCCGGGCCGGTCACCGGGTTCGTGAACAGACCGTGCTCGAACAGGCGCTTCCAGAACAGGAACATCCGCTGCTGGTCGCCGATCAGGACCGGGACGATCGGCGTCTCGCTCTTGCCGACGTCGAAGCCCTGCGCGGCGAGCCCGGCGCGCACGAACTGCGCGTTGCCGAGCAGTTGCGCGCGCAGCTCCGGCTGCTGCTCCATGACATCCAGCGCCGCCAGCGCCGCGGCGGCGGCGCCGGGATGGATCGATGCCGAGAAGATCAGCGAGCGCGCGTGGTGCTTGATGTAGTGCACGACCGCTTCCGGGCCGGCGACGAAGCCGCCGAGGCTCGCAAAGCTCTTGCTGAACGTGCCGACGATCAGATCGACGTCCGCCTCGACGCCGAAGTGCTCCGCGGCGCCGCGGCCGTGCCGGCCGAGCACGCCGACCGAATGCGCTTCGTCGACCAGCAGCCGCGCGCCGTAGCGGCGTGTCAGCGCCGTGATAGCCGGCAGCTCCGCCAGGTCGCCCATCATCGAGAACGCGCCGTCGACGACGACGAGGATCCCCCGGGCGTTGTCGCTGGCGGCGCGCTCGAGCTGTGCTTCGAGCTCGGCGAGGTCGTTGTGGCGGAACTTCCGCACCTCGGCGAAGCTGAGCCGGCAGCCATCCACGATCGACGCGTGGTCCTCCCGGTCGATCAGGATCACGTCCCCCTTGCCGCACACCGCCGAGATCACGCCGAGGTTCGCCTGGAAACCGGTCGAGAAGCACAGCGCCGCCTCACGGCGCAGGAAGCGCGCCAGCCGGCGTTCGAGCTCCTCGTGCAGCTCCAGCGTGCCGTTCAGGAACCGCGACCCGGTGCAGGACGACCCGTAGCGCTCGATCGCGCGGATCGCCGACTCGACGACATGCGGGTGGTGCGTCAGCCCCAGGTAGTTGTTGCTGCCGATCATGATCAGGCGGCGACCGCCGATCTCGACCTCGGTCCCTTCGCTGCCGTGGATCGGGATGAAGTACGGGTACATCCCGGCGGCCTGCACTTCGCGGGCGCGCGTGAAGCCGTGGCATTTCTGGAACAGGTCCACTTGGATCAGCGGGCTGCCCGGCCGGCGGCCGAGGCACAGGGGGTCGCGCCGGCGCGCGGCAGACAGGCCGCCGCCAGAGCGGCGGCGCGTGGGTCACGGCAAGGGTGGGAAGCTGCGCCGTCGTCGCCGGGCGCGCCTTCCTGGGCGGCCGGGGACTCCTGGCGGTCGGTGCAGCGGGGTCGGTTCGAGGCGTTCGGGCCTGGGGAAGGCATCAAGGAGTCCAGCGCTGCGGAATCAGCATCCCGGGCCGGATTCGAATCCCCCGACGCGGGCGCCGGCGGATGTTACGGGGCCGGCCCCGCCGGACAATGGCTTTCCTTTCCGCGATGCCCGACCGCCCACTCCTGATCACTGGTGCGACCGGCTTCGTCGGCCGCCACCTGGCCAACCGGCTGCTGGCGACCAGTCACCGGGAGGCCGACTTGCGCATGCTGGTTCGCAGCCGCGCCAAGGCATTGGCACTGGGGCTTCCCGCCGCCGCCCTGATCGAAGGCGACCTCCGCGACGCCGCGGCAGTCGCCGTCGCCGTGCGCGACGCCGGCGCCGTGATCCACCTCGCCGGTGTTCTCAAGGCCCTGCGCCGCACCGAGTTCGACGCCGGCAACCGCCTCGCCACGCGCACCCTGCTGCACGCCCTCGTCGCCGCCAACCCGCACGCGCGTTTCATCCACGTCTCCTCCCTCAGCGCTGCCGGTCCCAGCGTCGATGGCCGCGGCACCGATGCGCCGCCCGACCGTTGCCATCCCTGCTCCACATACGGCCGCACCAAACTCGCCGCCGAGCGCGAACTGCTCGCGTTCCCATCCCTCCACTGGCTCGTGCTCCGCCCGCCGATCGTCTACGGACCCGGCGACGAAGCCACCCAACTCCTGCTCCGCCAAGCCGCCTTCCCACTCGTCGCCGTCCCCTGGCGCCCGCGCCCCCTCTCCCTGATCCACGTCGACGACCTCGTCACCGCGATCCAGCTCGCGCTCACCTCTCCCCTCCAACACACGTTCCTCCCGCTCGAAGGTCCCGACCGCACGACCACCACCGCGCTCCTCCACTCCCTCGCCGCCGCCCAATACCGCCGCCCCCCGATCCCCATCCCCATCCCGCTGCTGCTCGCCCACGCCGCCGCTCTCTGCGCCGACGCCTACAACTCTCTGCGCCGCCGCGCCTCGTTCTTCAACCGCGACAAGATCTGCGAGATCGCCGCACCCGGCTGGGTCGCCGACCCGCTCCCCGCCCGCACACTGCTCGACTTCCAACCCCGCATCAGCCTGCAGGACGGCCTCGCCGCGCTCGTCGCTCCGGGCGCCTGAACTGCTCAGCCACCCGACACCTCCGCCACGACTCCGCGCGCGCCCGTTCCCTTTCCCCTTCCCTTTCCTCGCCCTACCTCAGCCCGAGCCCGGGCCCGGGCCCGTTCCATTCCCGTCCAACCCCCTCCCCGCCCCTTACCCCAGCCACTGCGTAAGCAACGCCTTCTGGATCGGCACCCGGTTGCCGGCCTGCTCGTAGATGACGGAGCGCGGGCCGTCGAGGACTTCATCGGTGGCGACGACGTTGCGGCGCACGGGGAGCGGGTGCATGAAGATCGCATCGCGCGTGCGCGCCATCAGCTCGCCGTCGACGCGCCAGCCGCTCAGGGAGCGCTTGACCATGGCTTCCCGTTCGGCGTCGCCGCGGTACTTGAGTGAGCCCCAGGCGCGCGCGTAGACGACGTCGGCATCCTGCACGCCGGCCGCGAGGTCGTTGACGATCCGGATCTCGCCGCCGGCCGCGCGCGCGCGTGTCTGCGCTTCTCCGACGACCGTGTCGTGCAGCTCGAAGCCGAGCGGGTGCGCCAGCGTGACGCGCATGCCGAGCATCGCCGCGAGCGTCAGCAGCGAATGGCACGGGCCGAGCGGCTTCGGCTCCGGATGGGTGGCCCAGACCAACGCGAGCCGGCGACCCTTCAGCGCGCCGAACCGCTCGCGCATCGTCAGCACGTCGGCGATCGCCTGGCACGGGTGCTCCATCGCCGACTCGAGGTTCAACACCGGGATCGTCGCGTGCCTGGCGTAGGCGCGCAGCAACGCCTCCTGGTCGCGCGGATCGCCGCGGTTGGGACCGATCGAGCGGATCCCGAGCGCGTCGACGTAGCGGGACATGGTGCGGGCCGCGTCCTTGACGTGCTCCTCGGCCGTGCCGTCCATGACGGCGCTCTCCTCCGGCTCGAGGTCGTACAGCTCCTGGTTCGCGCTGATGTTGATGCAGTGCCCGCCGAGCTGCAGCATCGCCACCTCGAACGACACGCGCGTGCGCAGGCTGCGTTCGAAGAACAGGAGCCCGAGCGTCTTGCCGGCCAGCACGGCTTCGTCGCGCCGGTGCTTGGAGCGCGCCGCGAGATCGAGCAGGTCGTCGAGCGCCGCGCGATCGAGGTCGGCAGCAGAGAGCAGGTCGCGCTTGGTCAACGGGGCATCCCTCGGTGGCAAAGGGCGCGGATGATAGAACGTCCGCGTGGCCCCCTCAACGCAAGACGAGCAGTGGATGCAGCGCTGCCTCGACCTCGCACGCGAGGCGGCGGCGTGTGGCGAGGTGCCGGTCGGCGCGCTGGTCGTGCTCGGCGACCGCGTCATCGGCAGCGGGCGCAATCGCTGCGAGCAACGCGGGCATCCGCTCGCGCATGCCGAGATGGAGGCGCTGGATGAAGCGTTCCGCACGGTGGGGGAGGGGCGCCTGCCGGAGGCGGAGCTGTTCTGCACGCTGGAGCCGTGCTTCATGTGCGCCGGCGCGGTGCTGCACGCACGTCTGCGGCGGATCGTGTTCGCCGCGCGCGATCCGAAGTTCGGCGCGATCGCGTCGCTGGCGGAGCTCGGCCGTGACCTGCGGTTGAACCATCGCTGCGAGATCCTGGAAGGAGTCTGCGCCGATGCGAGCGCCGGGCTGCTGCGGCAGTTCTTCCGCCGGCTGCGTTGACAACCCCTGCGGTCGCGGCAGAATCCCTCGCCCGACCCGGAGAGGTGCCGGAGTGGCTGAACGGGTTGGTTTCGAAAACCAAATTGGGAGCAATCCCAACGGGGGTTCGAATCCCCCCCTCTCCGCCAGACCGTGTACACCGCCGGCCGCGATCGGCGGTGGCGCGGTTTGCGCCGCGCAGCCATCACGAGTAAACAGGCCGGCTCGCGATCCCGCGGCACGAGCCTGGAAGTCGTTGCACAAACGCTTCGCAGGCGGGGCCGAGCCAGCGCTGCCGAGGGCAAGGAGCGAGAGCGTAGGCGAATCGGTGGATTCGCCGCAGATCTCGCGACGCCGCCCTCGGGTGCGGGGGCCGGCCGCAGCCGCGGAGGCTCTGTGAAACGACTGCTACGGAGAGGTGCCCGAGTGGCTTAAGGAGCTCGCTTGGAAAGCGAGTGTGGGCCAAAAGCCCACCGGGGGTTCGAATCCCCCCCTCTCCGCCATGTTCTCTGCGCTCGCCACCGCCGTCCGAAGGTGGAGACCGTGGGACCCGGGCAAAGGAGCGGTGCGAACCTGGTCAGGCCGGAAACGGAGCAGCCATAAGCATGCGGTTCCTTGTGCTCGGTGGCTGCGGTCTCCACCTTCGGGCGGCGGTTCGCGATGCTTGCGTGCTGCCGTCCGAGACTGATCCCGATATCCGATGGTCGACCCGAGAACCCCGTACCAGGTCGTCGCGCGCCGTTTCCGGCCGCGCTCGTTCGGCGAAGTGGTCGGGCAGGAGGCGGTGCTGGACAGCCTCCGCTCGGCGCTGGCCAGCGGACGGATCCCGCACGCGTTCCTGTTCGCCGGCAGCCGCGGCGTCGGCAAGACCACGCTGGCGCGGATCCTCGCGCGTGCGCTGAACTGCGAGCGCGGGCCGACGCCGGAGCCGTGCAGCGAGTGCGCCGCCTGCCGCAGCATCCTGGATGGCAGCAATCCGGACGTCGTCGAGATCGACGCGGCCTCGAACAACCTGGTCGACGACATGCGGGAGCTGCGCGAGCGCGTCGCGTTCGCGACGATGGGCGCGCGCTTCAAGGTCTACATCCTCGACGAAGCGCACATGCTGTCGAAGCCGGCGTTCAACGCGCTGCTGAAGACGCTCGAGGAACCGCCGTCGCACGTCGTGTTCGTGCTCGCGACGACCGAGCTGCACAAGATCCTCGAGACGATCCGGTCCCGCTGCCAGGTGCTGCAGTTCCGCCGCGTCGCCGAGCCGGAGATCGCGGCGCGGCTCGCCGGGATCTGCGCGCGGGAGCAGGTCCGCGTCGCGCCGGACGTGCTGGCGGAGATCGCCCGCAACGCGCGCGGTGGCATGCGCGATGCCGAGACCGTGCTCGAGCGGTTGCTGCCGCTCGCGCAGCTGGCGGACGGCGAGCTCGGGCTGGATGCCTACCGGCAGGTCACCGAGCGCGTCGGCCTCGATCGCGTGCTGGAGCTGACCGGTGCGTTGCTCGACGGGGACGCGCGCGCTGGCCTGCGCTTCGCCGACGAGGTCGTGGCGGCCGGTGCCGACGAACGGGAAGCGCTCGGCGAGCTGCTGGCCGTGTTGCGCGCGGTGCTGCTCGTGCGTGTCGACGGCCCGGAGACCGATCTGCTCGGCAGCCTCGTCGCGCAGCGGACACAACTGCAGCTGCTGGCGTCGCGGGCCGACGTCGACCGGCTCGACGCGATGATCCAGGCGGTGTTGCGCGGGCGCGCGGCGCTGCGCCATTCCGACGATCGGACCCTGCTGCTCGAGCTGACGCTGATCCGCGTCGCGCAGGCGGGGCAGTTGCCGGCGCTCGCCGAGCTGGCCGCGCGGGTCGCGGCAGGGGCCGGGGCCGCGCCGCCAAGCGCAGCCGCTGCGGCCACAGTGTCGCCGGCACCTTCCCCTGCGCGCGCCCCGGCGAGCGGTGCTCCGACCGCCGCCGCGAGTGCGGCGCGCCCGACGCCACCGACGCTCCCGGCGGCCCGCGGCGACGAGCTGCGCGCGCGCGTGATCGAGCGCAGCAAGCAGGACCTGCCGACTGCCGTCTCCACGCTGGAGCTGTGTCGCCTGGATGGACCGGACGCGCAAGGCGTGGTCCGGATCACGCTGGCCAGCGACAAGAAGCTGCACCGCGACCGGCTCGGCAGTCCCGGCGTGCAGGACGAGCTGCAGAAGCTGGTCAGTGCCGTCGCCGGCCGGATCGTGCGGTTGCAGGTCGATACCGGTGGCGGCGCGGATGCCGCGGCCGCGGCTCCGCCGGCGCGCGCGCCCCGCGCGCAGCCGGGGTCCGCGGCACGCAACGTGATCGAACGGTTCGATGGTAGGTTGGTCGATTCCGAGGAGTCGTGATGGCGCAGGGTTTCGGTGACATGAGCAGCCTGCTGAAGCAGGCGCAGATGATGCAGAAGCGGATGCAGGACACCGAGCGCGACCTCGGCGAGCGCATCCTCGAAGGCACGTCGGGCGGCGGCGCCGTCAAGGTCTTCGTCAACGGCATGCAGGAGGTCCAGGCGGTCAAGATCTCGGCCGAGGCCGTCGACCCCGAGGACGTCGAGACGCTCGAGGACCTCGTGCTCGCCGCGACGCGGCAGGCGATGCAGGCCTCGCGCGAGCTGCGCCAACGCGAGATGGCGAAGGTGACCGGCGGCATGAACCTGCCGGGCATGGGGTTCTGAGCAAGCCGCATGTCTGATCGGTTCGCGGAGCCGCGTCCGATCCAACAGCTGCTCGAGCAGCTCGAACGCCTGCCCGGCATCGGCCCCAAGACTGCCGCGCGGCTCGCGCACCATCTGCTGAGCGGACCGCAGGAAGCCGCCCTGGCGCTGGCCGAGGCGATCCGCAACGCCTGCCGCGCGACGGTCGTCTGCCACACCTGCTTCAACCTGGACGTGCAGGACCCATGTGCGGTCTGCAGCGACCCGGCACGCGATCCGGCGCTGTTGCTGGTCGTCGAGGACGCGCGCGACCTGCGTTCGTTCGAAGCGAGCGGATTCCGCGGCCGCTACCACGTGCTGCGTGGCCGCATCTCCGGACTCGAAGGGGTCGGCCCCGCCGACCTGACGATCGATGCATTGCTGCAGCGCGCTGCCGGCGGCAGCGTGCGTGAGGTCTGCCTCGCGACGAATCCGGATCTCGAAGGGGAAGGCACGGCGCGGATCCTGGCGGAGCGCCTGCACGCCGCCGGCGTACACGTGACGCGGCTCGCGCGCGGCCTGCCGGCCGGCGCGTCGATCCACCAGGTCGCCCAGAGCATCCTCGCCGACGCACTCGAGGGGCGGCGTCCGCTGGCGCCGTGAGGCCGGCGCTCCCGGTCGACGCTGCGCTGCCGGACGTCGTCGCGGCGCTGCGTGCGCAGCGGCCGGTCGTGTTGGTGGCGCCACCCGGGACCGGCAAGACGACGCGGACTCCCGGTGCCCTGGTCGATGCCGGCCTGCCGGGGGAGGTCTGGGTGCTCGAGCCGCGGCGGCTCGCCGCCCGCGCCGCTGCGCGCCGCGTCGCTGCCGAGCGCGGCTCGGAGCCGGGGGCCGAGGTTGGCTGGCAGGTCCGCCACGAGCGCTGTGTCGGACGCGCGACCCGGATCCGGTTCGTGACCGAAGGGGTCCTGCTGCGCCGCCTCGTCGGCGATCCGCTGCTCGAGGGGATCGGCAGCGTGCTGCTCGACGAGTTCCACGAGCGTTCGCTCGAGACCGACCTGGTGCTGGCGATGCTCAGCGAAGTGCGCGCGACCGTGCGCCCCGACCTCGGTCTCGTCGTGATGTCGGCGACGCTCGCGGCCGACGCTCTGGCGCAGTACCTCGGTGCCGCCGTCGTGCAGGTGACCGGGACGATGCATCCGGTCGAAGTGACGCAGAGCCCCGGTCCGGATGCCCGGCCGCTCGCGCAGCGCGTGCGCGACGCGGTGGTCGGCCTGCTGGCGGACACGCCGGGGGACCTGCTCGTGTTCCTGCCTGGCATGCGCGAGATCCAGGCGGCGGCGCAGGCGCTCGCGCCGCTCGCAGCGCAACGGGACCTGCTGGTGCTGCCGCTGCACGGGTCGCTCGAGCCGGAGCAGCAGGACCTCGCGATCCTGCCGCAGCAGAAGCGCAAGATCGTGCTCGCCACGAACATCGCCGAGAGCTCGCTGACGATCGAAGGGGTCACCGGCGTCGTGGACTCCGGCCTGGTGCGGGTGCTTCGCCACGACCACGCCCGCGGGCTGGACGTGCTGGCGACGGAGCGGATCTCGCTCGCGTCGGCGGCACAGCGTTGCGGGCGCGCCGGGCGCACCGCGCCGGGCCGCTGTGTCCGGCTGTGGACCGCGGTCGAACAGCGCACGATGCCGGCGTTCGACGAACCGGAGCTGCTCCGCGTCGACCTCGCCGGCGCCGCGCTCGCAGTCCGTGCGTTTGCCGCGCGGGACCCGCGCGCGTTCGGCTGGTTCGAAGCGCCGGACGCGGCGGCGCTGGCCCGCGCCGACCGGCTGCTGGTGCAGCTCGAAGCGCTCGACGCACAGGGACGCATCACGCCGGTCGGCCGCGCGCTGCTGGAGCTGCCGCTGCACCCGCGGCTGGGCCGGCTGCTGCTGCAGGCGCGCGAGCTCGGGATCGAGCCGGAAGGAGCGCTCGCCGCGGCGCTGCTCTCGGAACGCGACGTGCTGCGTCCCGACGAGCATCCGCCGGAGCTGGCGTTCGATCTGCTGTATCGCGTCGATCTGCTGCTGCGGGCGGCGCGGGAGCAGTTCCAGGACGCGACGAGCCGGCGGCTCGGACTCGATACCGGTGCTGCGCGCGCCGTCGGCCGCAGCTGGCGCCAACTGCTCGAGCGCCGCCGCAGCGGTGCAGCGCAGCTCCCCGATGCCGCGGATCCGGCACGGCTGTCCTGTTGCCTGCTGGCCGCGTTTCCGGATCGGGTCGCGCTGCGGCGGAGCGCCACGGAAGCGGTCCTGGTCGGCGGCCGCATCGTGCAGCTCGGTTTCGGGCGCGCCGCCGCGGCGGATCCGCACGACCTCTGGCTCGCAGTCGACGTGCAGGAGAGTACGCGCGCCGGCGACAGCAAGACCCACGTGCGTGCCGCGGTCCCGCTCGAGCGCTCCTGGTTGGCCGAGGTCCATCCGCAGCTCGTGACGACGGCGCAGGAACTGGAGCTGGACCCGGCGCGCGGCCGCGTGCTCGCGGTGCGGCGCACGCGCTATGCGGACCTGCTGCTCGAAGAACACCGCGGCGGCCAGGTCGACCCCACCCAGGCGCGCCCGCTGCTCGCGCAACTGCTCGCGAAGGACCCCTGGCCGCATCTCGGCGAACAGAAGGAGCTGCGCCGCCTGCTGGCGCGGATCGCCTGGTTGCGCGCCGCGGCGCCGGAGCTCGTGCTCCCCGCGATCGGCGATGCCGAGCTGGCGGCGCTGGCAGCCGGCGAATTGCGCGGGGATTCGCTCGCTCCACTGCGCGCGGTCGACCTCGCGGCCCGGGTCGTCGCGGAGCATCCGGCGCTGCCCGCGCTGCTCGCGCGCCACGCACCCGAACGCGTCACGCTGCCCTCCGGCCGCAGCGTGCCGATCGATTACGCCGCCGAAGGGGGGCCCAGCGTCGCCGCGCGGCTCCAGGAGTGGTTCGGCGTCGACCAGCTCCCGCCGATCGCGGGGGGGCGCGTGCCGCTGGTCGTGCATCTGCTCGCCCCGAACCACCGGCCGGTCCAGATCACGCGCGACCTCGCGAGCTTCTGGCGCAACGTCTACCCGCAGGTCCGCAGCGAACTGCGCCGGCGCTACCCGCGGCACGACTGGCCGGAGGATCCGCTGCAGGCGGCCCCGCAGCGCCACCCGCGGCGCAGGCGCTGAGTTGCGCAGGCGCAGAATCCTCGCGTGGCGCGAGGATTCGAAGCCGAAGCAACTCCATGGACGCAATCAGCGCGGCCGAGGGGCGCGGGGTCGACCGAGCGAAGCGAGGTCGGCCGAAGCAACTCCATGGACGCCCGCAGCGCGGATCGACTCAAGCTGGCGGCCCGGACTGCCGAGATTCCGCACAGTCCCGGCGTCGGCTCCCGCCACGCCTGCGCACCCGATGCGACTCGAGCCGAACCTCCGCCAGCGCCAGGAGCAGCGCCTCGCGCTCCTGCCCGGGATGCTGCAGTCGATCGAGGTGCTGCAGCTCGGGTTGCACGAGCTGGCGCAGCGGATCGAGGCGGAGCTGGCCGGAAACGAGACGCTCGCGCTGCTGCCGTCGGAAGAACCGGCAGTCCCGCCGCCGCCGGCGCGCACCGCGGAGGCCGATACCTGGGACCCGCTGCCGGCGCGGGGGAGCCCGGACCCGGAGGATCCGAAGCTGGCGATGCTGCAGCAGCTGCCGGGGCGCGAGCTGCCGCTGCTCGACACCGTGCGCGAGCAGCTTGCCTGGGCCGGCGTGGATCAGGAACTCGGCGAGGCGGTGCTCGCCCTCGCGTCGTTGCTGGACGACCGCGGCCTGTTGACGCTGGCCGAAGAGGAACTGCTCGCGGCAGTGCGCGCGGAGCTGCTGCCGCAGGCGCTCGCGCTGTGGCAGCAGCTCGAGCCGCGCGGCCTCGGCGCGCGCACGCCGGTGGAGGCGATGCTCTTGCAGGTGCGGCTGGACGATCCGGACCGTCCGCTGATCGAAGCGGTGTTGACGCATCACCTCGCCGCGCTGGCGCGCCGCCGCACCGACGACGTGGCGCGCGCGCTCGGCTGCAGCGAGACGGAGCTCGACGAGCTGCTGGCGCGGATCCGGCTGCTCGATCCGCGCCCGGGGGCGCGGTTCGCCAGCGAGACGACCCCCGCGATCCGACCGGAGGTCGTCGCCTGGCTCGCCGAGGACCGCGTCGAGCTGCGCGTGCAGGACCAGGATCTGCCGGGTCTGGGGATCGATCCGCAATACGTCGCGCTCGCCCGTGACCGCGGCGTGGAGCCGGAGGTGCGCGGCTACCTGCGCGAGAAACTCGATTCCGCGCGCCGCCTGATCCAGGCGGTCGAGCAGCGGCGTGCCACGTTGGCGCGGGTCGCAGCCGTCGTGCTGCAGCACCAGGTCCGCTTCCTGCGCGAAGGGATCCGCGGGATCGCGCCGCTGCGGATGGCCGACGTCGCCGCCGAAGTCGGCATGCACACGTCGACCGTCAGCCGCGCGATCGCCGGGAAATACGTGCAGACCCCGCATGGGGTGTTCCGGTTGCGCGATTTCTTCGACGGGGGTCGCAGCGGGAACTCCGATGCCACGGCTCCCACCGCGCCGGCTGGCCGCGTGGGACTCAAGGAGATCATCCGGCAGCTCGTTCTTGCCGAAGATCCACACGCACCGCTGTCCGACGACGACCTGGTCACTGCGCTCGGCACGCGCGGAGTCCAGGTCGCGCGCCGGACGGTCGCCAAGTACCGCCAGGAGCTCGGCATCGAGTCCTCGTGGCTGCGCCGGCGGCAGGCGAGGGGGAGATGAGCCGATGACCTACGACCCGCAGACCTACGGGATGGTGAACCTGGGCGGCGCTGCCAAGCAGCAGGGGGAGAGCACGCCGCCGCAGCAGGCCGAGGACATCCTGTTCGCGCAGGACCCGTCGTTCGCCCCCGATCCGGATCTGCCGCCGACGAACCAGTTCGGGGGCAGCGAACCGGAAGCGACCGGGAATCTCGCGTCGCTGCTGCAGGGTCTCCCGGACCTCGAAGTCGCCGGCGGTGCAGCGGCGCCCACCGCCGCGCCCGCCGGACGCACGTCGCGTCCGCCGCGACGCGGCGCGACGGCACCCGCGGCCGCGTCGGGCGCAGCCGCACCAGCGTCGTCGGCCGCCGCGGGCAAGGCACCGCGCCGCGCACCGCCACCGGCCGCGGCCAGCAACGTTTCGCAAGCCGCGGCCACCGGTCCATCGGCGCCGCGCCCGGACCGGTTCGGGCAACGGCCGCCGAGCGCCGCGCCGCGCCTGCCGCGCCGCGGGTCGCGCCGCGTGTTCGTGGCGCCGCTGCTCGCGCTGAGCGGACTCGGCGCGTCGGCGTGGTTCTGGTACGGACTGCAGAGCCTGCCGTTCACGATCCTCGCCGGCGCCACCGGCCTCGTCGCCGGCCTGCTCGCGTGGGCGCTGTTGCGCCGCTGATCCGGCCTGCCGAGACTCACGCGCGTTGCGCACCTATCTGCTGACGATCAGCTACGACGGCCGTGCCTATGCAGGTTGGCAGCGACAGGAGGGGTTCGACACGATCCAGCAACGGATCGAAGCGGCACTCGCGCGGCTGCACGGGGAGCCGGTCGTGTTGCACGGCGCCGGGCGGACCGACCGCGGCGTCCACGCGCTGCGCCAGGCGGCGCACTTCCGCGTCGAGCGGCGTTGGGAACCGGGCGAGCTGATGCGCGCGCTGAACGGCAACCTGCCGCGTGACATCCGGGTGCGGCACGCGCGCATCGTCGCGCCGCAACTGCACGCGCGGTTCTCGGCGCGCGCGAAGCGGTACGCCTACCGCTTCGCGCTCGGGCCGCACGAGCCGCTGTTCGACGCCGGTCACTGTCATTGGGTGCGCGAGCCGCTCGACGTCGTTGCGATGCGCGCTGGTGCGGCGCTGCTGGTCGGGCGGCACGACTTCGCGTCGTTCGCAAGCAATCCCGGTTACCAACGCAAGCGTGGCACCGTGCGGTCCGTCCAGCATCTTCATCTGCTGCGTCGCGGCAGGACGCTCGTGCTCGGGATCCAGGGGGACGGCTTCCTGTACAACATGGTGCGTGCGATCGCCGGAACGTTGCTGCAGGTCGGCCGCGGCGCGATGGCACCGCCCGAGGTCGCGCGCATCCTCGCCGCGCGCGACCGCCGCTGCGCCGGGCCGAATGCGCCGGCGCATGGCCTGTTCCTGCTGCGCGTGTCGTATCCACGCGAGCTGCTGGCAGGCGCCGATCCGGGTGGTTGATGCGCCCGCCCGCGCCTGCATAGTGACGACCCCGCACGGCCACGAGCCGTTACGACGAGAAGCCTGATGAACCAGAACCGTGAAGTCCCGATCGAGGTCACGAGCCGCCACGACAGCGTGTCGGAGCGGATGCGCAGCTACGTCACCGAGAAGGTGGCCAAGCTGATCCGCTTCCACCCGCGGATCTCGCGCATCCAGGTCGTCGTCGACGAGGCGCACGCATCGCCCGAGGTGGAGTGCATCGTGCACGTGGACTCCGGTTCCACGTTCGTCGGCAAGGAGCGCAACGAGCACTTTCGCGGCGCCGTCGACCTGCTCGTCGACAAGATGGAGCGGCAGCTCAAGAAGGACAAGGAACGGCTCGTCAACCACAAGGGGGAGGCGCCGCTGAAGGAGGCGTTCATCCCGCCGCCGGCGCCGCCGGCCGCCCCGGCGGAGACCTACGACGACGTCGTGCGGCGCGACCTCGGCCGACCGTCTTGAGTTGCGCAGGCGCAGGATCCTCGCGGCACGCGAGGATTCGGAGCCGGAGCAACTCCATGGACGCCGCCAGCGCGGCCGAGCGGCGCGTGGTCGACCGGGCGGAGCGAGCTCGACCCATTCCCTGCGGCCGCGAGGCCGCGCTCCGAGCCTGCCGACCACCGAGGTTGTGGCGCGTGCGCGACCTGGCTAGCTTCGGCCGCCCGCACCAGCTGCCCGAATGATCGCCGAACTCGTCGAGAACGCCCTGATCCTGGGATCCGTCACCGCGCGCGACAAACAGTCGTTGCTGACCGAGATGCTCGAGAAGGCTGCCAAGGGGGGGCGCTTCGCCAAGAAGGACCTCCCCGTGCTGCACGCCGCGCTGGTCGAACGCGAGCAGCGCGGCAGCACCGGGATCGGCAACGGAGTCGCGATCCCGCACGTCAAGGCAAAGGAGGTCAAGAAGATGTCGCTGGTCCTCGCGCGCTCACGCGAAGGCCTCGACTACGACGCGATCGACGGGCGGCCGGTCCACTCCGTGTTTCTGATCCTCGCGCCGCTGGCGCAGGCCGAGGCGCACCTGCAGGCCCTGCGCTGGATCTCCAGCATCGCGCGCAACGCCGACTTCCGGCGCTTCGTGCTGAACGCCGACAGCGACGAGGCGATCCGCGAGCTGCTGGTCGAGATGGGCCTGCCGTCGTGAACGCCGACCCCGCGGCCCAGGCCGGCGAGCGCCGCTGCACCGCCACCGTCACGATGCAGAACGCGCACGGCCTGCACGCCCGCCCCGCGCATCTGTGGGTCCAGACCGCCAACTCCTTCGCCAGCCGTCTCCGCGTCGGCCGCCCCGGCGAGGAGATGGTCGATGGCAAGTCCATCATGGGCATCATGATGCTCGCCGCCGAATGCGGCACCGTCCTCGAGATCGAGGCCGAAGGTCCCGACTGCGACGAGCAGATCCGAGCGATCCGGGAGTTGGTGGAATCAGGGTTCGGGGAGTAAGGCTGGACGGGAATGGAACGGGCCCGGGCTCGGGCTCGGGCTGAGGAAGGGCGAGGCGAGGGAAGGGGCACGGGCTCCTACCGCCTGACAGTTTGGCGCGACCCAAGGGGTCAGACCCCGAGAGGACCGGTGGAATCAGGGTTCGGGGAGTAGGGCTGGACGGGAACGGAACGGGCCTGGGCTCGGGCTCGGGCTGAGGAAAGGCGAGGCGAGGGAAGGGGCACGGGCTCCTACCGCCTGACAGTTTGGCGCGACCCAAGGGGTCAGACCCCGAGAGGACCACGGAACCACGCGTACGCGACAGCTCCGAGCGAGCCCCTTCCCTTTCCCTTTCCCTTTTCTCGCCTCACCTCGGCCCGGGCCCGGGCCCGGGCCCGTTCCATTCCCGTCCAAACCCTCCCCTCAACCCCCGCTCCTTTCCTCACCGATAAGGGCAGGGAGCGCCGCCTCGTCGTGAGGCGGCCAGCACCAAGGGCCCGGCAGGGAAGATTCCATGCTCAGGCAGCGCAAGAGCATCGTCGGTCTGGACGTCGGCACGAGTTCGATCAAGGCGGTCGAGCTGACGCAGGACAAGTACGAGTACGTGATCACGGCCTACGGCCAGATCGACATTCCTGGCGAGCAGGCGCGGCGGGACGCGATCTCGGACCTGTTCAAGAGCGGGAAGTTCCGCACCAAGCGCGTCGCGACGGCGGTCAGCGGGAAGTCGGTGATCTTCCGCTTCCTGACGATGCCGGCGATGTCGGACGAGAACTTGATGAACGCGATCAAGTTCGAGGCGGACAAGTACATCCCGTTCGACATCGAGGAGGTGCAGCTGGACACGCAGAAGCTGGCCGACGTTCCTGCCGGTGAGGAGGGCAAGGCGGGCGAGTCGAAGGTGCTGCTGGTCGCCGCCAAGCGCTCGGTGATCCAGGACCAGGCGCAGCTGCTGACGGAGCTCGGTCTGCTGCCGGTCAGCGTCGGCGTGGACAGCTTCGCGATGGGCAACGCCTACGAGCTGGCGGACATCGTCAGCCCGGGGATGCAGGAGCCGGACAGCGTGATCGCGCTGATCGACATCGGCGCCTCGAAGTCCTGCATCAACATCATGCGCAACAGCGTGACCTACTTCGCGCGCGAGGTGCCGATGGGCGGGCAGGACCTGACCAACGCGATCACGCGGCGGTTCGGCGTCGAGACCTACGAGGCAGAGGCGCTGAAGCGGGATCCGGGCGATCAGCTCGCCGAGGTCCAGGAAGCGGTTGCGCACGTGCTCGACGACCTCGGCAACGAGATCAACCTGTCGTTCGACTTCTTCGAGAACCAGTTCGACGGCGAGGTCAGCGATGTGTTCCTGTCCGGCGGCAGCGTGCTGCTGCCGTTCCTGGAGGAGAGCCTCGAGAAGATCTTCGAGAAGCGGACACGCGTCTGGAATCCGATCGAAGGGCTGAACGTGAAGGCGGACAACGTGGACATCGAGGTCATGAACCAGTCGGCGCCGCAGCTCGCGGTCGCGATCGGCCTGGCCGCGACGATCGTCTGAGGGGAAACGATGATCAGGATCAATCTGCTACCGGAAGAGTTCCGCCGCAGCGAGCGGACCTCGACCAAGCTGTTCGCAGCGATGCTCGGCGGCGTCATCGTGACCTGCTCGGCGCTCGGCTGGCTCGGGTTCACGTACTTCGGTGAGCTCGGTCAGGCGGAGGCGGAGCATCGCCGGCTCGAAGATCATCTGGCGAGTCTCTCGCCGCGCCTGGCGTACCACGAAGCGCTCAGCAAGGAGCGCACGGAGTACGAGAAGCGCAACAAGACGATCCAGGACATCGCCAAGAGCCGCATGCTGTGGGCGCGGGTCATGGACCAGCTGTTCGACGTCGTCAACAACGACGGCAACACCGACCGGCACATGGCCTGGTTCCGCGGCGTGACGATGCAGGGTGGGCAGGGCAGCAAGGGCCCGACCGTCACGCTGCCGGGCGCGGTGCAGGGGGCGAACTTCAAGAAGATCGCCGACCTGCACGAGGACATGGAGCACGCGGACTTCTTCGCCTACGTGGCCGAGTCGACGATGCCGCAGGGTGTCAAGGAGACGGATGCGAAGCGCGATCCGCCGGAGTCGTTCTCGTTCACGATGAAGTGGAACATGCACGAGCCGAAGAAGTGGCCGACCAACACCAACAAGGCGGCGGCGCCGCAGGGGAAGTGAGGCAGCCATGGCGAAGCTGAACGAGAAGCAACAGATCCTGCTGGTCGTCGGCGTCTCGACGCTGCTGAGCGGGCTGGCCGGCGGCGGCGTCTGGTGGACCAAGGGCGCGATCGAGGAGAAGAAGACCGCGACCGCCGCGCTGCAGGAGCAGGTCGACGGCGCCGAGCGCAAGATCGCCGAGATTCCTGGCATCGAGCGCAACGTGATCATCCTGCGCGAGAACCTGCAGGAGTACGTCAAGATCCTGCCGGCCGACAAGGAAGTGAACGACTTCGTCCGCACGACGAACACGTTCTTTGCGCAGGCCGGCGTGCAGATGGAACGGCTGCAGGCCGTGCCGAAGCCGAACACCGGCAAGAAGAGCGCGTTCGAGCAGTTCGCCTACCGGTTCGAGTTCAAGGCGACGGTCTGGCAGTTCATGAAGATCCTGAGCTTCTTCGAGAACTACGAGCGGTTCGTCAAGATCACCGACTTCGCACTCAACTCGGGGGACACGGTGCAGAGCCAGAACCGCGGCGCCATGGCGCTCGGCGAGGACATGCACCACAAGATCACGATGACGGTCGAGACCTACGTCTACACCGGCGCCAAGCTCGGCAAGGACGTCGAGATCCCCAACTACACCAACCGCGTCGCGCTGCTGAAGCCGGAGATCATCGCGGTCCGCGATTCGCTGTCGACCGACCGCTACGAGTTCAAGGGCCCGCGCGGCCGCCGCGACATCTTCATGGATCCGCGGGCGACCAACGTGCCCGGCTCCGACCGCACGCGCGTGCCCGAGGAGGCGCAGCGGCAGAAGATCGAGGAATGCCGTCGTGAGATCGCCGAGATCACCGGCCTGATCCGTCGGCGCGACGACCCGCAGACGACCGTCATCGAGCGCTACCAGCTGACCGGCCTGATCCGCGAGAAGATCAGCACGCTGAAGCAGAAGGTGGACGAGGTCAACGAGAAGGGCTTGATCGTCCACGTGGCCCTGAAGGTGACCTGGAACAAGGACGTCGAGGAGCCGCTCGCCGCCCTCGAGTCCCGTCCCACCGAGACCCGCGAGCGCGGCCTCGCCCTGAAGGACATGCAGATGGTGCTCGCCGTCATGAAGGAGCACCTGCAGTCCGGCCGCCTCGAGGAGGCCCGCCAACAGTACGAAGCCCACGCCGCCGACATCCGCGTCCCGTCCGGCGACCCGCGCGAAGCCGTCGCCCGCGACATCGAAGCGGTCCACCTCCTGACCAAGGCCGCGATCGAGTTCGGCGCAATGAAGCTCGACATCGGCGGCGTCGTCGTCAGCGAAGAAGGCAAGTCCGGCCTGATCCTGAACGGCTCGGTCTACCAGGAAGGCGACTACATCGAGGACAACCTCCTCGTCAAACGCGTCGGCCCCGAGTACGTCGACTTCGTCTACAAGGGCTACAGCGTCCGCAAGAGCTGGTAGCCGTCGCGGCTGCGCCGCGGCGCCGAAGGCGCCTGCGGCGCGCCGCGCCGGCCGGGATGGGGTTGGGGTTGGGGTTCGGGTCCGATCGCGAACGGGATCGCGAACGGGATCGCGAACGGGATCGGGATCGGGATCGGGATCGGGACCGGCTGCGCGCAATTGCGCGCGAACGACCTCGAACCAACGCGCCCGCGCGCACGAACCCGATCCCGACCGGGCCCGATCCCGACCGGGCCCGATCCCGACCCAACCCGAACCCCATCCCCAACCCGCTCCACGGAATCGCTCAAGCCTCGACCTTCGCATCTCCGAAATACCCACGAGATCGGCAATCCAATCCAGCTCTCCCGCACGCCGGGAAAGGGAAAGAGACATGCAGGCAAAGTTGGTCAGGACATTCACCGTGCTGCTCGCGGCCGCGCTCGGTGGTACGGCATTCGCGCAGCGGCCGACCTCGACGCAGGAGCAAGGCGTCGAGTCCGTCGTGCCGGGTGATCGGCGCACGATCCAGTCGCTGAAGCTGCAGGACCGTCTGCTGAAGGACGTGGTCCGCAACATCGCGCGGCAGGTCGGCGTCAACATCATCATCGACGACGCGATCGAGGACACGGTCACGATCAACCTCGAGAACGTCGACTGGCAGCGCGCGCTGACGCTGGTCGCCGAACGGGCCGGCTGCGTCGTGATCCAGGAGGCCGGCAACGTGTTCCGCGTCGAGAAGCCGCCGCGCGTCTTCTTCGCGTTCGAGAACGCCGACATCCAGAAGGTCATCGACACGATCGCCAAGATCTCCGGCGCCAACATCGTCGTGGCGCCCGAGGTGCAGGGCACGATCTCGCTGCGCCTGAAGAACATCCCGTGGCGCGACGCCCTGCAGTCGGCGGTCAAGACGCTCGGCTACGTCGTCGTCGAGGAGGACCGCGGCATCCTGCGCGTCGTCCCGCAGAGCAACATCCGCGACGACCTGGTGACGCGGCACTTCACGCTCAGCTACATCCGCCCGAAGTCGACCTACGTGCCGCAGATCGACTCGCAGTACGTCCGCAACGTCGCGCAGCAGCAGGCGCAGGCACAGGCCCAGCGCTTCGAACTGCTCGAGGCGCTGCGCCGCGCGCTCACGCCGAACGGTTCGCTCGAGTACTTCGAGGGCTCCAACCTGATCATCGCGCGTGACACGCGTCCGGTCATGGATGAGCTGCAGCGGATCATCGAGAGCGTCGACGTCGAGCCGGCGCAGGTGTTCATCGACGTCAAGTTCGTGACGACGTCGAACCAGGACATCCTCGAGTATGGCGTCAACATCGGCGACAACGGCTGGACCGCCGCCGCGAGCCTCGGCCAGATCCCGACCCGCCTGCCGTTCGATCTGGGTGCCGGCGGCTGGGACGACAACATCATCGCCAACGACAACGACATCGGCCCGTTCGCCGACGAGACGTTGAATCCGACCGGCGACACGGTCGTGCCGGACGTGATCTTCGGCGCGTTGAACTTCACCGAGGTCACCGCCGCGCTGCGGCTGCTGCAGAAGGACGTCACGTCCGAGATCGTGCAGGCGCCGAAGCTGATCGCGCTCGACCACCAGGAAGCGACGATCTTCGTCGGCGAGACGATCCGCTACGCGCAGGCGCGTTCCGAACAGGGGCAGGCCGGTGGCCTGCAGCTGGTCGTCGAGGAAGCGCCGCGTTCGCCGGTCAGCACCGGCTTCCAGCTGCTGGTCATCCCGCACATCGTGCCGGGCACGGACAAGGTGGTCATGGACATCATCCCGAAGTCGGACGCGCTGTCCGGCACCGGCTCGTCGTCGCTGGCGCCGCCCGGGTTCGACGTGTTCACGGTCGGTTCCGGCAGCGGCACCGGCTCGATCGCGCTGCCGCGCGTCGCGTCCAGCACGATCGCGACCAAGGTCCTGCTGCGCTCGGAGCAGACCGCCGTGCTCGGCGGGTTGTTGACCGACACCAGCGCCGAGACGGTCACGCAGGTGCCGCTGCTCGGCGACATCCCGGTGCTCGGCTGGCTGTTCAAGTACCGCAGCGTCAACAAGCGCAAGTCGAGCCTGATCGTGTTCGTGACGCCGTCGATCATCCGCAGCCCCGAGGACGTCGAGACCAACCGCCGCAAGGTGCTCGAGGATCGCCAGCGCGCGCTGCGCGACGAGTACGACGCGATCTTCGGCGGCGAGAAGACCGGCGGCTGAGCCGGCTGAGCGGCTGGGCGGCTGGGCCGCTGAGCTGCTGTGCGACCGCCGCCCGGCGGCGCCACGGATCGCCGACTCCGGCGCCGCCATTGAGGGCGGCGCCGGCCCTGCCTATAGTCCCGGCCGGTCACCAAGGGCTGGCGCCCGCAAGGACGCCAGCCCTGGCCATTCCCATGCGCGGTGTCGAAGCAGCGTCCGGAGGTCGGACGCCGCCCGCGCTGCGGACCGCAGGTCCGGCACCCACCGGACCACGAGGGCGGCGAGCTTGGATCACTGCAATCAGGTCGCGGGCGCGCACACGCGCGAGCGCAGGTTCCGTACCTGTGCGTGGTCGGTTCCGTGCCGATCGCACCCCGCCGTCACGCAGCCGAGCGCAGGCACCGGCCTCCCTGCGGGTCCCGACCCCGAATCCCGGCGCGGCCAAGGTCGTACGACGACTGCTGCGCCCAGAAAGGAATCCCACGTTGAAGCGAATGTTGATCAACGCGGCCGATCCGGAAGAGAGCCGGATCGCCGTCGTGGAGAACGGCGTACTGCAGGAGCTGCACGTCGAGCTGGCTAGCCGCGAGGCGTATCTCGGCAACATCTACAAAGGCAAGGTCGTCAACGTCGAGCCGAGCATCGGCGCGGCGTTCGTCAGCTTCGGCGGGCGGATGAACGGCTTCCTGCACGCCTCCGACGTGCTGCCGGCGTATGCCCGGGACGACTTCCGGCTGTCCGACATCATGGAGGGCCGCGCGCGCGTGACCGGCGAGGACGGCCCGGATGTCGTGCGCTCCGTGCTCGAAGACGAAGAAGAGGAGGATGACTCCGACTCCGACGGCGACGAGCCCGTGCACGACGAGCCGGCACCCGCGGCCGAACCGCAGCTCGAAGTGGTCGAGGAGGACGAGTTCGGCGCGATCGAGGAGGTCGAGCCGGAAGCGCCGCCGGTGACGCTCGACAGCGCCAGCGAACTGCCCCTCGAAGCCGAAGCCGAGCGCGGCGCACCGGATGCTCCGGCGGAGCCGACGGAGAGCAGCGCGACCAGCGACGACCCGCCGGCCAAACCCAAGCGCAAGCGCGGCGGCCGCGGCCGGCGCCGGACCGCCGCCCCGGACGCCGCCGACGGTGGCAACGAGGAGGCGCCACCCGCGGAGCGCGGACGCGACGCCGGGGACGCGAGCCGCGACTCCGGCGACAGCGGCGACGCGGACTACGAGCCGCGTTCCCCGCGGATGGCCGCAGCACCCGGCGACCCCGACGACGAGGAGGCCCAGGAACCCGGGGACGGTAGGCCGGTCGCCATCGAACCGGTCGGCCAGCCGGCGCAGCCGCACGAGGAGCCGGCCCGCGAAGGCCGCCGCAACCGAGGCCGCGGCCGGGATCGTGGCCGCGAGCGTCAGGCGAAGCCGCGGCTGCCGATCGACCAGCTGCTGCGCCGCGGCCAGGAGGTCGTCGTGCAGGTGACGAAGGAGGGGATCGGCGCCAAAGGGCCGACGCTGACGACCTACATCTCGCTGCCGGGCCGCTACCTCGTGCTGATGCCGAGCCTGCCGAAGTGCGGCGTCTCGCGCAAGATCGGCGACCTCCGCGAGCGCAAGCGCCTCAAGAAGATCGTGCGCGAGCTGGACGAGACCGGCAACGGCGGGATCGGCTTCATCGTGCGCACGGCAGGGATCGACAAGGCGCAGCTCGACCTGGTCCGCGACCGCGACTACCTGAAGAAGATCTGGGAGCTGATCTCGCACCGGCTCGAGATCACGCGCGCACCCTCGCTGCTCTACCAGGAATCCGACCTGGTGTTGAAGGCGATGCGCGATCTGTTCACGCCGGACATCGAGGAGGTCGTGGTCGACAACCGCGACGTCTACCTGCGGATCAAGGACTTCGCCGAGAAGCTGATGCCGCGCATGGCGGAGCGGATCCGGCTGCACGAGTCCACGACGCCGCTGTTCCACTCGTTCGGGATCGAGAAGGACATCGAGACGCTGTACCAACCGCGCGTCGAGCTCAGCAACGGCGGTTCGATCGTCATCGAGCAGACCGAGGCGCTGGTCGCGATCGACGTCAACTCCGGCCGCTTCAAGCCGGGCAGCGATCTCGACGAGACCGCGTATCGCACGAACCTGGAGGCGATCCCCGAGATCGTGCGGCAGCTCCGTCTGCGCGACCTCGGCGGTGTCATCATCATCGACTTCATCGACATGAGTCAGGAGCGGCACCGCCGCGGCGTCGAACGGCGGCTGGTCGAGCGGCTGCGCGGTGACCGCGCGCGGATCAAGGTCGGCCGCGTCTCGGCGTTCGGGATGCTCGAGCTGACGCGACAGCGGGTCGGACCAGGGCTGAAGCACACGGTCTTCTCCGCCTGTCCGTCCTGCCAGGCGACCGGCCTGGTGCGGACCGTGCAGAGCAAGGCGCTCGCCGTATTGCGCGAAGTGCGCGCGCTGCTGCACCTCAAGGGGTTCTCGATCCTGACCGTGTACCTGTCCCCGTCGGTCAACGACTTCCTGGTCAACTACAAGCGGCGCGAGCTGCTCGACCTCGAGGACCAGATCGGCAAGACGGTCGTGTTCAAGGCGGAGCCGCGCTACCCGGTCGACACCGTCCACTACCGGTTCCAGACCGGGGATGGCCAGGAGGCCCGCGTCGCGATCCCGGCCGGGCTCGGCGTCAAAGCGTGACGCCGGGCCGCTCGCGAGGGGATCGGCCAGCTTGACCACCGCGGGGAGCGCGCTACGCTCCCCGCCCCTTCATCCGCGATGGGCCGGCCGGCCCGCGCGCAGCCAGGACCAACCGCGATGTACGCCGTCGTCTCCGACCGCAACCAGCAGTTCCGCGCCGTGCCGGGCGAGCGGGTCCTGATCCCGCTGCATCCGGACGCCGAGCCCGGCAGCACGTTGACGTTCGACCAGGTCTGCCTGGTCGGCGGGGACGAGAACAGCCAGCCGAAGGTCGGCCTGCCGTTCGTCGACGGGGCGCGCGTCGTCGCCAAGGTCCTCGGCGCCGCGAAGGGGCCGAAGCTGGTCGTCGCCAAGTACCGCCGCCGCAAGAACTCGCGCCGGCGCACCGGCTTCCGCGCCCGGTTCACCGAGATCGAGATCCAGTCGGTCCAGCTCTGACGAGACGCATTCCATGGCACACAAGAAGGGACAGGGCTCGACCAAGAACGGCCGCGACAGCAACCCGCAGTTCCGCGGCATCAAGCGCTACGGCGGCCAGCAGGTGACCGCCGGCACGATCCTGGTGCGGCAGGTCGGGACGAAGTTCCACGCCGGCCGCAACGTCGGCCGCGGTTCCGACCACACGTTGTTCGCGCTGCTGGATGGGATCGTCAGCTACCAGGAGAACCGGCGCGTCCACGTCGACCCGGTCGGCGCCTAGTCTGCGACCGCGGCCCAGGCGCTGAGCCGACGCCGTGTTCGTCGACGAATACGTCTGCACGCTGCGCGGCGGCAAGGGAGGGGACGGCTGCGTCTCGTTCCGCCGCGAGAAGTACGCCCCGCGCGGCGGCCCGGACGGCGGCGATGGGGGTGACGGCGGCGACGTCGTGCTGGTACCAAGCACGCACGAGAACACGCTGTACCACCTGGTCGGCCAGCGCCTGTTCGCCGCCGGGAACGGGCAACCGGGCACGAGTGCGGACTGCTTCGGCCGCAAGGGACAGGATCTCGTGATCCAAGTGCCGGTCGGCACCGTCGTCTGCGACGCGGCGCACGGCAATCTGCTGAAGGACCTCGCGGTGCCGGACCAGCCGTTCGTCGTGGCCGCCGGTGGGCGTGGTGGGCGCGGCAATGCGCGGTTCGCAACCGCGACGAACCGCACGCCACGCCATGCCGAGCGCGGCCGTCCGGGCGAGGAGCGCGAGGTGCGGCTCAGCGTCAAGCTGATCGCCGACGTCGGGCTGATCGGGCTGCCGAACGCGGGCAAGTCGACGCTGCTGGCCGTGCTGTCGCGCGCCCGGCCGAAGATCGCGGACTACCCGTTCACGACGCTCGAGCCATGCCTGGGCATCGTCGCGCTGCGCGATGGCGCGTCGTTCGTGATGGCGGACATCCCCGGCCTGATCGAAGGCGCGCACGCCGGCCGTGGCCTCGGGGACCGCTTCCTCAAACACGTCGAGCGGACCCGCGTGCTGCTCCACCTCGTCGACTGCTCGGTCGCCGCTCCGCTGGAGCCGCTGCAGGCGTACCAGGTGATCCGTGGGGAGCTCGCGCAGTACTCCGCCGAGCTGGCTGCGCGGCGGGCGCTGGTCGTCGCGACCAAGGTCGAGGACGACTTCGCCGCGGCGCAGGCGGACCTGTTTGCCGAGCAGCTCGGGCACCCGGTGCCGCGGATTTCGGCGCAGACCCGCGCCGGCCTGGTCCCGCTGCTGGACCGCCTCGCCGCCATGCTGCGGGGGGATCCCGACGCGCCGGCCTGACCCGGGAACCGGGCTGCATCGTGAGGGGCGGATCCGCCGATAAGGCGGCGGAAGGGAGACACCGCGCGATGCAACCAGCTCTGTTCGACCTGCTCCGGATCATGGTCAAGGAGAAGGCGTCCGACCTGATCCTGAAGGTCGGCGGCTGCCCGGCGATGCGGGTCGCCGGCCAGATCCGCTTTCTCGGCGACCTGGCACTCGAGCGCACGACGCTCGAGGGCTACCTCGCGCAGGTGCTCGACGAGAAAGGGCGCCAGCAGTTCGAGTCACGCGGCGCCGCCGACTGCGCGATGACGCTGAAGGAGGTCGGCCGCTTCCGCTGCAACGTGTTCCATCAGTGCGGCGAGGTCGGCTTCGTGTTCCGCGCCGTCAAGGGCGAGATCCCGGCGTTCAAGGACCTCAACCTGCCGTCCGAGCAGCTCAAGCGGATGGCCTCGTTGAAGCGCGGCCTCGTGCTCGCCACCGGCATCGCCGGCTCCGGCAAGTCGACGACGCTCGCGTCGATGATCGAGTACGTCAATCGCAACGCCAACAAGCACATCATCACGATCGAAGACCCGATCGAGTACATGTACGAGGACCGGCGCTCGATCGTGAACCAGCGCGAGATCGGCACCGACGCGCCGAGCTTCCCCGAAGCGATGCGCCAGGCGGTGCGCCAGTCGCCGGACGTGATCCTGATCGGCGAGATGCGCGACCGCGAGACGGTCGAGGCCGCGATCGCGGCGGCCGAGACGGGCCACCTGGTGTTCTCGACGCTGCACACGGTCAACGCCGTGCAGACCGTCGAGCGCATCATCACGTTCTTCCCGCCGCACCAGCACGACCTGATCCGCCTGCAGCTCGCGTTGAACCTGGCCGGCGTCATCTCGCTGCGCCTGATCAAGACCAAGGAGGGACGCACGATGGTCCCGGCCGTCGAGCTGCTGGTGAACACGCCGAGCGTGCGCGAGATGATCGAGCACGCGCAGACGCGGAGTCTGCCGAAGGCGCTCGCCGAGGGGTCGTACTACGGCACGATGACGTTCAACCAGTCGCTGATCCGGCTGTTCGAGGCCGGCAACATCACGCTGGAAGACGCGCTCGCCTCTTCCGACAACCCCGAAGAGCTGAAGATGCAGATGCGCGGGATCACGCGCGGTGGGGCGCCGGCGATGGCACCCGCCCGGCCCTGACCGGGTCCGCGGGCGATCGGTGCTCGCCGGGAAGATCGGAGGGCGGCGGGCGTCGGAGGCCCGACCGCGCGCCCGCGGTCGTTGCTGGCCACGCGCGCGCGCAGCTAGACTGGCTGCTGGGAACCGATGCGACTGCCGATCAACCCGCTCCTCTATCTGATCTCGGCCGGCCTGCTGGCCGGGTCGGGGTTGCTGTTCCAGCAGACGCTGGCCGCGCGCAAGTCGCGCGCACCGTCCGAGATCAAGGCGGAGGCGGAGAAGGCGGTCGCGAGCGGCCAGGCGCTCGAGCCGGAGGGGCAGAGCGACCGCTACGGCGCCAACGAGCGCCCGTTCTGGATGGGGTTCAACCAGGTCAACCTGATCGGCAAGTTGCCGCCCCCGCCGCCGAGCGAGGTCGAGGCGAAGCCACCCGCGGAGACCTCGGCGCCGATCGTGCCGGTCTCCGAGCTGCTGACCGTGCTGCTGTCGGTGTCGACCGACGAGGCACCGGCCAACTTCAACTTCGTGATCGTGCGCTACAAGCCGACCGCCGGCGTCGAGCCGCCGCCGGATCCGGTCGCGGCGCCGACCGCCTACGCGGGACCCGGTGATGCCACGGCGCCGCCCGGCCCGAGCGCGGTCGCACGCGGCCCCGCACCGTACCAGCAGGATCCGAACCTGCGCCTGATGCACACGCTGCGGCTCGAAGAGACGCTGTGGCCGCCGCACCAGAACTTGCGGCTGATCAAGATCGATCCCAGCGGTGAGAGCGTCGTGTTCCTGCGCGAGGATCCGACGAAGGATCGCTCCGAGTGGCAGGAGGAGCGGGTGTTCAAGGACTCGCTGGAGATCGGGCAGGAGGTGCTGCGCAAGCTGGCCGCGGCGGGCGCGCTTTCACCGGGGCAGGCTGCCGCGTTGCAGCAGCGGGCGCAATCGCAGGAGCCGCCGCCGTTCACCGGCGATGGCGCGGTCGTCGCCTGGGTCGACGACCCGAACGGGCTCACCTTCGAGCGCGCGCCGGACCAGTTCCACATCGGGAGCAAGGATCAGCAGATGCTGAACCAGGACTTCCAGCAGGTCCTCGAGAAGGTGGGCGTCACCGACTACACGTCGCGCAGCGGGTCGATCCGCGGCGTCCAGGTCGGGCGGGTCCCGTCCGATCTGCACCGGTTCGGCATCCAGGACGGCGACGTGCTGGTCAGCGTCAACGGCGAGCCGACCCCCAACCGCTCGATCGCGATCAAGGTCGGCAAGGAGCAGTACCGGCGCGGTGCGCGGCAGTTCCGCGTCAAGGTGCTGCGCGGCGGCCGGGACGTCGAGCTGACCTACGTCTCGCCCAAGTAGCACGAGCACCACGCGTGGTCGGGCCGATCCTCACGTTCGATCGCGGCAACTCGACGCTCGACTGCCGGCTGCAGGAGGATGGCGTCGTCGAGCGCCAGCGATTCGACGTCGCGCTGCCGGAGCGTGCGCTCCGGAGTGCCCTCGACTCGTTCCTCGGGCCACGCCGGCATGCGCTCGCCGCGGCGCTGACCGTCGTCGACGGCGGCCTCGACGTCGTCGAGTCGGCGCTGGCGGCGCGCGGCCTGCAGCTGCAGATCGCCGGCCGGGAGCTCGCCTGCCCCCTCGGGCTCGCCTATGCCGATCCGACCACGCTCGGTACCGATCGCTGGGTCGGGGCGTATGCCGCCTGGCGCCGCCTCGGTGCGTGTGTCGTCGTCGACTGCGGCACGGCGCTGACCGTCAACCTGGTCACGGTGGACGGCCGCTTCCTCGGCGGCGCGATTGCGCCGGGGATCGGCGCGATGGTGTTCGGCCTCGGTGCGAAGGTGCCGCGCCTGCCGATCGCGGACCTCGACCGGGCGGCACCCGCGCTACCGGCGGCTGCGACTCAAGATGCCGTGCAGGCAGGGATCCTGCTCGGGTTCTGTGGTCTCGTCGAGCGCCTGGTCGGCGACCTGGCCGAGGCCGCCGGGCTGCAGGACGCGCCGATCGTGCTGACCGGCGGACGCGCAGACGTCTACCAGCGCCATGGTCGGCTGCCGGTGCTGCGCATCCCCGACCTCGTGCACGAAGGGCTCGCGTGCTTGCTGAACGTCCCGAGTGGCGGCTGCTGACGCCGCGTGGCAGCGGCGGAATCGCCGTCGTCGCCGTGCACGGCGCGGCGCGCGCCGCTGTCCTGGCGCCCCTGCTGCAGGATCGCGCGGGGCGAGTGCTGCACGAGCTGCCGCGGGTGCCGCGCTTGTGCTGGCTCTGCATCGCCGGTGAGCGGATCGACGAGGTGCTGGTCGTCGACCGGCCGGCGCAGCACTGCACGGAACTGCAGCTGCACGGGGCGCCGGCGGTCGTCGCCGCGCTCGAACAGCGGGTCGGGCCCTGGCTGCAACCGACACCGGAGCCGGCCGAGCGCCTGCTGCGGGAAGCCCTCGGTCCGGCGCAGCTCGCGCTCGCGCTCGAGCAGCTCGCACTGCGTGCGCACGACCAGCCTCGACCGCAGACCCGAGCCGGGCTCGCGGCCTGGCTGCGCCGTTCGCGCGTTGCCGCGGCGCTGGCGGAACCGTTGCACGTCGTGCTGTGCGGTGCCCGGAACGCCGGCAAGTCGACGCTGATGAACCGCCTGCTCGCGCAGGAGCGCGTGCGCACCGGCGAACTCGCCGGCCTGACGCGTGATCCGGTGCGGGAGCTGACGTTGCTGGACGGATACCCGGTGTTGCTCGCCGACACCGCCGGCGAAGGTGAGGCGCGTGCCGTGGTCGATCGCGCCGCACAGCTGCGCGCGCAGCAGGAACGGGCGGCGGCGCCGTGGCGCTTCCTGGTCATCGACGGCCGGCGACCGCCGGCGCCTGCGGACCGCACCCTGCGCACGCCGCGCACGCTGGTCGTGCGCACGCACGTCGACCTCGGCACGGCCCCGTGGCCGCCGGACTTCCAGGCGGATCTCGACGTCGCGCAGCGGGATCCGACCAGCGGGCCGGCGATCCGCGCCGCTCTCGGCGGACTGCTGCGGCGGCGCCGCGGCCTGCCGCCGGCCGGTCCGGTCGGCGGCGCGGCGGAGCTGAGCGCGGCGGGCATCGCCGCGCTGCGGCGGACCGCGCCGCCGTAACGAGCGATCGCGCACGAAGGCGCGGCATTCCGCTCGGGTCGCACTCCGCAGCACCGGCAACTACCGGCGCATCCGACCCGCTCATGCTGCATCCCGAGCGCGCGTTCGCGTAGCGGCATGCTCGTTGCCTGGACGGCGAGGCGCGCGGCCGGAGTCGGACGCGCTGACGATTCCTTCCCAGCAACTGGTCACACGCCGCGGTGGCGGACGTCACCGCCGCAGCCACGCCGTTGGCGCTGGTCACGCGGCGTCGCCGCCGCTGGATCGCGTGTGCGAACTGCGATGGAGAGGCAGATGGATCCGTACCCCTGTTCTGTACCTGCGAACCGTGCGCGCTGCGTGTCGATCGTGACGCTGATCGCACTCACTGCGTGCAGCGGTCATCACGAGGACTGGTCGGAGTCGCGTACCGGCGGCGCGCAGCTGCTGGCGGTCGAGTTCGGCCGGCTGGCGGATGTGTACGGGCTG
>CAZABP010000050.1:0-32064 GCA_964483245.1 uncultured candidatus Brocadiaceae bacterium | reverse complement strand
ACTAGCCGGTTTCGTGCGCGGTGGTCAGGGCGCGGCCTGGTGGGGAACTGACACCGGGTGTACCGGTACACCGCGTGTCAGTGTCCTCACCGCCGCGACGCGGCGACCACGACGCCGCTGCGGCGGCTACGTTCACCGACGGGGCGTATGACCAGTTTCCAAGGAGACACCTGCGCGGCGGCTTCAGGCGATCGGCAGCCTGCTCGTCGCGCGGCTGAGCTCGTCGTGCCAGCGCTGCACCTCTTCGGCGACGCGATCCACCGACCGGCTGCCGATCGCCTCGACGAACTCGCACGCCGCGAAGTCGCGCGCGATCCGCTCGTACTGCTCGACCCAGCGCAGGCGGTCGGGCAGGCGCCGGGGATCGACCGGCCACACGCCGGGCCGCGGGCGCATGCGGTCGCTGATCCCGATCCGCCACGGCTTCGGACTGACGCGAGCGCGGAAGCAACGCTGGTTGCGGCTCATCCGCGCATAGTTCGGATCCACGCCGAGCGCGCGGAAGCACTCGGCCACCTCCGGGGAGAGCGGGTCGAATGTGCGATGGACAGCCAGCAGCCGGAACCCGGCCGGCGTGCGGTAGATGCGGAGCTGCCACTCCGGACGCGCCTGCACGAACCGCGCGACCCGCCGCAGCGCGCGCACGTCGGCACCCGGCCGGAACCGGTCGGCGATCCGCACGAGTGCCCAGCCGACCGGCCGCGCCAACACCAGCGCGGCGAACGTGCCGCCGAGCAACATCCACCAGGAGCCGAACCACAGCGCGCCGGCACCGGCAGCGGCGAGCAGCAGCGACGCCGGCAGGCAGAACGCCGCCTCACGCTCGAGATCGACGTCGGCGAACAAGACGTTCGGCGTGTTCAGACACTGCGCGCCGTACGCGTTCCGCGTCACGATTGCGTCCCCTCGCCGCGCCAGGATCTCCTCGCGGATCGGCATCCCCTGCGCACCGTTGTACGGCACCTTCCGCTCGCTCGGCTCGACCGGCTTGCCGGCCTCGAGCAGTTGCACCGCCTCCTGCATCCGCGCATCCGCCATCCGCTGCGCGTCCGGCTCGCTGACGTCGGACCAGCCGAACCGCCGCACGTAGATCGCCTTCCCGCGCACGACCCGGCGCTGCCGCGCCTGCGCCCAGTACTGCGGAACGATCATCTGCGGCCGAGATCAGAGAGCGACCGGCGGCAGTTTCCAGCGTGCGCAGCCCCGACGCGAAGCAGCGCGAGACCCTCACCACCAGGGTTCCTTGCGACCACAGCATCCGTCGCTGAAATGCGACCCATGCGCCGGCTCGCGATCCTGCTGCTCCCGCTCTGCGCCGGCCTCTCCCTGCGCGCGCAGGACTCCGCGGCCGACATCACCGAACCGTGGCGCGGGATGGATCGCGTGTGGGACCTCGTCCTGCCGCCGGATGCGGGGCAGGACGCGGCCGACCGGACGCTGCTGCTGTTGGTCGATCCGACGAAGTCGCTGCAGAAGCTCGACCTGCCCGGCACGTTGGCCGCCGCGATGACGCGCCACACCGAGGCACTGGCCGCGACGAAGCTCGCGGTCGCGCGCGTCGGCGAACGCGAGCTCGCGCTCGCCCCGACCGACGACGCCGAGGCGGTCACGGCGGCGATCCGCAAGCTGGTCGCGGCGCCGCAGGACGCGATCCAGAACGTCTACGCCGCGGTGCGCGAACAGGCACAGGCGCTGCGCAGCCGCGCCGGCACGAAGGAGATCCTGCTGATCACGCTGGACAACGGTGACGCCGAAGAAGACGTCGAGCAGGTCGCGGCGCTGCTCTCAGCCACGAAGATCCGCGTCCACGTGCTGACCAGCGAGGCTTACGTCGCCGACAGTTACTGGGCAGCACGGCCGCACGAGCGCGGCCCGCGCGGTACGAAGCTGATCGGCGGCGACGCGGCGTTCGTCGACCTGCCGTGGGGCTGGCTGTTCCAGGTGGCAATCGCCAACGAGGTCACGCCGAGCGGCTACGCCGCATACGCGCTCAACCGCCTGGCCGCCGCGAGCCGCGGGCGCGTGCTGCTGTGCGTGCCGGACCAGAACACCGCTCACCGCTGCACGATCAGCACGGCCTGCCTGTTCTGCAGCGGCGACCACACCCCGGAGAACGAGAGCTACTGGTCGAGCCGGCTGCGGCCGCTCGCCCCGTCCACGCGCCCGCGCGGCGCCGCCGGGGCCGAGCTGGGTGCCGATCCCTGCTTCCGCGCGACCAGCGCTGCCTGGCGCGCCGCACGCGACGCCGGCCTGCTGCGCAGCCAGCCACCGCGCCTGTCCAGCACGTCGGCCGGCGGCAGCAGTCCGCAGGTCGACCGCTCCGGGATCCAGTTCTCGCTGAACTTCGAGCGCAATGCGCAGCGCGCCGACGAGATGGCGCAGGACTGCGAACGAATCCTCGCCGACCTCACTGCGCAGCTCGCGCGCATCGAGCCGGGCAAGTCACACCCGCGCCAACGCGCGATCGCCGAGTGGACGCGGCTGATGCTGCAGGTGACGAAGGTGAACCTGATCACATTCGCCGGCTGGTGCCGCGAGGTGGCGCCGGTCTGGCTCGACGACGGCGCACCGGCGCCGGCGCCGCCGGAGCAGGACCCGATCGATCGCACGCGCCGCCCGAGCGGCTTCGGCTACACGAGCCTCTGCCTGTGCCACGGTGTACCACCGTTCTTCGGCGTCGAGCTGCCGGGCGGAGACAGGCTGCGCGCCGAGCTGACAACGCTGTCCGGCATGGAGACTGCGTTCCGCCAACAGCACGACCAGACACCGTTCGTCGTCGCCTTCCACCGCCAGGGGATCGCGCGCTTCCATCTGACGTATCCGGGGGTCGTCGTGACGCCGCCGCGCGAGCGGCCGAACTCGAAGAGCCCGCCTCCGCCGGAGACCGGCGGCGCGCGTCCGCCGCGCGGTGGGTCGACCGGCTCGGGCGGCGGCACCGGCGGTCCGGTCACCGGCGGAAAGTGAACTCGCTGTCGCGGCATGCACTGTTGCTCGCTGTGATGGGCGTGGCCTTGCCGGCGCAAGGCCGTGGCGCCGATCCGGAGCTCGATGCGCTCGTGGCGCAGCTCGACGACGCCGAGTACACGCGCCGCACCGCCGCCTACATGACGTTGCTGCGCCAGCGCACGCCGGCCCTGCTGACGCGGCTCGTCGCCGCACTGCCGCAGATGCAGCTCGCCGGGCAAGCGCTCGGCCTGACGCTGATCCAGGGCTTCCCCGACGACGAGGAGCGCGACGCGCTGCGCCAGCTGCTGCGCACGCCCGCGCCGTTCCTGCAGCTCGGCGCCGCCGCGATCCTCGTGCGCGCCGGAGAAACGAAGCACGCCGAGCAGATCGTCGGGCTGCTGCGCCGCGACGACGTCGATGCGACGACGAAGCGCGCGATGCTGGCGCGGCTGTATGCACTGCGCGAGCCGAAGGTCGACGCCGCGGTGCTGGCGCTGGTGACGCCGGCGACGGACCCGGGCGTCATCGACGGGGCGCTCGGCTACCTGTTGCAGGCAGGCGTCGCGGATGGCCGCTCGGCGGCCGCGGTGCTCGCGGACGACGCAAGCACCGATGCGGCGACGCGCGGCGTCGCCGCCGCGTTCCTGTGGGCGCGCGGCGATGCGGGCCGCCTCGAACGGATTGCCGCTGCACTCGACGACGCGATCGCACTCGCGCGCATGCACCGCTTCCTGCTCGCCGGCGGTGCGCTGCCGGAGCCGATCGTGCAGGCGCTGTCACGGCTCGCCGAGGCCGGCTCGACGCTGGCCGTCAGCCTGCTGGCACAGAAGGCGGGCGACGAGCTGATCCCGCTGTTCCAGAAGCTCACCACCCACCAGGACGCGCGACTCGCCAAAGCGGCGCTCGACGCGCTGCAGCGACGGGGCGCCGGCGTCTCGTCGAAGGAGCTCGGCCGGATGCTCGGCGACCGCAAGCCGGAGGTCGCGCTGAACGCCGCCGACCTGATGCGCCGCAACGACGACCACACCGGACTCCCGCGCGTGATCGAGCTCGGCCGGAGCGCCGGGATGCATCAGGCCGAAGCGATGCGCGTGCTCGGGAGGTTCCGCACGCCCGAGGCTGTCCCGGCGCTGCTCGACGGGCTCGCGTCCCCCGACCTCGCGGTCCGCACGGCGGCCGAGCAGTCGCTCGCGTTGCTGCTGCCGAGCCTGTTCCCGTACCGCCGCTTCCAGCTCGCGGCGACCGGCTATGCGGCTGGCGCCGACGAGGCGACGCGTACGGCGGCGCTGGCACAGCTCCGCGCCTGGTGGGAGCAGCACCGGCCGCGCTGATCAGAGTCCGACGCGCTCCCCTTCGGTCGCGATCCGGAACCCGCGCCGTTCGATGTCGGCGCGCACGCCCGGATCCCACAGCGCCGGGTTCGTGTGGTTGAGGTGGATGAACCGGATCGAGCCGGGATGCACGCGCGCATGCTCGGCCAGCAGGTCCATCGTCGTCACGATCGGCGGATGCGGGATTTCGCGCAGGTCACGCCCGGGCAGCTCGCGGCCGTCGTAGAACGTCCCATCGACATACGCGACGTCGACGCCCTGCAGCAGTTCCTGCAGCGACTGCGCCGTGAACCGGTCGATGTCCGGCACGAACAGCACACTGCGCCGCGGTCCACGCAGCACGAACGCCATCGTGTCGGAGAACTCGTCGCGGTGCGGCACCGGGATCGCGCGCACCGAGAGACCCGGCCACGGCTCGAACCACTCACCCGGCGTCAGCTCACGCAGCTCGATCTGCGCCAGCTCGACGAGCTGCTGCCACGGACCGTGGCCGCGCAGGAATGCAGCCATGCGCGGGCTGACGTGGACCGGCAGACCTGCCGTCGCGGCCACCTCGCGGCCGAACTGCGCGAGGCCGAGGTAGTGCCCGATGTGCGCATGCGTCAGCAGCACGGCGTCGACCGGTGAGCGCCCGCGCTGCGCGCCGGTCGCCGCGTGCAGTGTCGCGAGCTGCGCTTCGACGGCCGGCGTCGCCTCGACCAGCAGCAGCTTGCCGGCCCGCGGGTCGGAGACCCCGAGGCTCGCCGGGCCCAGGTGCAGACCGTCGCGCCGGGCGTTCGCGCAGCAGGACCTCTCGCAGCCCAGGTGCGGCACGCCCCCATCCTGCGCGATGCCGAGCACGATCAGCTCCGGCTGCGCCTGCGCCGCCTGCGGTGCCGGCGACGGTGCCGCGCAGCAAGCGAGCAGCGCGGCAGACAGCAGGGAGCTGCGGACCATCTGCACGCGCTACTTCACCTCGATCGTGACCTTCGGGATCCGGCCGTTGAACCGCGAGCGGCGCTCGGCGCCGACTGCCTCGACGACCGGCGTACCCAGATCGATGCCGACGTCGGCAGTTTCGTCGGCGGAGAACGCGAACGGCTGCGTCCGCTCGATCCTGCCTTCGGCGACCTGCTCGCCGTTCACGAACAGCCTCCCGACGCCACCCTTGGCGATGCCACCACCGTCGTAGGCGAACTCGAACCGCAGCGTCGCCGCACCAGGCGGCAGCGGTTGCTTCGCCGCGATCGTCGTGCGCTGCAGGCTCAGGAAGTTGTAGCTGTAGGCCGGGATCCCCCGGTCGACGTACAGCGCCCAGCCGCCGAACCGCCCGCCCTGGACGAGGATTGCCCCCTGCGCCCCGCCCGGCGGCACTTCGATCTCTGCCGTGATCGTCTTCGAGCGGTTCTTCACGTTGAGGAACACGTTCTCCATCATGCCGGTCATCCCTTCGGCCAGCGTCAGCGAGGTCCGGCCTCCCATCAGGTCCGGGCGCCCCGCGGTCTGCGGGTTCATCCGCTCGAGCAACCGGTCGTCGAGCGGCAGCACGTGATACTTCACCGCCTCGTCTAGGAACCGCTGCTGCATCTCCGCCAGCTTGTCCGGGTGCTTCGCCGCGAGATCGTTGGCGAGACTGAAGTCGGCGCGCACGTCGTACAGCTCCCAGATGTCGTCCTGCAGCGGACGGCGCGGCGTGCGTTCCCACGCGGCGCGATGCACGGTCCCGGCCAGCCAGCCGTCGTGATAGATCGCGCGGTTGCCGAAGATCTCGAAGTACTGCGTGATGTGCCGATCCTTCGCGCCTGCGTCGTCGAACGTGTAGAGCATGCTGACCCCTTCCATCGGGATCTGCGGCGTGCCGTTGACGATCTTCGGCTCCGGCAGGCCGATCGCCTCGAGCACCGTCGGCGCGACGTCGACGACGTGGTGGAACTGGCTGCGCACTTCGTGCTTGGTGCGCACGCGCGCCGGCCAGTGCAGCACCATGCCGTTGCGCGTCCCGCCGTAGTTCGACGCGACCTGTTTGGTCCACGTGAACGGCGCATTCAGCGCCACGGCCCAGCCTGCCGCCATGTGCGGATACGTGTCCGGATCCCCCCACTTGTCGAGCACCTTCAGCAGGTCCGGGACCTTCTCCTCGACGGCGTTGAAGTACGTGTACTCGTTGAACAGGCCGTGCATGCCACCTTCGGCGCTGGTCCCGTTGTCGCCGACGATGTAGACGAACAGCGTGTTGTCGAGCTCGCCGAGATCCTCGATCGCCGTGACGACGCGGCCGATCTCGTGGTCGGTCATTTCGAGGAATCCTGCGAACACCTCCGCCTGCCGCGCGTACAGCCTGCGCTCGTCGGCTGACAGCGAGTCCCAGTCCGCGATCGCCTCCGGCTTGCGTGCGAGCCTCGTGCCGGCAGGAACGACGCCCGCTTCGATCTGCCGGGCCAGCGTCTGCGCACGCAGCACATCCCATCCCTGATCGAACTTGCCCTTCCACCGGGCGATCCACTCCTTCGGCACATGGTGCGGTGCATGCGTCGCCCCTGGCGCGTAGTAGACGAAGAACGGCTTCTCCGGCGTCAGCGCCTGCTGGTAGCGGATCCACGCGACCGTCTTGTCCGTCATGTCGGTCGTGAAGTGGTAGTCGGGGTCTTCCGGCAACTCGACCTGCGTCACTCCGTCGTACAGGAACGGCGCCCACTGGTTCGTCTCGCCGCCGAGGAAGCCGTAGAAGCGGTCGAACCCCTGATGCGTCGGCCAGCGATCGAACGGACCGGATGCGCTGGTCTCCCACGGTGCAGTCTCGTGCCACTTGCCGAACGCGGCCGTGCTGTAGCCGTTCAGCCGCAGCATCTCGGCGAGCGGCGCGACGCTGTTCGGCAGGCGTCCGGTGTCGCCGGGGAACGCAGTCGCCGACTCCATGATCGACCCGGTCTCGCAGGTGTGATGGTTGCGCCCGGTCTTCAGCGCCATCCGCGTCGGTGAGCAGAGCGCAGTCGTGTGGAAGTTGTTGTAGCGCAGCCCACCGCGGGCGAGCCGGTCCAGCGTCGGCATCGCGATCGGGCCGCCGAACGGGGCGGCCGCGCCGAAACCGACGTCGTCGATCAGCACGATCACGACGTTCGGCGCGCCGGCTGGCGCGGTGACCTCGAAGCGCGGCGGCGGCTGCACGTTCCGTGCGTCGAGTTCGCGGATGACCGGGCGCTTCGGTTCGGGGATCGGGAGGACCGTGCGGTCGAGAGCGGGTTCCTGGGCCGTGGCGAGGTCGGCCGCGAGCAGTCCGAGAGCTGCGGCCAGCAGGCGGGAGAGTTCCATGCGAGCGTTCCTTCCGGATCGGGGGTGACGCGAGCCGTTCATGCCGCATCGCGCCCTTCGATGCCAGAGTCCGGCTGCACCGGACTGTCGAGGAATTCGACCCGGCACCAACGCGGGAATCGATGAATGAGACGGTTCAGCTCGCACTGCCGGACTGCCGATCACCCACCCGGCTCGAGGCCCGTGGCAGGGGGCAGGTGCGTAGTTGAGGTTTTCGCGGTCGATCTTCACGAACACGGCGCTCGTGACCGCCGCCGTCGGGAGCTGCATCGCCGCAGTGGCGTGGCTGGGGTTGCGCGGCTCCGGGGACGAGCGGGCGCTGCGGGACCGCACTGCGATCAGCATGCTGCTCGCGGGTGGGATCCATCCCGGTGAGTTCGCCGACGCGCGCCCGCGGGACCTGCTGCTGCTGCGGCTGCAGCGGGTGGTGGCAGGCCTGCCCGAGCTGCAGGCGGTGACGCTGTTCGAGGCGGCCGGCAACGGCGACTGGGCCGCGCTGCTCGACGCCGGGAGCGAACAGGGACCCCGCCGGCTGCTGCTGGAGCCGCAGCAGCTGCAGACGCTCGCCACCGGGAATCCCCTGCAGCAGGACACCGGCGATTGCACGGTCCTGCTCGCTCCGGTGCAGGACGACGCGGGCGCGCTGCGCGGCGTCGCGCGCGTGCAGTTCGCGAGCGCCGCCACCGATGCGGCTGGCGCCGGCGTGCGGCTGTTCGCCCTCGCGCTGGCACTCGGGATCGGCTGCGGCCTGATCGCAGTCCGGCTGCTGGGGCACCCGATCGAACGTCTGTTCGCGCGCGCCGGCCGCACCCGCGCCGGTGACGCGAGTCCGTCGCTGCAACGGCTCGCCGTCGATCTGGAGGAGCTCGTGGATCGGATGCGGCGGCAGGGGGACGCGCCGGAGCGCGACGCGGACGCATTCCTCGCCAACACGGTGCACGAGCTGCGCACACCGCTGACGACGATCCTGGCCTCGCTCGACATGCTGCGCGACGGCTACGCGAGCGATCCGCGCGACCAACGCGAGTTCCTCGAGCAGGCGACGATGGCGACGCACCACCTGATGTTCGTCGTCAACGACCTGCTCGACTCGGCGGCGCTCGAATCCGGCCGGTTGCAGGTGGACCTGCAGCCATGTTTCGTACGGGAGCTGCTGGACGACACGATGCGCCTGCTGCGACCGCTCGCGCTCGCGCGCGGCGTGACGCTCGCGCTGCAGCAGCCGGCCGGCGATCCCCGCGTGCTCGCCGATCGCAACCGCGCACTGCAGGTGCTGTTCAACCTGCTCGCGAACGCACTGAAGTTCACGCCGCGCGACGGTCACGTCGAGCTGCGCGCCGAGCGGCGCGACGGGACGTTGGTGTTCGAGGTGCAGGACGATGGTCCCGGCGTGCCACCGCACGCGCAGGATCTGCTGTTCACGCGCTTCGGCCGCGCGGCCGGCGACGGGGCACCCCGCATCGGCGGCACCGGCATCGGGCTGTACCTCAGCAAAGCGCTGGTCGAGCAGATGCAGGGTCGCATCGGGTACCGCCCGGCCGAACCGGGGCCAGGTGCGCTGTTCTGGTTCGAGCTGCCGGCAATGGCCGCGTCGGCGGCGGTGCCGGCAGCTCCGCGCAGCGGCACCTGACCCGCGCGCGACCCGCGCACGATTCGCGAATCGCGCCGGACCCCCTCCCGGGCTCGCGGTACGTCGGTTGCGGCTCCGACCAACGCACCCCATTCCGGAGCAACCGATGATTCCAGGCACCAGCGAACGCGTTCCCGCCAACACGGATCAGGCGATCAACGAACGGATCCGCCGCGACATGGAAGCGAGACTGACGTACTTCGCGCAGCGTCCACATGAGATCGATCGCCGGCTCTTCGAGCTCGAGCGCGAGTGGGACATCGAGCGCACGCTCGAGGTCAACGGCTCCGTGCTCGCGATGACGGGGTTGGTGCTCGGCGCGACCAGCAGCCGCAAGTGGTTCCTGCTGCCGGCCGCGGTCGTCGGGTTCTGCCTGCAGCACGCGCTGAAGGGTTGGTGCCCGCCGCTGCCGCTGTTCCGGCGCCTCGGCGTGCGCACCCAGCGCGAGATCGACGAGGAGCGCTACGCGCTGAAGGCGCTGCGCGGGGACTTCGACGACATGCCGACCCGGCCGGTGGCCCGCGACGAAGAGGACGGCTCGATGATTTTGGAGCGGATCCGGCGCTGACGTTCGCGACCGCGGCGCTGCCCCGCGCAGGACTTCGCCGGCGATCCGTGCTAGAAGGCGCCGCGCATGCCGCGCGCCCTGCTCCTCCTGCTGCTGGCCGCCGTGCCGGGCCAGGAGCTGCTGCGCACGCGCGACTATCGCCTCGAGCTGCCCGAGGGCTGGCGACAGCTGCTGCCCACCGAGGCGCATCAGCTGCGGCACACACCCGGCAATCCCGCACCTGCGGAGCTGATCGCACCGCTGCCGGCCGGCCTGCTGCCGTACGGCCCGATTCCGGAGTGGCTGGCCGGACGCTTCGACGGGCGCGCGCTCGAGCTGCGCGAGATCGACAGCGAGCCGGATCTGGACGAGCACGGGCTGGCGTTCCAGCGCGCGTTCTGGGAACAGCCGGCGGCCGACGGCGGACCCGGCGCACGGGTCGAATCGGCCCGCCTGGTCGAGATCGGCCAGGGTCCGCACCCGGCCATCGAGCTGATCGTGCTGCATCGCGCCGATGCCGGGGGACCGCCGCGCCGCTCGCTGCAGTTCTACGTGCCGACGGCCGGCCGCACGTTGGTGCTGGCGTTTCGCGCGGAACCGGCCGACTTCGCCACGGCGGAGCCGGTGTTCCGTGCCTGCGCCGCCACGTTGCTGCTCGCGCGCCCGGCGCGCGGGTCCGGTGGCATCCTCGATCAGATCCTCTACGCCGCCGGCGTCGGCGCCCTGCTCGCGCTGTTGATCGCGGTCCTGCGCCGGCGCCCGCCGCCCAGGAACTGAATCGTCGATCGGTTGTGCCGCCGGCCCCGAACCGCCAGAATCGCCGCGGCTCCGTACCACCACCAGAGCCGTCCCGCTACCGCGTCAGCATTGGCCAAGAAGAAAGCCTCCGTCACCTCACGTCCGATCGACAAGGTGTTGTTCGCCGCGGGGTTGCAGTGCCGCAAGAAGCTGCATCTCGACTACCACCACCCGGATCGGTCCCCCCCGCCGGGCGCAGCCCGCGAGCGGTTGCTCGAGGTCGGCCAGGAGCTGCTCGAGCTCGCGCGCAAGGCCTTCGTCCGCGGTGAGGAGGTCACCGGCAAGGACGCGGATGCCCGCGCGCAGGCGACGGCGGCGAAGCTCGCCGAAGGCAAGCCGTGCGTGCTGTTCGGCGCCACGTTCCGGCACGAAGACCTGCTGGCCGAGGCAGACATCGCGATCAGCGCCGGCGACAAGACGATCGATCTGTTCGAGGTGAAGTCCGGCGCCCGCGTCAAGGTGCGCCACGTCCTCGACCTCGCGTTCCAGATGATGGTGATCGAGGCCTGCGGCTGGACCGTCCGCAGTGCCAGCATCCTGCATCTCAACCGCTCGTATGCGCACGAGGAGGTCCGCGGCGGCGGCTATCCGGTGCAGAAGCTGTTCAAGAGCGCGGACGTGACCAACAAGGTGCGCCGCAGCATCGAGAAGGTGCGGCAGCTGTTGACGTCGTTCCGGGCTGCACTGCAGGACGAGCAGATCCTGCGCATCCCGACAGGGACGCAGTGCCTCGACCCGTTCGTCTGTCCGTATCTGCAGTCCTGCCTGGCCGAGGGCTCGGAGCAGCCGCTGGTCTGGCTGCCGGATCTGACGCGGACGCAGGAACGCATGCTGCACGCCGAGGGGGTCCTCAGCACGACGCAGCTCGACCCGCGGCAGCCGGGGCTGACGCTGCTGCAGCGGCGCGCGCTGCGCAGCCTCGCCAGCGGCGGCCCGGTCATCGAGCCGTTGGCGCGGGAGGAGATCCGGCTGGCGGAACGCCCGCTACGCATCCTGTGCGTCGCGACGCACCTGCAGGTACTGCCGCTGCTGCCGCACTCGAGTCCGTGGCAGCGGATCCCATTCGCGTGGGCGGCACGGATCGAGCACGCCGACGGCAAGGTGGAGAAGCGCGCGTTCCTGGCCGACGGCAAGGCAGACCCGCGGATCCCGTTCCTCGAGTCGCTCGCGGCGTCGCTGGCCGGCGCCGGCACGATGGTCGTCTGGGGCGAGGAGCTGACGCAGTGCCTGCGCGATCTGCTCAGCGATCTCGGGGGCGAGATGTCACCCGAGCTGAAGTCCGATCTGCGCGCGCTGCTCGGGATGCGCCAGATCGATCTGCAGCGCGTCGTCCGGCTCGGGATCTACGACCCGGGATTCCGCGGCTCGTTCGACTTCGGCCCGGTCCGCGACGCGCTGCTCGGCGGCGCGGCGCCGCAGGGTGAGATGAGCGAGCAGGACGTCGATCCGACGATCGCGCGGCTGCTGAACTCGCGCACGCGCGCCCAGACCCGCACGAAGCTGCACCAGGAGCTCGAGAGCTGGCTCAGCGAGCGCTGCAGCGAGATGTCGCGGCTCGTCGCGCGGATCAGCGAGGGATAGGCGCCGCTCGAGCGCCCGTGCCGACGTCCCGGCCGTGCACCTGTGCCGGCGGCGCGGTCGCCTCGACTGCCTGCAGGCTCTCGAGGATCCGGTAGCTGTGCGTGGAGCCGGCCGGCACCAGCCAGCTGTCGCCAGGCTCGAGCTGCACGGTCTGCCCCTCGAGTGTGAGCTCGGCGCGGCCGGAGACGACGTAGCCGACGGTCTCGTATTCGCGCCGCGTCGGGCGCGACGTGACCCCGGCCTCCTCGTTCCACAGCCGCATCGAGACGCGCTTGCCGGAGACGAGATACTGCTGCCCCTGCTCACCACGCGGGGAATGCGCGGCGCAGACTTTCTTGATGGTCGTGTCGGTCATCGGAAGTACTCGGATCGCTGACGGAAGACTGGGTGCAACCAACATGCCGCGCAGCGACGCCGGCGCGGGGGTTCACGGGACCAGGAGCCGGATGCTCTCGTCGTCGCCGATCACGATGGCATGGCGCCATTGCAACAACGGTGGCTCGAACCGTTCGAACGGCACCCATTGCCCCTCCTGCTCCTCCACGAGCACCTGCTTGCCGGCTGCGCGCGCGAGCACGAGTCCGCCGGCGACGTCCCACACCGACAGCGGGCTGAGCCGCGCACAGCGCAGGATCCCGGCGGCGACGAACGCGCACTCGACGGCAGCCGAGCCGCTGGAGCGGATGTCGTAACCGCTCCACGTGGCCGGACCGGTCGCGTCGCGTGCATGCGTCGCCCCGACCAGTGGACGCGCAAAGCGTCCCTCGCCGCCGCGTCCCATCAGCGGCACCGAGTCGAAGCAGAGCGGTCCGTTGCGGCGGGCGTGGTAGACGCCCGGGCGCAGCGCATGGCTCGAGGCACTCCAGACCGCGCCCACGATCGGCACTCCATCGCGCAGGCACGCGATGGACACGGCGAACAGTGGGTAGCGGTGCAGGAAGTTGCTGGTCCCGTCGATCGGGTCGATGGCCCAGATGAACTCGTCCCCGTCCTCGGCGGAGAGATCGGCCCCGAGCTCCTCACCGAGGAAGCCGTGCTCGGCATAGCTCTCCGCGATCGCCTGGCGCAGCGTCGCTTCGACCTGCAGATCGATCTCGGAGACCGGGTCGCGCGGGCCGGCGGCGCCGCTCGCGGCCGTCTTGTAGTCGTACGTCACCGACCGCACGAGCGACGACTCGACCTCGTGCCCGCTGGAACGTGCGAGCTCGACGGCGAACGTCTCCAGCTGCTCGAGCGGCACGCTGGAGCCGTCCGGTCCTGAGTCTTCACGTTGCTTGATCACAGTCTGCAAGGCGCGGAGCGCGTCCGCGTCCGCCGTCTGCGCCCGATAGTTGCAAGGACCGCGCCACACAGCATGCAGAAGCCGGTCGTCGTGTTCAGTCCCACGCTGTTCGTATCCGTCGCGATCGAGCAGCAGCCGGATGGCGCCGAGGAAGTGCACTTCCATCCCGCGGGTCAGGGCTTCTGGGTCGCGCGGATGGTGCGCACGCTGGAGGCGCCGGCGCTCCTGTGCACCGCAGTCGGCGGCGAGAGCGGCTCGATCCTGCGGCCGTTGCTCGCGACCGCCGGAATCACGCTGCACGCGATCCCCGCCCGGCTGCCCAACCGCGTGCAGATCCACGACCGCCGCAGCGGCCGCAGCCAGACGATCGCGACCACGCCGAGCGGCCCATGGACGCGCCACGAGATCGACGACCTGCACAATCTGTTCGTGTCGCACGCGATGCGTGCGGGCGCCGCGGTGTTGACCGGACCGCTGCCGGAGGCGGAGTTCGAGCCGAAGCTCTACGGCCGGGTGGCACGTGAACTGGGCCAGAACGGCGTACCGGTCCTGGCCGATCTCTCGGGTGAATGTCTGCACGCACTCGGGGCCGGCACGCGGCTGCTGAAGATCGCGCACGACGAGCTGATCGACGCCGGCCTCGCGTGCGATGCGTCACCACAGGAACTCGCGCGCGGCATGCGTGCGCTGCGCGCCCGCGGCATCCAGGACATCGTCTGCTCGCGTGCCGCAGAGCCGGCATTGGCGCTGCTGCAGGATCGACTGCTCGAACTGCGCGCGCCGCAGCTCGAAGTCGTCAACGAACATGGTGCCGGTGACTCGATGATGGGCGCGCTGGCGGTCGGCCTGGCGCGCGGGCAACCCGAGACGCAGCTGATGCAGCTCGCCGTCGCGGCCGGTTGCCTGAACGTGACGCGCCGCGGGCTCGGCAGCGGTCGCCGCGAGAGCATCGAACGCCTCGCTGGTCTGATCGATATCCATGCGCGGCCCGATCTCTGAACGGACGCGGACCGGCAACGGAGTTTTCCACGCCCGTCGGCATCGAGCCGGTTGCGGCCCCGACGCAATCGAGGAACTCCGCTTCACGCGATGCACGCTGTTTCCGCATCTCGCCGGCGCACGTCCCGCATGCTGCAGCTGTCGCAACCGCGCTGTGGTGCAAAGGATGCATCGAGCCTCGGCTTGCAGCCGCTGTTGCGCACAGCTAGCGTGGCTCACGCCGCTGTGGGGACGGACCAGTCGCGATCTCAGCTACAGGTCCCTCCACCGAGATGGTTGATCACGAGAGTATTGCCATGCCGAATGCACTGATCGTCGATGACCACGCAAGCACCCGTCAGGGTCTGGCCAAGTTCCTCGAGGGCCGCGGATTGACGACGGCGCAGGCGCCGACGCTCGCGGCCGCCAGCGAGCTGGTCAAGTCGCGTTACTTCGAGACCATCCTGCTCGACGTGCTGCTGCCGGACGGCAGCGGCCTCGATCTGCTGATGGACATCGGTTGGAAGACGAAGCCGCACGTCGTGCTGATCAGCGGCGAGCAGTCGGTCATGCGGACGCTCGGCGAGCTGGGTTTCCACTCGCTGCAGTTCCTGCCGAAGCCGGTGCAGCTCGAGCATCTCGAGCAGATCCTCGACAAGATCCGCGAGCAGCATCCGGCGCCGCACCCGTCGGGGGACACCGGGATCATCGGTGAGTCGCGCGTGATCCGCCGCGTCATCGAGCTGATCGACAAGGTCGCGCCGACCGATCTGACCGTGCTCGTGCGCGGCGAGACCGGTACCGGCAAGGAACTGGTCGCGGCGGCCGTGCACGCGCGCAGCCACCGGCGCAACAAGCCGTTCGTGCCGCTGAACTGTGGCGCCGTGCCGGAAAGCCTGATCGATGCCGAGCTGTTCGGCCACGACCGCGGTGCGTTCACCGGCGCCTCGACCTCCCGGCAGGGCGCCTTCGAAGTCGCCGACGGCGGCACGCTGTTCCTCGACGAGATCACCGAGATGCCGCTGGCGCTGCAGTCACGCCTGCTGCGCGTGCTCGAGTCCGGGCGCGTCAAGCGAGTCGGCGCCACGAAAGAGATCTCGGTCGACGTGCGCGTCGTCTGCGCGACGAACCGCATCCCGGCCGAAGCCGTCGCCGAAGGCAAGTTGCGCGAGGACGTGTTCCACCGTCTCGCCGTGTTCCCGATCCTGGTGCCACCACTGCGCCGCCGCGGGGACGACGTCGTGATCCTGGCAAACCACTTCCTGGCCGAGCTCGGCGGGGAACCGATCGAGATCGAGCCGGAAGCGATGGAAGTGCTGAAGCGCTGCCGCTGGCCCGGCAACGTGCGCCAGCTGCGCAACCTGATGCATCGTCTGGCGATCGTCGCCGAAGGGAACATCACGGCGGACCTGGTCAATGCGCAGTTGGGCGAGACCCACGCTGCCGGCCCGGAACTGGACGTCACGGTCGGCGCATCGATCGCGCACGCCGAGCGGCAGCTGATCGAAGCGACGCTCGAGGCCAAGGGTGGGGACAAGCGGGCGGCCGCGGCGGAGCTCGGGATCAGCCTGCGCACGCTCTACAACCGCCTGCAGGTCTATCGCAACCGCCCCACCGACCGGATGGTCTAACCCGCGTTCTTCGTGAACCCCTGCTGCGAACGTCGCAGCATCGCGGGCCGCCGCCGCGGCGCGCGCCCGGCTACGCCTCGAGCTCGCGCCGGCGTTGCTGCATCTGCTCGCCCAGTTCACTGAGCCGGCTACGCCCCAGCGCCTTGCGCGCCTTGGGGAACATGTCCTTCTCCTCCTCGTCGGCGTGGTGCTCGATCAGCTCTTTCAGCACCTTTGCGCGGCCGGAGAACTCCTCGGTCGTCGGCTCGGTCTGCTCGAGATCCGGCAGCACGAGTTGCACGACCGCGCGGTGCTCCTCCTTCGCTTCGAAGAAGATCTTCTGGTGCTCGGAGCCGTCGGCGTCGCGGAACGCAGGGTAGAAGATCTCCTCCTCGAGCTGCACGTGCACGAGCAGCTCGCGGCGGATCTTCGCCAGCAGCTCGCCACGCTTCTTGGCCGCGCGCTTGGTCGTGTCGACGAGTTCGCCGAGCAGATCGCGCATCCGCTCGTGATCCTCACGCAACATCTCGACTGCATCCGTCGCAGTCGCCGATGACTTGGATTTGGTCCTGGTGGTCATGCCTGCGCGCGCGCAACGAGCATGCCGCGGATCACGGAGCTGCATTGCGGCATGCGGGTTGCACCACAGGCACGCATGAACTTCGACTCCGTCGTGCACGCCAAAGCCATCGAGCTCGTGCGGCACGTCGTCGAGATGACGACCGAGGCCGGCTCCGGTCATCCGAGCTCGGCGGCGAGCCTGGCGCACCTCGTGACCGTGTTGCTGTACGTGCACATGCGCCACGATCCGCGCCGGCCGGAGCATCCAAAGGCGGATCGCCTGGTGCTGTCCGAGGGACACGCCTGCCCGATCGTCTATGCAGCAGCGGCCGATCTGGGGGTCGAGATCCGGATCGCCGACGGCGATCGCCGCTCGATGACCTGGGACGACACGCGCCGGTTGCGCGCCATCGACAGCCCGATCGAAGGGCACCCGAACCCGGCCGAGGGCTTCGGCTTCTTCCCCGCACCGACCGGCTCACTCGGCCAGGGGCTGTCGATCGCGGCCGGGCTCGCGATCGCCGCGCGGCTGGATCGGTCCGATCGCAATGTGTTCTGCGTGATCGGCGATGGTGAGAGCCGCGAAGGCCAGATCTGGGAGGCGCTCGACATGATCGCCGAGCAGGGTCTGCACGCAGTGCTGCCGATCTTCAATTGCAACGCATTCGGCCAGACCGGACCGGTCAGCGACCAGCAGTCGCCGGAGCGGCTCGCCGCGAAGCTCAACGCGTTCGGGTTCGACGTCGAGACGATCGACGGCCACGACCCGACGCAGATCCGCGCTGCGCTGCAGCTGCATCGCGAACGCAGCAGGTTGCACACGGGCGAGGGGGAGCAGGACGAAGGCGGCGACCGCGCGCGGCCGCTCACCATCGTGGCGCAGACGGTCAAGGGTTGGGGCGTGCGGCTGCTGCAAGGTCCGGAGCAGCATGGCAAGCCGGTGCCGTCCCACGACCTCGAGCTCGCGCGGGAGCAGCTCGAGCGCACGCGGCGTGCGCTCGGCGCGCAGGCGCAGGAGCACACGCTGCAGATCCCGCCGATCGCAGCGGAGCCAGCCACCGAGGCGCCTGCGCGGCGCGACCGTGAGGCCCCCCCCTCGCTCGACGAGACCCTGCGCGCCGCCGACCGGGGCCGCGAGCCGCACAACGGCAGGCTCGCGACGCGCGACGCCTATGGCTTTGCGCTGCGCGCCCTGGGCCGGCTGCGCACGGATGTCGTCGTCCTCGACGGCGACGTCAGCAACTCCACGAAGGCGGATGAGTTCGCCGAGGATCCGCAGCTCGCAGGTCGCTTCGTCGAATGCCGGATCGCAGAGCAGAACATGCTGTCCTGCGCGGCGGGTCTCGCTGCGGCAGGCAAGACGCCGTTCGTCTCGACGTTCGGCAAGTTCCTGTCGCGGGCGTTCGACCAGATCGAGATGGCGCTGCTCGGCAGGTTCTCGCTCAAGCTGGTCGGCTCACATGCCGGCGTGACGGCGTCTGCGGACGGCCCGAGCCAGATGGCGCTCGCCGACGTCGGGTTCTTCCGCTCGCTCAGCGGTGTTGCGGACCTCGACGGGGACCCGTTGATCCATGTGCTGACGCCAGCCGACGGCTACGCCGCCTATGCGTTGACGTTCGCGATGGCAGACCACGACGGCGCGTGCTACCTGCGCACGCTGCGACCTGCGGTGCCGTTCCTGTACGACGGCGGGCAGGAGTTCCCGATCGGCGGGCATCACGTCCTGGCCGAGGGGGAGGACCTGCTGATCGTGGCGTGGGGCTACGCCGTGCACGAAGCCCTGCGCGCGCGGGATCTGCTCGCGCGCGACGGCGTCCACGCCGCCGTCGTCGACTGCTATTCGCTGCCGCTCGACCGCGTCGCGCTGGCCCAGCTCGTCCGCCGCTGCGCACACCGCGTCGTCACGGTCGAGGACAACTTCGCCGGCGGGCTCGGCTCTGCAGTTGCCGACGCGGTGACCGCCGAAGTGGATGCCGCGCCGGTCATCGTGCGTCAGCTCGCCGTCCGTCGCTGGCCGAAATCGGCGCGGGCCCCGGCCGAGGAGCTGGCGCATCTCGACCTGGCGGCGACGCACATCGCCGCGGCCGGCAGACGGCTGGCGCGCGCTTCCTGATCCGCACGGCGCGCCGGCGAGCTCAGGTGCGCTCGATCAGCCGGTCCAGCACCTCGATGTGCCGCCGCTGCGCCGGGATCAACTCCTGCTCGACGCGGGTGCGGCAGTCGATCGGCAACTGCCCGCTGGCGAGCGCCTGCTCGTACTGCTCGAGGCCACGGCGTTCCCCTTCGCGCAGTGCAGCGAAGGCAGTCTTGTCACTGACCATCTTTGCCGTGCCCTCGACGGCGCGCGCGAAGAAGCCCCAGACGCCGGACGACGTCGGCGGCTCGAGTCCGCGTCCGCTGAGCTCGGCGTACAGGAAGCGGATCGCTTCGCCGTGGTCGAGCTGGAGCTCGCGCAGCCGATCCGCCGGCGGGCCATCGAGGTCCTCGAGCACCTGCTTGTAGGTCTCGGCTGCTGCGATCTCGCCCCGCAACAGCACCTCCAGTTCGTGTTCGATCGCGAAACTCATGCGGGCGGCGCGTCAACAAGCGTGCCGGCCGGCGTGCCCCGCGTCCTGGGGCACGGCGCTTGCAAACCGATCCGGCGATGCCGGGGACATCCACCGGCTCGCTACGACTACGAGGCTTGGTCCAGGCCTGGGAGTCGGCCGGAGACGACACCGCGGCCGGCCGCAGCTCCTGACCGACGCGCATCCAGCAAAGAACCACGATCCACACCACAGGAGCATCCGATGCAGATCAAGGACGTCATGACGACCGACGTCGAAGTCATCCGCGCCAGCGATTCCCTGCAGAGTGCCGCGCAGCGCATGCGCTCGTGCGACATCGGGATCCTGCCGGTGCACGACAACGGACAGGCGATCGGGATGGTCACCGACCGCGACATCACGATCCGCGGCGTGGCCGAGGGCAAGGACCCGCAGCGCACGTCGATCCGCGACGTGATGACCCCCAACATCCTGAGCCTGCAGGAGGACCAGGACGTCGCCGAGGCCGCACGGCTGATGCAGGACCAGAAGGTCCGCCGCGCCCTGGTGCTGGCGTCGGATCAGACGATCGCAGGCATCGTCTCGCTCGGGGACCTGGCCACGCGCATCCGCGGCAAGCAGGAGGGGCTGAGCGGGGAAGTGCTGCAGCAGGTCTCCGAACCGGGCGCGGCGTGAGGCGGCGACGTGCGGACCCGGTCTCCGGACCGGGACCGTGACGATCAGAGCGCGTAGCGCAAGATCGCCGCCAGCTGCGCCGAATCCGGCATCTCGGCCCGCGGCAGCCCGAACACGCGCGCGCCGGTGGTGAGATGCAACGACGCCGCGAGGTCGAGCAGGTCGTCATCGTCCGGCTGCCGCTCCGCATGCAGGCGCAGCGCGCCGTGCTCCGGATCGAACGACCCCCACACGGCTGCGTCGGTCGCGACGAACAACACTTCACTGCGTCCATCCCGGCCGGCCGTCAGGATCGTGCTGAGATCACCGGTGCCCAGCGGCGTGTGCTGCAGATCCCGGAAGCGCGCGAGCTCGGCCTCGCGTGGGTCCAGCAACTGCGGGCGCACGGCCGCCAGCGCGCGGGCGTGCAGCTCCGCTGCGTCGGCGGTGTCCGGGTTGCCCTCGACGACCGTCTCGACGATCGCGCGATGCTCGCTGACCTGGCGGTAGATCGATGCGACATAGCCGACGGATGCCAGCACGAGCGGGACGTCCCCGTCACGGATCACGCCGGCGATCCCATGGTCGACGGCGCGCAAGAACCGGGTCAGCTCCGGCTTCGCTTCGTCGCTGCCGCGTCCCTGCCCATGGAAGATCGAGTCGTCACGGCCACCGCGCCGGCGGACCCCGGTGTGGAACTGCAGCGACTTCTGCTCCCAGTCGTAGCCGAGCGCTTCTGGCAGGGACGTCGGGAGATCCAGCGGGGCCAGCTCGCGGCAGGATTCGCGCGTGCATTCGAACAACCGGACCTGGTGCTGGCTCAACGCCAACACGCAGAACCGCTGGCCGCGATCGACGAACCGGAGCAGCGGCCGCACGCAATGCCGCGTGCCGACGAACACGAGCGGCTCGACCTGCTGCGGCAGCTGCACAGTGCGCAGCTCCCCATCACGCGCGAACAGCACGAGCCCCTGCTGCTGGTGCTGCCAGTGATCCGGATCGGCCAGCAGGGCCTCGAGCGGCGCCAGCGTGCGCGCGGCGGCGCGAGCATCGAGCCCGGCGTCCTGCAGGCGCCGGTTGGCCTCCTTCAGCAGGTTGCCGAACCGGATCGGATCCTCGCGCACATCCGGCCCGCGGCGGTGCGTGGGCAGGTAGATCGTGAGGCTGCCTGGCTGCCCTCGCTGCGCCAGCTCCCGGAGTTCCTGCTCGTGCAACATGCGATCGGTCGCCGCACGCGAATGCCGTGCCGTCGCGGCGTTCATCCGATCACCTGCAGCAGCAGCAGCCCGACGGCGAGGATGCCGAGCACGAGCAGCAGCAGGCGCAGCCAATGCCGCGACAGGCGCGCGCCCCACGCGCGCTTGCCGCACGCGATCCGGCTGATCCGGTCGCGGGGCGGTAGCGCCATCAGGAGGGCTGGCGCTCGCTGACGACCCGGGGCCGCCGCCGCCGCGTGGCGCCGATTCCGGCGTCCACCGTCTCGACGAACTTTGCGAACCGCTGCAGGTCCTCCTCGATGTCCCGTTGCGGCACTCCGAAGAAATCCCCGACCCGCTCGATCAACCCGTGCGGTTCGTATTCGAGCTGCAGCATCACACGGCACTTGTCGTCGGCCAGCCGGTGGAATGTCACCACGCCGGCGTGCCGCGCGCCGCTGATCCCCTTCCACGCGATCCGCTTCTCGGGGATCTGCTCGGTGATCTGCGCATCCCACTCGAGCAGCTTGCCCCCGACCTCCGCCTTCCAGTGCAGGCGCCCATCCCCGAGCACCTGCACACTCTCGACGTGACGCATGAACTGCGGGAACTCCTCGAACCGGCTCCACTGCGCATACGCGTTCGCGGCCGGCACCCACACGTCCACGGATGATTCGACTGCTCTGCCCATGGTTGCTTTGCCTCCAGGGCGACGAGAGCAATCGACGTGCCGCGTGCCGGGCCCCGCAGTGCGCCGTGCAACCTCTGCACGGCGTGGCGGGGCTGTCGGGTTGCGGATGCTCAGCTCGGCGTCGGCACCAACAGCCCGGAGCTGCGCGACTGCGCCATCCTGAACCGCGCGGCGATGTCGTCCCAGTTCCACAGGTTCCAGATCGCGTCGAAGAACTCCTCCTTGCGGTTCTCGTACTGCAGGTAGTAGGCGTGCTCCCAGGCGTCGATGACCATGATCGGGACGCTCCCCTGGGTCAGGTTCGACTGGTGGTCGTGGACCTGCGTCGTCACCAGGCAGCCGCTCAGCGGTTCCCACACCAGGGCGGCCCAGCCAGAACCCATGACCGTCGCCGCGGTCTGCGTCATCTGCTTGCGGAAGCGCGCGAAGCTGCCGAAGTCGTTCGCGATCGCATCGGCCAGCTCGCCATCCGGTTCGCCGCCTGCCCCCGGCGCGAGGTTGCCCCAGAAGATCGAGTGCAGGATGTGGCCCGACAGGTTGAACGCCAACTTGCGCTCGAGATGCCAGACCTTCCGCATGTCGTCCTGCTCGCGCGCTTCCGCGAGCTCGTCCAGCGCGGCGTTCGCCTTCTTGACGTAGCCCGCGTGGTGCCGGTCGTGGTGCAGCTCGAGGATGCGCGCCGAGATGTGCGGCTCCAGCGCTGCGTAGTCGTACGGAAGATCGGGAAGTTCGTACGCGGCCATCGGGGTATCTCCTCAGCTCGATCTGGAAGTTCGTGCGTCAGTCTACGCGGATCTTGCGCGAGCGCGTCTCTTCGCGCTTGGGCAGACGGATCTCGAGCACGCCATCGCTGAGCGTCGCCGAGACCTTGCCCTCCTCGATTCCGGACGGCAGCGTGAAGCTGCGCACCATGCGCCGGCGGCGGCGCTCGCGGACGTGCTGCGTACCTTCGCGGCGCTCGCTCTGCGCTTCGCTGCCATCGCCGCCGACCGTCCTGGTGCGCTCGGCGCGGATCGTCAAGACGCCGGACTCGACCATCACGTCGATCTCTTCCTTCTTGAAGCCGGGCATCTCGGCCTCGATCTGGATCTCGGCCTCGGTTTCGTGGATGTCGACCGGACACGACGCGGCACGGCCGCCACTCTCCTCCTCCTCGTCCCACTCCGACGGGCTGTAGGCGCCTGGCAGATAGGTGTCGAAGAACGACACCGGGCTTCGCCACATCGGGTTCTGGAAGAACGGGTGCGTCGGCAGATTGCGGGATCTCATGGCTGTTGCTCCTCGGGGATCAACGGACGCGGCACGCCCTCGCATGCCGGCTCGACGAAAGGCCGCAACCGTTGTGCCGGCGCTCGGAGCCTGGTCCTCACCAGGTGCGCGTCAGCCCCACCATCTTCAGCGCCTGCTCCAGGGTCTTGCCGGAGGCCTCCTGGGACGTGTCGTAGCTGACGACGACGTTCTGGTCGCGGTCGCTGACCTCGAGCGTCGACTCCACCGCCAGCGTCGCTTGCAGCACGAGATCCTCGAACTGCGTCGTGACCGTGCGATTCGCCGCCGTGACGAACCACAGCGCGCGTGGCTGGCCGCGCGGGTCGAGGACGCGCAGTCGCAACCCGACCGTTCCATCGATGTCGACGTGCCAACCGGTGATCGAGCCCTCGATCGTGCCTTGCACGACGGGCGCCGGCTCGTGCATGTTCGTGGCGCCGACCGTGATGCAGGCGATACCTGCCGCCGCGGCTCCACCGAGCATCCAGTTCCGGTTCATGCTGCGCTCCTGCCCGTGCGTACGGGCCCCGGCGGCTCGTGCGGTCGCGGCGGTTCCTTGACCGGCGGCTGTTTGACCGGCGGTGGCTCACGCACCGGGGGCGTCTGCCGCTCCGGCGCACGCGGAATCACCGGCGGATCCTGCGGCGGTTCCTTCGGTCCCGGCTGCGGTGGCTTCGGCGGCTTCGGATCCTGGTTGCGGTACGTCACGAGTGCGTTGGGAAAAGGGAAAGGTGAACCCGGCGTCCCCGGCAGTGCCCTGCGCGGGAGCCTCATGCTGAAGAGAGGATCGTCATGTCTGTTGGCATCCGCCGCTCCGCGCGGCGGTTGCGGAGACGAATCCGGGTTCGCTCCCGGCACGCGCCTTCTTACAAAGCGCGTGCCTTCGCCGGATCGCGACGTCACGTGCGTGCAGCCGCGTGCGCAGCCCGGTTCCTGCAAGAGATGCAGCCTGCGTGCAACTTCTGCGGCCCGGCAGACGGACTGCAGGAACGTGCTACTGCTTCGCGTCGGTCCCTTCGGCCTCGACACCGAGCTCCAGCAGCGCGCGCTGGATCCGCCCCAGGCTCGTCGACGCGCCGCTCGGGCTCGTCATCCCCTCGTCGCTCGCGACGTCGAGCTCGCGGGCGTCATACGCCATCTGGCGCAGCTTCTCGATCTTCTGGTCACGCGTCAGCTGCGGCGCGTGCAGGATGCCTTCAGGGGTCGAGAGGTCGGGAGCCGGTTCACGCTGAGGATCCATGGGGTCGATCGAAGCACCGAATCGTAGCCATGCCGCACAGCGCCGGCACCGTGCACGCGAGGGCGCGGCGCGACTCCGAATCGCAAGCGTCATGCCGGCACGCGGGTTGGAGAACGATCTGCCGATGCAGGCGATCGCAGAAATCCAGATCGTGCCGATCGGAGTCGGCGTCTCGATGCGCAAGGAGGTCATGCGGGCCTACGAGCTGCTGCGCATGGCCGGGTTGCGCGTGCACCTGCACGCAACCGGCACCGACGTTGAGGGCTCGCTGGACCAGATCCTCGACGCCGTGCGTGCGCTGCACGAGACGCTGCATCGTGAAGGTGTGCCGCGGCTGACGACGACGGTGCAGCTCGGCACACGCCTGGACAAGGACCCCTCGCTGCGCACCGATGAGGCGGAAGCGGATACCGGGATCGGGGCTGCCACCGCGGAGGCGATGCCGAACATGCCGGGCAGCCGCGCTTGAAGCCGCCGGCACACAGCTTGCTCCGTCCCGGGACCGCCATGCAGGATCCAATTCCGTCGAGCTGCCATGTTGGCCCCGTCGGGGCGCGCAGCGCCTGCCTTGCGTTCCTGCTCGCTTCGGCGATCGGCTTCGCCGCCTGCGGCGACTCGGAGGCTGCGGGGCGCGCGCGGCGCGAAGCCGGCGACGCCGTGGATGCGACGAAGGACTATGCGATCGAAGCCTGGCGCGGGCTCGCCACGAAAGCCGAGCCGCGGATCCGTGAGCTCGGCGACGACCTCGCGCGCCTGGGCCGGGAGATCGAACAGCGCGGCGAGCAGGCCAGCGCCAGCGCGCGCGAGGCAGTCCGCGATGCGGGGCAACGGCTCGAGCGCGCCGAGCGTCAGTTCGCCGACGCCAAGGACTCCGCGTCCCGTTCGCTGGACGAGACCTGGAGCAGCATCCAGGCCGAACTCGAGCGGACCGGCCGCTCGATCGAGAACGCATGGAACGAGCTTAGGAAAGAGAACTGACCATGTTGAGCTGGGCCATCCTGTTCCTGATCCTCGCGATCGTTTCGAGTCTGTTCGGCTTCGAAGTGTTCGCGAGTGCGTTCGCCGGCATCGCGAAGATCCTGTTCTTCGTATTCCTCGTGCTGTTCGTGATCGTGCTGATCTTCGGCTGGCGCGCGCCGCGCGCGCCGTAGCCCTGCATCACGACCGTCCGCCTCGCGTTCCGCGTGCAATCGGTGCCTTCCCGAAGTGCATCGTGCACGCGGCCGGCGTAGCTGCGCGGACTCCGCGGAGCCCTGATCGACCGCGGCCAGAGGCCGTTCCGGACCCCCCGCTGTCCGGCCGGTAGCGGCGGTCGCCGGACCGCGGTGCGACGTGGGCATACGAGACCGGGCCCGATCAGTCACGCGCAGCCGCGCTGCGCGCGATCCCGCCGCGGCCGATCCGCGCGCGCGCCGCAATCGCCATCGGGTGGTTCTCCTCGACGACGATGACCGAATACGGATGGTCGGCGTAGGCGTTCTCGCGCTCTTCGACGCGGATCGCGCCGCGGCTGCGCAGCTCGTTGATCAGCGCGCGCCGTTCGGGGTGCACCAGGTTGCCGAAGTACTGCGTCATCGCCCCCTTCAAGAACGGCGACAGCCAGACCTCGGGTGAGTTGTGCCGGATCTGCGCGCGGATCAGCAGCTCCAGACACTGCTGCAGCTGCTCTTCGTGCTGCTCGGGGCTGACCGACTTGTGCAGCGGCCAGGTCACCGGCACGCGCCCGACCACGACCGGGCTCGGTGCCGCGGCGGCGGCGGCGACCGGCGATGGCTCCGCCGGGTCTGTGCCCGCCAGCTCCGAGCTGGCCGGGGCAACCGCAGGCGCTTCCGCCAGCGTGGGTTCGGCATGCCCCTCGATCCAATCCATCGCGTTCCAGAACCGCTCGGCGCCGACACGCTCCCGCAGGTCGCCGCTGGTGGCGTCTGGGATCGCGACGACGCGCAGCTCTCGCCCTTCCTCGAGCACCTGCCGCGCCAGCGGGATGAAGTCGCGATCGCCGGAGACGATGACCAGGAGCTGGATGTCCGGCCGGCGGAACACGACGCGCGCGACGTCGACCGCGATCTGGACGTCAGCCGAGTTCTTGCCGGTGCTGCTGATCAGCACGTATTGCGGATCGAGCCCCATCAGGGCCAGGTCGTGCGCCACCTCGATCCCCGGATACGTGTCGAACGCCGCATACGACCGCCCGATCGTCATCGGATTCCCCCCGTCGCGCAGCCGGTCGAGCATCGCGTGCAGCACCTGCAGGCTCAGCTCGCGCGTGCGCAGGCCGGTGCTGCCGCAGCGGCTCTTCAACGACAGGTACAGATTCTCGAAGTCGACGAAGACTGCGGCATTCATGATCGGACCACCCGGATTGCATCGAGATTCCAGAATGAAGTGCGGCCAGGATAACGAGAGGGCGCGGCTGCTGCAGATCGCTCTCACGACCCGCGCCGGGGACTCGCGATCGGGGCGCACGCCGGGTTCGATGCACGGCCCGTGACTGCGCGACTTCCGCTCCTCGCGACCGCCTGCTCGCTCGCCACCGCCATCGTGGCGCAACCGGCGCCCGACACGCCGGAGCCGGAGCCGATCCGGGTCGACGCGGTCATCGCCGACGACGAGCCGCATCTGGTCGGGCGCAACGGCGGCACCTACTGGGTCCGGGTCCCGCGGCGGCTGCGTGCGGAGACGCAGTTCCGCGTGCTGCTGTGCCTGCACGGTCTCGACAGCAACGGCTGGAACTTCCAACACGCATTGGCCAGCCTCGGGCTCGGGGAGCGCGCGATCCTGCTGTGTCCCAATGGCGAGCGGCGTGGGCCTTGGCGGCATTCCCATCGGTTCGATCCGGAGCCGGTGCTGGCGGCACTCGACGATCTCGCGACGAAGTTCCGCCCGGAGCAGGTCTACCTGATCGGCCACTCGCAAGGTGCGTGGCTCGGCTATCGCGTGCTGCTGCACGCGCCGGAGCGATTCTCCGGCGCGCTGCTGGCAGCCGGCGGTCTGGCCGGAGGTGCCGAGCCGGTGCGCGCCGTCGATGCGCATGGGGACGCGCTGCCCCCGCTGTTGATCGTGCATGGCGGCGCCGATCCGGTCGTGTCGCCGCAGCAGTCCGACCGCGCGTACGAGAAGTTCCTGCGCGCCGGCTGGCCGGCGCTGCGCTACTGGCACCCGGACGACCTCGACCACGACTTCGGGCGCGTGCCGTTGGCCGAGGGGCTGACGTGGCTGCAAGAACTGACACCGCCGGATGCAACCGGTGCGCTGAAGCAGGCTGCGCTGTGCATCCCGCAGGACCGGATCGCGGATGCGGCCTACCTGCTGGCGCGGGCCGACCGGCTCGGCGCCAAGGACGTGCAGCTCCGCCCGCTGCAGAGCCGGCTCGATCAGCGGGCGGCGCGGCTCGCGAAGCTCTGGCTCGGGCGGATCGACGCCGACCGCGAGCCGTTCGGGGCCGGCTGGTACGACGAGCGGGCTGGACTCGCGCGGCTGCCGGCGTTCGCCGCCGTCGTCGCGAAGTTCGAGACGGCGGCCGCGGCGCACGAGGAGCGTGGCCGCGAGCTGGCCGAGCAGGCACGCGCCGCCGAGCAGCGGGGCGATCTCGCCGGCGCGCGCCGGCTCCACGAGGAGATCACGAAGCGCTGCTCCGCCGCGTTCGAGCTCGCCGCGGCGTCGCGGCGCTGGCTGGCACGCCGGTAGCGCCGCTGCGGCGCAGCGTGCGCAGCGCGCGACGGACGATCCACGCGGTCGCGGTGGCCGGGGATTCGCGCAGCCAGCGCGACGTCAACGCGCGCACCCAGGGGGCGCGCGTCTTGCTCGCGTCGTTGAGCCAGTTCGCGACGGCGGTCTGCACATAGCGGCTGGGGTCGGCGCGCAGCGGTTCGAGCAACGGCTCCGCGAGCTCGGGCGCCTGCTTCAGCTCGGCGATGTGCGCAGTCCAGACGCCGCGCGGGCGCGAGCCCTCGACGGCGCAGCGGCGCACGTTCGGATCCGCGTCGCGCACCCACGGGCGCAACGCCCGCAGCCCATCACTCACGTCGAGCCGGAATTGCGGCCGCCACGCATCCCAGGCGCACTCGCGCGTCGCCATCGAGCGGTCCGCGGCGAACGGCCGCAGGCGCGCCAGCCGCTCGCGGAACTGCAGCCCTGGCAGCGCACCGATCGCATACGCGGCCCACGCACGGACCATGTCGCAGCGATGCTGCGCGAACCGCGGCAACAGCTCCGGCTGGTCGGCGGACAACGCCGCCAGCGCGGCGCCGAGTCCGCGGCTGCGCTGCGTCACCCCGCTGCCGGCCAGCGCGGCGGCGGCGTTGCGCAGGGCCGGCGCATCACAGTCCAGCTCGGCCAGCACGTGGCGGAGCAGCACCCGCTGGTCGATCGCCAGCCACTCGACCAGGGTCACGGTCTCGAGCTGTCCGCGGTGCAGCGCGCGCAATGCAGCCGGCGTGATCTCCGCGATCCGGCGCGCCTTGCGCCGCACGGCCGGAGCGAGCGGATCCTGCGGCGTCCGCCCGGCACTCACTGCCAGCGCTCGCGCAGCGCGGCGGCCAGCCGGCGACCGATCCGCTGGTGGGCCGTCGGATCCGGGTGGTTGTCGCGCGTGAACAACCCGCGCCCTTCCGGCAGCAGCTGCGGCGTCAGATCGATCGCATCGCCACCTGCGGCGGCGAACGCCGCCACGACCGGCGCGAACGCGCGCACCGGGTCCGCCCGGTCGAACACGCCGACCGCCGGTGCCGCCGCGACCAACAGCCGCGCACCGCTCCGTTCGACCTCTTCGCGCAGCGCACGCACCAGCGCCAGCGTGATCGGCTTCGGCGGCGGCAGGCCGCGGCGCGCGATCGCGTGCTCACTGAGGAACACGTGCAACCGCTCACCGAACCGCGTGCGCTGCGGCAACCAGCGCCGCCACAGCTGTTCGAACGCGCTGAGCGGGCCGTTGACCCGGTCCGCCTCGCTCTGCAACCACAGCTGCAGGTTCGCCGCCGGGTCCACATTCGGCACGACCGGGATCCCACGCACGATCAGGTGCCCGCCGCGCAGCTCGTACCACGGCTTGCGCACGCCGTAGTACAGCGGCAGCGAGTCGTCGAGTCCCGGCGCGAACAGCACGACCAGCAGCACGAAACGCGGCTGCAGCGGCGTCACGTGCCGGCGGCAGTTGATCAGGATCTGATCGAAGAACCATCCGCGGCACGCGCGCAGGAACACCTGCCCCTCCGGCAGCGCCGCGCGCAGCTGCGCCGTCAGCCCCTCCTCGGTCGCCACGCCGTAGCCAGTCGCCAACGAGTCGCCGACGACGACGACGCGCGGACGGGCGCGCGGCCCGTACTCCGGCTCCTGGTCGATGTCCTCGAAGCCGAGCCGGTTGTTGCGCGCCGTGACCTCGACGCCGCCGAACTCGCGCACCAGCACGTCGCCGGGCCGGCCGATCCACCCGAGCTCAGGATCCGGCTGCAGGAACTGCGTCAGCGGATCGCCGCGCGGGACTTCGCGCGGCGGCAGCGGGGCTTCGAGCTGCAGCTGCAGCTCGAAGGCGAGCACGCCGCTGAGCGCAGCGGCGACCGCAAGGGCGAACCCGCTCCACAGCCGGCGGAACGACCGCGCCGCGCCGGCATCCATCCGCCGCACCAGCACGACGACCCCGATTGCGAGCAGCAGCAGCAGACCGGTCGCCGTGATACCCCCCCACCACAGCGCCGGACCGAGCCCGCCGGCCGACGCGCCGAGCAGCCGCCCGGCGATCGCGAGCAGCAACAGCACTCCGGCCGCGCCGGCCAGATGCCGCAGCGGCAGCCACGGGTCGAGCGGTCGCCCACCGGCAGGCTCGGTCGAGGGTTCCATCAGAACTTGAAGTACTCGTACTGCAGGCTCTCGTAGCCGCCGTGGCGCAGCAGCGTCGCGAGCAGCAGCCAGACCATCGCGCTGTAGACGAGATACCGCAACCACAGCGGCCGCCGCCGCAGCGACTCCTGGCCCCCGGTCGCGGCTTCGTGCGCGTCGAGCGCGAGCGCCAGCAGCACGAGCCAGATCCAACCGGGATCAGGCCGCAGGCCGATTCCGGTCGAGAACGGCGCGGTCACCAGCGCACCGAGCATGACCCCGGCGTACTCGATGCTCGGGCTGCGGAACAGGATGCCGCCGAGGCAGCACAGCAGATACGTCGTCAGCACCGACACCGCGGGGAACCACACGCCGGCGCCGGACCCGAAGCGCATGATCCGCGGGCGGAGCTTCAGGTACAGCGCCAGCAGCACGCCGTGGTAGCCACCCCACAACACGAAGTGCCAGCTCGGACCGTGCCACAGGCCCATGACCAGCATCGTCACCAGCGCCAGGCCGCCGGCGCCGAGCAGCCGCGCGATCCGCGGCGTCAGCGCGAGCGGGAAGTACAGGTAGTCCTTGATCCACGACGACAGGCTCATGTGCCAGCGGTTCCAGAACTCCTGCACGTTGCGCGCGAAGTACGGCGTGCGGAAGTTCGGCAGCAGGTCGACGCCGAACAGCCGCGCCGAGCCGCGTGCGACGTCGGTGTAGCCGGCGAAGTCGAAGTAGATCTGCACGCTGAACAGCACGGCGGCGAGCCACGTGTCGAGCCCGCCCGGCTCCGGGAGCGCGAACATCGAGCCGACCGCCGGCGCGAGCCCGTCGGCGACGACGATCTTCTTCCACAGGCCCAGGAAGATCAGGAAGCAGCCGGACTGGTACAGCTCGACGGTCGGGCGGCGCGGCGCCAGCAGCTGCGGCAGCAGGTGGCCGGCCCGTTCGATCGGTCCCGCCAGCAACTGCGGGAAGAACGTCACGAACAGCGCGAAGTCGAACGGATCGCGCACGGCGCGCACGCGCTTGCGATGCACGTCGACGAGATAGCCGACGATCTGGAACGAATAGAACGAGATCGCGAGCGGGAAGATCAGCTCGGTCAGCGCGAACGACGCGTGCAGGCCGAACACACCGAGCAGCGCGGCCAGCGAATCGGCGAAGAAGTTGTAGTACTTGAACCACGCCAGCACGCCGAGCGTCGCGAGGATGCCGAGCGTCAGCCAACCCCGCCGCCCGCGCGCGGTCGCGGCGCGCTCGATCCCCAGCGCGCAGAGCCAGCCGGCGATCGTCGCCGAGGCGAGCAGCGCGAAGAACGCGGTCGCGAACGAGGCATAGAAGTACGCGCTCGCGCCGAGCAGCCAGAGGTTCTGTGGGCGATGCCCGCGCAGCTGGCCGAGCAGATGGTGCCCGACGAGGACCAGGACCAGGAAGACCAGGTACTCGAGCGAGTTGAACAGCATCGCTCAGCACTCCCGGGCGCAGTCGGTCGCGCTAGCCCGCATGATGCGTGAAGCCCGTCGCGAGAACGGTCGCAGCGCGCGCCGGGCGAGGAAGCGCGGCGGCCGGACGCGGCTCAATCGGCGCGCACGCCGGCCTGCGGGCTCGCCGGCTGACCGGCCGGTGCATCGGCGCCGTGCTCGGCGCCGTTCGCCGGCGTCGGCAGCGGCGTCAGCGGCTCCGGCGGCAGCGTGTCTTCCATCGCCAGGTACGTGTAGCCGGACAGCCCCTCCTCGTAGCGCTTGATCAGCAGCGCCGATTCCTCCATGCGCAGGTCACCGCGCCGCAGCGACTCTTCGGCCATGACGCGCACGCGGCGCATCAGGTCGTCCTTGCGGTACTGGACGTACCCGATGACTTCGTTGACCGAGTCCCCCTCGACGACGCGCTCGATCGAGTAGCCGTGGTCGTCGTCGACGCAGACGTGGATCGCCGTCGTGTCGCCGAACAGGTTGTGCAGGTCGCCGAGGATCTCCTGGTAGGCGCCGACCAGGAATGCGCCCAGGTAATACGGCTTGCCCGGCTGGTAGACGTGCAGCTCGAGCGTCGACTTGACCTCGCGCAGGTCGATGAACTGGTCCATCTTGCCGTCGCTGTCGCAGGTC
>CAZABP010000049.1:0-33591 GCA_964483245.1 uncultured candidatus Brocadiaceae bacterium | reverse complement strand
GCGACCGCCTCGCTCGGCCTCGGCGCGACGCGGGGATTTAGGAACAGCCTCTCAGCGCCGCGCCGGGGGCGCTGGCTGCAGCGTGACCGGCACGCGTTCCGGTCCCGGGACCATGACGCGCACCGGTGCCGCCGGCTGCGCACCGATCCACTCGACGTCGTAGGTGCCGGCGCCGAGCAGTCCAAGCGACAGCTCGTCGCCGCCGGACGCTTCGAGGCTCAGCGGGCGGCCGCAGACCCAGTCCGGGGCCCCGACGCGCTGGAGCCGCACGCGCACGTCTTCACGCGCGGCTCCCTGCAGCACGAGCGTGACCTGCTGCAGTGCGAGCGGAAGCTCCCGCGTCGCGGGGCCATCGCCGGCCTCCAGCTCCGCCTGCACCCGGAGCAGCCAGCTCGCCGCCGCGAAGCTCCGCTGCTCGGCGAGCAGCAGCTCGATCGGCCCGACCGGCACGTCGGGGAACTGCACGCTCCGCCGATCCGCTGCCAGCGGATGCCAGCCGAGCAGGGCTTTCGTCGTGCCGGAGCGCAGCGCGATCCCCAGTGGCCCGTGGTCGGCCGGGAAGTCGCCGGTCACGTCCACCTGCAGCGCCCGCGTCGCCGGCAGCAGGGTCGGCGCTGCCGACGGCAGCGTCGCTTCGGCGGTGAGCCGCAGTGGTTGCACCGGCGGCAGGCCCTGCGGGTCCGCCGGTGGCCCGATCTCGAGCGGCTCGCGGTATGGCTCCGCGGTCGGAATCGGCTCCTTGCGCAGCGACATCAGCCCGGCGAACGCCGCCACCGTCGCCAGCGCGGCGAGCAGCAACACCAGGAGAACGGTCAGCAGACGGATCGGGAGACTCCAGCGGAACGGCGCCGAAGTCTACCGCCCTTGCTGGCCGCCGCCGCCGCCGCGTGGTTTGCCGGCCTGCAGCTCGAGCGCGGTCTCGCCGCCGGCCGTCACGTAGATCGCGCGTTCGACCGGCTCGCGGCCGCGGATCGTCGCGATCAGCAGGTACTCACCGGCCGCCACGTCGTTCGAGCGGAAGCTCCCGCCGCGGATCGGCACCGTGATCGTCTGGTTCTCGCGGTTCCAGGCCTGCATGTCGGCCGGCCGCTCCTTGATCCCGCGCAGCAGCTGCACGTTGCCGGTCAGCTTGGTGGCGTCGACGTCTGCTTCGGCCTTCATCCGGCCGAGCACGACGCCGGACAGCAGTGACACGCTGGTGCGCGTCTCCGCTTCGGCGCGCACCTGCAGCGTCTCCTTGTGCAGCTCGGTCGCGCCGCGCCCGTTCCCGCTCGACACGGTCAGGTCGTAGCTGCCGAGCGGCACGCGTTCGAACCGGAACTCACCCTTGCCGTCGGTCGTCGCGTTCTGCGCGCGTCCGAGGAAGTTGTTGATCCGCCCGCCGAACCGTTCACCTCCCCGGATCGCGAACTCCACGCGTTCGCCGCGGCCCCCGCGACCCTGCTCCGCGCCGTTCTGCTCCGTCTGCTGCGTGCGCAGCGTGACCCGCAGTCCCTTCGCCGGGAGTCCGTTGCGCATGACCACGCCGAGCACGGTGCCGGTCTCCTCGACGCGCGCCTGTAGATCGAGCTGCTTGCGTTCCCCGGCCGCCAGCGTCACGTCGTGCGGGAGCTGCGCAGCCTCGCCGTTCTGGTTGCCGCCGCGCATGCGTCCGAACAGCTGCATCAGCTCGCTGCCGAGCACGGTGCGCATGTCGCCGACGACGGCGCGCACGAGCAGGTCGCCCGGCTGCAGATCGGTCAGCTCGTAGCTCCCATCCGGCTTGACGTCGACATTGCGCATGTTGCCCGGTCCGCCGAACACGTGCACCGCCGCCTCCTCGATCCGATGCGGCGGGATGCCGTGGACCCGGCCGTGCAGCGTCGCGAGCGCGCCGAGGCTCAGCTCGACGCCGTTGCGATCCTGGGCCAGATCGAACGTGTCCGTCGTCGCATCCGAGTGATGGCGCGCCTGCGCACGGACCGCATAGCGGCCGGCCGGGACATTGGCGATCGTGAACTCGCCCTTCGCATTCGTCTTCGTGCGCTGGAGCGGGAAGCCGCGCGGACCGAACTGCCGCCGCAGCGCGGTGAACGGATTGTCCGGACTGTCGCCGTTGTCGCGGATCACCATCAGCTCGACGTCGCTGCCGGCGAGCGGCTCGCCGCCGCTCGCTTCGCGCACGACGCCCTGCACGAACAGCCCGCGCTCGACGACCAGCGTCAGGTGCGGCACCGCTTGGCCGGCGCGCAGCTCGACCGGCTGCGAACGCAGCCGTGCGTGGTCCGGCGCGCCGATGTCGACGACGTAGATCCCTTCGTCGAGGCCGCCGAACGAGAAGCGGCCATCCGGGCGCGCGACCGCCTTGCCGGTGTCGCCGGGGAGGTTCATGCCCTGCTGCGGCCCGCCGCGGCCACCGCCGCGACCCCCGCGTCCGCCGTCGCGTCCCCCGTCACGCCCGCGCCGGTTGCGCAGCTCGGTGAGGTCGCGCTCCTGTTCGCGCATCCGTTCGGCGAGGGCGCGGAACTGTTGCGTCATCGCCTGCCGGCGCTGCTGTGCCTCCGGTGCATCGGGGCCGAGCTGCTGCATCTGCTCGCGCATGCTCTGCATCTGCTGCCGCAGCTGCTCGAACGTCGCCTCGCTCTGCGCGACGACGTTCTGGTCGGCCGGCAGACCGCCGATCCGGCGCACTTGCGCGCCATAGCTGGTCAGCAGCTCGTTGGTGACGGCGCTGCGCACTTCGCCGGTGATCTTGAGGCCGTCGCGCAGGTTGACCGTGATCGGCCCTGCCTGTGCCGGCAGGATGTCCGATTGGATCCAGGTCAGGTAGCCGTCGGCCTGCACGCGCATCGTCAGCGCGCCGCTCGACAGATGGTCGAACGCGAACCTGCCCTGCTGATCGGTCCGCTGCATGCCGGGGTTCGATCCGCGGTCCTGCAGCGTCAGGTTCACGCGCGCGCCCTGCACCGGCTTCCCATCCGGTGCGAACACGACGCCTTGCAGCTCATGGCCGGGACCGAGCCGCAGCGGCTCGATCTCCTCGACCAGTTCATCGTCGACCGTGACGCGGTCGGACATCGCGCGCAGCATCCGCGTCGCCGAGGCTTCGACCCGGTAGTCGCCGGCCATCAGGTGCTCGAGCCGGAACTGGCCGTTGTTGTCGGTCTTGACCGGCGGCAGCAGCTCCGCGCGCGACCCGCTCCACATCAGGCGGTTGCCGCCCTGCGGATGCGCGACGACGTCGGCCTGCGCCACCGGGCTGCCATCCAGGTTCGTGACGAGGCCGCGGATCTCGCCACCCACGCGGATCCGCACGTCGCCGAGATCGAGGTCTCCGCCGGCGTTCCGGAAGTCGTGCTCGGTGAACGTCGGCGCGAACCGCGGATGCGTCAGCTGCAGTGTGATCCGCAGCTCGCGGAAACCCTTCCCCTCGAACGCGAACCGACCGTCGCTGCCGGTCGTCACCGGCTTGCGGATCTGCTGCCGCTCGAAGCGGCCGGGGCCGCCGCGGCCGCCGCGGTTGCGCTCGATCTCGAGCTGCACCTGCGCCGCGGCCACCGGTTGGCCGAAGCCGTCGACGACGCGGCCGCGCAGCCGGATGTCGGGACGCTCGACGTCTTCCTCGGCCGGCGCGGCCGCGAGCAGCTCTCCTTCGATCTCCTGGCGGCTGGAGCCGTTCGGCAGCTCCCCAGCGTTCCCTTCCATCGCCTCGGGGGGCGGTGCTTCGAGCGTGATCTCGTCCGCTTCGGTCCAGGCGACGGTCTGCGCCTCATCCGGGGACAGCACGCCGGTGCCGAACATCAGTCCGACACCGGCGCAGAGCAGCAGGATGAGCGCAAACAGCAGCTTGGATTGGGTCATGGCGAGCGGACTGGCGGCCGAGCTTGGCGAAGCCTTCGGCTATTACGCCGCACGAACCGCACCGACGAGCGCCGGCTGCTGTAACGAAGCTGCAAGAGGCCGTGGCGCCCAGGGTAGCTGTCGCTACCGGAGCGTGAAGCGCACAGGCGCGGCGGAGCCGATCGTGCGGCGATCCGAGGTCAGGAACGCCGATTGGGCCGTCAGCGGCAACGGGAATGGCACGCCCGGGTTCACCAGCGGCAGCTTCGCCACGCCGTCGCCACCGGTCGTCACGAAGAACGTCGCCAGCGGGTGCAGCAGCGGCAGGTGCCAGTGCAGCGGCTGCTCCAAGCCGGTCGGCAGCGCGCGCTCGCCGTGCCCGTGCCCGAGCCCGATCGCGACGACGAGCTGGGCCTGCGCGGCGGCGCCCTGCGTCGTCAGCGTGAACGCGCCGGGAGGGACGACCGGTCCAGGCACGCAATGGAGCACCGCGCGCGCAGCGGTCAGACTGCGGAGGCGATCGGTGCCGGTGAAGTCACTCTCCTGCACGAACAGCATGCCGCCGCCGGCCGGTTGGAACGGTTCGAACACAGCCTGCGCGTGTACGCCGGCTGCGGCGAACTGCAGCCCGAGCGGATCGACGGCAGCCTGGGCGTAGTCCAGCAGCACGTGCGGCGTGGCGTTGCGTTGCAGCACGTCGTCGAGCTCGAGCACGCGGCGGTTCTTCCAATCGATGACGAACGCGTCCCCATCGCGATCGAGTGCGAGTGCGCTCGCCGTGTCGAGGCCGGCATGCAGCAGCTCCGCATCGGCACGCGAGAGCTCACCGGCGCCGAGTGCTGCGCGGACCTTCGCCCGTGGCAGCAGCAACAGCTCCGTCGCTCCCGGCGGCGGCGGGAAGGAGAGGCTGGCCGTCGCGTACCAGACGTTGCCGTGCGCATCGCAGGAGACCGGGCCGGATGCACCGGGGAGCACCGCGATCCGGTCCGTGGCGCCGGTCTCGAGATCCACCGCGAACAGATCGTTCGTCGTCGCCGGGAAGCCGCCGGTCTTCGCCGACACGATCGCGTAGCGGTCGCTCCAGCGGACCGCGTCGTAGTTCAGCGCGAGCCCGGCGAGCCGGCGCGGCTGCGCATTCGGCGCCAGGGGCACGAGCCACACGCCGTCGTTGCTGCTCTCGCCGAACAGCAGCCGGCCGTCACCGAGGTCACGCGTGAACGAGCCGAACACCGCGCTCTGGAACTGCAGCAGCGTGCGTTGGCTGTTGCCGTCGTCGAGCAGCAGCTTCGTGCCGGTGAAGTAGACGACGTGCGTCGCGTCGAGCCGCAGGACCTGGCCGGCGCCGGCCGGCAACGGTTGCGTCGCCGTGCTGTAGCCGGGCGACCCCTGGGCGGCGAGGCTCGGCAGCAGGAGCAGCGCCAGAATCTGGGTACGGAATGGGTGCGGAAGCATGTGTTGGAACCTCCAGATCAACGGAGCAGATGCAGCGGCACGGCCGGCGTCGTGCCGGACTGCAGGCTGACGGGATCGATCGAGACGAGTTGCGCGGCCACGGTCAGCGCCGCGCCGCCCGGCTGCACGAAGTCGAACGCGACGTCACCGCGTGCGTCGGTCGCGCCGGCGACCCAGGCGAGCGGTGCCATCGCATCGATGCCGAGCCACAGCGGTGCACCGCCGAGCGCGAACGGTGTCCACTCGGTGACCGGTGCCGCCGTACTGATCAGCAGCAGCGTGGATGCCTGCGGGGGCGCGTGCTTCGCGCCGATGCGCACGTTCCCCTTCGGCAGCGTGGTGCCAGGCAGCGCGAACAGCTCCGGGCGCTGCGGCTGCAGTGCATGCACGCTGCTCGAGACGGCGAGGTCGCTGCTGCAGCACCACAGCGTGGCGCCCGCCGGCTGCCAGGCGTCGAACGTCGTCGCCGGCGACAGGTCCAGGAACTGCAGCGACGTCGTGCTGCGGAGCCACGGCGCCGCCGGCCGCGCGACGAACGGCACCGGATCGAGCGGACCCGCGTCCGGCAGCGTCCGTCGGATGTCGCCGTGTTGCGGATCGGACGTGTAGATCCGCCCGCGGTCGTCGACCTCGAGATCGAACGCCCCATCCAGCGCCGCGATCACCGTCTGCGCATCCGCCAGCGTCAGCGTGCGCGTCCCGGCGATCGCCGCCACGACGTCGGCGGCGGCGAAGCGGATCACGCGCACGCCGCCCGGCGGCGTCGGATAGGTCGCACTCTGCAGCGCGTACAGCAGGTTCCCCTGCGCGTCGAAGCACAGCGGCCCGGACGGCCCCGCCAGTTGCACGATCTCGCGGTGCTGGCCCTGCGCGAGATCGACGAGCCAGATCCCGCAGCGGTTGCCGGGAGCCGGCCAGGTCGGATTCGCACTCACCAGCACGGCGCCGCCCGGAGCGACTTCGAGATCGAACGCTTGGTGCGGGACCGGCCCGCTGCTCTGCTGCTGCGTCAGCAGGTGGCGGCGATACAGCCGCCGCCCTTCGAAGTGCGTGAAGAACACCTCGAGCGCGCGCCGCGGCCGCACGACGAAGCCGGCGCGCTGGCCGACCGGCATCACCAGCAGCTCGTGCCAGTTCCCCTGCTCGTCGATGCGCAGCACGCGATGCTCGAACGCGCCGAACAGATCGCGTCCGAGCAGGTCGACGGCGCAGCCATGCCACGAGAACGGACCGGATGGATCCCGATGCCGCAGCTGCGCGGCATGCCCGGGGACCGGGACCGGATCCTGCGCGAGGGTCGGGAATGCCGCTGCACAGGCAACGGCGACGGCGAAGAGACGACTCTGCATGACAGCCTGGCGTCCGCGCGCCACGGGAACCTGGATGCCGGCCGCACCGGCCCTTCCGTGAGGTCTTCTGGCTCCCGGATCCGCCTACTCGCCACCTCTTCCCAACCGCGTCACGCGACGGGCCAGTGAGATCGTGTGGCTTTCGTACCCGGTCACAGCTGCGGGACAGCGCCGGTCTTGCACCGGTCTTCCCTCAGCGGAAGTGCGCGCGAGGCTAGCGCGTCTTCGCGCTGGCGCAAGCAGCGGACCTGCGCCGGATGCAGTACATCCGCCGCTGGAGGTGTTCCCGATGGCAGGACTCACGCGCCGTTCGTTCGCCCTGACCGCAGTGCTCGGTCTGGCCTGGTTGGCGCAGCCGCAGACGGCTGCATCCGCACCGCAGGAGCCGGGCCTCGTGAAGCTGCGCTTCCGCGGCCCGGTCGATGGCAGTGACCGGATCGAGATCCGCGACGACGGTGCGACCTGGACCAATCTGCATTGGGCCGCGCCGCAGGGGGACGTGACGCTGAATGGCATCCGCTGGTGCCCGAGCGAACAGCCGGAGCTGCGCAACGAAGGAGACACGCGCTTCCTGCCGGTCGCGGTCGACTTCCGCACGGCACTCCTGCACCGGATCGCCGGTCGCGACACGGTCGGTCTGAGCTGCTTCGCCGACAAGGTCGTCGTGCACCTCGCAGACACGCCGCCCGGCCCCGCCGACTACGAGTTCGAGCTCGTGTTCCACCCGCTCGGCGCCAGCGCCGAGCTGCGGATCGAAACGGATGTGGATGGCAGTGACATGCTGCGGATCGACGCGACGGCGGCCGAGTGGACGAACCTGCACTGGGGGCATCCCAAGGCTCCCGCGCGCTTGAACGGAGTGCTGTGGGACACCGAGCGGCAGCCGCGGTTGCGCAACGATGGCGAGACACAGTTCCTGCCCGCGGGAGTCCGGTTCGCGACGGCGCGCCTGGTCGAGCAGTCGGGTCGTGACACGGCCGTGGTCGAAACCGGCCCGGATCACGTCATCGTGCAGTTCGCCGACAACCCGCCGGGGCCGGGCCGTTACGTGTTGCGGATCCGGTTCGGGCCACGCGCGCCGGACGAGGTGCATGCCGGACGCTGAGCCGCGATCGTTCGCGCAGTTCGCCGCCGCCGCGGCCGCGCACGGACTCGACGCATGTGCGTGGCTGCCGGCCGCCGGCGTGCCGGCGGCAGCGAGCATCCTGCCCGGCGCCGACACGATCGTGGTGCTCGGGCATGGTGCGCGCAGCTTGTGGGGCCAGGTCGTCGCGCAGCACGGAGTGCCGCGCGCGGCGCGGGACCGACATCCGCTCGATGCGCACGCGACGTCGATCGCGCATGAGCTGCTCACCGCGTTCGCGTTGGACGGCGTTGTGCACGGCGTCAACCGCAGACCGCGGCTCGACTTCGTGACGTTGGCGGAACAGGCAGGGCTCGGCTACCGCTCACCGGTGCTCGGCCTGTTGCTGCACCGTGTGCATGGGCCGTGGCTCGGTCTGCGCGCTGCGCTGCTGTTGCGTGGTCAGCCGTTCGGCGCATGGCAGGCACCGGCGGACGATGGCTTCGCACCCTGTATCGATTGCGCGCGTCCGTGCGTGCAGGCCTGTCCGGTCACCGTCTACGCCGGTGACGGCACGGCCGATTTCGCGCGCTGCTGGTCGCACCGGCAGGTCTCCGCCTGTGCGCGCGGCTGCGCTGTGCGCCGTGCCTGTCCGGTCGGCGCGGCAGTGCAGCCGGACGCCGCCGAAGAGGCGTTCCGCCACGCCTACTCGACGTTTGCGCTCGGAGACTGGGTGTCCAGCTGATCCAGCAGCCCGCGCACGCGTGCCACTGCGAGCTCGATGTCGGCTGCGGTCGTGCGGTGCGACACGACGCACCAGCGCAGGGCGAACCCACCCTGGATCTGCGTGCTCGACAACAGCAGCGTCCCGTCGCGCAGGATCGCCTGCCACAGCCGGCGGCCGGCTTCGGCACCGCCGCGCACGCGGAACGTGAACACCGACAGCTCCGGCTCGGTCACGATCTGGATCCGTGGATCCGCTGCGAGCAGTTCACGGGCCAGGCGGCAATGGGCGAGATCCGCACGGATCGCCGCCGCGATCGCGTCGAATCCGGCGCTGCGCAGCAGCAGCCAGAGCTTCAGCGCACGGTTCCCGCGCGTCAGCTCCGGCCCGCGCTCGAAGAAGTTGACGACGTCGCGCGGGACGTCCTGCATGTAGTCGGCGTCACCGGTGAACGCAGCGCGCACGGCGTCGATGTCGCGCGCGAGCAGGCACCCGCTCTCGAACGGCGCATACAGCCACTTGTGTGGATCCAGCGTGATCGAATCGGCACGCCCGAGCGCGCCGAGGCGGTCGCGGAACTCCGGCAACAGCGCCGCGGCGGCGCCATACGCGCCGTCCACGTGCAACCACAGCCGCTCCTGCGCCGCGACGTCGGCCAGTGCGGCGAGCGGGTCGATCGCCCCGGTGTTGGTCGTGCCGGCGTTCGCGACGATGCAGCACGGCACGAGTCCGCGCGCACGATCCTGCGCGATCGCGGCGTGCAGCGCGTCTGCAGCGAGCCGATGCTGGCGATCCACCGGCAGCAGGTGCACATGCTGCTTGCCGAACCCGAGCAAGCGTGCCGCCTTGGCCAGCGAGTGATGCGTCTCGGTGCTGCCGTACAGCACCGCCCGCGCGGCATCGCCGCACCGCTCACGCGCGGCAGCGAGCGCGATCAGGTTCGCGACCGAGCCGCCGGAGGTCAGGATCCCTTCGAACTGAGACGGCAGCCCGAGCGCGTCGCGCAGCCAGCCGAGCACGACGACCTCGAGCCGCGCCATCGCCGCGCCGCCGAGCCAGGTCCCGGTGAACAGGTTGGTCGCTGCCGCGGCGAACTCGGCGAGCGCCCCGAACCAGCTGCCGGGTCCCGGCACGTAGGCGAAGAACCGCGGGTGGTTCACGAACGTCGCATGCGGGACCAACTCGCCGAAGTAGCGCCGCAGTCCGTCCTCGACCGGCTGCGGGTGGCGCGGCAGTGGCTCGTCGACGATCGCCGCCAGCTCGTGCGGCTCGTAGAGCCGCGCAACACGCTGTTCCGGCAGGCGGGCCAGATGGTCGGTTGCGAGGTCGACGGCAAGGCGTCCTTGCGCGCGCATCCGCTCCGGATCCGGGTCGAGGGACATGCGCGCGGTTTACCGCGAAAGTCGACCCGCTCGCGCATGTTTGACCGGCCTCCGACCCGGGCCTATCGTCCCCGGTCCTTTTCGCCGGCCCGTCGGAATCCCCCCAACCCGAGTGACTGCGTCGTCCCCGATTCCGCTCCCGCCTGCCGGTGCCCGGGCCACGGTCCCGATCGACGGCCGGGTCCAATTCGGCCCGGGGCGGCTGGTCCTGATCGCGGGGCCGTGCGCGGTCGAGACGCGCGAGCAGCTGTTGGTCTGCGCGCGTGCCGCCGCGGCGAGCGGGGCGTCGATGTTGCGTGGTGGCGCCTTCAAGCCGCGCACGTCGCGCCATTCGTTCCAGGGGCTCGGCCGCCAGGGTCTCGCCCTGCTGGCGGAAGCGGCGGCCGAAACCGGCCTGCCGGTCGTGACCGAAGTCCTGGATCCGCGCGACGTCGGGCACGTGGCCCAGGTGGCCGCCGTGTTGCAGATCGGCGCCCGCAGCATGCAGAACTTCCCGCTGCTGCGTGAAGTCGGCCGCCAGCCGAAGCCGGTCCTGCTCAAGCGTGGCTCCGGCGCGACGATCGACGAGCTGCTGCACGCCGCCGACTACGTCGCCGGCGAGGGGAACCAGCGGATCCTGCTGTGCGAGCGGGGCATCCGCAGCTTCGAGCCGGGCACGCGCTACACGCTCGACCTCGCTGCGGTGCCGCAGCTGCAAGCGCGCTCCCCGTGGCCGGTCGTCGTCGATCCGAGTCACGGCACCGGGCGGCGCGATCTGGTGCCGGCGATGGCGCGCGCGGCGGTGGCCGCGGGTGCGGACGGGCTGCTGATCGAAGTGCATCCGGAGCCGGCGCGTGCGCTGTGCGACGGTCCGCAGGCGATCCTGCCGGACGAACTCGGCCAGCTCGTGCCGGAACTCGCCGCGATCGCTGCGGTCCTCGGGCGCGAGCTCGCCCCCGGACCGGAGCCGCGCACGGGCACGGCGCGCGAGCGTACGCCGATCGAGCAAGCAGGAGTCCGCACGCGATGAGCCACCAGCGCAAGCCGTACATCGCCGGCAACTGGAAGATGAACCTCGACCGCGGCAAGGCGCTCGACCTGATCAAGACGATCAAGGGGCGGCTCGGCGACGGTGGCGATCGCGAAGTCGCGGTGTTCTGCCCGTCGGTCTATCTCGCCGACGTCTCGGCCGTCGCACAGGGCTCCCCGCTCGGCGTCGGGGCGCAGAACGTCTGGTACGACAAGTCCGGCGCGTTCACCGGTGAGCTGTCGTCGCAGATGCTGCGCGAGGTCGGCGCCGACCGTGTCCTGGTCGGCCACAGCGAACGGCGGCACCTGTTCCGCGAGCGCGACGAGTGGATGGCGCCGAAGCTGCGCGCCGCGCTCGACAACGATCTGCTGCCGATCTACTGCATCGGCGAATCGCTCGAGGAGCGGCGTGGCAACCGCACCGACCGCGTGTTGAAGCGCCAGCTCGAGTCCGGCCTGGCGTCGATCCGCGCCGAGGAACTGCGCCGGCTCGCGATCGCCTACGAGCCGGTCTGGGCGATCGGGACCGGTGAGGTCGCGACCCCGGAGCAGGTGGCCGCGGCGCATGCGACGATCCGCAAGTGGATCACACAGAAGCTGGGCGGCGAGGCGAGTCAGATCCTGCGCCTGCTATACGGTGGCAGCGTCTCTCCGGACAACGTCCGCGGGTTGATGGCGCTCGACGACGTCGACGGCGTGCTGGTCGGTGGCGCGAGCCTGAAAGCCGAGACGTTCATCCCGATCATCGAATTCGACGAGTAGCGACGAGTAGCGACGACGACCCATGTTCTATCTGCTGAAGATCCTGCTCTGGATCGCGTTCTTCCTGTCCGCGATCCTGCTGGGCATCATCGTGCTGCTGCAGGAAGGCAAGGGCGGTGGGCTGGCCGAGGCATTCGGCGGGATCGGCGCCGAGACGTTCGGTGTGCGCAGCGGCGGGATCAACCGATTCACGTTCGGTGTGGCGACCGTGTTCATCGGCTCCGCGGTCCTGCTGCACGCGCTCTGGAACACCTGAGCCGGCCCCGATGGCGGGCCCGGTTCACAGCATGACGGGAGTGGGCCTCGCTGCCGGCGCGACCGAGCTCGGCGCGACGCTGGTCGAACTGCGTTCGCTGAACGGGCGCACGCTGGCGATCAAGCAGCGCCTGCCGGTCGAGGCGCAGGGCTTCGACGTCGCGATCGAAGCGCGGATCCGCAAGCAGCTCGCCCGCGGCACCGTCACCGTGTCGGTCGCGGTCCCCGACCCGGTCCGGCGCGAGGACCGGATCCTCGACGTCGAATGGGCCCGTCGCGTCGCCGAGCGGCTGCGCGAGTTGCAGCGCGAGCTCGGGCTCGCCGGCGAGCTCGATCTGCCGACCCTGCTCGGCGTGCCGGGGGTCCTCGAGCCGGCGGCGCGGGAACGGATTCCAGCCGGCACCGAGCTACCGGAGCAGCTCGATGCGCTGCTCGGCGAAGCGCTGACCGGATTGCGGCGCGCGCGTGCGGCCGAGGGTGCCGAGGTGGTCGGCACGATGCTGGCCCAGCTCGACCGGCTCGCGCAGGACCTGGCCGCGATCCGCCAACGCGCGCCGCAGCTCGCGCACGATCACCGCGCGCGTCTGCTGGAGCGCGTCAACGAGTTCCTCGCCGGCCGCGCGCTGGCACTCGGGCCGGACGACGTCATCAAGGAGGTCGCGCTGTACGCCGAGCGGATCGACGTCAACGAGGAGCTGCAACGGATCGGCATGCACATTGCGCGTGTGCGCGGGCTGCTACAGCAAGGCGGCGAGGTCGGCCGGCCGCTCGAGTTCCTGCTGCAGGAGCTGCTGCGCGAGGTGAACACGACCGGCAGCAAGGCGCCGGATGCCGAGATCACGCATCGCATCGTCGCGATGAAGGCCGCGCTCGACCGGCTCAAGGAGCAGGCGGCGAACCTGGAATGAACGCCGGCGCGCGCGGGGCCCTCGTCGTGATCTCCGGTCCGTCCGGGGCCGGCAAGTCGACTGTCGTGCGCGCGCTGCGCGAGGACCCGCGCGTCGAGTTCTCGATCTCGGCGACCACGCGCGCGCAGCGCGCCGGCGAGCGCAGTGGTTGGGACTACCACTTCCTGACCCGCGAGGAGTTCGCGCGCCGCCGCGCCGCCGGCGAGTTCCTCGAGTCCGCCGAGTACAACGGCAACTGGTACGGCACGCTGCGCGCACCGATGGACCAGGCGCTCGCTGCCGGGAAGCTGTTCGTGCTCGAGATCGAGGTGCAGGGGACGCGGCAGCTGCGCGGCGCCGGCGTGCCGGGGATCTACGTGTTCCTCGTGCCGCCGAGCCTCGAGGCGCTGCGCGAGCGGCTCGGCCGGCGCGGCCAGAACGCACCGGACGAGATCGAAGCGCGGCTGCGCATCGCGGCCGAGGAGCTGCAGGCGGAAGGCCTGTACGACCACGTCGTCGTCAACGAGCGGCTGGATGACACGATCGCAACCGTGAAGCGGTTGATCGGCCTGTGAACCCCGGCTCGACACGCCCGGTCCTGCTCGGCGTCGGTGGCGGGATCGCCGCCTACAAGGCCGCGGCGCTGGCGAGCCTGCTGGTGCAGCGAGGCTTCCCGGTCCGCGTCGCGATGACGCGGGATGCGCTCGAGTTCGTCGGGCCGAAGACGTTCGCCGGCTTGACCGGGACCCCGGTGATCCTGTCGGCGACGCAGATCGATCCGGATGGCAGCGCGCCGCACATCGCCGTCGCGTCGCAGGCGTCCTGCTTCGTCGTGGTGCCGGCCACCGCGTCGTTGTTGGCACGGCTCGCAGCCGGAGTCTGCGACGATCCGGTCACGCTCGCGGCGACCGTCGCGAAGTGCCCGCGTCTGCTGTGCCCGGCGATGAACGATGCGATGTGGCAGGACGGCGTCGTGCAGCGCAACGTCGCGACGCTCCGCGCCGCCGGCTTCGAGCTGCTCGGGCCGGTGGTCGGGCATCTGGCCGAGGGGTACCACGCGATCGGCCGCATGGTCGAGCCGGAGGAGATCCTGGCTGCCGTCGCGCGCGTTCAGCGCACGTAGTAGTCGAACCGCACGCGCGTCGCGCGCACCGAGCCGGTCGGGTCGGGGATCAACGGCGGTTGTTTCGCCTGGCGTTTGACCACGATGCGCCGCGCCCCTGCATCGCGCGCGGCTGCGAACAGCGCCACGGGATCCGGATCCGGGGGAACCAGCAGGCGCAGCAGCTGGGCCTCCTTGCGCACCTCGGCGCGGCCGGGCTCGGTGAACATCGGATCGAGGTAGACGACGTCCGTCTCGGGCAGCATCGCGTAGACCGCGAGCAGTCCCTTGGCATCGCCGAGCTGCCAGGAGACCCGTGCGGCCACCGGTGCGAGCTCGCGATCGCTGCAGGCGCGCGCCAGTCCGTCGAACAGCAACAACGCGACCACCGGATGGCGTTCGATGGCCAGCACGTCATGGCCGGCCGCGGCGAGCACGAACGCATCACGGCCGAAGCCTGCGGTCGCGTCGATGACCTGCGTGGCCTGGCCGATCGCGCGCACGAGGGGGGCGCGCGGACCGCGCAGGCGCGCGCGCCACTGCGCGGTCCTGAAGTCGACGCACCACGGCCGCATGCCGGGGACGACCAGTTCCAGCGCTTGCGCGGAGCGGCGCAGCAGCGGGTCCTGCGGCCCGCCATCCGGCGGGGAGTCGAGCCACTCAGCGATCAGGTTCCGCTCTTCGGGCATCAGCGTCGGGGCGTCGACGCGGAACGGACCGGAGGTTTTTTGCACGCGCTTCACGGCCGGCCGGTGGGCCCGGGCTGCCACGGAACCGCTGCTGCCATCGGAGGAACCGGCTCGGGTGCGCGCGCGCCTGTGTTGCGGTCGGCCGCAGTCTGCTCCGGCGCAATCGGATCCCGCGAGATCTGCTCGTTATGCTCCGCGCCGTTCCGGCTTACGCCGTTCCGAACGGATCCGGCATCCATGCCTCGGCCCGGTCCTCGATGCGACGCCTGCACCTCAAGCTGTTCTACCTGCGCACCCGGCTCAAGCGCGAGCCTCAGGGCACCACGGCGCGCCTGCTCGGCGTCCGCCCCGCCACGATGTCGCATCTCGAACAGGGACGGTCGTTGCCGACGCTGCCGATGCTGCTCTCGCTGTGCCGGCACTACGACGTCACGCCGACCTACCTGCTGGACGACGCCCGGCCGATCCACCCGGATGCCCTCGACCGCTGGTCGGAACGTTCCGCACTGATCGCGTGCGGGAGCTGGGTCGAGGTGCCGCGCGGGGAGGTCCTGGCGACGCGGGACGAGATGCTGCTCTGCCCGGTGCGCGACGGCGCGCGCTTCTTCGATGAGGCCGGCGCGCGCAAGCGCGCCGAGTGTGGGACCGAGCAGGAGGCGCGCAAGCTGGAGGATGCCCTCGGCCGCGACATGCGCGACGGTGATGAAGAACTCGCGCGTGCGCTCGAGCGCGAGCTGCTCGGGCAGCGCAAGCCGCGCGGTCCCGGCTCGCTGACCCGCGCGTGAAGTTGCGCTCTCAGCGCGTCGTGCGCAGCGGCACCGGTGCCTGCTGCTGCGGCTTGGCGCGCACGGTCCGCATCGCGCCATAGGCGACGAGGGTCTCGTCGATCAGCCGCGGGATCGTGCGCTCGGCGAGCAGGTCGCGGCCGCCTTGGATCACCTGCTGGCGCAGCTCGCGATCGCGGTGCAGCTCGATGACGGCCTGGCTGATCGCCTCGACGTCGTCCGGTGGGACCAGCAGTCCGGTCTTGCGATCCAGGACGATCTCCGCTGCGCCACCGACGCTGCCGGCGATGACCGGCAGCCCGAGGTTGAACGCTTCGAGGTAGACGAGTCCGAGTGCTTCGTAACGGGACGGGACGACCAGCTGGTCGGCCAGCGACATCATCGTCGTGACGAGCTGTGGATCGACGCGCCCGTGCCAGGTGAGCGCGTCGGCGGCGCCGATCTCACGCGCGAGCCGCTCGAGCCGTGCGCGGGCGCGGTCTTCACCGGCGACGTGCAACCGCACCCCCGGCAGGTTGATCCGGATCTCCGGGATCGCCTGCACGAGCAGGTCGAGCCCCTTGCGGTAGTAGTTGCCGCCGACGAACAGCAGCGCCGGATCGCCACCCAGCTCGACCTGCGCGAGGTGCGGCATCGCGAGCGGCACCGTCAACGTCTGCGTGCGGACGCGGGACGGATGCAGCGCGTACCCGGTGACGATCGCCTTGGCCGTCTCCGCGGAGTTGGCGAGCAGCAGGTCGAGCGCGCCGTAGGCGCGCTTCTCGAGGTGGCGCAGCCAATGGTGGTAGAGCCAGCGGCGGAACGGATCGGCGCTGCGGTTGCGGTAACCCCACGGCGCGCGCGGCGCGCGCAGCGCGTAGTCGTCGTGCACCGTGCCGACGACCCGCGCGCAGTTGGGACGGCGGCGCCCGCGGCACGCCCATGCCTCACGCGCGTCCAGGAAGTGCACGACTTCGTAGCGCGTCGTCGTGCCACGCAGCGACGACGCGACCTCACGCCCGAGCGACCAGAACGCCCCCGGGGTCGGGTCGCGCTTGGGGCGCCGGCCGAGATCCATCCAGTGCAGGCGCGGATAGCGCCGGCGGTCGATCTCGTCCTTCCAGGTCGCGACCGTGACGTCGAGGCCGCGGTCGGCGAGGCCGGTCGCCAGGATGCGCGCGTACGTACCGACGCCCGAGCGCACGGCGGCGAACTGCTGCGACACCAGAAGGACCTGCACCTGCCTCTCTCGGGGCTTAGATCGACCACTGCGCCCGGCCGCTGGAGGCAGAACCGGGGTTCGGCTAAAAGCCGCGTCGCCGCTCCCTGGCGAAGGAATCCCCGATGGCGCGGGAAGAACCGGAACCGACCTGCTTTGGCCAGCCGCTGCTCGTCCGCGCGGACGTGGATTCCACGAACCTGGACCTCGCGCGCCGGCTGCGGGAGCAACGCCTGCCTTCCGGCACGGTGCTGCGGGCGCTGCGGCAGACGCACGGCCGCGGCACCGCGGGGCGGCCGTGGTACTCCGATTCCGAGCTCGGGCTGTGGTTCTCGCTGCTGCTGCGCCCGCCGCTCCGCGTGCGGCCGCTGTCGTTCCTGCCGGCGATCGCCGCGGTCGACCTGCTCCGCGACGACCTCGCGGTGCCGGCGCACCTGAAGTGGCCTAACGACATCCTGGTCGAGGAGCGCAAGCTGGGCGGGATCCTGGTCGAGAGCATTCCCGCCGGGGTGCGGAGCAGCGGCGACGCGGCCCGCGACGCGTGGATCGTCGGGGTCGGCCTCAACGTCGATCAGATGACGCTGCCGGAGCCGATCGCGGGGACGGCGACGTCGCTGCGTCTGATCACCGGCCGTACGCACGACTGCGATGCCTTGCTGCGCGTGCTGTTGCAGCGGATGCAGCGCCTGTGGGATGCGGGCATCGATCTCGTGCAGGCGTGGCCGGCGCGCTCGCAGCAGCTCGGCCGGCAGGTCGACGTGCGGATCGGCAGCGGACTCGTTGCGGGCACGGCGGAGTCGTTGACCAGCGAAGGCCACCTCGTGCTGCGGTTGCCGGATGGGCGCCGCCAGACCGTGATCTCACCGAGCCAGCTCGGCTGATCGCGACGGCTCAGAGTCTCTGCCCCGGCACCAGGAAGCTCTGGTCGTACAGCCGCTGGCGCTGCTCGGCGACGACGGCCCACGAGCGGCGCGTGATCACCAGGTGGCGCGCGTTGCGCGCCAGGGCGTCGCGCAGCAGGCGGTCGCGGCGGAGGTTCTGCAGTGCCGCCGGGAAGCCGCTCGGCTCGCACACGATCAAGTGCTCGCCGTTGACGGCTTCGAGGCCGCGCGCGCCGAACCGCGTGCTGACCGTCGGCAGGCCGGCGGCGAGGTACTCGAGCAGCTTGACGTTGGCGCCGGAGCCTTCGGTGATCGGATGGATCGCGGCGTCGGCGGCCGTGAACCAGTCTTCGAGCGATTCCTGCGGCCCGGTCACGAGCAGGTTCTCCTTGCTCAGCGGATGCTCGCCGACCGAGCCGGCCACGACGAACCGCATGCCCGGCGGTGCCTGATCGGCCCACTCCTCGATCTGTGGCAGTGCGGCGCGGTTGGGGCCATGCCACGATCCGGCGAACAGGACCAGGAACTCATCGCCGACTCCCAGGCGCAAGCGCGCTTCGGTGCGCTGGTCCTGCGTTGCCGGGCGGAACCGCTGCGTGTCGACGCCGAGCGGGATCACGTGTGCGGGACGCGGACCGTAGCGATCCGCCAGCTCCTGGCGATCGGTATCGGTCAGACAGATCACGATGTCGGCGTGGTTCCACGCGCGTCCTTCGATCTCGGCCGCGCGCCGCGCGTCGGCGGCGCGGATCCGCGGGTTTGCTTCCAGCAGCGTGCTCTCGACGTTGTGCGCGACCAGGACCCGGTTCTGCCCCTTGGTCGTGAAGTCGAACAGCCACGGGCTCTCGCACTGCACGACCTGCGCGTGGTCGAGCGCATCGCACAGCGTCTCGGACGCATGGCGTGACAGCCACGCGGCGGCGTCCAGCGGCGGCAGGCCGCTGCGCCCGCGCCGCAGCCAGTCGAACAGGTTCCACACGCCGATCCCGCGCTCTTCGATCAGCCCGAGCTCGAGCTGGCGCACGAACGAACGCCAATGCTGGCCGACCTCGAAGCGGCGCAGACCCAGTCCGAACAGGTGCACGAGCAGGCCCAGCCGCGCCATGTGGCGCGCCGGCTCGAGCACCGCAGCATGTCCGCCGCTGCGTGGCGGGTGCACGCCGAACGGGGCCAGGACCACGATGCGCCGCACGAGGCTGCGCAGCCGGGTCGGCCGCGCCGACGGTCGCACCTGAAGTTCCCTGCCCATCGTGCCGATGTTTTCGGCAGCAGGTCGTGGTCGATTTGAGGGTTACGGCGCCCGGACGGAACGCTGCGGTGGTGTCGCCGGATCCGGCGGCTCCGGCGCGGCCCGCGGTGTCGGTCGTGATCCGCGCCAGGAACGAGGCGGCCGCCCTGCCGGCCGTCCTGGCGGCGATCGCCAGGCAGTCGCTGCCGGCGCAGGAGGTCGTCGTGGTCGACTCCGGATCGACGGACGGCACGGTCGCGATCGCCCGCGCCCATGGTGCACGGGTCGTGCCGCTCGCGCCGGAGCGGTTCACGTACGGGCGCGGCCTGAACCTCGGCACGCAGGCGGCGCGGCACGACGTCGTCGTCTACCTGTCGGCGCACGCGGAGCCGGCGAGCGAACACTGGCTCGCGGAGCTGGTCGCGCCGCTGCGCGATCCGCAAGTCGGCGCGGTGTTCGGTCGGCAGCTGCCGCGGCGTGGCTGCCATCCGATCGACGCGGACGAGCTGCAGCGTGCGTATCCGGACCAGGCCGCGCGCTACGCGGGCGAGGCGCCATTCTCGAATGCGAACGCCGCAGTGCGGCGCGAGCTGGCGCTCGCGCATCGGTTCGACGAGCAGGTCGGCTATGCCGAAGACCGGATCTGGGCGGCCACGATCTGCGCGCAGGGATACGAGATCGTCTACGCGCCGCGGGCGGCGGTGCTGCACTCGCACGACGAAGGGTTCGCGCAGGTGCTGGCGCGCAAGCGCCGCGAGACGGCCGTGATGGTGCGTCACTGCGGGCTGCGCACGTCGCTGCGGCGCGCCGGGTTGCTGCCGGTCGCGTTCGCGGTCGGACTCGCGCGCGACATGAGGCGTCTGTGCCGCGCGCATGCCGGGCTGCGCGCCTGGCTGCGCGCACCAGGCTTGCGGCTCGCGCGCGTGCTCGGCGTGTGGCTCGGCTGCCGGGACGCCCAGGCATGAGCGCCGGCGCCGGAGCCCGCGCGCTGGCAGCGGCGCGCGGCGCGCGGATCGCCGGTGGGCTGCTGACGCATGGTCTGCTGGCGTGGCACCTCGGGCGCGACGGCTACGGCGTGCTCGCGATCGCCACGTCGGTGCTCGGTCTGCTGCGGTTGATCGAGCTCGTGCCGCCGGCGGCGTTGGCGACGTTCGTCCCGTTGCTGGTCGGCGAAGGACGTGGCAGCGCCGCCGGTCGGGTCGTGCGTGCGACCTGGTTGGCAGGCTGTGCCACCGCGCTGCTCGTGTCGCTGGCGCTGTGGGCCCTGCACCCGGCGCTCGGCAGCTGGTTCGGCAGCCCGGCGGTCGCCGATGCGCTGCTCGCCGTCGCGCTGTGGAACCTGATTCCGGCGCTGCGCGGTCCGCTGGATCCGGAGCTGCTGCTCGGGTTGCAGGCATGGCGCGCGTTGTTGGTCGCCCGGCTGCTCGAGCAAGGGGGACTGGTCGCTGCCGCCGGCCTGACAGTCTGGCTGCACGAGGACGCGGCCGGGTACTACGAGCTCGCGGTCTGGGCGCAGCTCCCGTTCGTGTTGTGGAGCTGGTCGCAGCTGCGGTTGCTCGCGCCGTTGCGGGGTGGGGAGGACGGTCCGGTACTGCGGCGCTACCTGCGGTTCTGCCTTCCGATCGCGGCGTCGCAGCAGTTGTTCAAGCTGTACAGCTCGCTCGGCGCGCCGTTGCTGGCATCGTTCGGCTCGTTGGCGGCAGCCGGTGCCTATCGGCTCGCGGCCCTGATCGCCGACCTGACCGCGGAACTGCTCGCAGCGATTCCGCAGGCGCGCGGGCCGGAGCTCGCGGCGGCGCGGGCACGAGGGGACGTCGGCACGACCTACCGTGCGATCGTGCAGCAGACGTCGGCCGCCAGCGTCGCGGTCGCGCTGCTGCTGGTCGCCGCGGCGCCGGTGGTCGGGCTGCTGCTCGGGCCGGCGGGCTTCGCAGCCGTGGTGCCCCTGCTCGTGATGTTCGCGCCGCAGGTGTGTCTGCGGACGTTGTCGCATCCCGCAGCACTGCTGGCGCTGGTGCAGGAGCGCCCCGGCATCGTGACGCGCGCAAATGCAGGCAAGCTCGCGATCGAGCTCGGGCTCGGCTGTCTGCTCGTGCCGAAGCTCGGGGGCGTGGGGCTCGTGGCTGCGCATGGGATCGCGGCGGCGGCCGCAGCGATCTGGCTGCATGCGGCGGCCGGGATGCTCGGTGCCGCTGCCGTGGACGCGCGGACTCCGCTCGTGATCGGCGCGCTGCTCGTACTCGCTGCCGTGGACCTACCTCTGCCGGCAGCGTCGATTCCAATCGCGCTGTTGGCACTCGCCTGGTGGGCGATGACGCGCGCACGGCCGCGCGGCGCCGATGTGACGTTCGTCTGCAACTCGCGGAGCGTCGGCGGCGTCGAGCAGCATCTGCTCGCGCTCGCGCGTGCGTGCACGCACCGAGGGCTGCAGACCGAGCTGATCGCGCCGCGCGCCGCCGCGACCCGGAGCTGGTGCGAGCGGATGCAGCAGGCCGGGGTTCGTCGCGTGTGGCATGCCAGCGTCGAAGCGCCCTGGGACCTGCTCGGGTGGGGGCGGCTCGGCAGCGTGCTCGCGGCCCGGGACGGACTCGTCCACTTCCACCTCAACAGCATGGATGACCAGGCACCGGGGCTGCTGCTCGCGCGGGCCGCCGGACGCAGGCCGATCGTGGCGACGCTGCAGCTCGGCCGTGGCGACGCACCGCCGGTGTGGTCGCCGAAGGGGATCCGGCGCCGCAGCGCACTGCCGATCCCGGATCGGTTGCTGTGCGTCGCCGCTGCGTTGCGTGCCGATGTCGTGGCCCGGTATGGCGTCGAGCCGGAGCGCGCACGCACGGTGCGTAATGGGATCGAGGTCGAAGCCTTCGCCCCGGACGCCGCGCGGCGTGCCCGCGTGCGGCGCCGGCTCGCCGTTCCGGATGCTCAGGCGGTGCTGCTGTTCAGCGGTCGGCTGACCGCCGTCAAAGGGGTCGCTGTCCTGCTGGGTGCGCTGCGGCGGATCGCGGCGCCACCTCGAGTGTGGATCGCCGGTGACGGGCCGGAGCGTGCGCGGCTCGAGGCGCAGGCGGCCGGGCTGCCGGTGACGTTCCTCGGTTGGCGTGACGACGTCGCCGACCTGCTGCGCGCTGCCGACGGGCTCGTCCTGCCGTCGTTCCACGAGGGGCTGCCGTTGGCCGTGCTGGAAGGGATGGCAGCGGGATTGCCGGTCCTCGCGACGGCGGTCGCCGGCACGCCGGAGGCGGTCGTCCACGGTGAGACCGGGTTCCTCGTACCGCCCGGCGACGAGGCAGCACTGGCCGGCGCCATCGAAGCCTGGATCAAGCTCGGACCGGCTGGGCGCCGAAAGCTCGGTGCGAACGGCTGCGCGCGGGCACAAGCGGAGTTCCGGCTCGACCGACAGATCGACGCGACATTGCAGACCTACGTCGAGCTCGGGCTCCGCATGCCGGCACGCAGTGACGAACCGATGCTGCAGCCGCAGCTCGCGGCGACCTGATGACCTCCACGACGCTGTCCCCTGAGCTTCGCTGCGCGGCCGATCCGCAGATCGACGCCGTCGCACGTGCGATCCTGCGCCAGGGCGTGCAGCAGCTCGCCGGGGATCCGGACGTCCAGGCGCTGCTGCTGAGTGGTTCCCTCGCCTATGGCAATGCCTGCGGCGTCGTGGTCGGCGGGCAGCCGTGGTTGCTGTCGGACGTCGACTTCGTCGTCGTCCCGACCCGCACGGCGCGGGCGTCGCTGCGCCTCGACCTGGCGCAGCTCAGTGCCGACTTCAGCGTCCGCGCGCGGCCGCTCGGGTTGGCCGCGCACGCGGAGTTCGGTCTGCTGACGCAGCGGACCCTGGCGCAGCCGCCAGACCGGATGTTCCTGCACGACCTCGCCCGCCGCGGCACGACGCTGGCCGGCGACGAGGCGCCGCTGCGCGAGCTGCGGGCGGCGCTCGAGTCGCGGCGGCCGCCGGCGGGGGAAGGGCGCGACCTCGCATGCAACCGGCTCGCCGGCCTGCTGTGGATGCTCGATCAGGTGGGCGCGTCCGATGCGATCCGTCGCCTCGTGCTGCGCTACCAGTTCTGCAAGGTCTACGCCGACGCGATCCTCGCCGTCGAGACGGCCGCCGCGCATGCCGATTGCCGCGATGCGCGCGCCGTGTTGCAGCGGCAGCGCCCGGCTGCAGCGCGCTGGCATGCGTGGCGCGCCGCACCAGAGCCGGATCCCGGCGCGCCGGCGCAGCTGCTCGCCGAATGGCGGAGCTGCCTGTCGGATCAGGTCGAGCTGGCCGGTGCGCTGGACGAGCCGCCGCCGCAATCGCCGCGTGCGTTGCTGCGCAACGCCATGGCCTGGGCGCGCCTGCCCGGGCCGACCGTGGGTCTCGCCGCGCGGTTGGGCCTCGCCGGTTCACCGCTCGCGGTTGCGCATGCCGCCTGCCTCGTGTTGGCGGACGAGTATCTGGCCGGGCCGCTGGCGGATTGGATCGGACGTGCGCGCGAGGCGGTCGGCCTGTGGCGCACAGCGCTGAACGGTCACGACGACACCTCGCCGCGCTGGGAGCAGGACGTGTTGCGGTTGTTGAAGGAGCACGCGTGAGCTCGCCGTTGCTGTTCGTCGTGCTCGATGCGTTCCGGCACGACTACCTCGATCCGGCGCGCACTCCGTTCCTGTCGCAGCTCGCCGAGCGCGGGGTGCACGTGCAGCGGCTGCGCACGGCGTCGGGGTTCACGCAGCGTTCGGCGATCCTGACCGGTGCGTGGGCCGACCGGACCGGGTTGTGGACGATGCACACGTTCGCGCCGGACGCGTCGCCGTTCGCGTTCCTGGCCGGCAGGCGTTGGCCACGCGTCGTCGATGCATGCGCGCGGGCGCTGCCGGGTGTGTTCGGGCGCGTGCTCGATGCGCGGGTGCGGACCAGGATCTACGCGCGTGCGCGGCAGCACGCGCGGCATCCGTCGACCGCGCGGATTCCGCTGCACCTGCTGCCGTTCTTCTCGGTGTCCGAGGACCAGAAGCCGGTGCACGAGCCGGGGGCGCTGCCGGTGCCGAGTCTGTTCGACGTGTTTGCCGCGTGCGGTGTCCGCGCGAAGTACCTGATGTACCCTGAGGTGGACGGCAGCGATGCGAGCACCGAGCGGGCGTTCCTGCAGCTCGCGCAGGAGGAGCCGGCGTGGGATGCCTGCTTCGGTCTGTTCGGCTCGGCGGATGCCGTCGGGCATCTGCACGGGCCGCAGTCGATCCAGGTGCAGGAGGCGGTTGCGCGGATCGATGAACGGCTGGCCGGGATCGATGCTGCGTTCCGCGCGCGCGGGCGCACGCCGACCTGGCTGGTCGTGGGGGATCACGGGATGCTGCCGGTGACCGCGCGCATCGACGTGCGGGCGCATCTGCGCACCCGTGCGCGCGCCTGCGGGCTCGTCGAAGGGGTCGACTGGCTGCCGTTCCTCGATTCCACGACGGCGAAGCTGTGGGCGCTGACGCCGCGGGCGCAGCCATTCGTCGCCGATGCGTTCACCGGGCTCGAAGCGCACGGGCGCGTGCTCGATGCCGAGACCGCGCGGGCGCGGCGGATTCCGTTCCGGGACCGGCGCTACGGCGACGTGGCGTGGCTGGCGGCACCTGGCGTGTTGATCTGGCCAGACTGGTTCCACCGCCGCGACGAGCGGATCCTCGGCATGCACGGCTACGACCCGGCGGTCGATGGCCAGAAGGGCCTCGCGATCGTCGCCGGACCCGGGATCGCCGCCGCTCGCGTCGCCGAGGCGCCGCTCGTGGATGTCTGTGCGACGGTCAGCGATCTGCTCGGGGTGCCGCCGCCGGGGTGCAGCGAGGGGAGATCGTGGGTCGCGGTGCGGCGGGCAGTGGAAGCTCAGCCGCCAGCGGCGCTGCTCGGCGTCAGCGGCCAGACCGGACCAGCCCGGTAGGCCGTAGCGGCCGACGTCGGCTCGTGCTGGATCCGCCGCTCGACGGCGGCGACGAGGCCGAGGATCCCGTTGTGGTCCGGTTCATCGCGGCTGCACCAGACGTGATCGTCGGTCAGCAACCGGGTCAGCAGCCGTTCGCGCAGCGTCGCGGCGTCCTCGTTCAACGAGTCGACCAGATCGCGGTCGAGCTGGTCGAGCGTCGTGCGCCGGGTGACGCCCGGGAGCGCCCACGGCGCACGCCCCAGGTGCACGACCGGCGTGCCGGCCAGCAGTGCGCCGACCGCCAGCGGATGCGTGACGGTCACACAGGCGAGCGCCGACGGCACGACCGTCGCGGCTGCCGCGGCCGGCAGCAGCTCGACCCCATGCGTGCGCGCCACGGCGATCAGATCGCCTGGCAGGCGGTCGACCGGCGCGATCGCGAGCACCTGCGTGTCCTGGCCGAGGTGCTGGCCGACGCGGCGTACCGCGGCGAGCAGGTCGCCGGCGCTCGGCTGTTCTTGCGCGTCGAGCCGGACGCGCGGGTCCGTGTCCGCCTGCAGCAGCACGGCGAGGAACGGGTCTTCCGGCAGCGTGACCGGCGCCGGACGGGGCGGTGCCGGGCGGCGCCAGCCGTCGCGCCAACAGCCATAGGCACCACGCGTGCCGGCGAACCAACGCGCCACGAGCCGCGGCGTCTGCGCCCAGTACGGCGGTGCGACCGGCGTGCGGATCAGCGGCTGCGGCGCGATGCCGGCGATCCAGGCTGCGAGCGCAGCGGCGAGCAGCGCATCGTCGCGCGGCGCGTCTCGGTAGTCCCCGGCGGTGCGGCCGCAGGCGGAGTGTTCGCCGTCGACCCCATGGTGGTCCTGCTGCATCGTGTGCGGCAGCAGGCCATCACCGAGGTGCAGGATCCGACAGCCGGCGCGAGTCGCGACGAAGTGGATCAGCCGCGACAGCGAGTCGCGCGCGTCGAGGAACAGGACCAGGCTCGGTGGGGACCGTTCGAATTGCGTCACGACCGCGGCGGCGTGCGCGGCGAGCTTTGCGACGTCCGCTGCGATCGGCCCGCGCCGGCCGGCCAGCCGCGCGTCCAGTTCGGCCAGCTCCGTCAGCGGGAGGTCCTGCGGTGCGCTGCGCTGGCGGCGCAGGCCCAGCACCTGCATCTCCTGCGCATCGAAGAAGTCGCGCTGCACCGGGTCGGCCGCCAGCACCGCGGCTTCATGGCCGCGCGCCGACAGCGCGCGCGCCAGCCGGTCCAGCAGGTGGAACCGCCCGATCTGCGGCAGCGCGAACAGGATCTGACCCATCCATCGCGCGTGATCGACCGACCGGCGGGCCGCGCTTGATCGCCGGCCGGGCCGCGCGCACGATCGCGCGCTTTTCCGCCGGTAGCACCGCAGCATGGACTTCACGTTCCCCGAGGAGCACGAGATGCTCCGCCAGACCGTCCGCGAATTCGTCGACGCGGAGGTCCGCCCGCTCGCCGCGCAGATCGATCGCGACCATGCGATCCCCAAGCCGCTGCTCGAGCAGATCCGTGAGCTCGGGTTCCTCGGGATCCCGTTCCCGGAGGAGTACGGTGGCGGCGGCTTCGGCGAGCTCGGGTTGTGCGTGTTCATGGAGGAGATCACCCGCGGCTGCTTCTCGACGGCCGTCGTCTGCGGCGGCCACACGTCGATCGGCGCCACCGCGATCCATGTCGCCGGGAGCGAGGAGCAGAAGCGGCGCTGGCTGCCGCCGCTGTGCGAGGGAAAGTTGTGGGCCGCCTATGCGCTGACCGAGCCGCAGTCCGGCTCGGACGCGGCCAACATGCAGATGACTGCGGTCCGCGACGGCGACGACTGGATCCTGAACGGCAGCAAGATCTGGATCACGAACGGCGACTTCGCCGACGTGATCGTGACGTTCTGCGCCACCGACAAGTCGGCCGGTGCGAAGGGGATCTCGGCGTTCGTGGTCGAGACGGAGACGCCCGGTTTCAGCGTCGGCAAGCCGGAAGAGAAGATGGGCCAGTGCGGCTCGACGACGGTCGAGATCCACTTCCAGGACGTCCGCGTGCCGGCTGCGAATCTGCTCGGCAAGCCAGGCGACGGATTCAAGGTCGCGATGCAGACGCTGGACCGCGGGCGCCTGACGCTGGGGGCCAATTGCCTCGGCGCGTCCAAGGAGGCGCTCGCGATCTCGCTGCGCTACGCCGGCGAGCGCATCGCGTTCGGCAAGCCGATCGCCGAGCAGCAGGCGATCCAGCACATGCTGGCCGACTGCGGCAGTGAGATCTACGCGATGGAGAGTCTGCTCTACCGCACCGCGTGGATGTGCGATCAGCAGCAGCCGTTCTCGCGCCAGAGCGCGATCGTCAAGCTGTTCTGCAGCGAGGCGCTGGATCGGATCGTCGACCGCGCCGTGCAGATCCACGGCGGGTATGGCTACTCCAAGGAGTACGCCGTCGAGCGCATGTATCGCGACTCGCGCGTCAACCGGATCTACGAAGGCACCAGTGAGATCCAGCGCCTCGTGATCGCGCGTTCGCTGCTGCGCGACGGGGTCTGAGCACGCAGGGGTCTCGCCGGTTCAGCGGAGCTGCGCGCGGGCGCGCGCGAGCTCCTCGCGGCGGCCGTTGCCGTCGCCGGCCATCGCGAGCAGGGCCTCGTAATGGCGGCGGGCGACGTCCGGCTTGCCGCAGCGTTCGGCTGCGAGGCCGGCGCCATGGTGGCTGTGGAATCGGCGCGGGAACGCCTCGAGCGACCGTTCGTACTCGACCAACGCGTCGGCCGGCCGGTCGAGCAACAGCAGCAGATCGCCGAGCTGCTCGCGCGCCGGCAGGATCTGGCCTGGTGTGACCGGGTGCGTGCCGGACTGGTCTTCGAGCTCGGCGGCTTTGCGCAGCGATTGCTCCGCCTGCGCCGCGTCCCCTTCGGCCTGCGCGAGCCAGCCGGCGGCGGCCAGCCGCTGGATCTCGATCTGCCCGATCCACCATTGGAACTTCGGCTCGGTCAGCTGCTCGCGCAACGCCGCGAGCTGCGCGACGGCGGCCTTGGCGGCCGGCACGTCGCCTGAGCGGCTCGCACCGACTGCGCGCGCGAACTCGATGTGCGCGACCGCGAACGGGAACGCCTGCAGGAAGTCCGGCTTGGGTACCTCCAGCGTCGCGGCCGCCTTCCAGTCGCGCCGCTCCAGCACGTACCGCGCTGGGATCGCACCCAGCGCATACGCGGCCGCGAAGTCGTTCCCCGGGACGATGTTGCGCACGGCGGCGAGGTCGTGTCGCACGGCATCCGCCTCGGCGTCGCGCGCGGTCTGCAGGTACGCGAACATCAGGTAATCCATCGCGTGCAGGTCGTCCATCGTCGACGCCCCGTCGTAGACCCGCGCCGCATGGTCGCGCGCCGCTGCCGAGGACGCGCGATTCGCAGCGATCGATTCATCCCACATCCCCAGGCGCGTGTAGATGTGCGACGGCATGTGCAGCACGTGCGGCACCCATGGCGCGATGTCGTCGTAGCGGCGCGCGGCCGGCAGCGCGCGCGCGGCCAGCGTCGGATAGTCGAGCGCGTGGATCAGGTAGTGCGCGATCCCGGGGTGGTCGGGATGCTGCTCGAACAACGGCTCGAGGATCGCGGCAGCGCGCAGTTGGTTGCGATACTCCTTGTCCGTCGGCGGCGCCGTACCGAGCAGCGCGAGCGTGTAGAACAACGTCGCTTCGAGTTCGTTGGGATGTGCCTGGGTCAGCCGTTCGAGCGCCGTCAGGAACCGCTCCGCCCGCGCGCTGTGCGCGCGCGGTCCGTGGCACGAGCTCGCAAGCGCCGTCGCCGGTTGCGGCATGGACGCTGGTGCCGGACTCACTCCGTCGTCGCCGAAGAACACGTCGATTGCGGCGATGAACCCGGCCTCCACCGCGCTCTTCCCCCCGATCGCCTTCGCCTTCGCCGTCGCCGCCCTGCCCATCGCGATCTCGCCGGGTGTCGGCGGCGTCCACAGCGGGTGGTACCACGTCATCGCCACGCCCCACCACGCCATCGCACAGCCCGGATCACGCCGCGCGATGTCTTCGAAGCGGCGCCGCGCCTCGTCGTAGAAGAACGAGTGCAGCAGCGCGACCGCAGTCTGGAAGTCCTCCGCGACCGCAGCCTCGCAGGTGACCGGAAACCGCACCGTCCCGCTGCGCCGCAGATCACCCGCGGATGGCTCCGCGCGCTGCGCCGCCAAGGACGCCGCGAGCACGGTCGGCATCGCGACCAGGAAAAACGGAAGAGACAGACGGATCATCGAAACCTCGGGGCAGTCGCGTACCAGGTGGAGATGCGGCCGCCGTGGGCTCACGACCTGCGGCGACCAGCACGCGACTTTCTATGTGCCCGCCCCCCAACCCACCACGCCTGAGAGCTTTTCACCCCATCTCCCTTCCCTTGCCTCGCCCATCCCAAGCCCGGGCCCGGGCCCGAGCCCGCACCATTCCCGTTCAACCCTTCCCCCTCCCCTACCCCATCACCTTCTCAACATGCATCCAGCGATGGCGCTGGCCGAGCCGCTGCAGAAACGCGAGCAGGGCGCCCTCGTCCAGCGTTGCGGCCGGGTCGCGCATCAGGATGCGGCAGCGGAAGTGATCCACGAGATCGGCACGGGCGCGCGGCGGGTGCACGATCGCGCCGCGATTGCCGATCTCCTCGAGCTGCAGCGGTGATCCACGCAGCAACTCCTCGAGTTCGCGCGCGAGCGCATCCGGCTGCAAGGTGCACTCGACGAACACGTCCGCGCCGCGGTCGCGCCGCACAGCCTCCGATCCCGCCGTCACCGGCGCCGCCATCGCGATCGGCCGGTCGCGGCGAGGCAGCGCGAGCGGTGCCATCTGCCGCTCGCCCCAGTGCGGCGAGCGCTGTCCCAGCTTCGCGGTGACCGCCTCGGTGAACTCGCTGGTGCCGACCCCAGGTCCGCGCCGCGCCATGTCGCCGGTCACATGCGTCCCCTGTTCGAACGTCAGGATCAGCGCATGCTCGATGTCGGTCGCCAGCGCATGCAGACCGAGATGCCGGAGCAGCATGACGCCGGCGAGCAGCATCGCGGTCGGATTCGCCTTGTCCTGTCCGGCGATGTCCGGCGCGGAGCCGTGCACCGCTTCGAACATCGCGATCCCATCCCCGAGGTTGGCCGACGGCGCGAGCCCGAGCCCGCCGGCGAGCCCGGCCGCGAGATCGCTGAGGATGTCGCCATTCATGTTGGTCATCACCAACACGTCGAACTGCTCCGGCCGCCGCACGAGCTGGTGCGCGCAGTTGTCGACGAGCATGTGATCCGTGGTGATCTCCGGATACTCCGGTGCAATCGCCGCGAACGTCCGCTGCAGCATCCCTTCGGTCAGCTTCAGGATGTTCGCCTTGGTGACACAGGTCACGCGCCGGCGACCCTGCGCCTGCGCCAGCGCGAACGCCAGCCGCACGATCTTGTCGCAGCCCTTCGCGGTCACCAGCTTCAGCGCCTGCGCGACGCCGGGCGTCTGCATGTGTTCGATCCCGGCATACAGGTCCTCGACGTTCTCCCGCACCAGCACGAGATCGATCGGGCGGCCGGCGAACACCGACTGCACGCCGGGCAGCAGCAGCGTCGGCCGCACGTTGCCGTACAGCTCGAACATCATCCGCAGCGTTACGTTCGCGCTGCGTTCGCCGCGGCCGACCGGCGTCTCCAGCGGTCCCTTCAATGCGAGGCGCGTGCGTTCGATCGACGCCGCGGTCTCCGGTGGCACGCCGCTCGCAACCCCGCGCGCGAACGAGCGCCCGCCCGCTTCGCATTCCTCCCAATCGATCGGCGCGCCGGCCGCGGCGAACACACGCTGTACGGCGCGCGTGCACTCGGGGCCGATTCCGTCGCCAGGCAGCAGCGTGACCGTCGTGCGCATGCGGCGCGGATCAGAGGGACCCGGCCCCTGCTTCACAAGCGCGCGCGCACCGCCAGCCCGACCAGGATCAGCACGCCGCCGCCGATCGACCAGACCGACGGCGTCTCCCCTTCGATCACGAACGCCCAGAACGGGTTCAACACCGGCTCGATCAGCAGGATCAGCGCCGCCTCGAATGCCGGCACGGCCGGCAGCGCGTGGCTCATGCACGCGTAGGCGATCCCGATCTGGAACAGCCCCAGATACACGACGACGAGCCAGTCGACCGGGCCGTGCGGGCCGAGCGGGAACGCGCCCGGCGCCGCCATCAGGCACGCGACGACGTTGCCGGCGACGACCGCGGGCCAGGCGCCGTGCGGCTGGCGCGCCATGCTGCGCAGCCCGATCAGCGTCAGCGCCCAGCAGACCCCGCTGCAGACGGCGAGCACGTTGCCGAGCAGCGGCTGCGGCGCCGATTCCTGCGGCTGCTCGGCGCCGAGGAAACAGCACACGACGGCCGCCAGGAACAGCGGCAGCGTCTGCAGGTCGGCGCGCGACGGCCGCTCGGCGAGCAGCAGCGGCGCCAGCAGCACGAGATACAGCGGCGCCGTCGACTGCAGATAGATCGTGTTGGCGGCGGTCGTCAGCTTGTTGGCATTGACGAACAGCACCATCGTCGCGGCATAACCGATGGCGACGACCCAGGGCCGCAGCGACCGCAGGTGCCGCGACGGTGGTGCGATCGCGAGCAGCAGCAGCGCGGCGATCGCCGAGCGGAACGCAGCGATCGTGAACGCGTCGAACTGGCACGCCTTGATCGCCCCGCCCCCGGTCGAGAACAGGACGGCGGTCGCGACCAGGAGCCAGCGGGCGGTGGCGGGTGACGGCACGGGCGGCGCGGTAGGCTACCCACGTTTCCCGTTGGCTCCTCCAGACCCGATGCGCATCCCCTCCCGTCCGCTGTTCGTACTCCCGTTGCTGTTCGCACTCCCGCTGCCGCTGCTGCAGGATCCGCAGCCGCCGGCGCGGACCGCCACCGCCACCGCCGCCGCCCCCGCCGAGGAGCCGACGCTGAAGGGGACGATGAAGGCGTTCAACACGCGCCTGAAAGCACTCCGTCGTCTGCTCGAGGCGCCGCACGCGGAACACCCGCCGCTGCCACGGATCGAAGAGCTGCAACAGCTCGCGCTGGCGGCGAAAACGCTGCACCCATCCAGGCTCGACGAGGTTCCGGCCGACCAGCGCGCGGAGTTCCTGCTCGGGTTCCGCAAGCAGATGCACGTGCTGCTCGGCCAGCTGTTCGAGCTGGAAGTCGCCGTGCTCGAGCAACGCATGCCAGCGGCGCTCGAGCTGATCGCGGCGATGGACGACACCAAGAAGGCCGGCCACGACCGCTACAAGGCGAAGCGGGACTGGTGAGCGCGTCGCCGGACGCCGGCCGCGCGGGGGCCTGCGGCCGGCCTTGACCCCCCCGGCCGGCCTCCGCATGATCCCCGCCCCTCATTGCGGCGCGGCTCGCCCGCCGCGTCCCCCTTCATGTCGCGCCCGCTGGCCGTCGTCGTCCTCGCGGCCGGTCTTGGCAAACGAACCAAGATCGGCACGCCCAAGGTGTTGCTCCCGCTCTGCGGTCGCACGCTGCTGGCGACGATCCTCGACGAGGTGGCCCAGCTCGCACCGGTGCAGACCGTCGTGGTCGTGCACCATGGCCGCGAACAGGTCGAGCGTGCCGTTGCCGGCCGCCCCGGCGTCCGCTGCGTCGACCAGGGCTCCCCGCGCGGCACCGGGCACGCGGTCCAGCAGGCGCTCGCGCAGTTGGAGGGGTTCGACGGCGACCTGATGGTCCTGAACGGCGACGGCCCGCTGATCACCGCCGCGTCGTTGCGCGACCTGCGCGAAGCCCGCGGCGACGCCCCGGCCGCGCTGCTGACGGCGCTCGTCGAGGAACCGACCGGCCTCGGCCGTGTGCTGCGCGACCCGGAGCAGGAGGAGAACCTCCGCGCGATCCGCGAAGAGGCCGATTGCACCGACGACGAGCGGCTGGTCGACGAGATCAACGCCGGCTTCTACTGCTTCGACCTTGCGGCGCTGTGGCCGGCGCTGGCGTCGCTCGACGACCGCAACGCGCAGCGCGAGCTGTACCTGACTGCAGCCGTCGATCACTTCGTGCAGGCCGGCCAGCCGGTGCGCGGACTGCTGCTCGAGGACGCACGGGAGGCGCTCGGCGTCAACAGCCTCGCCGACCTCGCCTTGGTCCGCCAGGTCATGCAAGAGCGGATCCTGCTGCGCCACCTCGCCGCCGGCGTCGTCATCGAGGACCCGGCCACGACGTTCATCGACTGGGACGTCGCGATCGGCCCGGAGACGCGGATCCTGCCCTGCACCGTCCTGCGCAGCGGCGTGCGGATCGGGCGCGGCTGCGAGGTCGGGCCGTTCGCGCATCTGCGCGCCGGCACGCAGCTCGCGGACGGCGCCGAGATCGGCAACTTCGTCGAGGCGAAGAATGCGCAGGTCGGCGCGCACACGAAGGCGAAGCACCTGACCTATCTCGGCGACACGTCGATCGGCGAGCGCGCCAACATCGGCGCCGGCACGATCACGGCGAACTACGACGGCAAGCACAAACACCGCACCGAGATCGGCGACGGCGCCTTCATCGGCAGCGGCACCGTGCTCGTCGCGCCGGTCCAGGTCGGCGCGCGCGCCACGACCGGCGCCGGTGCGATCGTGACCCGGCGCAGCGAGATCGGCCCCGGCGAAGTCTGGGTAGGCGTGCCGGCGCGCAAGCTGCAACGCCCGAGCGGAGGGAACGCATGAGAGGCGACCGCCTGCGGATCTTCGCCGGTACCGCGCACCCGCAGCTCGCGCGCGACATCTGCGCTCACCTGGGGATCCCGCTCGGGCCGGTCCAGCTCGAGCGCTTCCCCGACGGCGAGATCAACCTGAAGGTGGAATGCGACGTGCGCGGCGCCGACGTGTTCGTCGTGCAGCCGACCTGCCCGCCGGTCCACGAGCATCTGTTCGAGCTGCTGTCGTTCTGCGACTGCTTGCGCCGCTCGTCGGCCGACCGGATCACGGCGGTGGTGCCGTACTTCGGCTATGCCCGCAAGGACCGCAAAGACGAAGGGCGCGTCCCGATCAACGCCAAGCTCGTCGCGAACCTGATCACGACCGCCGGGGCGGACCGGGTCGTGTCGGTCGACCTGCACGCGGCGCAGATCCAGGGGTTCTTCGACATCCCGGT
>CAZABP010000048.1:0-33950 GCA_964483245.1 uncultured candidatus Brocadiaceae bacterium | reverse complement strand
TCGGCGAGGAGGTCGTCGTGGCCGCCGCGGCGCACCGGTTCCGGATCCACGCCGTCGGCCACATCCGCGAGGGGATCGAGCTGCTGTCCGGCGAGCCGGGCGAGGCCGTGTTCGAACGGGTCCGCGCGACGCTGGCACGCTTCCGGCAGATGGTGGTCGGGCTGTGAGCCTGGGCGAAACCAGCCTCCGACGCCGCTGCGGCGCCTCCGTGCGAGCCGACCGCTGCGATCGCGAAAGATCGTCGCTCTGAACGGGTTGCTATAGTCCTCGCGCCCAAAGGCGGCCCGGACGCGCCGCAGCCCAGCATCCAATGGAACACGTCGAGACCGGCGCTCCCGCCGACACGCAGATCCAGGAACTCGATCAGGTCGTGATCCGCTTCGCCGGCGATTCCGGCGACGGCATGCAGCTCACTGGAGATCAGTTCACGCGCACGACCGCGCTGATGGGGAACGACATCGCGACGTTCCCCGACTTCCCGGCCGAGATCCGCGCGCCGGCCGGCACGTTGCCCGGGGTATCCGCGTTCCAGCTGCGGTTCTCGAACTTCGACATCCACACGCCGGGTGACCAGCCGGACGTGCTGGTCGCGATGAACCCCGCCGCGTTGAAGGCGCACCTGCGCGACCTGAAGCAGGGCGGGATCCTGATCCTGAACACCGACTCCTGGAAGCCGGTCGACCTGAAGAAGGCGAAGTACGACGTCGACCCGCGCACCGACGGCTCGCTGGACGGCTTCCGGTTGATCGAAGTCGACCTGACCGCGTTGACTCGCGAGACGCTGAAGGACTCGCCGCTCGACACGCGCACGCGCGACCGCTGCCGCAACATGTTCGCGCTCGGCGTGCTGTACTGGCTCTACCACCGCGACATGGACCCGTCGCTGCGGTTCATCGAGCAGAAGTTCAAGAGCAAGCCGGACATCGCCGACGCCAACCGCCGCACGCTGCAGGCCGGCTACAACTGGGCCGAGATCGCGGGGATCTTCCAGACCACGTACCGGGTCGCGCCGGCGTCGTTCATGGCGCCGGGGACCTACCGCAACATCTCCGGCAACCACGCGTTGTGTCTGGGTCTGGTCGCCGCGGCGAAGGCAGCCGACCTGCGGCTCGTGCTCGGCTCGTATCCGATCACGCCGGCGAGCGACATCCTGCACCAGCTCTCGGCCTACAAGCAGCACGGCGTCGTGACGTTCCAGGCGGAGGACGAGATCGCGGCGATCGGGGCAGCGATCGGCGCCAGCTACGCCGGCAGCCTCGGCGTGACGTCGACCAGCGGCCCCGGCCTCGCGCTGAAATCCGAGGCGATCGGCCTCGCGGTCATGGCCGAGCTGCCGCTGGTCGTCATCGACGTGCAGCGCGGCGGGCCGAGCACCGGGCTGCCGACGAAGACCGAGCAGGCGGATCTGCTGCAGGCGATGTTCGGGCGCAACGGCGAGTGTCCGGTCGCGATCGTCGCCGCGAGCTCGCCGGCCGACACGTTCGAGGCGGCGTTCGAAGCCGTCCGCCTCGCCGTGAAGTACATGACCCCGGTGCTGCTGCTGTCGGATGGCTACATCGCCAACGGTGCCGAGCCATGGCGCGTGCCGCGCGCCGCCGACCTGCCAAAGATCGCGGTCACGTTCGCGCAGCAGCCCAACGGCGACGACGGCAGGTTCCTGCCGTATCTGCGCGACCCCAAGACACTCGCCCGCCCATGGGCGCGCCCCGGGACGCCGGGCTTGATGCACCGGATCGGTGGCATCGAGAAGCAGGACGTGACCGGCAACGTCAACTACGAGCCGGACAACCACGAGCACATGGTGCGCACGCGCGCCGGCAAGATCGCCGGGATCAGCAACGACATCCCGCCGGCGACGACGCTCGGGCCGGCGCAGGGGGATCTGCTCGTGCTCGGCTGGGGTTCCACGCGCGGCGCGATCACCGGCGCCGTCATGAAGCTGCAGCGGGAGGGGGCCAAGGTCTCCGCCTGCTTCCTGCGCCATCTGAATCCGTTCCCGCCGAACCTCGGTGATCTGCTCCGCTCGTTCCGCAAGGTCGTGATTCCGGAGCTGAACCTCGGGCAGCTCGCGCTGCTGATCCGCGCCCGGTTCCTCGTCGACGCGGAGCCGTTCAACAAGGTGCAGGGTCGGCCGTTCACGAGTGGTGAGATGGAGAAACGCATCCGCACGACGCTGGAGGGACTGCGATGACCGCGACACCGCCGCTCACGAAGAAGGACTTCAAGTCCGACCAGGAGATCCGCTGGTGCCCTGGCTGCGGGGACTACGCGATCCTGAACTCGGTGCAGGCTGCGTTCGCCAAGCTCGGCAAGAAGCTGCACGAGACGGTCATCATCTCCGGCATCGGCTGCTCGAGCCGGTTCCCGTACTACATGGAGACCTACGGGTTCCACACGATCCACGGGCGCGCGCCGACGATCGCGACCGGGGTCAAGCTCAGCGATCCGAAGCTGGACGTGTGGGTCGTGACCGGGGACGGCGACGGCCTGTCGATCGGCGGCAACCACCTGATCCACGCGCTGCGGCGCAACGTCGGGTTGAAGATCCTGCTGTTCAACAACCGGATCTACGGCCTGACCAAGGGGCAGTACTCGCCGACCTCCGAGTCCGGCAAGGTCACGAAGTCGACCCCGCTCGGCTCGGTCGAGGCGCCGTTCCGTCCGATCCAGCTCGCGCTCGGCGCCGGCGCGACGTTCGTCGCGCGCTCGATCGACATCTTCGGCGCGCACCTCGAGCAGATGATCGCGCGGGCCGACGCGCATCAGGGGACCGCGCTGATCGAGATCTATCAGAACTGCAACATCTTCAACGACGGCGCGTTCGCACACTTCACCGAGAAGGACGCGCGGGACGCGCACACGTTGCAGCTCGAACAGGGCAAGCCGCTGCTGTTCGCCGGCGGCACCAAGGGGCTGCGCCTGGACGCGAACCTGGCACCGCAGGTCGTCGACGATCCGGCGCAGGCGATGGTGTGGGAGGAGGACGCCGGCAACGTCGCCGCCGCGATGGCGCTGGCGATGATGTCGGAGCGTGAGTACCCGGTCCCGATCGGCGTGTTCCGCGACGTCGACCGTCCGGTGTTCGAGGCGGGCGTGCAGGCCCAGCTCGAACGTGCGCGCGCGGCGAAGCCGGATCAGGATCTGGACTCGCTGTTGCTGGCAGGCGAGACCTGGGTCGTCGGCGAGCACTGAGCGGGTCGAAGCTTGGCGAGCATGGGGTTCGTGCCGGGCCGCGGGCTCGTGGTCGCGATCTGCGCGCTGCTGGTGCTGATCTGGGGCAGCACGTGGTTCGTGATCAAGGATGGCCTGGCGTTGCTGCCGCCGCTGACCTCCGCGGGCGCGCGGATCCTGATCGCCGGTGCCGTGATGCTGGCAATCGCGCCGTGGCTGCGCCGCCGGGAAGGGGGTACGGCGCCGCCGGCCTGGCTGTGGATGCTGTTCGGCTTCCTGCAGTGTGGCTGGTCGTTCGGCGTCATCTACTGGTGCGAGCGCGTGCTGCCGTCCGGACTGTGCAGCCTGCTGTGGTCGACGTTCCCGCTGATGGTCGCGCTCGGCGCGCACTTCTTCCTGCCGGGCGAGCGGCTGCGATTCGTGCAGGGGGCGGGATTCGTGCTCGCCTTCGCCGGGATCGTGTTCCTGTTCGCGACCGATCTGCGTGAGCTGAGCCCGCAGGCGGTCGGACTCGGGCTGCTGCTGTTGACCAGTCCGTTCGGCGTCTGCATCGGCACGATGTTCGTCAAACGACACGGCCGCGGGATCAGCTCGGCACTGCTGAACCGCAACGCGATGCTGTTCGGCGGTGCGCTGCTGGGGCTCGCGGCGACGGCCGCCGAATGGGGCGCGGCGGCAACCTGGAACGGGCACGCCTGGTTCACAGTGCTGTACCTCGCGCTGGTCGGGACCGTGTTGACGTTCGGGCTGTACTTCTGGCTGATGCGCCATGTTGCGGCGTACCGGCTCAGCCTGATCGCGTTCCTGACCCCGATGGTCGCGATGGCGATCGGCACGTGGCTCGGGCAGGAACCGTTCCGCTGGCAGACTGCCGTCGGGGCGGCATTGATCCTCGGCGGGGTGGCTTCGGTGTTGCTGCTGGCCCGGCGACCCACACCGCTCGCGGCCGAACTGCCCGGGCGCGCCGTGACGTCGCGGTGACCGGCGGCTGCGCGGGGACAGGGATTTCTCCCTGCCTCGCGGACCACGCGGCGTGTCCCCGGCCGGCTGGCAGCGGCCAATCTCCAGCCAACGGTCCCGGACCCCCGGGCCGCGATCGCACCCAAGGAGATCCATGATCAACCACGTTCCTGCCCGCCTCCCGGGCCTCACGACGCTCGCGCTGCTCGCGGGCGCACTCGCGCTGCCGGCGCAGACGCCGCAGCTCGTCAAGGACATCAACACGCAGCCGGGCACCCCGCCGAGCGCGAGTCCCGCGCCGCGCAGTGCACGGTTCGGCTCGCAGAAGTTCGAGCTCGCAGCCGGGTACCTGTACATGGCGGTCACCACGCCGGCGCACGGCCGCGAGCTGTGGCGCACGATCGGCCCGGCCGCCACGCTGCAGCTGGTTGCCGACCTGGCGCCGGGGGCCGCGGATTCCAATCCGGACCACCTGCTGGCAGTCGGCAACGAGCTGTACTTCAGCGCCGAGATCCAGGGCAACACCGCATCGGCGCTCTACAAGACCGACGGCACGGCCGCCGGAACGGTGCAGCTCGGCACGTTCGGGATCAACAACCGCCCGCAGTCGCTCGCGCAGGTCGGCAGCAAGGTCTTCTTCTCGGCCGGTGACAGCACGATCAGCAACGAGCTGTGGGTGACCGACGGCACGCCCGCCGGCACGGTCCTGGTCAAGGAGATCAACCCCGGCAGCAGCGGCTCGTACCCGCAGTTCATCACCGACATCGGTGGCAACAAGGCCGTGTTCCGCGCGACCGAGGCGACGACCGGTACCGAGCTGTGGATCACCGACGGCACCGCGGCCGGCACGGCGTTGCTCGCCGACCTCCGCGGCGGGACCGCGAGCTCGTCGCCGATCTACCTGACGCCGTACGCCGGCGCGGTGTACTTCGCCGCGAACGACGGCGCGACCGGCACCGAGCTGTGGCGGACCGACGGCACCGCGGCCGGCACGTTCCTGGTGCAGGACATCTACAGTGGCACGTCGAGCTCGTCGCCGTACGCGTTCGCCGCGATGGGCGGCAAGCTGTACTTCCGCGCCAGTGACTCCATCGCCGGCGGCGAGCTGTGGGCGACCGACGGGACGATGGCCGGCACAGCGCTGGTTGCCGACATCCGCGCGGGCAGCAGCGGCTCCAACCCGGACTACATGATGGTCCACAACAACCGGATGTATTTCACGGCCAACGACGGCGTGACCGGGATCGAGCTATGGAGCACCGACGGCACGGCTGCCGGCACGGCGCTGGTCGCCGACATCGCGCCAGGCACGAACGGCAGCTCGCCGTACCTGATGACGTCGCTCGGCAACAACCTCGTGTTCCGCGCCGCCGACAATGCGGCGACTACCGGTACCGAGCTGTGGATCAGCAACGGCACCGCGGCGGGCACGCAGCTGTTGAAGGACATCTTCCCGGGCATGGGCACGTCCTCCGCGAACAGCTCGCTACCGAACTTCCTCACCCCGATCGTCGGTGGCAACTCGGTGCTGTTCACCGCGACCGATGGCACGGCCGGCAACGAGCTGTGGATCACCGACGGCACGACTGCTGGGACTGTGCTGGTCGCCGATCTGAATCCGACCAAGCCCGGCTCGAGCGGGGACGCGCAGCCGCAGTACTTCTACGACGCGGCCGGCAAGACGTACTTCGCGGCCACCGACGGCCTCGGCGGCATCGAACCCTGGGTCACCGACGGCACCGCGGCCGGCACGATCCCGCTCGGTGACCTCAACCCGGGCAGCCCCAACAGCTCGCCGCGCAACTGGTACGCGTACGGCTCGAAGGTGCTGTTCACGGCAACGACGGCAGCCGCCGGCAACGAGCTGTGGATCAGCGACGGCACGGTTGCCGGCACGCAGCTGGTCGCCGACATCACGCCGGGCACCAACTCCGGCTCGCCGAGCCAGTTCGCTGCGCTGCACGGCCGCGTGCTGTTCCGCGCCAACAACGGCACGAACGGCATCGAGCTGTGGAGCACGGACGGCACCGCGGCCGGCACGGTGATGTTGAAGGACATCAACCCGGGCACCGCCAGCTCGTCGCCGAACTCGATCGCCGCCTTCGGCAGCTACGCGCTGTTCTCGGCCAACGACGGCACCAACGGCAACGAGCTGTGGATCACCGACGGCACGCCGGCGGGGACCACGCTGCTGCTCGACATCAACATCGGCACTGCCTCGAGCGCGCCGAGCGAGTTCGTCACGATGGGCGGGAGGATCTACTTCCGCGCCAACGAGCTGGCCGTCGGCCAGGAGCTGTGGAGCACCGACGGCACCGCCGCCGGAACCGCGTTGTTCAAGGACATCCTGTCCGGCAGCAACGGCTCGTTCCCCGGTGGTCTGTTCGTGCATGGCACCACGCTCTACTTCTCCGCCAACGACGGCGTGAACGGCACGGAGCTGTGGAAGTCCGATGGCACGCCCGCTGGCACCGTGCTGGTCGCCGACCTGCAGCCCGGCTCCGGCGGTTCCTCGCCGTGGCCGGTCGTCGCGGTCAACGGCAAGGTCATCCTCCGCGCCTCGACGCAGGCGACCGGCGAGGAGCCGTTCGTCACCGACGGGACCGCGGCCGGCACGCAGCTGCTGCGGGACATCGCGCCTGGAGCCGGAACGTCCTGGAGCTACGGCTATGTCGCCAGCGGTTCCCGCTACGTGTGGTTCGGCGCCGAAGACCCGACGATCGGATCCGAGATCTACGTGACCGACGGCACGCCGGCCGGCACCAAGCTCGTGCTCGACTTCGTCCCGGGCAAGCTCGGCTCGTTCCCGGACTGGTTCGTGCTCAGCAGCGGCAAGCTGCTGTTCGCGGCCGACGACGACATCAAGGGCAGTGAGCTCTGGAGTCTCGATCCGGGTGCGGCGAGCAAGAAGGTCGGCATCGCGTTCGGCGCGCAGGGCCGCATGCCAAAGCACGCCGTGACCGATCCGGTCGTCGGCGGCGCCATGCAGCTCGGCGTCCAGGATGCGTTGCCGGCTCTCGGCGGCGCGTTGATGGTCAGCCTGCGCGGCACGCCGATCGCGATTGGCGCGGGAGCGACGCTCTACATCGACCCGGCGACCTGGTTCGTGCTGACGTCGTTCACGACCGATGCGCAAGGGCGCTGGAGCATGACGCTGCCGCTCGATCCGATCTTCGGCATGCTGCGCGGCGTCACGATCGCGTCGCAGGCCGTCGTCGGCCCGACCAACTCCGCGCTCGGCGCGGATGCGACGAACGGCGCGCACTGGACGTTCGGCAACTGACGCGGAACGACTCGCGCGGGGCCCGGCGCTGATCTCCGGCCGGATCCCGCGCTCCGCATGCCGGTCCTCGCTGCCACGAGGATCGGAGCAGAGGCGCCCGGATCCCTGCCCCGGGCGCCTCGTTTTTTTGGCGCCGGGCGCCTCGTAGAGTTGCGCCTCCAAGGAGATGGCACGCATGCAGGAGTCCCCGCAGCGATCGTTCGGTCGCCCCGTATGGCTGATGGTCGGTGCGGCGGTCGCGGGGGCGGTCGCCTGGGGTGCGATTTCGCACCTGTCCGGCTACGAGATCGGTTGGCTCGCCTGGGGGATCGGGTTGTTGGTCGGCGCCAGCGCGGTGCTCGGCGGCGGGCGCGGGCAGACGATCGCGGTCACGGCGGGCGTACTCGCGCTGCTCTCGATCGCCGGCGGACGCCTCGCGGGAATCGAGCTCGCGCGCATGCAGGGACTCGGTGAACTCGAGTCCATTGGACCGAGCGAGCAGGAGTTCGCGCGTGATCTCGCGGCGGCACGTGCGCTGAACGAGATGTCCGCCGAGCCGACCACGCCGGAGATCCGGCAGTTCCTCGTGGCGCACGGGATGACGACCGCCGCGGAGCCCGATCGCGTCACGAACGCAGAGGTCGAGGAGTTCAACCGCGAAACGCTGCCGCACCTGCGGGGGATGTCCACCCTCCCGGCGGACACCAGTCATGCCGAGTTCGTGCAGCGCCTGCAGTCGCAGGTGCGAGAGGTGTTCGACGCACAGTTCGACCGGCTGGAGATCCTGCAGGCGACGCTGTCACCGATCGACCTGCTGTTCATCCTGCTCGGTGTGACGACGGCGTTCGGCATGGTCATGAAGCGCACGCAACAGGAGGAGCAGGCAGCAGCCGCGCACGCGCGGGCGGAGCGGCGTGCGGCCCGCGCCACACCCGAGGACACGCAACAGCCGTAGCACCGGTCCCATCGGGCCGGCGCATCCAGCGCACGATCCGGTCAAGCGCGTGTAGTCCCACGGCCGACGGTATGGCCGGCAGGGGACTGCAGTCGGCTCCGCTGGAGGAGCCATGACGACGAATGCCCGGACCTGTCCGACCTGTGGGATCCGCCTGCCGCTGGGGGTCCTCGGCTGTGCTGCCTGCGATCGCAGCAGCAACGCAGGTCTGTTTCCGATCGCCGCGGCCGCCGGCGCCGCGGTCGCCGGTGCATTGGTCTGGGGCGGGCTGACCTGGGTCACCGGGTACGAAGTCGGCTACGTGGCGTGGGGGATCGGCCTGTTGGTTGGCGCCAGCGCAGTCTGGGCCGGCGGGCGCGGACGAGTCGTCGCGGCGACCTGCGCGGTGCTGGCGCTGGCCGCGATCGTCGGCGGCCGGCTGACCTGCATCGAGCTCGCGCGGCAAGCCGCCGCGACCGAGCTCCGCAACGGCCTGACCCCCGAGCTGCACGCGGCGCAACTCGAGGCGACGCGCGAGCTGGCGAAGCTGGGTGACGATGCCAGCGACGATGCGATCCGCGCGTTCCTGGCCGAGCAGGAGGAAGTCGACGAGGACGAGATCGGCGAGATGCAGATCGCCGAGTTCCGCGAGCAGGCGAAGCTGATGCGCCAGATGCTGCCGGCGACCCCGATGGTCGAGTCGTTCGGCGAATGGCGCGAGCAGGTGGTCGAAGCGGCGATGGGGGAGCTCGGCCACGTCGCGATCCTGCGCGAGAGCCTGTCGGCGATCGACATCCTGTTCGCGCTGCTCGGCATCACGACTGCGTTCGGCCTGGTCATGGGCCGCACGCGGCAGGAGCAGCTGGCGGCCGCGGCACGCGCGCCGCAATCGTGAACCGCTACCAGGCGTAGCCGAAGAACAGCGAGAACTGCCAGGAGTCGAGGTCGCCGTCGCCGCCGAAGAAGTCGGCGTCGGTGCCGAACGTCCAGCGGAAGTCGACGCCGACGTTCATGCCCTGCGGCCAGCGGTACGAGCAGCCCGCATGCGCATACCAGCCCCACGACGACTCCTCGTCGTGCACGAACAGGTTGCCGAACCAGCGATCGATGTCGGCGTACACCCACGCTGCGCCGGCGCCGATGTACGGCCGGAATCCGCGCAGGTACGCCGTCTTGCGCAGCCCGAATGCGAAGTCGCTGACGTACGCGCTCTCGCCGTAGCAGCAGATCCCGTGGTAGTCGCGGTCGTCGAAGCTGCCGCTGAAGCTCCCTTCGAAACCGATCGGCCACCGCCGCGGAGTCACGTCGACGTCGACCGTGCTCAGGAACTGGTCGCTGAGCCCGTCGAACGACGAGCTCCCCATGTAGCGGCCACCCATGTGGAAGTTCGTGCTGCCGGTCACGCGGTCCTGGCGGTACCACTTGCCGGAGTCGCGCTTCTGGGCAGCGGCTTCGGCGTCCGCGCGGGCCGTGGTGGCGGATCCGTCCGCCGGGACGATCGGCCGCAATTGCGGCAGCGGGAGCGACGGGACCGGCGCGACGCAGGCGCTGGCGCAGGCGAGCAGCAGCAGCACTGCGGAGCGGACGCCGCGCACGATGCGACTCACGAGGTGATTCACGACGCGACGAGCCGGCGCAGCACGTACTGCAGGATCCCGCCGCTCTGGTAGTAGTCGACCTCGACCGGAGTGTCGATCCGCGATCGCACGCGCAGCTCGCGCGTCTTGCCGCCCGCGTCGGCGACGCGCAGCGTCAGCGTCGCCCGCGGAACGATCGGCTCACCGAGTTCGAGGTCGAACTGCTCCTCGCCGGTCAGGCCGAGGCTCTGCGCCGTCTCCCCCGGCATGTACTCGAGCGGCAGCACGCCCATGCCGACCAGGTTGCTGCGGTGGATCCGCTCATAGCTCTCGGCCAGCACGAAGCGCACGCCGAGCAGGAACGTCCCCTTCGCCGCCCAGTCGCGGCTGGAGCCGGTGCCGTACTCCTTGCCGGCCAGCACGACCAGCGGCACGTGCTGCTGTTGGTAGCGCACCGACGCGTCGTAGATGCTCAGGATCTCTCCGGTCGGCAGATACCGCGTGACGCCGCCCTCGGTCCCCGGAGCGAGCTGATTGCGCAGCCGGATGTTGGCGAACGTGCCGCGGGTCATCACGAGGTCGTTGCCACGCCGTGCGCCGTAGCTGTTGAACTCCCTGGGTGTCACGCCCTGGGCCTGCAGCCAGCGGCCGGCCGGGCTGTCCGCTTTGATCGATCCCGCTGGCGAGATGTGGTCGGTCGTGACCGAGTCGCCGACCATGACCAACACGCGCGCGCCGCGGATCGATGGGATCGCGGCGGCCTCCCTGGGCATGCCCTGGAAGTACGGCGGCTCGTGGATGTACGTGCTGTCGGCACGCCACTCGTAGCGGTCGCCGGTCGGCGCCTCGATCCGCTGCCAGTCTTCCGGACCAACCAGTGCGCCGGCATACCGGTCCCGGAACATCTGCGGCGTCAGCGTGCGCGCGATCGTCTCCTGGATCTCCTTGGAGGTCGGCCACAGCTCGGCCAGGAACACCTCCTTGCCGTCGCGATCCTTGCCGAGCGGTTCGCGCTGCAGGTCGATGTCCACGGTGCCGGCCAGTGCGTACGCGACCACGAGGGGGGGCGACGCGAGGTAGTTCGCCTTGACGTCCGGGTTCACACGACCTTCGAAGTTGCGGTTGCCGCTCAGCACCGCCGCCGCGACGAGATCCCCCTGGCGGATCGCGGCGGAGATCGGCGCCGGCAGCGGGCCGGAGTTGCCGATGCAAGTCGTGCAGCCGTAGCCGACCGTCTGGAACCCGAGCGCGTCCAGGTCCCGCTGCAGCCCGGACTGCTCGAGATAGTCGGTTACGACGCGCGAGCCGGGTGCGAGGCTCGTTTTCACCCACGGCTGCGGGCGCAGCCCGCGCGCGACTGCTTTGCGCGCGACGAGACCGGCGCCGACCATGACGCTCGGGTTCGACGTGTTCGTGCAGGACGTGATCGCCGCGATGACGACCGAACCGTGCCGCAGTTCGCGGTCGGAGCCCTCGATGCGCGCATGCGCGGCAAGTTTCGCCTCCGGCAGCCCGAACCCGCGCTCCGCCGGCGGGCGCTGCAGTCCCTGGCGGAAGTCGCTCTGCACCACACCGAGCGCGACGCGGTCCTGCGGCCGCTTCGGTCCGGCGAGGCTCGGCTCGACCTTGGCGAGATCGAGGCGCAGCACGTCGCTGAACTGCGGCACCGCGGCGCGCTCGCCGGCGAACAAGCCCTGCGCCTCGTAGTAGGCCTTGACCAACTGCACGTGTGCATCCGAGCGGCCGGTCTGCCGCAGATAGCGCAGCGTCTCGTCGTCCACCGGGAAGAACCCGATCGTCGCGCCGTACTCTGGCGCCATGTTGGCGACCGTCGCACGGTCTGCCAGCGGCATCCGGCGCGCCCCCTCGCCGTAGAACTCGACGAACTTGTTGACGACGCCTTTCTTGCGCAGCATCTGCGTGACCGTCAACACGAGGTCGGTCGCAGTGACGCCTTCGCGCAGACTGCCGGTCAGCTCGAATCCGACCACCTCCGGCAGCAGCATGTAGATCGGCTGGCTGAGCATGACGGCCTCCGCCTCGATCCCCCCGACGCCCCAACCGACGACGCCGAGGCCGTTCACCATCGTCGTGTGGCTGTCGGTGCCGACGACGGAGTCCGGGCTGGCGACACGCCGGCCGTCCTGCTCACGCGTCAGCACGACGCCGGCCAGATACTCGAGGTTGACCTGGTGCACGATCCCGACTGCGGGCGGCACCACGCGGAAGTTCTGCAGCGCTTGCTGGCCCCACTTCAGGAACTCGTAGCGCTCGCGGTTGCGTTCGAACTCGAGCGCGACGTTCTGCTGCAGCGCGGTCGCGCTGCCGAATGCGTCCACCTGCACCGAGTGGTCGATCACCAGATCGCACGGGACCAGCGGGTTGATCCGCGCCGGATCACCGCCGAGTGCTGCCATTGCGTCGCGCATCGCCGCGAGGTCGACGACGCACGGCACGCCGGTGAAGTCCTGCAGCACGACCCTGCCGGGCAGGAACGGGATCTCGACCGGGTCGGCGCCCGGCCGCCACGTGGCGATCGCGCGCACGTGCTGCTCGGTTACGACGTAGCCATCCAGGTTGCGCAGCGCCGCTTCGAGCAGCACGCGGATCGAGTACGGCAGCTCGGCGAGCCGTCCGAGCCCGGCCGCTTCGACGGCATCGAGCCGGCAGTACGAAACCGGGCCCGCGGCGGTCGGGAGCTCGGCGAACGTGCGAAGCGGTGTGGAGCTGGCCATGGGTTCCCAATAGATAGCGCACGCGGCCGCCGGTGTGCGATGGTGCGATTCCGGAGGCGCTTGGCCATGTCCCGACGCTCCGCTCCGGAACGCCCCCGCCGCTACTGGCTGTTCAAGACCGAACCGGGCGAGTTCTCGTTCGCCGACCTGCTCGCGGCCCCGCGCCGGCGCACCGGCTGGGACGGCGTGCGCAACCATCAGGCACGCAACCTGCTGCGCGACGAGCTCGCAGTCGGCGACGGCGTCTTGATCTACCACTCCAGCGCCGACCCGCTGGCGATCACCGGGCTCGCCCGCGTCACCCGCGCCGGCCACCCGGATCCGACTGCGTTCGCACCGGATTCGGCGCACTTCGACCCCAAGAGTGATCCCCAGTCGCCGACCTGGTACCAGGTGGAGATCGAAGCGGTGACCCCGCTGCCGGAGCCGCTGCTGCGCGCGCGCCTCGCCGCCGAGCCGCAGCTGCGCAAGATGATGCTGCTGCAGCGTGGCAGCCGGTTGTCGGTGCAGCCGGTCACCGCGGCGGAATGGGAGCGGATCCTGCGGCTCGCCGGCGTCCGCGCCGACTGGTGATCGCCCGCGGGCGGATCTATCGTCGCCGCATGCGCCTCCTGCCCGTCCTCGTCTGGTCGAGCCTCGTGACCGCGTGCAGCGGTGAGCCGGAAACCCCGGCCAACCCGCCGGCACAGCAACCGCCGCCGGAGCCGCCGGCGGCGCGGATCACGGTCGGCGCCGACGCCGGCTTCGCGACCCCCGAGTGCGCGCTGCACGACGAGCTGGCCGACGTCTATCTCGTCAGCAACATCCAAGGCACTCCGTTCGACAAGGATGACAACGGTTTCATCTCAAGGATCACGCCGAGCGGCCGCGTCACCGAGTTGAAGTGGATCGATGGCGCGGCGGGCGATGTGACGCTGCACGCACCGAAGGGGATGGCGATCTCCGGGGACTCGCTGTTCGTCTGCGACATCGACGTCGTGCGGCGGTTCGACCGGATCAGTGGGAAGCTGCGCGCGGAGATCCCGATCCCGAATGCATCGTTCCTGAACGGGATCGCGGTCGACGCGCAGGGTGTGCTGTGGGTGACCGATACCGGGGTCGCGCCGGACTTCAGCCCGAACGGGAACGACTCGGTGCATCGGATCGATGCCGATGGTCGGGTCACCAAGGTCGCGTCCGGTCCCGACCTCGCCGGTCCGAACGGGATCGCGGCGACGCAGAACGGCGTCCTGTTCGTCAACTGGCATCGCGGCGAGCTGCGCCGCGTCGCGCGCGACGGGACGAGTCCGGTCGTCGCGACGCTGCCCGCAGCACAGCTCGACGGCCTCGTCGAACTGGCGGACGGCACGCTGCTGGTCTCCGGCTGGGGTGGGAGCTGCGTCTACGCCGTGACGCCGGCCGGCCAGGTCACGACGAAGATCCCGGACCTGCCGCAGCCGGCCGCGATCGGGATCGATCGGCGCCGGCAGCGCGTGCTGGTCCCGCTGTTCGGCGCGAACCAGCTCGAGTTCCTGCCGCTGTGACCAGGACCGACGGCGCGATCCCGGAGAACTGCGCCCCCGGCACGCACGAGCGGATCGAGGCGTGTCTGCGCGAGGGGGACGGCCGGACCGACGGCCGCGGTGTGCGCGTGCTCGACATCCCGTGCGGCGCGGGTGCGTTCACGGCGCGGATGCGCCGGCACGGGTTCGACCTCTGGCCGGCCGACGTGGTCGACCTGCTGCAGACCGACCGCGCGCAGTTCCAACGCGCCGACATGTGCGGGCCGCTGCCGTATCCGGACGGTCAGTTCGACGTCGTCGTCAGCATCGACGGGATCGAGCACATCGAGCGGCCGTTCGAGTTCGTCCGCGAATGCCGGCGCGTGTTGCGGCCGGGGGGCCGGCTCCTGGTGTCGACCCCGAACATCAGCTCGCTGCGCTCACGCTGGCGTTGGTTCCTGACCGGGTTCCACGACAAGTGCAAGGTGCCGCTCGACGAGACGCGCCCGGATCCGCTGCACCACATCAACATGCTGTCGCTGGCCGAACTGCGTTATCTGCTGCACAGCAACGGGTTCACGATCCGCCGCGTCACGACGAACCGGAGCAAAGGGATCGCATGGCTGTATGCACCGTGGGTCCCGCTCGCGTGGCTCGCGACCTGGTTCGTGTTCCGCAAGGAGGAGAAGGACCCGGCGCAGCGCGCGCGCAACCGGGAGACGCTGCGGATGCTGTTCTCGAAGGCGGTGTTGTTCGGGGAGATCCTGATCGTCGAGGCGGTGGCGCGGGAGCGCTGATCCGGCTGCCTGCCCGGACCGAACCCCATCGCGGCCGGCGGCCGGGCAGCCAAAGGCTGCGCCTCGCTTCGCTCGGCCAGAAGGAGGCCGCCGGCGATGGTGTCCCTGGGGGCCTCCGGTGCCGCTCGGCCTCGGCGCTCTCGGCGCCACCGCGATGAATCCGCGTGACGCGAACTGTCGCGCGCCGCGAAAGTTCGCGGCCCCTGCGGCCCAAGCCGGACCGCGTCTGTGCACGTCCGAACGCCGCACCCGGTTGGACGGCGGCGCCGCCGCGCGCGAGCATGCGGCGATGCAACCGGAACGCGCACGCTGGGGCCCGTCGGATCCGGTCGCCGCGGCCGTCGCGGCCCTGCCGACCCGCCGGCACGCCGAGCTGCTGTTCGACGCGGTCGCCGCAGAACTCCGCGATCTGGCGTGCGTGCACACCGCGGATCGCGGCGCGGTCCGGCGGCTGTTCCGGCGCGATCCAGTCGATCCGACTCTCGTCGTTCCGTGGCCGCTGCTCGAGCTGAACGTCGCGGGCCGTTTCGGCGTGGTCAGTGCACCGATCGCCCTGCGCGAACCGGAGGAGCCACCACCGCCGCGGGCGCCGACACCCACGCCGAAGCTGCGCGGGCTGGGGCCGGGGGAGATCCGCGTGCACGACGGCGCTGAGGTGATCGAGCTGGTCTACGACGAGCGCGGCGCGAACTGCGAGACCTCCCAGTCGAACCACCCGCAACCGCTGGCCGGGCTCGTGCCGGCGCTGTCGGCGAGCCACTCGAATCCGATCGAGCGGCTGGCGTGCTTCCTCGCCGCCATCGAGCCAGGCCGGCATGGCCCGGGTCGTGTGTGGATGCCAGCCGCGACGCCGCACGGTCCGGCCTCGGTCTGGCACCTGGGGCGGCGCGGTTTGCGCCGTGCGCTGTTCACCGGGCCTGTGGATCGCGAGGCATCGTGGGGCGTCGGCGATGGGTTGACCGGCACCGCCATTGCATTCGGCGCGACGCGCGAGCAGGCGTGCCAGCGGTGGCATGAGTCCGTAGTGGCACGTCCACCGTGGCCCGAGCCCAAGGCGTCTCCAAAACCTCCGACCGCGGCACCACCAGGCGCGGTCACGATCCGTGCGCCAGCACCGGATGTCCCGTGGCCCGCCCCTGTGCCGGAGAACGTGCCCGCCGCGATCGTTCGGCTGCAGGCTGGACCGGGTGAGCCGCCGCCGTTCGGTTCCTGGACGCTCCTGCTCGGCGCGCGTGGCGCGACCTTCTTTGCAGCCTGCCGCCGCAAGGCGCGCGGCTTCACGCTGATCGGCCAGCACGTGCTCCCGAAGCTCGATCTCGCGGTGCTCGACGCCGAGCTGGATCGCATCGACGAGCGCGCGGAGGCGTCGTTGCTCGAGACGCTCGCGCTTGCGCACGGCGGCGTCCCGCGCTGGCCATGCCGCACGATGACGTACGCAGTGGACGAGGCGGGTCGGCTGAGCTACTCCACCTGCAGCGAATCGCCCGCTTGGGATCCTGGCGGTCTGGATGGCGACAGGATCGCGCAGTGCGTCGTGCGGCAGCGCTGGGTCGATTGATCGCGGCGTGGCCCGCTGCTCACTCGGCTGCGCGCTCAGCCAGCAACGCGTGCGCCAGCGCGCGCGTCAGCAGCGACACCAGCGCCAGCGCCAGGATCAGACCGAGCAGCATCCCGGTCAGCCCGTGCAGGCCGAGCTCCGGACCGAGCAGCGCACCGGCGATCAACCCGAGGCTCGCGCCGAGGAACCGCACGATCGCGATGCCGATCCCGCGCCGCGGATGCCCGGATGCTTCGAACACCGGGCGCAGCATCACGAACGGAAACGTCGCCAGCGCCGCGAGCGGCAACAGGCGGAACGCCTCGATCGCCATCTCCTGCACGGCTGCGCCATCTTGGTCGTCCGGCGGGATCAGGTATCCGGTCAGCGGGCGCGCGAGCACCCACCCGATCACGAGCGTCAGCACCAGCGAGCCGAGCGCCAGCATCCGGGCGACTCGCCGCAGCTCGCTGCGGACATGTGCGTGCGCGCCCTCCGGCAGCAGCCGGGCGACGAACGGCAGCACGGCGAGACTCGTTGCGACGGCCGGCATCAGCGACAGGTTCAACATCTGGTGGTAGACGCCGTACGACGCGATCGCGGTCGTCGAGTCCGGCTGCAGCAGCAGCAGGCGGTTGACGATCCCGCCCTCGATCGCGGCCAGCACGTGCGTCAGGCCGCTCGGCACGCCGAGCGACAGGATCGTCGCGCCGGCGCCACGCCGCTCGGGCGGCGGCGCCAGGTCCCAGCCCGGCTGCGCGCGCTGGCGCTCCAGCTCCAGCGCGCGGCGCACCGACCAGGAGAACCCGCCGAGGCGCGAGATCACGGTCGCCAGCGCGATCCCGAACAGCCCCAGCTCGAACACGAACACGAACAGCGAGTTCAGCACGACGTTGCCGACCGCGGTCGCGAACCCGGCGTACATCGTCGTGCGCGTGTCGTAGTGCGCCTTGACGACCGAGTCCGGCCAGATCGCCCAGAAGCTGGTCCAGGGCAGCCACACCAGCAGCATCCCGCCGTAGATCGAGAACGCGTCGCGCAGCCCGGGCGCGAGACCGAACTGCGGAATCAGGCTCCACGTGACGACCCCGAGCAGCGACACGACCGGGATCACGACCAGCAGGATGCGCAGCATCGCGCGCTTCAACGCGCGCACGCGCGCCTCGTCGCGGCGGCCGATCGCGCGGCTGAGCGCCGCCGTGAAGCCGGCCGAGAGCCCGGCCCACAGCGCGATGTGCACGATCTGGAACGGGATGTAGAAGCCGATCGCAGCGACCGCGTCCTGGTCACGCAGCCAGGCGGCATAGACGAGATCGACGAGCTGGAACAGGAACCGCGTCGTGAACGAGATCACGACCGGCAACGCGAGACGTGCCAGATCCGGCAGGCGGTCGGCTCCACGCGGAACGGGCATCGGCGCGACGATACGGTGCGTGCAGCGGGCGTTACACTTCGCACCGTGCCTGCTGCCACGCTGCGGAATGCAACCGAGACGAAGGAAGCGACCGACACCAGGACGCGCCTCGCGCCGCCGTGGAACGTCGTCGTGCACGACGATCCGGTGACGCTGATGATCTACGTGACGCGGGTGTTCATGTCGGTGTTCGGCTACGACGAGACGAAGGCGCGCCGGCTGATGCTCGAGGTGCACCACAGCGGGCGCAGCGTGGTCTGGACCGGCGCCCGCGAGCAGGCCGAGGTCTACGTGCAGAAGCTGCTCGGGCACCACCTGCGCGCGACGCTCGAGCAGGGCGTGGCGTGAACCTGCGCCTGCGCGTCGACCCGGACGGTGGGTGCGGGATCGAGGGGATGTCCCCGCTGCTCGCCGACTCGCTGTTGCGGATCCCCGGGTGGCTCAGCAACGAGGATCCTTCCGTGCGCGGCCATCTGGTGCCGGAGGTCTACAGCGACTCGGCGGAGGAGCAGGAGTGGCGCCGCCACGCGACGCCGGAGCTCGAGCATCTGTTCCTGTCCCGCGCCGAGCTGGTCGGCAAGGACCTGCAGACGCTGCACGAGGAGCCGGCCGGGCAGTACGTCGTGCAGCTCGCACCCGGGCACGCGACCGCCTGGCTCGCGGCGCTGAATGCCGCGCGGCTGCTGCTGTTCGCCGAGCACGAGCTGGCGCCGGAGGACATGGAGCGCGATCCCGCGAGCGTCGGCAGCTTCGAGAAGATGGTTGCGCTGGCGCGCATCCAGCAGATGGCCTGGGTGCAGGAGCTGTTGCTGGAGCTGCTCGGCGGCTGGTGACAGTTCTCTCACCGCCGTGACGCGGCGCCCGCGACGGCGCGAAACCAGCGGCGCTGGCGCCGCGGCGGCGGCGGCGCTCGCCGACGGGGCGGATCCAGTCTCGAGGAGAGGAGGGAGTCTCGATCAGTCCCGCGTGAACGGCGAGCTCTTCAGCCAGGACGCCGGCGCCGGCGCCGACGCCCGGATCCAGAACGGCAGCACCGGCGGATTCTCACCGTGGCGGACGCGCACGGCGTACTGCCCCGGTCCCGGCGGCGGTTCGCGCCGGCCACCGCCGAACCCGCCGCGCCCGCGGCCGGCGTTCGGATCGAACAGCACGCGGTGCAGGCCGGCCTTGCTGCTGCCGGCGATCGTCCGCAGCACCTTGCCGGTCGCATCCACGACCTCGAGCGACACCCCGGCATCCGACTCTTCGCGCAGCCAGTAGTGGAACGCTGCCCCGTGCTCCGAACGGTCGGCAGTCCAGGTCCGATTGCTGCTCGAGTAGCGGTTCGAGTACGAGACGCCGAGCTGTCGGCCGTCGCGGGCGCGGAACGCGTGGAACGGCCGCGCCAGCAGGTCGTCGTCGAGCTCTTCGAGCGGCGTGGCGTCGAGCACCCACACCCCGCGGCCATGCGTCCCGACCACGACATCCGGCTCGCGCGGATGCACGACCAGATCGTGCACCGGCGTCGTCGGCAGCTTGCTGCCGAGTGGATGCCACGTGCCGCCGGCGTCGATCGACGCGCAGACCCCGGACTCGTGCCCGACCAGCAGCACGTCCGGATTGCGCGGATGTTCACGCACGACGTTGACCGAGGAGCGCGGCAGGTTCGCACTCAGCGAGCGGAACGTGTCGCCGCCATCGGTGGTCAGGAACAGGTACGGATTGCGGTCGTCCTCGCGGTACCCGGTGAACGCGACGTACGCGATCTTCTCGTCGTGGTACGACGCCTCGACGCGGCTGACCCACAGCCCGCGCGGCACGTCCTGGAACCGGTCGGTCAGCTCGATCCAGCGCTCGCCGTCGTTGCGCGTCAGCCAGACCCGGCCGTCGTCGGTGCCGACCCACAGCAGGCCGGCGCGCAGTGGCGAGGCGGCGATCGTCGTGATCGTGCAGTGCGGCACGTCCCCTTCGATCTTCGCGGCATCGTTCGTCGTCAGGTCCGGACTGATCGTCTGCCAGTCGTCCCCACGGTTGCGCGAGCGATGCAGGTACTGGCTGCCGAAGTAGATCGTGTCCGGATGCTGCGGCGAGAGCGCGATCGGCGACATCCAGTTGAAGCGCAATCGCGGCTGCCCGCGTTCCGCCTGCGGCCGGATCGACTTGCGCTCCCCGCGATGCACGTGCAACCGGCTCAGCGCGCCGAACTGGCTCTCGCTGTAGATGAGGTCCGGATCCCGGGGATCCACGACCACGTAGAACCCGTCGCCGCCGTTGATCCGCAGCGCGTCGCTGCGGGACAGCGGCAGGCTCGTCGTCTGTGCGCTCGGGATGCCCCAGGTGCCGTTGTCCTGCAGACCGCCCCAGACCCAGTACGGATCCTGCAGGTCGACGCCGATCGCATAGACCTGCCCGATCGGCAGCTCGTTGAAGTGATCCCAGTGCTCGCCGCGGTCGAACGACTCGTGCATCCCACCGTCGTTGCCGAGCAGCAGATGCGCGGTGTCGGTCGGGTCGATCCACAGCGCGTGGTGATCGACGTGGATCCCGCGGGCGGTGTCGTTCTTCCAGGTCTTGCCACCGTCGCGCGAGCGCCACAGCGGCACCGACAGCACGTAGACGGTCTCGGCGTCGCGCGGATCGACGACGATCTGCCCGTAGTAGTAGGCCGGCGAACCGCCGACCTGTGACTCGTTGACCTTCTTCCAGCTCTTGCCGCCATCCTGGCTGCGGTAGATCTCGCCGCCGATCAGCCTGCGCCGCGGCGCGGTCCCTTCCGACGGTTCACGGCGGCCGGACGCAGCCTCGGTCGTACCGACGTCCGTCTTCGCCTCCGGCACGGCCGGGTTCCCGTTCTCGATCGTCGCGTACACGATCGCCGGATCGCTCGGTGCATAGGCGAGGCCGATGCGCCCGATCTCGCCGCCCGGCAGCCCGCCCTCGATGCGCTCCCAGGTGGCACCGGCATCCTCGCTGCGCCAGATCCCGCTGCCGGGCCCGGTCTCGCGGAAGTCCCACGCGCGCCGGCGCCGGTCGTACGACGCCGCCAGCAGGCGGCCCGGATCGGACGGGTCGAGCACGATGTCGACGAACCCGACGTCCTCGCTGATCCACTGCACGCAGTTCCAGCTCTTGCCGCCGTCGGTCGTGCGGTAGAGCCCGCGCTCACGGTTCGGCGAGTACAGCGCCCCGAGCGCTGCGACGTAGACGATGTCGGGGTTCTTCGGATGCACGACGACGCGGCCGATGTGGTCGGTGCCTTCGAGGCCGACGTGGCTCCAGGTCTTGCCGGCGTCGGTCGACTTCCAGATTCCGTTGCCCCAGTACGAGCTGCGCTGGTTGTTGGCTTCGCCGGTGCCGACGTACAGCACGTCCGGCGCCGACGGTGCGAGGGCCAGGTCGCCGATCGAGAACACCGGCTGCCGGTCGAACAACGGCTCGAACGTCGTCCCCTTGTTGACCGTCTTCCAGATCCCGCCGGACCCGGTCACGACGTACCACACCGAGCGATCGCGCGGGTCGACCTCGACGTCGACGACGCGGCCGCCGAAGTTCGACGGACCGAGCGAGCGCCATTCCATGCCGCCCAACGCGTCGCGCGCGAGCTCGGCGGGGGAGGCCTGCGCCGCGAGCGGCAGCGCGAAACCGATCAGCAGCAGGCACAGCGGGGAGAGTCGGGTGGTGGGCTGCATCGGACTCACCGGTCCTGATCCTGGGTGTTGGCGGGGACGGAGACTGCCGGTGACGGCGCGGCTGCGATCGGGTCCGCGGCGACGGTCAGCGGCTGCACGAGCGTCTCGCTGCCGGAGCCGAAGCGCAGGGAGTAGCTGCCGGGCGGGGCCTGCCGCCCGCCGCCACCGCGCCGCCCGCGGCGGGCTTGCGGGCGCTCCTCGTCCTCGCCGGTGATCCGGCCGTTCCACTGCAGCCGCTGAATGCCGGCGGCGCGGAGGCCGGTGACCGTCGCGACCTGCGCCCCGGTCACGTCGTGCACGGTGACGACCGGTGCATCGGCCGGCTTCTGCGCGAGCCAGAGATGGATCGCGACCCCTGGTGGGGGATTCGGCGCGCGCCAGTCCTTGTGCCCGGAGAGCCCGCGCTGGCGGAGCTGCCATTGGATCAGCAGCTCCGGACGGAACAGGTGCGCCGGCTTCGCCGTGACCTCGCCGTCCATCTGCCGCAGCGCCGACACGTCGAGCACGAACAGACCCTGCCCGTGCGTTGCCGCGATCAGCTCGCTGTCGCGCGCCTGCAGCGCCAGATCCCGCACGGCCACGGTCGGCAGACCCTGGCCGAGCTGCATCCACTCCTTGCCGCGGTCGAACGAGACGTAGCAGCCGAACTCCGTGCCGAGCACGAGCAGGTCCGGATTCGCGCCGTGCAGCGGGTGCGGCGGCAGGTCGCGGCAGACATGCGCCGGCTGGTCCGGCAGGTCGCCGCGCAGCCACGTCCAGGTGTCACCGGCGTCGTCGCTGACCCATACGTGGGTGGCGAAGTCGTCGTTGCGGTGCCCGTCGAAGCTGACGTAGACGCGCTCGGCTTCGTGGTACGAGGGGTGGATGCAACTGACGTAGCGGCGCCCGGGCATCCCGGTCAGCTTGTCGTGGATCGCTTCCCAGGTCTTGCCGGCGTCCTTGCTGCGCCACAGCGTGCCTTCGTCGGTCCCGACGTACAGCAGACCGACCTGCAGCGGTGATTCGGCGAATGCCGTCGCGGTCCCTTTCTCGGTCGCGCCGAGCGCAGGGCTCAGCGCTTCGACGTTGCGCCCGCGGTTCCAGGCGCGGTTCGCGTAGCGCCCGGCGAAGTACAGCACGCGCGGGTTGTGCGGCGACAGGAAGAACGGCGCATCCCAGTTGCTCGCGCGGTCCTGCCCCTGCGGCCGTTGCACCGGGAAGCGCGCGCCGGTCGCGAGGTTCATGCCGCCGACGGCGCCATTCTGCGACGTCGCGAACACGACGTCGGGATCCTCCGGATCGGGGTGCGCGGTGAATCCATCACCGCCATAGAACTGGATGCAGTCGTCACGCGTGATCCCTTCGCTCCACCGCGTGCGCGACGGCACGCGCCAGGTCCCGTTGTCCTGCAGCCCGCCGTAGACGTTGTACGGCAGCGCGTTGTCGGCACTGGCGTGGTAGTACTGCCCGATCGAGAAGTTGTTGATGACCTCCCAGGTCTTGCAGCGGTCGTGCGTGATCGCGATGCCGCCGTCGCCGCCGAGCAGGATGCGATCGGAGTCGTTCGGATCGATCCAGACCGCGTGGAAGTCGACGTGGACCCCACGCTGCGCGGCCTTGAACTCCTTGCCGCCGTCCAGGCTCTGCCAGAACGCCACGGCCGCGTGGTAGATCGCCTGGTCGTCCTGCGGATCGACCGCGAGGATCGAGTAGTAGAACGGTCGCTCGGTCAGGCTGTTGAGCCGCGTCCAGCTCTCGCCGCGGTCGTCGCTGCGGAAGATCCCGCCGGTCTCGAAGCCGAGCTCTCCCTGCTGGTCCTGCAGGTTCTCGCGCTGGCCGCCGAGTCGGCCCTGGAAGCGGTTCTGCGGCTGGCCGCCGCCGCGCTGCGGCCGCGTTCCCCAGGTGATCTCGAGCTCCTGCGGCTGCTCGCCGCGGCGGAACGCGATCTTCGCCTTGTCGCCCCCGTTCGCCGCGCGGATCTCGTCGGTCAGGTCTTCGGCCGTCTTGATCTCGGCGTCGCCGATGCGCGTCACGACGTCGCCCACCTGCAGGCCCGCCGTCGCCGAGGGGCCGTTGTCGGTGACCTGCGTCAACCGCGCGCCGCCCCCTTCAGCATCCTCGGCGTTGAGTCCGGCGTAGGCATTGCCGGCCGGCCGCGCTTCTTCGACCCGTTCCTGGTCGCCGCGCGCCCAGCCGCTGCGCTCGGTCTCGATGACCGCGTAGATCACGCCGGCCTTGGTGCCGTGCAGCGCGAGTCCGCTGCGTCCCCACTTGCAGGTCGGCAGCCCGTTGGTCAGCGGCTTCCAGGTCGAACCACCGTCGTCGCTGCGCCACAATCCGGCCTTCGCGCCGAAGCGAACGGCGGGATCGTTCGAGCAGTAGATGTCGCGCATCCGCTCGTACATCGCGGCGTAGACCGTGTTCGGTTCGCGCGGATCGATCCGCACGTCGATGCAGCCGGTCGCGTCGTCGAGGTACAGCACGTGCTCCCAGGTCTCGCCGCCGTCGCGCGTGCGGAACACGCCGCGTTCGCGGTTGTGGCTCCACAGCCGACCGAGCGCGGCCACGTAGACGACGTCGGGGTTCTGCGGATGGATCGCGATGTGGCCGATCTGGAACGACTCGGGCAGACCCATGTGCTTCCAGGTCTTGCCGGCGTCGGTGGACTTGTAGACGCCGTCGCCCCACTGCACGGAGTTGCGCGCGTTCTCCTCGCCGGTGCCGACCCAGACGATGTCGGAGTTCGACGGCGCGACCGCTACGTCGCCGATCGAAACGGTCGGCTGGTTCTGGAACAGCGCGGTCCAGGTCGTCCCGGCGTTCGTCGTCTTCCACAGCCCGCCGCCCGCCGTCGCGACGTACCAGGTGTTCGGCTGTTCGGCCGGCACGTCGAGGTCGGTGATGCGTCCCCCCATGTTGGCCGGACCGATCCCACGCCACGCCAGCCGGTGCACCAGCTCGAGTCCGTAGTACGGATCCGGTTTCGTGGCGGCGGCCTCCTGCTGGGTCGCGGGCGGCTGCGCCGCGGTTCGCGGCGCTGGGGTCTGCGGAGATTCCTGGGCGATCAGTACTGAGGACGCGGCGGCGAGGAACGCGGCGGTTCGCATGCGAGGCTCCAGGGGCGCTGGGTGGGGCGCGCGAGCATACGCAGGGAATGCTGCCTCGGTTGGGTCCTGCATGTCCGGCTTCGGTACCGTGCACGGCCATGCGCACCCGCCTGCTCGCAGTCCTGCTCCTGCTGCTGCTCGGTGACGGGCTCGCCGCGCAGCGTCCGCTCGATCTCGCCGGGCTCTGGACGCAGCTGACCGACGAGGACCGGCTGTGGCAGCCGGCCGGACCGGGCGAAACGATCGTCGTCGCGAGCAGCCGCGACCGCCGCAGCGATCAGGGGCCCGAGGTCCCTGACGACTGGTTCGCCGACGAAGACGCTGGCCGCTTCGTGCGGGTCGACCTGCGCGACCAGCGTCCGGAGTACGTGCTCGTCGATACCGAAGGTCCGGGAGCCCTCGTGCGGCTGTGGGTGGCGCAGCCGTCCGGCCGGCTGTCGTTCTATCTGGACGGCGCGGAGGACCCGGCGTGGCAGGTGGATCTGGCAGCGCTGGTGGGGGCGTCCCCGGCGCTCGGGTTGGTGCCGCCGTTGGCTGCGGCGCGGCCTGGCGGCGCGGTCTGCCGCGTGCCGATCCCGTTCGGGCGGCGGCTCGTCGTCGCGGCATCCGACCCGCGGCTGCAATACGAGGTCGTCGTGCGCCGGCTGCCGGACCTCAGCGTCGCAGGTCCCTGGTCCGGTCCGGCGATCGAAGCCGCGTTGCCGGCGTTGGCAGCGGCAGCCGCGGCTGCGGAGCGGATGGAGTTCCGTGCCGATGCGAGCAGCGAGGGGGAGCTGCTGGAGGGCGTCGCGCTGGAGGTTGCCGGCCCGCGCGTGCTGCGCGAGCTGCGCATCGAGTTGCGTCCAACCGACGGGGTGTCGCGCGCGGTCACGTTGCGGCGGACCCTGCTCGTGCTGGCGGTCGACGGTGCCGAGACGGCGCGCGTCCCGCTCGGGGACTTCTTCGCCGCGGCGCCGGATGCGCCGCCGTTCCAGAGCCGGATGCTGGAGGTGCTCGCGGACGGGACGCTGTGCAGCCGCTGGCCGATCCCGCTGCAGCGCACGCTGCGTGTGCAGCTGGCCGGCGAAGGGGAGGGCCCGCTCGGGCACGCGCGCATCGGTGTGCGCTCGGACGCGCAGGACGTCCCGGCTGGTGCCTGGACCCTCCACGCCGCCTGGCACCACCAGCGTGCGGTGCCGGCGCGGCCATTCCGCGAGCACCGGCTGCTCGACACGGCCGGACCCGGTCGCGTCGTCGGGCTCGCAGTCGCCGCCTGCAGCACCGCGCGCTCCTGGTGGGGGGACGGCGACCCGAAGTGGTTCGTCGACGGCGCCGCGCTGCCGGATTGGTTCGGCACGGCGACCGATGCGCACTTCGGTTTCACCGCCGGACGGACGCCGCGGTACTGCGGCGCGTTCGGCGGCATCCTGCAGCATGGCGGGCCGGGCAGTCTCGGCACGACGACGCTGCTACGGTTGCAGCTCGGCGACGATCTGCCGTTCACGCGCAGCGTGCGTGGCGAGCTCGAGATCCTGCAGCGCTACGAACTCGGCGAGTTGGACCTCGCGACGACGGTCTGGTGGTACGCGCCGCCGGGCGCGGTCTCCGGCCTGCCGCCGATCCCGCCGGTCGGCGAGCGGCTGCCGCGCGAGATCACCGTGCGGCCGCCGCGGCGGATCGCCGGCGCGCTGGAGGCGGAGAGCCTGCCGGTGCTCGGCAAGCCGAAGGGACGCGTGCTGCGCGAGGAGATGTCGGCATTCGACGGCGATTGGAGCGATGGCGCGCAGCTCGCCTGGCGCGGCGCGGAGCCGGGGGACCGGCTCGAGCTCGGGCTGCCAGTGCCTGCGCCGGGGAAGTACCGGCTGCGCGTCGTGTTCACCCAGGCACCGGACCAGGGGCAGATCACGGTGCATCTCGGCGGCAAGGAGCTGCCGGGGTTCTTCGATCTGCATGGTGCGCGGACGCGACCGGGCAATGAGATCGACTTCGGGATCGTGGAGCTCGGGCCGGGCCAGACGGCGCTGGCGATCGAGTTGATCGGCCGCGATGTGCGGGCGCGGCCGGACTACGGCGTCGGCCTGGATTACGTGAAGCTCGAGCCGATCAAGTAGCGGGCGCGTCCGGCGGCGCCGGCATCTCCGGCTCCGGATCGACGCCGAGCGCATCGGCGACGCGGTTGATGTAGGCGAAGTACGCCGCGACCTGCACGGTGGCGTGGATCTGCGGATCCGTGGCGCCGGCCGCGCGCAGCGCCTCGACGTCGCTGCGCCGGCAGGTCGCGGGCGACCGCGTGACCTTGCGCGCGTAGCCGAGCAGTTCGCGGAACGGCGACTCCAGCGCCTGCTCGGGAGCGGGGCCGGTCAGCGTCTCGCGCAGCTCCGCCGGCGCCTCGGCACGGAGGTCGCCGAGATGCGCCTGCGTTCAATAGAAGCAGTCGTTGAGACGCGAGACCGTGACGGCGATCAGCTCGCGGAACCAGCGCGGCAGCGGGACCTTCGGATCGACCGTCGTCGCCAGGTACAGGCCCATCGAGGCGTCGAGGGTCGCCGCCGAGAGCGACATCAGGCGGACGATCCCGTAGATGCGCCCGGCGCGCCGGAGTGCGGCGTCGTAGCTGCGCCGCAGACGGCCGTCCGCTTCGTCGTCGGGGATCGTGCGGATCCAGGCCATCAGCGGATCAGCGTCACGTGGTGTACCGACGTGCGTGGGATCGCGCGCATGGCGCCGGCGGCGTCGCGCAGCAGGATCCAGTCGCCGAGCGGTGCGGTCAGGGTCCCCTCGAACACCTGGTTCGACATCATCGTCGTGACGCGCACACGTGCGCCGGTGACGAAGTCGTCTGCGGTGCCGGTCGGCGTGCCACCGGCCTCGAGCGGAGCGGCTGCCGGACCCGTGGTGCTCGCGGTCAACGCGACGCCGCCCCACTTCGCCAGCGGCGTGAACTTCGCCGCCGGATCCCGGTCGCGCGACGCGTCGAGCTGGATCGTGACCGGGATGTGATCGGAGTAGTGCGCGCGCCACCGCGACTCGTCGCTGCGGGCGATCCGATCGTGCACGCTGCGGCTGTCGTGGCGCAGCTCGTCACGGAAGTCGGCGGTCAGCGCGAAGTGGTCGATCGGATCGTCGAAGTGCACGATCGTCGGCCGCGCCTGCGGCGACGTGGCATATGTCACGAGCCCACCGGCGACGAAGCCCGCATGCTCGGCGCTGCCGGGCGAGTGGTTGAAGTCGCCGAGCACGACGATGTCCTGGTCCTCGCCGTCGGCGCGGCCGAGGTGCGTCAGGATCTCGCGCAGCACGGCGATCTCGAGCTTGCGCTTGTGTTCGTTCGCGGTGCCGCGCGACGCCTTCAGGTGCACGACGATCGCGCGGAAGTCGAGCCCGCCGTCGCGGCTGCGGAAGCAGGCGGTCACCGGCTGGCGATGGAAGATCGGCACGCCGTCGACCGAGGTCGGCACGCCGCGCAGGTCTTCGGCCGCCACCAGCTCGATCCGTGCATCGTTCCACAGGAACCCGACGCTGATCCTGCCGCTCTCGCCGCGGAACCCGCCGCTCTCGCCGAGCACGAACCGCCAGCCGGGCAGCTTTGCGATCAGGCGCCCCAACGGCTCCGGCCCGCCGATCTCCTGGACCGCGAGCACGTCGGCGCCGGTCTCGGTGACGAACTGCGCGATCTTCGTGTAGTCGTCGTCGGTCCGCCGCGGCTCGCGGAAGCCGAGGTTCTCGATGTTCCAGGTGCCGAGCGTGACGACCGGCGCCTGGGCGATGGCGGCGCCCGCGAGCAGGAGCGCGAGCAGCATGCGCGTCAGTCCGCTCACCGCCGCGACGCGGCGACCACGACGCCACGGCACCAGCGGCCCTGGCGCAGTTGCGGCGTAGGACTGGTTGCCGAGGATCAGCGACAGTGGACTCGGGCGGTTCATGCGGCGTCGACCTGGCGCCGGTACTGCGCCATCAGATCCTGGAAGTAGTGGATGTTGTGCAGCGCGAGCAGCGTCCCCGCCAGCATTTCATTGCAGACCGACAGATGGCGCAGATAGCCGCGCGAGAACGTGCGGCACGTATAGCAGGTGCAGCCCGCGTCGAGCGGCTGCGGATCCTCGCTCCACTGCGCGTTGCGCATCTTGACGATGCCATCCCGCGTGAACGCGGCGTGATTGCGGCCATGTCGTGTCGGCGTCACGCAGTCGAACAGGTCGACACCACGCGGGATCGCGACCGCGAAGTCCTCCGGCGTGCCGACGCCCATCAGGTAGCGCAGCTTGTCGCGCGGCAGCAGCGGGACCGCGGCCGCCAAGGCCATCCCCATCTGCTCCCGTGTCTCGCCGACGCTCAGTCCGCCGATCGCATACCCATCGAACTCCAGCTCGACCAATGCCTGTGCGCTCGCCGCGCGCAGCTCCGGATCGATGCCACCCTGCACGATCCCGAACAGCGCCTGTCCGCGGCCGGCGCCACCCCAGGCGGCGTGCAGCTCGCGCTGCTCGCGGGCCCAGACGAGCGTGCGCTCGTGTGCACGCAGGATCGCTGCCCGCGGGGCATCGGCGGCCGGACACTGGTCGAGCACCATGACGATGTCGGCGCCGAGCTCGCGCTGCTGCGCGAGCGCGGACTCCGGTGTCAGCCGCTGCTCCGCACCATCGACGACCGAACGGAACGTGACGCCGGCATCGTCGACGCGGCAATGCGCGTCGAGCGAGAACACCTGATAGCCGCCGGAATCGGTCAGCATCGGCCCGTTCCAGCCGGTGAACCGATGCAATCCACCGAGGGCCGCGACGCGCGCGGCGCCGGGACGCAGGGCGAGGTGATACGCGTTGGCGAGGATCAGCTCGGCGCCGGTGCTGCGGACCTGCTCCGGGGTCAGCCCTTTCACCGAGCCATATGTGCCCACCGGGGCGAAGCACGGGGTCTCGAACGTGCCGTGTGGAGTGTGATAGCGCCCGCGGCGGATCCCATCCCGCTCGCCGAGCAGCTCGAACCGGAACGCCGTCATGCCTCCGCGAACGGCAACGTGCCGCCGGCGGAGGGCCGCGCGAGCCCGAGGTGTTCATAGGCGCGTGGGGTCGCGACACGGCCGCGCGGGGTCCTGCTGATCAGCCCGCTGCGCAGCAGGTGGGGTTCGAACACCTCTTCGATCGTGTCTTCGGATTCGTCGACGACGGCGGCCAGCGTCTTCAGCCCGACCGGCTCTCCGCGCTCGATCAACACGCGCAGGATCCGCCGGTCGAGGTCTTCGAGGCCCAGCACATCGACGCCGAGCCGCGTCAGGCATTGCGCCGTCAGCTCCGCGTCGACTTCGCCCTCGCCGAGGACCTGCGCGTGGTCGCGGACGCGCCGTTGCAGGCGCAATGCGACCCGCGGTACGCCGCGGCTGCGTGCAGCCAGCAACGCTGCCGCTGCGTCGGCCATCGAAATCCCGAGCAGCCGCGCCGCGCGCGCGAGGATCCGGACCAGGTCCTGCGCCGGATACGGCTCGAGCCGTTCGACGAGGCCGAAGCGGCCGCGGAACGGCGCCGACAGCAGCCCCTCGCGGGTCGTCGCGCCGACCAGCGTGAACGGTTGCAGGGTCAGCCGGATGCTGCGTCCGGCCGGTCCGGGATCGAGCACCACGTCGATCGCGTGGTCCTCCATGGCGGTGTACAGGTACTCCTCGACGACCCGCGGCAGCCGGTGGACTTCGTCGACGAACAGCACGTCCCCGCGCTCGAGGCGCGACAAGGTCCCCATCAGGTCGCGCGGCGCCGACAGGGCCGGCCCGGAGGTCACGACGAGCTGCGACTCCATGCCGGCGGCGATCAGGTGCGCGAGGGTCGTCTTGCCCAGGCCCGGGGGGCCGCTCAGCAGCACGTGGTCGAGCGGCTCGCCGCGCCCGCGGGCCGCCTCGATCGCGATCCGCAGGTTCTCCCGGACCAGGTCCTGGCCGATGAACTCGGAGAACGAGGTGGGCCGCAGCGCGCGGTCGTACTCCCGTTCCTCGGGCTCCTGCGCCTCGTGGAACACCATGCCGCCGAGCGTAGGTTCCGCTGTCGCGCCAAGGAAGCGGACGCATCGGCGTCATCCCGCCCGCAGGTGCGGGGGCACAGGTTCCGGCAGCCTGGAATTTCCCCCCGAGCGGTGACGCCCGCGGCGGCCGTGGATATCCAACTCCGTTCCGCAGCAGGCCTTGCCACCGGTCGCCCGGTTCTCGCGCAGGCTTGTGCGCGGCATCACCCGGGGTAACGTTCCCCGGCTCCCGCATACCGATTCACCACCAGTTCCCCGGTCCGTGACCGGGGCAGTCGTTCCCATGATGAACAGAACTCTCTCCGCCGGGCTCGGTTGCGTCCTGCTGACTGGGCTGATGGCGGGCCTCGGCGGCTGCTCGGGTGGAGCGCCAGGTGACCGCGCGAACCGGGGTGATTTCCAGGTCACGCTGGTCACGACCGGGCTCGCCCAGGTCTACCCCTACCGGATCCGGGAACTCGATCAGTTCGGCAATCCGACGGCCAACATCGTCGACATCACGAGCGAATCGATCCTGCGCAACAACTCGAACGCCAACAACGGCGTGTTGCCGGTAGGCACGTTCGGGACCACGCCGACGCTGCCGAACGGGTCGCCGGGGAACCATTACTTCCTGTTCCGCTTCAGCCACAAGCTGAAGGTGCAGAGCATCCTCAGCGACCAGCTCGCGAACCAGGTCAACTCCGGCCTGACGACGGCGGTCAGCCTGCTGACCTACAACCCGGTCACCGAGAGCACGAGCGTGATCTCGGGTCGGGGCTTCGTCGGGGGTTACACGTACTACAACGAGGGGGGCAAGCTGGTCCTGCGCCAGGCGGTCAAGATCGGCGACAACGGCCAGGTCCAGATCGTCGATGCGCGCGCGAACGGCTTCCCGCGCGGTTTCACCGGGGACACCGACCTGGTGCAGCCGAACACGTTCACGTTCGTCGCCGACTCGGATGGCACGCTCGGCACGCTCGAGACGTTCCCGACCGGCGCGCTGCTGCAGGTCAGCGTCACGAACGCCGTGCGCGACAGTGAGGACGATCCGCTCGAGCAGGAGATCTGCACGGCCACGACGGTCGGCGTCGATCCGAATCCGGCCAACGTGCTCGGATTCTCGATGAACCGCGCGCTCGAGATCACGCCGGGCAACAACCAGACGGACGTGGATCCACTGACGACGATCCTGGTCCGGTTCAACAAGCCGGTGCAGCCGTTGACGGTCGGCTCGTTCTTCACGCCGTCGAATCCGATCCCGGCGTCGGGCGGCATGGCGCTGCAGGTCACGCTGGCCGCGAACACGTTCTCGGTCATCTACTACGCCGACCCGCTGAACTACGGCGACCTCTGCAACTTCCGGATCCGGCCGGCCTACAACCTGCCGGGGCGTTCGACGGTCAACGTGACCGCGAACAACACGACGATCGCGGGGCTCGATGGGAACAAGATCGGCGTCACGGTCGCGACGTCGTTCTCGACCGGAGATGGCCCGGGCATCGTCAACGCGCCGGTCGCGCCGGACGCGATCTACATCGGGATCGGCGGTTCGGCGCCAGGCGTGTCGGTGCTCGATCTGAACGGCTTCGGACAGAGCACCGGTGATCCGGCCCTGTCGCGCTTCTCGCTGAATCCGAACGTCGGGCGTCCTGGCGTCACGCCGGCGCTCGCCCCGGAGCAGAACACGCTGGCTGCTGGCAGCGCGGGCGCACTGACGCTGGTGCAGGACACCGCCGGCAACACGCGCCTGCTGCGCGATCCGCTGGTCGGCGTGATCGGCGACATCCACATCGGCGCGCCGCTCGATCTGGTGTTCAACAACGAGAACATCAACCTGAACGCGACGCGTGCCAACCAGCTCGAACCGGTTGGCGGCACGCGCGTCAGCGGCAACAACATCAGCGTCGCGCCGGAGCCGAATCCACCGAAGCTGCTGTTCCCGCCACCGAACCCGGCCCGCGCGATCTTCGGTGACGAGCCGTGTGTGACGACGTCCAGCTCGAGCCCGCCCCCTCCGGGTGTGATCCTGACGGGTGGCGTGCCGGCGGGTTGCACGCAGCAGCCGATCAACGCGCTGGTGAAGGGCAATCCATTCGCCAATCAATCGACGCAGGTCGGGTTGTTCGGCCACCTGATGGAGGGTGTGTTCTACGGACCGCACCAGCCGCCATCGTCGCCGCCGCCGCCGACTCCGTTCTGCCCGTTCACGTCGCGGCAGCAGATCGGGCACTTCCTGTACGTGCTGGATCGCGGCAACCGGCAGATCCTGGTGCTGAACAGCAACCGGTTCACGGTGCTCGATGTGATCAAGGTCACCGACCCGTTCAGCATGGCGATGTCGCCGAACCTGCGGACGCTGGCGGTCACGAACTTCGCGAACTCGACGGTGACGTTCATCGACATCGATCCGACGAGCGCCAACTTCCACACCGTCGTCGGCGAGACGCGCGTGCCGGCCGGGCCGACCGCGATCGCGTGGCAGCCGGACGGCGAGGACATCGCCGTCGTCAGCACGCAGTCGAACTCGGTCTCGATTCTCGGCGCGCTCGACTTCCAGGTCCGCAAGACCGTGACCGGCTTCTTGAGCAGCCCGATCGACGTCGCGCTGACTCCGCGCTACCAGACCACGGGTTTCGCGAGTGGCATCTACTTCGGCTACATCCTGAACGAGAACGGCAACATCGCGATCTACGAGTCGGGGCCGGACGGCGTGAACGGGATCGGCTTCAACGACGTGGTCGGGATCGTTCCGAACGCGAACTTCCGCCGCCCGCGTGCGGTCAAGCTCGACTACACGAGCAGCAACAGCGGCGTCTACATCGCGCACGTCGACGAGTCCGGTCTCGGCCAGCTGTCGCGGCTCGAGCTGTTCGCCTCGCCGGTCGGTCCGATCCCGATCAGCCCGAACAGCGGTGGGTTCATCCTGCCCCCGACGTTCCGCCAGAAGGAATGGCAGGTCACGCAGCGCTTCGGCGGCTCGAATGCCACGACGCCCGGCAAGGACCTGCTGTCCGGCAACGCGCCGGTCGACTTCACGACCGATGAGATGTTCAACCGCGGCTCCGGCTTCGGCCAGGTGACGCCGTTCAACAGCACCATCCCGCTGCCGCCGTGGACTCACTCGAGCAAGGATGCGATCAAGGTCATCGGCGGAGGGGCGGTGCTCCCGTTCAATCCGAAGCTGTTCTTCATCGCACTCGGCGACACCGGCAAGCTCGACATCTTCGAAGTCGACACTGGCAAGCGCATCCGCACGATCGACGTGCCGGGGATCACGACGGTGGCGAGCTACTGGAGGCAGTGACGCCTTGGGGGGGGGGGGGGGGGGGGGGGGGGGGGGGGGGGGGGGGGGGGGGGGGGG